>NZ_JANFQO010000029.1 GCF_024437735.1 Tahibacter harae | reverse complement strand
CGGCCTGGTGCTCCAGCACCATCCGAACAGCCCGCTCCCGCACCTCGTCCGAAAACTTGTCTGACTTTCTCATCGCTCTATCCTCTCAAGGGAAAGAGCCTCCGGGAAAGCCGGGGCGGTTCAGTTCAGAGAATCCAATCTGGCTCGTTGAGAGTTCAGGTCAGAAAACTCCGAAATGAGGGTGTCTCGAATTTCGTGGAATCTGATGGACAAGTGAGCGGTGGCAGGAACCAGGGATGGGTCCGAGAATTGGGAGTGTGGGTGTCCCGGATTCCTGGTTCTGAAATGTGGGTGTCCCAGAATTCGGCAGGAGGAGTATCTCGCGACCATCGTGATGGGCTCTTGCGGAGGCTCTTTGCCTAAGAAACGTCGGCAGGCGGCCCGATCGAACACTCCCCATGGCAACTGTTTCCGACACAGCCTTGCGCATGAATCGCCCTGAATAGTGAATCGTGAATCGCAAGTGTAAGTGTGAATGACCCTGAATCAGGGGCGGGCCATGGAAGCAGCATGGCTTGCCGGATCAGTGGCCGCCTACAGGAAGCCTGGAGGAATTCGGTCGGAAAATTCGGGAGTGTGGGTGTCCCAGACTTGGACTTGGAGGAACTCGGTCGGAAAATTCTGGAGTGTGGGTGTCCCGGATTCGTGAACGCATAGTTGGGCTACGCTGCCGCTGCGCCACGGGTGCGATTGCATTGCCAGAGAAACACGCTGCCGACCACGCCTGCTGAGCTGAACCTCGACTCTGATAGTGCGAGGAGCTTTGTCTTGATCTTTCCATTGAAGTTGCCAAGCACATTTTTAGGCACGCGATCGCAGGCCTCAGGAAACTCCTTTGACCAGCGCGAATTGTTAAGAAACCCATCTGGGGTTGTCAGGTTGCGCGAAAACAAACTCCCAAAGGCCAGTCGCCGACTCTCGCGATCTGCTGCGTTTGGGTGCGCGTCGTCAAACAAAATACGAATTGATTCAACTGCTCCACCAAGCAGAACGAAGTTGGCGTTGAGTACGCTTGTTTCCACAAACGTTACCCGAAGCGCATCTTGAACGATTTGCTCGCGAACCAGGTGTGGATCGAATGCCGTACCAGGCCACTTGACTTCTACGGAGCCATACCAAGTTGTCGCGTTCTGGGTGCGTCCAAGAAGGGCGATGTCTATGCGCCTTTTCGTTGCACCCCAGTTCTTGGGTAGTTGGCTTGTGGCTGGCGCAAAGCGCCCCTGAGAGTTGACGATTTGAGCGATGATATTCCGTGCGGAGTCCTCGCCCGAGAGCGTGCCAAGGTTCTGTGCAACCTGAAGTTGATGCCAACCAGCAAGTCCGCTGCAGAGATGTTCCGCGAGTTTGATGCGCGAGATCATGTGCTAGTAGCCCAACGCCTGAATTGAGTCGCGCCGCGAAGCGGCGTGGGCTTGAATGAATTGTTATGCGCGGCCATGTTTGTTAGCCCAATAGTCATGAACTTTATTGAACTCGGATATCCAGCAAACTAATGGATCTTTGGTGTCTTTGCCCAGTGACTTGGCTAGCTCGAAGAAGCCTGGCCCCGGCTGCATGTCGCCGGACTTGTGGACGACGATAGCAGTAAGCATGCCTCTCCCCGCTTTGTCTTCTTCGCTGCTGATCTCACCGAGAAGATGAAACAGGCGCGTGTCGTGTGGCTCTAGGCTCAGAGCGGTGATCTGTCCGACGAGCTCAGAGTAGGCGATCCTGCTTTTTCGAGTAGCAACGCCGACGAGGATGTTCCTTGCCTGTTCCTTGGCAGCATCCCACTGTGCACCCTCAAATCCATAGTGGTTGAGCATGAATCCTCCGTTAGCGCATAACGCCTGAAATGAGCCGCGCCGTGAAGCGACGTCGGCTTGACTGAATTGTTAGCCTTTGCTCTCGACGATTGACTTTACGGTGTAGCTCCAGCTTTCCCCACCTTCGCGTCTGATCACTTTTTCGCCTGCTACGAGCCTGCGTCCCATGACATCGACTTCTGACTGAGTTGAGTCGAACCCGCCCAAACTAAGCATGGCTTTCCGGGCATCGATTGCCTCAAGAATGAACGGATAACGATAGTAGGCGCCTTCGTCGTCGTCCCAGTCTTTGGCGTAACGGATGATCCGCTGTGTGCTTTGTGTTTGCTGCTAACCAACCAGCGAACGGTGGTTTCTCCACCTACGCCAATTCTCCGCTCCTCAACGATTAAGTCGCGTCCGCCATCCGCGCCTCGGTCAGGACCTGCTAGCACCCTGAAACCACGAAACTCGAGGAAATCTCTAGCGAACTGCTCGAACTTGTCTCGATCAGCACCGGCATTTGCGACGGGATTTCTTTTAGGTCAATTGCGGTCATGTTTGATTGGGGCGCTTAACGCCTGAATTGAGCCGTGCCAAGAATCGGGGCCAGGTTAACTTTAGGCGGGTCGCTCCGAAAGTTAACCCGACCCCGATAGTGATAGTGGGCGCCATGCGCAACCGCTGCGCGTCCCAACCTCCTCCTATATACGACTCCGCTCGCAAAACTCTGCGAGAGTTATCCATGGCCACAGGTATCACTGCGCACCTCCAGTTGACTACAGGCGCCCGAATTCAGAACGTCTTTCGCTTGGTTTTCTGATCAAAGCTAAAGCTATTGTGCTTCTGCTGCAGCGAGCAACTTACTTCCTAGCGTACCTAGCGCCTTAGCAATACCCCGCAGCACTCGCACAGTAGGGGACTTCAGTCCGCGCTCCAGCTGGCTGATGTACGTCGCATGCACGCCACATAAGTCAGCAAGCGCTTCCTGCGAAAGCCCGACCTTCCGCCGCTGCTCGGCGATCACCTGGCCCAGAATTTGCTCAAATGTAGTCATGGCGCGCCATCAGTTCGGACGCCGCCAAGTTGCTGGTACTAACACTTTAGTGCCAGAGACTATAGTGCTATATGCGCAAGTAGCACCACGCTCTTACGGCTGTGAAGCCAAAAGAAGAACCTGATCCATCCACTAGAGGAGCGCGAGCAAGTTCGGAGCAAGCGGAATTTATTCGCTCACCGGAGTTGAGCGAAGCATAGAAACCGATCAAAGCAAGACGACGGCAAAAATGACTGCGACAGATTGATGGCCGACCAAAATTTCTCTTCTACCTGACGCTCGCAAGAGCCGAACCCAAGTCGCCGTAAAATTCTCGAAACGAATCGATACTGTGAAGTGGCGAAAAGTCCTCAACAAGTTCGGAGACGCGGTACTTAAGCGCTGGAATATCCCTCCTGAAAACGTCCAATTTTCTACCGCACTTCCCGCTAGCAGCACACAAGCACTCCTCTAGCAGCTTTTTTGGATCAGTTACTGACTCGATAGATCGAATGGAAGGGACAGGAATCGCCTGGGTACCCGAGGGACAACCTGATGCTTGTCGTATAGCGTGCTCGTCAAGAAGAAGCCAAGATTCCGTCATCCTCACCGGCACGAGTGGAACACAAGGTATTCCAACGCCGGCACTTCTGAGTGCTTTTGTTATTTCTTCTTTCCTCGCTAAATGTCCTTGCCCATCCGCGTCCCTATGAACAAAGAGAATATTACACGGATAGTGCGCTATCGCCTGTGAGACCCTGGTAGCGACATCGCGCCTTTGATCCGTAAACACACATGGGTCAGCCCATTCGCCAGAGAATGTACGAGTCGTGAGTTGCTCGAGCGCCCATTCAATATGACGGATGAGCACGCGATCCGATGGCCCTTCGCTAGATAAGGTATATCGAATTTCGGCTGGCATGGTCAGAGTGGCAGTTGCATTTGCTCGCCAAAGGAATCTGCAACGGACGGACCCTGGATATCTATGGGGACGACACTCACCCCTTTTAGGTACGCAAGCACCTTGCCACGCGAAATCGTCGTCTCTGGCCCAGACTTTGCTCTCCAACTTCCAGGAAGCCCCAAAAAGTCCACCCCAAGAATCCTTTCGCCTGAATCGGTGTAGTGGATGCTCTGAGCAAACAACAAGTCGCCCGTTTTTACCTTGGCCGATACAAGCGGAGAATGAGTGGTAACTATTACCTGACGCAGAGGATTTCCTATGCCACACGGCAGCTCAGTATCGACAGCGATCCGATACAGAAGATCCAAAATTGCTGGAACGCGCTGAGGGTGGATTCCATTCTCGGGTTCCTCCAGGCAGACGATTCCTTTTTGGTCGGGATCTAAATCGAGAACAGCTAGTGCCACGAACCGCATTGTTCCGTCTGACAGAGAACTCGCTGGAAGTTCTAGTCCCGCTCTATCCATAAGCATAAAGCGCAACGCTCTTCTTACCTCGTCCCTGTCAATGCGCACAGACCTAATTTTCTCAACCAAGCGCGAAAGTGTGTTCGCGACCATCGAGTACACAGTCTCTGCTCCACCCAGCGACTTATCCTGGGAAAGACGCCACAGGGCAGCGGGCACATGCGCCCCCGTCGGATCAATACTCAGAGGGCTCTGAAAGCTATCAGCCTGTCGTAGAAAGGATGGCTCTAGCTGAAACTGCTTCCAGCTCCGCATCTCCTGCCTAACGAGAACTGCAGTTCGCTGTTCGTCGGCTGTCTGAGCAGAACTCAATACCGTACGAGGTAGCTTGTCAGCGCTGAATCCGCTTGCTTTGCCCCCCCCCTGTTGCTTCTTCTCTTCCTGCCTCATTCGGTCTGATTGAAGTCGAACGACATTACCTCTTCCAGAAGAATGCTCTGTCGATATGAACGAAGTGGTTCGCTTCGTACTCACCGCGACAGACTCGATCCAATCCCTGCTATAGGGGAAAAACAGATGCTCTTTGTATTTACTTTTTGGGATATACGTCAGGTGCTCATAGTCGAGCCTGATCCGCTCTCCCGCGGGATGATCTGGGTCTTCTTCCAATACAAGAGCTAGCTCGTATTTCACGAAAGTTGCTGACGCTATCGCCGGCTGCCCAAAGTCGTCTTCGCCAGATTTTGGTATTAGCATCTCCGCCAAGAAATCCATTCTTCCTGGCTTTTGACGAGACCAGAGACCGCGCAAATCGTCCCCACCTCGAATTTCCCGCGATGCCTCGACAAACGGCTTATCGGCAAGCTCGCTGAGGAATCGAATAGCGTCAAATACGTTTGATTTTCCCGCCCCATTTGAGCCGGCAATACACGTCAAAGGACCGAAGTGGAGATCCGTGTCCACCAAATTCTTGAACCCTCTAACTCGAAACCTGGTAAGCATCAGATTTCTCTCTCAAGACCGAGTTCCTAGTGCCTGATGTTTGCTCTATCTTCTGCTACGACCCAACCATAGCCAAAAGCTCACTGGAGGATGTTCCAAGCGCCTTGGCAATGTCTTGAAGCACTCTAATTGTTGGTGATTTAAGCCCCCGCTCCAGCTGACTGATATATGTAGGATGTACGCCGCTTAAAGCGGCTAGCGATTCTTGCGACAGATTCGCCTTTCGCCGTTGTGCGGCGATCACCCCCCCTAGGATCTGCTCAAAAGTGGACATGGCGCGCCATCGGTTCGGACGCGGCCACGTTGCTGGCACTAGCACTTTAGTACCAGAGACTATAGTATTAGCTTCAAGACCGGCGCCGGTTCCGGGAGCGTTAAATTCGTAGGGATACGAGGAAGCCACTATGAAGGAATCCGTGCGCCGGTCTGCTACATCAGGCACCTCGGCAGCCTCATCCGCCGACGACAAGCTCATTACCCGAGCCTTGTGGGCGCTGGCCACCCGTGCCCAAACCCCAGGCCCCCTCCTAACCACCGTAGAAACCCTCTCCACCTGGTTCCGCCTCCGCCTCTCCCCCTACCCCAACGAAGTCTTCGCCGTCGCCTGGCTGGACACGAAGAACCGCCTGATCGAGTTCCGCGAGCTGTTCCAGGGCACGCTGGACCGCACGGCCGTGCATACGCGTGTGGTGGTGCAGTCGGCGTTGGCCTGCAATGCGGCGGCGGGGGTGTTTGCGCATAACCATCCTTCGGGCGATGGGCGGCCATCGTCGGCGGATGTGGGCATCACGCAGGAGTTGCAGGCGGCGCTGGCGCTGGTGGAGGTGAAGCTGCTGGATCACTTCGTGGTGACGGCGGCGGCGGCGCCGGTTTCGCTGGTGCAGGCGGGGTTGATACGGCCGCCGCCGGGGAGCTGGACGGTGGACTATCCGCCGGAACGCCCTGTCTGCGAGCCGCGGCGGGCGGCGAAGCGGCGGTGACGGCGATGCCAGCCTGGCGCGGAGGCGGCGCGGCACCGGCGCCGCTGATCGCGGCAGCGAACCGGCCCGGCGGATCGGCGGCGGCCCGCCAGGCCGCGGCACAGGGGTTCAAGGCGGAAGCGCCGCCAGGATGGGCGGCCCGGTTGAGGGATCAACCGCTTCCGCATCCGCTTTCAGGGCTTCCGGTAGGGCAAAAAGCCTTTCCGGCGGCGCTTTTTGGGTATGCGGATACCGAAAAAGCCCCTCCGTTCGGGCTTTTTGCAGTGGCAGTTGACGCTTTTTTGCTCAACGGATGCGCTTGGAGCGCCGGCGGAAGGGCAAAAAGCCCGACCGGTGATGCTTTTTTGCTCAACGGAAAGCGCTTCCACTGGCGGTCCGCGCGTATCGCGAGGCGCTGAAAGTGCCTCGGGCACCGCCGCAAGCACCGGCGCAGGCGGCACTTTCGCCCCCGGCGCCGGTTTTCCCGCCTACACCGGCCTTTCAATGCCCAGAAAAACAAAGCCGCCCAACCGGGCGGCTTCGCTCATTACCAAAGCCGCCGAACTGGGAAGCCGCCGAACTGGGACACCCACATTGCGAACTCAGCCACCGAACTGGGACACCCACGTTTCATACTCGGCAGCTGCCCGGGATATCCGCCCCGCCGCCGCACTGCCGCGGCGGGGACGGAAACTGCCTAGTTGCGAACGGAAGGTGTCACTCAAGTCCCCTGAGGCGGCGCGATCGACAGCTCGCAGCGCCAGTGGAACGTCAGGGCCTTGATGTTGTCGGTGGATGAAGCGCCTTGCAGCGACTGGCCGGACAACCCGGTCAACCACGTGGCTGTGGCTCCCGGCAGCGGCTGGACGTCAAATATCGCGTTGCTGTTAGTACCTTCGGCGCCGCCGGAAATCGTCCTTCCCTCGTTGGTGGTGAAATGCAGCGCGTTGATGAGGCCAGTCTGGTAGCCGCCGGCGGATTGTATGACCGAGCTGCGGTCGAGCGAGAGGCTCTGCACCGCACCCCCGTTGCCACCGAGTTTGTCCTGGGCAACGCCATCAAAGGAGAGCTGCAGTGCGTCAATAAGACTACCGCTCCACATTGACAGCTGTGTAAGTACCTTGCCCTCCGCGCGCTGGTCGAATTCGGTGGCGCCCTGATAATCCCCGAACGGCCCAACGGCGTAGTCGATCTGCGGCGCCGTGACCGGCAATGGCTTTTCCGGATCGAACCAAGCCCAGAGCTGGCTGGGGGCGTTGCTGAGGGCTAACGTCAGTGCCAGCTGGTTAGCCACCTGGTCTTTGAGTTGCTGCTGGTGCCAGTCGGCCTCGGTGCGGTTGGTTATGAAACCGCGCCAGCCGGTGAGAAGATCAACCACCAGGTAGTTGTCGCGGCTATCTTCCTGCACGACGATCAGCTCCAGGCGGCGCGCGATGATCCGCTCGCTGGCCAGTTCGAGCAGGTTCTGGTAGTTCGCGATAAGCCCCTGGATCTCCCGGGTCAGCTGTTCACGGTACTCGGCGCCGGGCTCACTGCCATGGTAGTACGCGTAGTGCTGCAGGTTTTCGCGTAATGTGGCCAATTGCAGCGTGGCGTAGGGCATGAAGAAACTGAGCTTGCTCTCCGGGGCCGTTTCGTCAACGAAATAGGCAGCTGCATTGTTGACGGTGTCGAAGAGATTGCTGAAATTGTCCACCTTGGCGTCGTACTCGCTATCGGGCGTGTCGACGAAACGCCGGGCGGCGCCGTACAGCGAGTTCAGCATGTCGTTCAGGTTCGTATACGTGATTTGCCAGTACACCCCGGCCACGGCCTGGTTGATGTAATTCTGGGTACTGCCCCACACCTGGTCGTTGTTGTTTGGATCGGGCCACAACCCGCCGACTAGCGTGCCCAATGTACCCCCGACAACGGGGATCAGGTTCAGCGCAGCGGAGATCATCGTACGCAGGTAGTTGTTGACGTCTGTCGCGTTGACTACCGAATCGGACGCTTCCGTGGCAAAGGGCCCACCTTCTGTAGATTCGACGAACCACGAAGGCCGGGTATCAAACAACTGGAAGCTGCTGATATTTCCGCCCATGTCGTACTGGCCCAAGTCCGAAATTTCGGTATTGGGACCGAACATGGCGTTGCGGCCCTCATAGTCATCGTCTTTGTAGACCACCAGCCAGGAGCGCGACCCTGTCTTGAGGGAATCCGGCTCGTCGCCTTCCTTCTTGCCATCGGATTGGGTGTAGTCGTCCAGGTTGTTTACGCTCTTGGGCCCATCAAAGCGCAGCGTGGCCCCCCGAAAGGCATCGTCATCCCAGAACTGCACCCAGCAGCCATCGCTCATACACTTCCCCTTGAGAGAATAATGAAGTTAACGCGACAAGTACCATTTAGGCCACATGCGCCATTTTTCTGAGCGCAAATCGGGAGGCGGAGCTATCAGCGGGGCAGCTGCCGGAACTGGGACATTCGCCCGCAACGCCGGTTCTCCGCACACTCCGCCCCTCCAAGCCCCCAAAAAAAAGCCGCCCAACCGGGCGGCTTCGTTCGTTGCTACAACGCACCGGCGCCGTTACGCCGGCACCTCACCAACTTCCTTCACCCGCTTCTTGGCAAACCGCGCCGACAGCTCGCGCCGCAGGCTGTCCAGCCCCTGGCTGCCGCCGATGGCCTTGAGCAGGGCGTAGCCTTCCAGCGCGGTGACCATGATGTCGCTGCCCAGGGCGGCTTCGGTGTCGGCGCCGCGTTCGGCCAGGCGTTCGATGCGGTCCAGCAGGGGGCGCAGGCGTTCCAGCGCGGCCATGTCCTGGCGTGCGGCGGCCAGGTCTATGCTGGGCGGCACCACGTTGGGGTTCTGTTCCAGCACGCTGAGGGTCTGGCGGCAGAAGGCTTCGGATTTCTGGCCCATGCGGGTGAGGCTGCGGCGGTCCTCTTCGCTCAGGGAAATCAGGTGGGTGAAAACGCCTTCGATCTGCGCGAGGGCGGCTTCGACGGTGGCGACGTGTTCGTCGGTGATGGTGAGGGAGACCAGGTTCTGGCTCATGGGACTTCTCCTTGGTGGTGCGTTCCTTGTGAATACCCGTCCGCGCCACTGGTGCGGATCGGGCGGTTTGCCACCGGCACTTTGGGTTATCCGGGCCATGCCGGACAGGTATTTTGCAATAGTGGCAAATGCGCCATAACGTGAACTTTTTTCATATGGCAAATCGCGTCAACGCCTGGCGTCGCTTTGCCGGCAGACCTGTCCGCGCACAGCCGCACCGACGAAACCGCCACTTTTGCAGAACCCATGGATTCCCTGCGATACCGCTATCGGCGTGAAAGCACTCCAGCTGAGCAACGGTCCTCTCCAATTTGTTGCCACCTCACCCGCATCTCCCGCGCATTTCCGCACAACCCTCCGCCGCACGGCGTATGTCCGCTTCAGGTCGGCGCAACGCTGTAGTCGCCCGACAGCACCGTGGCTAGATTCCCGCCGCCGGCACCTGGCGCCGTTACTTCTGAGGATTCTGCTCATGCTGCGACTTTCCCTACTTAGCCTGGCGTTGCTGCCGCTGCTCGCCCTGGCAGACAACCCCGAGACCCTGACGGAACGCTCCAACGAACGCGCCCGCGGCGTGATCGACGCGGCGGTGGCCGCGATGGGCGGCGCCGAGGCGGTACAGAGCGTCAAAGTGCTGCAACTGACGCTGGAAGGTGAAACCTGGCCGCGCCTGCAGATGCAGACGCCGCAGGCACCGTACCAGGATGGCTACTCCAAAGAAGTGCTGCTGCTGGACCTGGCCAATAGCCGCGTCAAGCTGGAGACCCGCCTGCGCGGCAACGGCTTCGAGAACCACGGCACCGTAGTGCTCAAGCGCGGCGAAGGCACCAACTACGATCACCGCGCGCGCAGCGTGACGGCCATTCCCGCGGCGCAGGCCAGCCAGCAGCAGTTTGTGCAGTACCAGCGGCGCCTGCCGAATCTTATCCTGCGCCAGGCGCTGGATCGCCCGACCTCGCTGCGCTACCTCGGCGAGGAAACCTTCAACGGTGCGCCGCATGACGTGGTGACGTTCGTGATGCCGGATACGCAGCAGATCGCCCTGTATGTGGATGCAAAAACCCGGCTGATTTCCAAGTACGACCTGATCTACGTCGACCCGCTGACCGGCGACGAGGCCGCAGAAGTGCTGTTCAGCGACTACACCGACAGCGGCGGCGTCAAGGTGCCGCAGCGCTGGGAGTTCCGCCAGGCCGGTGAAGTGGCATCGCGTTTTTCAGCGCAGGTGGCGATCAATCCCGCGATCAGCGATGCCACGTTCGAGGTCGCGGCGGATGGCTATGCCAAGGCGCAGCCCGTGCCGACGGAACTGCCGCAGCGCGTGGAAGACCTGGGCGGCGGCGTCTACGTGATCCACAACGGCGCCGGCCAGAACCAGAACACCCTGGCCGTGGCCTTCGACGATTTCGTGCTGGCGGTGGAGGCGCCGGGCTCCAGCGCAGGCGCGGAGAACGTGATACAGCGCATCAAGGAAACCATTCCGGGCAAGCCCATCCGCTATATCGCCATGACCCACCACCACGGCGACCATATCGGCGGGCTGCGCGGCTTCATCGCTGAAGGCGCCACCGTGGTGACTACACCAGGCAACCGCGGCGTGGTCGAAAGCCTGGCCCAGGCGCCGCAGAAAGACCGCCTGGCCCGCGCACCGCGCACACCGGAATTCCTGTTCGTGGAGAAAGGCCGCCGCGTCATCAGCGATGGCAAGCAGACGGTGGAACTGCTCGACGTAGGCCCGCATCCGCATGCGCGCGAACTGCTGGTGGCCTACCTGCCCAAGCAGCGGCTGCTGTTCCAGGGCGACCTGTTCGCCATGCCGAACAACGACGCGCCGCTGGGCCCGCCGCAGGAAAGCAGCCTCGCGTTTGCCCAGTTCCTGAAGAACAAGAAACTGCGCGTGGACAAGATCGCCTCAGTGCACGGCCGCACGGTATCGATCGAGGAATTTGTCCAGGCCGTACAGCCGGGCACGCCGACGGCGGCGCGCTGACGGCTTGCGGCAGGTGCTGCGCACGGCCAGCGAGGCCGGCGCAGCGCCTTGCGCAGTCCGGTGCACGCGGTGTGCCGGCAGGCTACAGTCGGGCACCGGATTCCGTCGCACTGGCCTGTCGAACGGGAAGTGCCTCGTTCGTCGCTGCTACAGGCGGAATCCGCCGTTCATTCCGAACGGAAGCCGCCCACGGAGGACTTGCCCATGCCGCTGCGACCGCTACGCTACTCCATCAACGTCACCCTGGACGGCTGCTGCGACCACCGCGCACTGGCTGGCGGCGACGAATTGCACCGCCACGCCGCCGAAACCCTGGCCCAGGCCGACGCCCTGATCTTCGGCCGCATCACCTACGAAATGATGGAGAGCGCGTTCCGCCCGGCCGCCGGATCGGCTGCGGAACAGACCGATCCCTTCGCCCGCACCATCCACGCCGCAAAGAAATACGTGGTATCGCGCACGTTGGCCCACGTCGACTGGAACGCGGAACTGCTGCACGGCGATCTGGAAAAGGCGGTGCTGCAGC
Organism: Tahibacter harae; assembly: GCF_024437735.1. Lineage (GTDB taxonomy): Bacteria > Pseudomonadota > Gammaproteobacteria > Xanthomonadales > Rhodanobacteraceae > Tahibacter > Tahibacter harae. Next base: position 52,128 of record NZ_JANFQO010000029.1, on the reverse strand, counting down.
TCAAGCGCGAACCGGGCAAGAGGCTGCTCATCGGCGGTGTGAAACTTCCGCTGGCCCTGGCGGAGCTGGGATTGATCGACGAGTACGAAATCATCGTGCATCCGCATGTGGCCGGTCATGGGCCGGCGCTGTTTGCGGGGCTGTCAAAGCCCATCGAACTGAAGCTGGTCGGCCGCAAGGAGCTGGCTTCGGGGGCGGTGGCGATGCGGTATGAGCCGAGGCGGTAGGCACTGAACCTGCTTCCGGCATTTCCTTGACCCTCGTTGCGCCGCCCCGCGGCGCAGCTGGCACAGGCCATTGCAGGTTCTACGCTCCGTGACTTTCCGGAGCGTCGTTTCTGTGCCATCCGAAAATCTCTCCGTAACCTTGCCGAGCAAATCCATGCCGCTACTGGTTACGCCGAGGCGGCTGCCGAGGTCATGAGAGTTCTCACCGGCTGGCGACAGACTGGACAAAGCCGAGTGCTGGTGTCCTGTGCGGCGTCATTCCGGTGCCGTCTCAAGCAGTGAGACGAAGCTGGCTATACCTCGCAGCCGCCCTCGGCAAAAACCCGTCGCAACTTCTGCACAATTCACGCAGGAAGCGCGCGCCGGCCGCACCACGGGCCGGACGCCGACCCGCCTTGCAAAGGAGCCAGCCATGCAGGACTTCTCCCCCACCGACCTGAAAAGCATCCTGCATTCCAAGCGCGCCAACCTCTACTACCTGGAACATTGCCGCGTACTGGTCAACGGTGGGCGGGTCGAGTACGTCACCGACGAGGGCAAGCGTTCGCTGTACTGGAACATCCCCATCGCCAATACGACGACCCTGCTGCTGGGCACCGGCACTTCGGTCACACAGGCGGCAATGCGCGAGCTGGCCAAGGCGGGCGTGCTGGTCGGTTTCTGCGGCGGCGGCGGCACGCCGCTGTTCAGTGCCAACGAAGTCGATTTCGATGTGTCCTGGCTTTGCCCGCAGAGCGAGTACCGGCCCACCGAATATCTGCAGCAGTGGGTGCGCTTCTGGTTCGAGGAATCCTCACGCCTGGCCGCGGCGCGTACTTTGCAGCTGGCCCGGCTGCAGCGGCTGGAGAAACACTGGACCAGCAGCCGCGAACTGCAGCAAGCCGGCTTCGCCGTTCCGGCCGATGCCATGCGCGACCTGCTCGCGCGCAGCCGCGAAGTCGTCGCCGCAGCGCCGGACAATGCGTCATTGCTCACCGAGGAAGCGCGCCTGAGCAAGGCGCTGTTCAAGCTCTGCGCCCAGACCACACGCTATGGTGAATTCACCCGCGCCAAGCGCGGCAGCGGCAGTGATCCGGCAAACCGCTTCCTGGATCACGGCAACTACCTGGCCTACGGCCTGGCCGCCAGCGCCTGCTGGGTACTGGGGCTGCCGCATGGATTGGCCGTACTGCACGGCAAGACGCGGCGCGGCGGCCTGGTGTTCGATGCAGCCGACCTGGTCAAGGATGCGATCATCCTGCCGCAGGCCTTCCTCTCCGCCGTGCGCGGCGACGAGGAGCAGGAATTCCGCCAGAGCTGCATCGAGGCGCTCACGCGCACGGAGGCATTGGACTTCATGATCGAAACCCTGCAGCAGATCGCCCATACGACGCCGGCCGCTGCGCGCGCATGAATATCCTGCTGGTATCGCAATGCGACAAGCGCGCCCTGGTCGAAAGCCGCCGCATTCTCGACCAGTTCGCCGAGCGGCGCGGCGAGCGCACCTGGCAGACGCCGATCACCCAGGCCGGCCTGGACACCTTGCGCCGCCTGCTGCGCAAGACCGCGCGCAAGAACACCGCCGTGGCCTGCCATTGGATACGCGGGCTGGACCATAGCGAGCTTTTGTGGATAGTCGGCGACGCCACCCGTTTCAACCTGCAGGGCGCCGTGCCGACCGATACCACCACACGCAATGTATTGCGCAGCGACAGCGAGAACGACTGGCATACGGGCGAGGATATACGCCTGCTTGCCGCACTGGCGGCGTTGCTGCACGACATCGGCAAGGCGAGCGACGAGTTCCAGGCGCGCCTGAATCACCGTGCGCTGGAGCGTAACCAGTACCGCCACGAGTGGGTTTCACTGCGCCTGTTCCAGGCCTTCGTCGGCGACAGCACCGACGCGGAGTGGCTGCAGCGCCTGATCGAGCCCAGCGCCGAGGACGATGCGAGCTGGATTCATCGTTTGCAGCGCGACGGCATCGACGCAACCGATCCGACGCCGTTCAGGCATATGCCGCCGCTGGCGCAAGCCGTGGGCTGGCTGGTGCTCACGCATCATCGGCTGCCGATGAAGCCGGGCAAGGATGCGCAAGGCAGGAATGTCAGGCTGGGCGGCAGGATCGCGACTTTTGGCGATGCCGACAATCTGCTGCTGCAGATCCAGGCCAGCTGGAACGAGACGCCGACCACGGAGGACCGGAAAACGCTGGAACCCTACTGGCGCTGCGGTCGACTGCCCACGCTGAGCACGAGCTGGCGCAAGCAGGCCGCCCGTGTCGCCAAGCGGTTGCTGGAACGGCATTCGGCACAAAACGCCAGGAATTGGCTGGAAAATGCCTATGTCATGCATTTGGCGCGGCTGAGCCTGATGCTGGCCGATCATCACTATTCGACCTTGCACGAGGAAAAAGACCGCATAAAGGGAGACAAGGACTACCCGCTGTTCGCCAACACGAAGCCCCCTGGAGAACCGAACCAGCCGCTGGACGAACACCTGATTGGCGTGGAAAAGCACGCAGGCATCATTGCCCGCGCGCTGCCGGATTTCTGCCGTGCGCTGCCGCGCCTGGTCGGGCACAAAGGCCTGCGCAAGCGCAGCGAGAACGAAGCCTTCCGCTGGCAGGACCGCGCCTGCGATACCACGGCCGCATTGCGCGAACGCGCTGCGCGGCAAGGCGCCTTCATCGTCAATATGGCATCGACCGGCTGCGGCAAGACATTGGCCAATCTGCGCATCATGAATGCACTGGCCGATCCGCGGCGCGGCCCGCGCTGCGCCATCGCCCTGGGTCTGCGCGTACTGACCTTGCAGACCGGCGAGGCGCTGTCCAAACGGCTGGGTCTGTCCGATGACAAGATAGGCGTGCTGACCGGCGGCGCTGCCAGCCGTGAACTGCAGACCTTTTATCGCCGGCAAGCCGCGAGCACCGGCTCTGCTTCGGCGCAAAGCCTGCTGGATGCGGACAGCCACGTGTACTACGAGGGCAATGCCGATGATCCCGTGCTCATGCGCACCGTGCACGACCAACGGGCCCGCCAACTACTGTCGGCGCCGATCCTGGTCTGCACCGTCGATCATCTGGCCCCCGCCACCGAGGGCCACCGCGGCGGCCGCCAGATACTGCCCATGCTGCGTCTGCTCAGTGGTGATCTGGTGCTGGACGAGCTGGACGATTATGACGTGGAGGATCTGCCTGCGCTGACCCGGCTGGTCTATTGGGCTGGACTGCTGGGGGCGCGGGTGTTGCTGTCATCGGCCACGCTGGCGCCGGCCTTGGTACAGGGGATGTTTCTCGCGTATCAGGCCGGGCGTCGCTGCTTCCAGGCGAATCGGGGCGAGCGGCCCGGGGAATCTGCGTCTATCTGCTGCGCGTGGTTCGATGAGTTCGAGCAGCAGGCACTGGATTGTGGCGATGCGCAGTCGTTTGATCAGCAGCATCAGGTATTCGCGCTGAAGCGTGCGCAGCATCTGGCTGGGGCGGTTGTGCGGCGCAGGGCGCGGTTGGTCGATTTGCGGATGGCGCCGGCGAGCCACGAGGAAATCCGCCGCGCTGTCGCCACCCGCATGCGCGACGAAGCGGTTGCATTGCACGGCGAGCACCATAGTGTCGATCCGCACAGCGGCAAGCGTGTGAGCTTCGGCCTGATACGAATGGCGAACATCGAGCCTATCTACGATGTCGCACGCGCACTCTATCGCCTGGGTGCAGCGCCGGAGCACCAGATTCACCTGTGCGTGTATCACTCCCAGTATCCATTGCTGTTGCGCTCTGCCATAGAACAGCAACTCGATGCCGCGCTGGACAGGCATCAGGAAAACGCGGTGTTTGATCTGCCGGCGATACGCCGCGCCATCGACAGCCATGCCGCACAACATCATCTGTTCATTGTGCTGGGCAGTCCCGTTACGGAAGTAGGCCGCGATCACTGCTATGACTGGGCGATACCCGAACCCTCATCCCTGCGCTCGCTGATCCAGCTGTCCGGCCGCGTGCGCCGCCATCGTGGCGGTACTTGCCTCAGTCCGAACATCGCAATGCTCAGCACTAATGTGAAGCATCTGGAGAACCCATCGCAGGCGGCGTTTCATAGGCCAGGCTTCGAACAGGACAGCGGGCCGTTCAAGCTGCAATCTCATCAGCTGACTGATTTGCTGGGCGAACTGCTGGATGCAGAGCAGCAGTGCATCATCGATGCACGCCCGCGCATCATTGAAGCAACACCGCTGCGGCCGCAGCAGCGGCTGGCCGATCTGGAACACGCCCGATTGCGCGACAAGATGCTGCCTCCGCCGCAGGCAGCGCCCGTGCATCCGCGCCTGGCGAACAGCAAGTCCGTGCCGCGGCTGCTCAATGCCAGCAGTGTCTGGGACAGGGCTGGCATCCATCTGACGGGTGCGCTGCAGCAACAGCAGCCGTTTCGCCGGAGTTCGCCTGTGGTCAATCTGATGTTGATGCCGAATGAAGACGGCGATGACTTCGAGATCTACCAGATCCGCAACGACGAAGGCGGCGTCATAAAAGGCCGGCGCGACGAGAAGGTCTACGTCCTACAAGAGAGGAATCTCGTTCCCGAGACAGAAGTAAGCGGTGAGGGTATTTGCCCTTGGGTGCGGCTGGACTATCTGGAGCTGTTGAACGAAGTGGCCGAGGAGCAAGAGCTAACCCTGGCCGAGGCGGCGCTGCGGTTTGGGCAGCTGGACGTGAGGCCGTCTGAGCGGGGGTGGTGGTTTCATCCGGCGCTGGGGTTTTCCAGGCGCCGGTGAAGCATCGGCTAAGCGCTGCGTATGCGGCAGTAATTAGGGTACCAAACGACCAGTTTTACTTTTCCGCAAATTTGCGTTCCACATCCGGAGAACTAGATGATTAGACTCTCGACGTAGACATCGCCAATCGGCCTAACCAATCGCCGGAGCACATTGCTCCGGAACTTGACGCTACCTCCACGGGATTTCCCATGACCCACTCATCAGATGATGAGCGACGGGCAGCTTTTCGCGCAGCAATCCAACGTTTTCTGAATGAACGACGCGATTCCAAGCTCGAAAAACTGCCCGACGACGACCCCAAACGCACCGAACTGGAAACCCAGTTCCACCCCGAAACCTGGATCGAAGACGCCGCCCGCCGCGTCAGCCAGATCCAGGCCGTAACCCACTCCCTCAAGCCCATCCACCCGGATGCGCGCGGTACCAATCTCTACTGTCCGCCGGGAACCCTGCATGGCCACACCGAACTCGGCAGCCATGTGCTGGACCAGGAATTCAGTGGCGATGTCGTTGGCAACGCCGCCGCCCTCGACGTCTACAAGTTCCTGCGCGTGGAAGCCAACGGCACCACCCTGCTCGCCGCCGCGTTGGCCGAAGACCCGGACCTGATCGCCGCATTCAGCACCGACAGCGAACGCGCCGCCGCCTGGAGCCGCGCCTTCGCCAGGCTGGTACAACCGCGAGGCGATCTGGCTACGCATACGTATGGCAAACAGGTCTACTGGCTGGTTGGCGACTTTCCTACCAACGACAGCGACTATCACCTCCTCGCACCGCTGTATGCCACCTCGCTGACCCATCGCCTCCACGTCACCATCAATGAAGGCCGCTTTGGCGATGCCGCCAAAGCCGCGCGTGAAGCCCGCAAGGAAAAGCGCACCCACGAGCACGGCTTCGCCGAATATCCAGACCTGGCTACGCAGAAACTAGGTGGTACCAAGCCACAGAACATCAGCCAGTTGAACAGCGAACGCGGCGGTGTCAACTACCTGCTGGCCTCCCTGCCACCGCAATGGAAATCAAAAGTGCGGGCACCGCTAGACACGGAATCGGCCTTCAATCGCTTCAGCGCGCGCGACCTGGTGAAAGAACTGCGTGACTTCCTGGAAACCGATCCTGCCAAGACCCTGCCCACCCGGGAACGTCGCGAAGAGCTGGTTGACCGGCTGATCGATGAATTGATCTGGTTTGCCGCCGAAATGCGCGATGCACTGCCTGCTGGCTGGAGCGCCCAGTCCACCTGCCGCCTGCCGCTGGCCGAACAACTCTGGCTGGATCCCGGCCGCGCCGCCCGCGACGACGATTTCCACAGCGAATGGCGGCGGATGAACTGGCCCGAGGAAATCGGCCGCAGCTTCGGCTATTGGCTCAACAAGGAACTCGGAGAGCGTCTACCTGTAGGCCTGATCGAACAACGCCACTGGGCCAAGGAGCTGCTGGGCGACGAAGCCTGGGCGGCTGACCTCAAGGAGCTACGCCGGCAGATCGAACAGGAGCGCAGCGAGACAGAAGGAGAGACGGTATGAGCGAACTCCTTTCCGCCACCCAGGGATTGCTGGTCCTCCCACGCCTGCGCGTACAGAACGCCAACGCCATCTCCAGCCCCTTCACCCACGGTTTCCCAGCCATCACCGCGTTCCTCGGCCTGATGTGGGCCCTGGAACGCAAGCTCGGCAAGGACTATCCGCTGATCTTCACCGGCGTCGGCGTGATTTGCCACCGTCACGAAGAACAGGTCGCCGGCAACAGTTATCACCGCGCCTTCCGGCTGACACGCAACCCCGTCGACAAGGACGGCAGTACGGCAGCCATTGTCGAGGAAGGGCGCATCCATCTGGAGATAACGCTGGTCTTCGGCGTCGCCGGTGATGCGCTGCTGGAGGACGATAACCACCGATACGAGCGCGCCAATGCCATCCTGCAGCAGGTGAGCCAGATGCGCATTGCCGGCGGCACGATCCTGCCTTCACCGGGCGGCGATTTTGGCAATCGACCACAACTGCTGCCGTTTCCGGACCAAGCGGAAGATCTGTCCCTCATGCTGCGCTCGCTGCGCCGTCGCTGGCTGCCGGGTTTTGCCCTGGTCGCACGCGATGATCTGCTCGCACAGCGGCTGGCGCAGTTGCGCGAGACAGACCCGAAAGCGACCACGCTGGACGCCTGGCTGGATCTGTCCCGTCTCAATTGCCGGCCCGCACCCGCTCCTGCGACGAGGCCGGATGACGAGGCGGGCGAAGCCAAAACACCAGCCGCCGAATGGATCTTCGACAAGAAGCCCGGCTGGATAGTCCCCATCCCCGTCGGCTACGGCGCACTCACACCGCTGCAGCCCGCCGGCAGCGTACGCAACGCGCGCGACAGCGAAACACCGCTACGTTTCGTAGAAAGCCTGTATTCCCTGGGCCAATGGATAGCGCCGCACCGGCTCGATTCCTGGCAGCAATTGCTCTGGTACGGACACAGCGATGTCGAGGCCGGTCTCTACCGCGCCCGCAACGACTACGCCGCCGACCTCTCCGCCCCCACGCACTGAATTCGAGGAACTTGTCATGGCCGATAACACCATCAAGACCGCATCCGTTCTCGCTTTCGAACGCAAGCTCGATCCTTCCGACGCGCTGTTCCACGCCGCCACCTGGGCCGGACGCAACGACATCGGCGCGTGCAAGCCGGTCGCGATCAATACCAAGTCCGTGCGCGGCACCATCTCCAACCGCCTCAAGACCAAGGACCAGGATCCGGCCAAGCTGGATGCGATGATAGAAAAGCCGAATCTGCAGACCGTGGATTTCGCCGCGCTCCCGGCCGACACCGATACCTTGTGCGTGAGCTTCACCCTGCGCGTGCTCGCCGGCACCGGCCGCCCCTCCGCCTGCAATGACTCGGGCTACCGCAAGCGCCTGGAGCAGACCATAGACAGCTACGTCAGCGCCAACGGCTTCAGCGAACTGGCGCGGCGTTATGCGGCCAATCTCGCCAACGGCCGCTTCCTCTGGCGCAACCGCATCGGCGCGGAGCAGGTGGAAATCCGCATCGACCATCTGGTCGACGGCAAGCCGGCAAAAAGCTGGACCTTCGCCGATGCGCTGTCGCTGACGCTGCGCAGCTTCGACGCCAAAGCGGCTGATGCAAAGAACATCGACGAAATCGGCGCACTGATCGCCGCGGGACTGGGCGGCGAAAGCCACGTGCTGCTCGGCGTGCGCGCCTGCGTGCGTGTGGGCGCCGGCCAGGAGGTGTTCCCCTCGCAGGAACTGATACTCGACGACAAGGCCAAGGACAAGAAGAGCAAGACGCTGTACCAGGTCGACAGCATCGCCGGCATCCACTCGCAGAAGATCGGCAACGCACTGCGCACCATCGACACCTGGTATCCGGACCCGGACAACGATGGCCTGGGCCCGATCGCGGTCGAGCCCTACGGCTCGGTGACCACGCTGGGCAAGGCGTATCGACAGCCCAAGAAGAGCACCGACTTCTATTCGCTGCTGGACAACTGGGTGCTCAAGGGCAAGGCACCGGACATCGGCGACCAGCACTACGTCGTGGCCGTGCTGATCCGTGGCGGCGTGTTCGGCGAGGCCGGCTGAGATGGACCACCATCTCGATCTGCGCCTGCGGCCTGATCCGGAATTCGCCGCCAACCAGCTGCTCAGCGCGCTCTATGGAAAATTCCACAGAGCGCTTTCGCAGCTCGGACGCGAGGACATAGGCCTGAGCTTCCCGCGCGCAGGCGGCCGCGACGGACTGGGCGACATACTACGCCTGCACGGTAGCGCCGAAGCCCTACAAGCACTGCAGGCAACGGCCTGGCACAACACCCTGCGCGACCACGTCGACATCGGCGCGGTGCAAGCCGTGCCGGCGGACTGCCGCTTTCGCAACGTCCGCCGCGTCCAGGCCAAGAGCAACCCCGAACGCCTGCGCCGCCGCCTGATGAAACGCCACAACCTGGACGCCGCCACCGCCGCCGCCCGCATCCCCGACACCACCCGCGAAACCCTGTCCCTGCCCTACGTCCGCCTCAACAGCTCCAGCACAGGCCAGCCCTTCCTGCTGTTCATCGCCCACGGCCCCGTGCAGGAGCAACCTGTCGCCGGTCGTTTCAACAGCTATGGACTCAGCCAGGAGGCGACTGTGCCTTGGTTTGATTGAACCCTTTTTTGAGGTTGCTTGGTTACAACTAGAACGATCAAAGACTTACAGCTACCCGGGGAAATTGGGTAGCTGTTTTGTTTTCTGGGGTAAGCTGTTGGTTCTAGGGGGGAAGATGGGGGGAGGTGGGTTGTTCACTGCCGTGTAGGCAGCTCAGAAATCAAGATCCAAACCCTCGGCCGTGCCCTGGCCGTTCACTGCCGTGTAGGCAGCTCAGAAAGGCCACGGTCCAGACCAGCGTCGGCGGATAGTGTTCACTGCCGTGTAGGCAGCTCAGAAAATCTGTCGGAGGCGACGCCAACCCCTGCCATTGTTCACTGCCGTGTAGGCAGCTCAGAAAGAGCCCATCATCGCCGCATTGACGATGCTACGGTTCACTGCCGTGTAGGCAGCTCAGAAACGCATGCACGAGGCCGCGGTGCGCTATCTGCACGTTCACTGCCGTGTAGGCAGCTCAGAAATTTGAGCCAGGCCGCCTGCATGCGCTCGGTTTGTTCACTGCCGTGTAGGCAGCTCAGAAAGAAGAAAGAAACAGGCGGTCAGCAGTGACCGAGTTCACTGCCGTGTAGGCAGCTCAGAAAATTGCGGCGCGCGCGGATGACGGCGTTTTCCAGTTCACTGCCGTGTAGGCAGCTCAGAAAGTCAGAAAAAATGAGCTGCGTTGCAAGCGTTGGTTCACTGCCGTGTAGGCAGCTCAGAAATTGAGGGTAGGCCCCAACAGTTGTGCCGCTTGGGTTCACTGCCGTGTAGGCAGCTCAGAAAAGTCTGACACCAGCGCCAGTGCATCCGGCTTGGTTCACTGCCGTGTAGGCAGCTCAGAAATTTGACAGGTCTATGTGCGCATCCGTGTCCGAGTTCACTGCCGTGTAGGCAGCTCAGAAATCTACGTCCCGCGTTGATGTGTCAGCCCGTTTTGTTCACTGCCGTGTAGGCAGCTCAGAAATTGATGCAGTCGATTTGCGTCGAGTCCAGCGCGTTCACTGCCGTGTAGGCAGCTCAGAAAGTCAGGAACGGCCCCAGCACCGCATTCGTAGCGTTCACTGCCGTGTAGGCAGCTCAGAAATCTTTGGATTCGACGGGCGCGACCGGCTGCACTGTTCACTGCCGTGTAGGCAGCTCAGAAAATTGCAGAATGGGCACGGCACAAGGTCGGATTGTTCACTGCCGTGTAGGCAGCTCAGAAAGCCCTGAACGACTACAGAAAATCACGTTCGCCGTTCACTGCCGTGTAGGCAGCTCAGAAACACGGCGTGCGGCCGTACCCCGTGCACGCCGGGTTCACTGCCGTGTAGGCAGCTCAGAAAGTTCGTCGGTAATTCGGGTGGTTACCGTATTTGTTCACTGCCGTGTAGGCAGCTCAGAAAGTTACCGATACCGTCCGTCCGGCCGATCCGGAGTTCACTGCCGTGTAGGCAGCTCAGAAAGGATCGTGCCGCCGGCCCGGTACGTACCGGTAGTTCACTGCCGTGTAGGCAGCTCAGAAAGGGATGGTCCGGTCCGTGTTCGTATCCCACGAGTTCACTGCCGTGTAGGCAGCTCAGAAATTGCGCGGCTGCTGGCGCTGCCACTGGCTGCCGTTCACTGCCGTGTAGGCAGCTCAGAAATCGCCGCCGGGCGAGTTGATGTCGAGCACGATGTTCACTGCCGTGTAGGCAGCTCAGAAAGTGGACTGGGACGGCAAGACGCCGCGGACCTGGTTCACTGCCGTGTAGGCAGCTCAGAAAACAACGCGGCCGGAATCCTCATGTACGGCCGCGTTCACTGCCGTGTAGGCAGCTCAGAAACATGGGCGTGGCCAGGCTGCTGTCGTGACCATGTTCACTGCCGTGTAGGCAGCTCAGAAATGCACGCCGCGGCGCAGGTCGGCCAGCACGTCGTTCACTGCCGTGTAGGCAGCTCAGAAATGAAAGTACCAGTGATATCGGGACTTGGTGAAGTTCACTGCCGTGTAGGCAGCTCAGAAAACTCTGGCGCCTGCGACCAGTCGGGGCCGGACGTTCACTGCCGTGTAGGCAGCTCAGAAATTGTCTGTTGGCGCTGCGCCTTCGCTCGCGCAGTTCACTGCCGTGTAGGCAGCTCAGAAATAACCATTCTTCTGTGTTGCACAGTCTGGATCGTTCACTGCCGTGTAGGCAGCTCAGAAAAATGATCGCGAACGCCGCGATGTACACCGCCAGTTCACTGCCGTGTAGGCAGCTCAGAAAATTGAGCGGACCGACGAGGCGGCCAAACAGGGGTTCACTGCCGTGTAGGCAGCTCAGAAACAGGAACGCTTCGTGATGCGGCGCGCGTTCCGGTTCACTGCCGTGTAGGCAGCTCAGAAATCGGTGGGAAGTGGCTGCGCGAAGGTCAGACCGTTCACTGCCGTGTAGGCAGCTCAGAAATGTTGCACCCGTCGCCCCAGCCGGCCCCGTAATGTTCACTGCCGTGTAGGCAGCTCAGAAAGGCAGGGCGCTGAAACGGAACAAGGACCATGCGTTCACTGCCGTGTAGGCAGCTCAGAAAAGCGGGTCCAACTTCTTGGCAATGCCGGCTGCGTTCACTGCCGTGTAGGCAGCTCAGAAAGATCCGGAATTCGCGGGAATCGTTCACGTCGAGTTCACTGCCGTGTAGGCAGCTCAGAAATTGCCGTCGCCGGCCAGCTTCACCGAGCACAGCGTTCACTGCCGTGTAGGCAGCTCAGAAAAGAACACCGCAACTGGCCTTCCGGCCGCGCACGTTCACTGCCGTGTAGGCAGCTCAGAAATGTCGCTTGCGACCGGCCTGAGCAACGTGGCGGTTCACTGCCGTGTAGGCAGCTCAGAAATGGCGGCACGCCGCGTGGCGATGGCCGGACGGGTTCACTGCCGTGTAGGCAGCTCAGAAAATCACCAGCACTGGCGTTGAGTATCCGGTTGTGTTCACTGCCGTGTAGGCAGCTCAGAAAGCAGGGACGCGGGCGAGAAGTTCAAGGACATTGTTCACTGCCGTGTAGGCAGCTCAGAAAATGGAATACCTGTTCCCGCTTCACAACCTGGTGTTCACTGCCGTGTAGGCAGCTCAGAAAAAAGCTTGCGCAGGCCGGCGGACTTCTCAGGGTTCACTGCCGTGTAGGCAGCTCAGAAATTGCCGCGGGGAGGAAGTGACGATGACGACCCGTTCACTGCCGTGTAGGCAGCTCAGAAATCGTAGGGACCTGGCGATTCATACCTGTCGTTGTTCACTGCCGTGTAGGCAGCTCAGAAAGTAGCGATGGGCGAACCGTTGACCAGCCAAGTGTTCACTTCCGTGTAGGCAGCTCAGAAAATCTTGGGCATGGTGCTGCGGATGCGCTGCTCGTTCACTGCCGTGTAGGCAGCTCAGAAAAGCAGTCGTTCGGGTCCTTGCCGCGGCGCACCGTTCACTGCCGTGTAGGCAGCTCAGAAAAGGCTGGAACCGTTGTTGATGGTCAGCTGCGGGTTCACTGCCGTGTAGGCAGCTCAGAAAAGGCTGGAACCGTTGTTGATGGTCAGCTGCGGGTTCACTGCCGTGTAGGCAGCTCAGAAAAGCTGATCCGATTCATCGCGCGCGCTCCAGCTGTTCACTGCCGTGTAGGCAGCTCAGAAAAGCGGCACGCCGTGATAGTGCGCCGCAGGGACGTTCACTGCCGTGTAGGCAGCTCAGAAAAAGCTCTGGCGAGCGTTGGAGGGTTGGGGCAAGTTCACTGCCGTGTAGGCAGCTCAGAAATGGTCAAGCGCGCCGTATCGCAGATGATCGCGGTTCACTGCCGTGTAGGCAGCTCAGAAATACGACCGTCACGAACCTGGGCCGCTACAACCGTTCACTGCCGTGTAGGCAGCTCAGAAAACGGTGCCGGATTCGATCACCAGCAATACGGAGTTCACTGCCGTGTAGGCAGCTCAGAAACTCAACCAGGGCGATGCCGGCGAGCCGCGCGTGTTCACTGCCGTGTAGGCAGCTCAGAAATTCGTGGTCTAAAGGCCGCGGCCTAAACCACGTTCACTGCCGTGTAGGCATCTCAAAAATGGGAAGCCAGCAGCAGTCCCCTGGACGGCGCGTTCACTGCTGTGTAGACAGCTCAGAAATTGACCAGCACGGAGCGCTCGATCAGCTCATAGTCAATGCCATGCAGGCAGAGCCCCTGCAGCACAGCCCCAAAATCAGCGTTCCGCTCAGCCCGTCGCCGCTCCTCTGCCTTCGATAGCGGACTCGCCCCCAGCTCCAAAACCTTCCGATGCTTCACTTCCATACCAACCCCAACCTCTCCCGCGCCTTCGCATCTCCACGCTGCGCCGCCTTCTCCAGCCACTTGCGCGCCGCTTTACGGTCGCCTTTCGCGTGGCGTTCCAGCCGCAGTATGGCGGCGTTGTAGGCGGCCACGGTGTCGCCGAGGGTGGCGGCGGTTTCGTAAGTTGCCAGGGCGCGTTCGGGGCAGAGGGCGAACATGTCCCAGCCTGCGGCGGCCCGGCGCAGGCCTTCGGCATCCTTGGTTTTGGCGAAATGGTCGTGGGCGGCGACGAGCCAGCCGCTGGTCAATGCGGCCATGACATCGGCGCCGGGCTTGAGGCGATAGGCTCCGGAGGTGGTGCGCAGGGTAAAGGCCTGGCGCGTGGTGCGCAGGCTGCCGTCCTTGCGGACCCAAAGAAAGCCGTCCATGCCGTTGACCGGGAAGCCGTCCAGGGCCTGGGAGAGTTTCTGTGCCAGCGAGCGGCCGCCGGCGTCGGGTGCGACGCCGGTCCAGGAGCCGATCAGTTTCACGGATTTGACCGGATCCTTCAGCCCGGGGCGGACCAGCGCGGCGATATCTTCTATCGTGAGGATGCGCTGTTCGGCGTCGTAGAAGTGCCAGGGGCTGGTCTGCATGGCAAGACTGAATTCGGTCGGATCGCCCTGGCGGTTTTCGATGTAACAGTGACGGCCGATGCGACGCGGCACGCCGGGCGCTGCTGTCCACAACTGTGCCCGCAACACCGCCACGGCCCGCTGCTGCAACCCTACCGTTCCAGTTTCGCCACGAACCGCCGCATATGCGGATCGCTGCGCTCGAACGGCACCTCGCCGAAGCGGAACCAGCGCACGGCAGTGAACTCGTCCGCGTCGAAGCTCAGGGGCTGCGAACGGCCGGCGTGGACCACGTACCACAGCGAAACATCGGTATGCCCTGCCGTCAGGCCTACAGTGGTGGTGCAGGTAATCATCAGCGGCGCCGCGACGGGCTGCAGCGGCGTCAGGCCGAGTTCTTCCTTCAGTTCGCGCACGACGGTGTCGCGCGGATGTTCGCCGGGTTCCACATGGCCGCCGGTGGGCAGCCACAGTTGGGCGTTGCGGTGGTCGACGAGCAGCACATGGCCGGCATCGACGACGGCGAAGTAGGACACCAGGTGCTGCGGCGGGGTCGCAGGCTTGGCGATGCGGCAGAGTTCCGCGCCGGAATCTATCCAGGCCAGGGTCTGGTTCTGGTGGGCGTGTTCCAGCGCATCGAGCGGCTGGATCTGCTGGACCTCGCGGCGGATAGCCTGGCGCATGCGTCGGTTCGTCGGTTGCCTGGGAGCGGCCGCTTGGCCCGCGGATGGAATGATGCGGCCGCGTTCGCGCGACATCGCGGAAGGATCCGCCGTTAGCTTAGGAATCGGACGCTCCGCCGGGCAAGCGGATCCGGCCCGCCTCCGATTCCGGTTCCGCAGCGGTCGACGCCGTTCGCGAAGAAGAACAGATCCGAAGGCCGGCATACCAGCGCATTCAGGCCGGCGAAATCTGCCGGGACGAGGAGGCCGGGCGCGTCGGTCCTGCCGCCTTTCAGCGCCGGGATCGCCGTTGTCCCGGCGCTGTTCCAGGTGACGTCGACTCAGCGGGGCGGCGATGCGGCGGCGCCGGGCATCGCTTGCCGACAAAAGCGGCCAGCGCCGCGCAGAGCGTTGCGCCGGCCGCTGCGTTACCCCGTCGATCGGCCACGCAGCGGGAAAGCAACGCCGCCCGCTGCGCCGACGCGGCTTACACCGGCTTGACCACCACCGATTCGGCCGTCCGCGTCGATGCGCCGTGATAGACCGCTTCGAGGTTGTTGCCGTCCGGATCGCGCACGAAGGCGGCGTAGTAGCCGGGGTGATAGTTGCGTTCGCCGGGCGCGCCGTTGTCGCTGCCGCCGGCGGCCACGGCGACGCGGTGGAATTCCTTGACCGTGTCGGGGGACGCGGCCTGGAACGCCAGGTGTACCGACGACACGCCGGAGGCATCGGCGGCGGTGACGAAGAGTTCGTCGCAGGAGAAGGCATGGGCCGTGTCGAATTGCAGCGACAGGCCGAATACGGCGAGCACGCGGCGGTAGAACTCGCGCGAGCGATCGAGGTCGGCGACGCGCAGATGGACGTGATCGAACAGGCGTCCGCGGTGAAATTCCATGGGATGGTCCTCCATCGTGTGAAATGGTGCAGCATCGCACGGGAACGGCGGCGGTCAAGCCTGCGCCGGGCATTGCCGGCGGCAGGAAACACCGGAGTGCGTCGTCCTGTCGTGATAGCGGGATCAGCGGCGGGCCGCCGGCACAGGAAGCCGCGGCGCCTGTCGGCCGCCGCGCGGGGCATCGTGTCAGCTTTGCGCCGCGACCGCGTACGTCTCCGATCGACAGATCCGGAGGACGTTCGCCATGCCCACCCCGCCGCGCGTAGTGCTGACCCTGCTGCTGTTGCTCGCCGCGCCATTGCTCGCGCAGAACGTTGACGGCCGCCTGGACGTGAGTTTCCTGCAGGAGGGCTGGGCGCAGCCCAGCCTGAGCTTCGGCGGCAGCCCGGCACCGGAGCAGCTGCTGTACGACGCGGCCGTCGATGCGGCCGGCCGCGTGGTCGCCGTGGGCACGCTGCGCAATCCGGCAAACCCGGCAGACTACGACTGTGCCCTGGTGCGCACCACGCGCGACGGGCGGCGCTGGGATTCCAGCTTCGGCCCGCTGGGCCAGCGCCGCATCACCCTGAACCGCGGCGGCGCAAATACGGAAACCTGCACGGCGCTGCTGGCGCTGCCGGACGGATCGCTGATCGTGACGGGCTATGCCTCCACTGCCGGCGACCGGCTCAGCGGCGTGGTGGTAAAGCTGGATGCGAACGGTGTGCCGGACGCGGGCTTTTTCGACAACGGCGTGTTCGAGGCGAACGCGCAGCTGGGCTGGACGGCGCCGAACGAGTCCAGCGTGCTGCGCGATGTCATCGTGGATGCGCAGGGCCGGCTGCTGGCCACGGGCTATCACTTCGTGGATGCACAGCGCCGCGGCGTAGTGCTGCGCTTCACTACTGATGGCAGCCTGGATACGGCCTTCGCCACCGGCGGCGCGGCGGTGCTGGAAGACACGGCCAGCGTGACCGCGCTGATGTCGGCGCTGGATTCTTCCGGCGCAATCCTGGTCGCCGGGCTGGCGGAACTGCCGCCGGCGCCGCGCTCGGCCGTGGTGTTCCGGCTCGACGACAGCGGCCAGCCGGACCGGGATTTCGGCGACGGCATGGACATGCCCGGCGCCCAGGGCGGCAACGGCCGCGGCTTCGTACCGCGCTGCAACCGCATCGGTTCCTTCCTGGTGGATGCGGCGGATCGCCTGATCTTCAGCTGCGAACCCGATCCCAGCGGCGCCACGCCCGGGCCGATACTGGCCTCGGGCGTGCTGCGGCTCGCGCCCGACGGACAGCCGGACACCGGCTTCAGCAGCGACGGTTTTCTGGAATTGTTGCCTTTCGGCACACCGCTGGGCGTGATCGAAACGCCGGCGCGCCTGGCGCTGCAGGCCGACGGCAAACTGCTGGTCGCGGCGACGACGAGTTTCGCCAGCCACCCGGACAACCCCAGCGATATCTTTGTCACGCGCATCAACGAGGACGCCAGCTACGACGATATCGGCTATTTCTCCGGCTACAGCCTGTTCCGCCTGGAAAACCCGTTCGCCGCCACCGACAGCAGCCGCGAATCGGTCAACGGCCTGGCGCTGGATCCGCTGGGCCGTCCGCTGATCGCCGGTTCGCGCACGGCCGGCGGCGTGCTGCGCAGCCTGCTGCTGCGGCTGGGCATGCCCGACCCGCTGGAAAGCCGCGGCTTCATCGATGCGAGCTTCGGCGGCGGCAAGGGCTTCATCACGCAGAAGTTCAGCACCACGCCCGGCAACCGCGACAGCACGACGGCCTATGCGCTCAGCCAGGATGACAGCGGCAGGAATCTGGTCGCGGGCCGCCTGCGCTTCGACACCGATCCGTCGCCGACCTATCTCTGCGGCTTGTTCCGCACCCTGCCCGACGGCACGGGTTTCGACACCAGCTTCGCGCCGCCGAACGGCTTCCGCACGCTGGGGCTGGACCCGAACGGCGCCAACGGTTTTCTGTGCAGCGCCGTGCTGGCCATGCCCGATGGCTCCAGCCTGATCGCCGGCGGAGTCGGCAGCAACGGTACGGTGATACGGCTGCGCGCCGATGGCAGTGTCGATACGAGCTATTTCGGCAACGGCGCACTGGAGACCGGGCCTGAACTGGGCTTCGCTGCACAGGGCCGCAGCGCGGTCTTTTACGGCATGGCGCACGACCGCCAGGGCCGCGTGCTGGTGGTCGGGCAGACCCAGCAGACCGTCGCCGGCGAGAGCGAAAACGGCGGCATCGTGCTGCGCCTGCGCGCCGACGGCAGCATCGATACGAGTTTCGGCGCGAACGGCTATCGCCTGCTGGTGACGGCGACGAATCCGCGCCGCCTGTTTCTGTCCAGCGTTGCGCCGATGAGCGACGGCAGCCTGGTCGTGGCCGGGCTGGAAGGCTCCAGTGTGCAAGGCAACCGCGGCAGCGTGGTGTACAAGCTGCGCGATGACGGCAGCGACGACAGCACCTGGCCCGGCGGCGGCTACCAGCGCCTGGCCGGCACCTGCCTGGGCACGTATCACCTCGCGCTGGATGCGCAGGACCGCGTGCTGCTGCACTGCCAGCGCAGCGACAGCCCGGGCGACCTCGGCATCCTGCGGCTGCTGCCCAACGGACAGCCCGACATCAATTTCGGCAACGCCGGCATTGGCCGCGTGCAGTTCGGCCCGCCCGGCTCGCCGGCCGACAGCGCGACGGAACTGAGCGCCTTCCTGCCCACGGCCGACGGCAAGCTGATCGTGGTCGGCACCCACCGCAACAGTGCCGCCGACGATGCGCTGCACGGCACTACCGATATTGGCGTTGCCCGTCTGCGCGACGACGGCTCGCCCGACAGCGAAACCTTCGGCCGCTACAACGGCGCCAGCCTGCTGCGCCTGCCTGTCCCCGGTGGCCGCTTCCAGGATTTCCCCGACGCAGCCCTGCTGCAACCCGACGGCAAGGTGCTGATCGCCGCCACCCGCGGCGACCAGCGCCCCGGCGTGCCCTCGGCCAACAGCACGGAGGTGGTGCTGTTGCGGGTGACGGCGGATGCGCAGGCGGTGGTGGACGAGCGGCTGTTCAGCGACGGCTTCGACGGAAGCGGCACGGGCGCGGACTGATCATGCGGGCGATGCTATTTCGGTTTAGGTGCTTGCGGGACGAACCCGCATACGCACTTTTCTCATAAATACCGAGGTAGCTATGTCCACTCCACGACTCGCGCGGCGCCATGGCGTCCGCGTGCTTGCCGTCCTCGCGCTGGCGCAACTGGCCGGCGTCCCATCTCCCGCCACCGCTGCAGCGGTTGCCGGCAGCGGTTCGCCGGTATATGCCAATGCGCATAACTACGGCCCGCTGTCGGTTTCCGAGGACGGCCGTTTTGTCCTGTTCCTGTCGGCGGCCGACAACCTCGTTGCCGGCGATACCAACGGTTATCCCGATCTGTACTTGCTGGACAGCGCGGATGGGAGCTTCAGCCGCATCGACACGCACAGCAGCGCCGAAGCGCCGGTGTACGGGGATGCCGCCGTATCCGACGACGGCCGCTATGTCCTGTTCGCCAGCCGCTACGACCCGGGCAGCGCCACGCTGCTGGCGGCCGCCCAGGTCTACCGGCTCGATCGTGATACGGGCAGTGTGCTGCGCCTGAGCAGCGATGCCCTGGGCCAGCCGGGGAACGCCAACAGCTATGCGCACGATCTGTCCGCCGACGGGCGCTATGCGGTGTTCAGCACCGACGCCGGCAACCTCGTCGGCGCCGCCGCGGGCTATGGCCAGGTCTATCGCCATGACGCGGTCACCGGCCTGCGCGAACTGGTTTCGGGCGACAGCACCGGCCAGCCGACGGCCGGCCACAGCGCGCATGCGGAGATCACCCCCGATGGCCGCCATGTGCTGTTCGTCTCCTCCGCGCTGCAACTGCCGGCGGGCACCTTCGCCGGCACCTTCGTGCGCGACATGGTGGCGGGCGTGACCACACTGGCCAGCGCGGCCAACGACGGCAGTGCCGCGCTGCAAGGCTACGTGTACGCCCCGGCGACGATCAGCTGCAGCAACCGCCGCATCAGCGCCGACGGCCGTTTCGTGGTGTTTGACACCATCACGCCCATGGCGCCGGGCGACACCAATGGCGAGCTGGATGTCTATGTGCGCGATCGCGTGGCCGGCACCACCCGCTGGGTCAGCGATGCCGTGGGCGGCACGGCGCCGCTGGAGTGGAACCGCTGCGGCAGCCTCAGTGCCGACGGCCAGACGGTGGCCTACCTGTCATTCTTTTTCGCCAGCGACAGCCGCCTCTACGTGCGCAGCCTCGCCGACAATACGCTGACGCAGGCCGCCTCCAGCGGCTGGGGCGAAGCGGAAACACTGGGTTCCGCCAGCCTCAGTGGCGACGGCAGTGCGCTGTTCCACACCCAGGCCGTGCCGCTGTTTCCGTTCCCGCAACTGGTGCGCTGGCGCCAGTCCGATGGCCAGGCCGTGCTGACCCAGGTACCGCCGAGTACCGTACAGATCTTCGCTGACAGCTTCGGCCCGGCGCAGTAAGCCGACCCGACACGGCATTCGTATCGCCGCCGGCGCGGGCAGGCGCCGCCGCGGCAAACATGCCGGAGCGCTTGCGGACGGCTTCGCCGAACGGGAGTCCGCTCAGGGCAGGATCAATCATTGACGCGGGCCTTGCGAAGCGACGGCCATTTTCGCAGGAAAGAGCGCCATATACGGCCGTTTCTGCCCGATTACGCGCACTCAAGCAGCAGCCACGCAAACGTTGCGCGCCGCCCTTTCTTGACCGATCCCGCCGCTATCCCGAACGCAATCGCAAACAGATCACGCCCGGCTGCTACGCCGGCTGCACGTCATGCAGCTTCCACACGCGCCCCGCCAGCAGGTTCAGGCGATGCTTGACCACGGCATGCGGCAGGCTGGTCACTACCTCGACTTCGGTATGCAGGTCGGACTGCTCCGCGGTGACGCGGGCGCTGGCGTCGCTGGCGCCGAGGTGCGGGTCCACCGCGTCGGGGTCGGGCTGCAGGGCTTTCCAGCGCTGCCACAGCGCGGGTTCGCGCAGGGCCGACTGCAGGGTGCTGGCGAAGCTGTCGGGGCTGACGCCGTCGAAGGACAGCTGGGCATACTCGCCGCGGGCCTGGGAAAGATCGCCGATGCTGAGGAAATAGCGCTGCGTCGCAGCCATCTGGTGCTCCTTTGGCAATGGCGCGGGGCCTTGCGCCCCGCCGTTGCGCCAGTCTAGCGCGGGCAGGTGTTATGGCGGCGTGGCAGTTTGCCGGGATTGCCCTCAGGCGGTCCGGGGACGGTGCCGCCCCCCGACCTTGGGCGTACCGGGACTTTCTTCCCGGGTATGCGCGGCCGGGCTGGCCTAGGATTGGGCTCTTACCACATGGGGAGACACCTGATGCTGCGCCACCCTCTGGCCCTCGCCCTGGGCCTGCTGCTCGCTCTGCCCGGCTTCGCCGCGGACAAGAAAGACGACAAGAAGGCCGACAAGTGGGACGTGAATGCGCCCCACGGCCAGACCAAGTCGGTGAAGTTCAGCACCGATGAAGGCACCTGGATGGACCTGGACGTGAGCCGCGACGGCAAGCAGATCGTCTTCAGCCTGCTCGGCGACCTGTACCTGCTGCCCATCGAAGGCGGCAAGGCCCGCCGCATCACCAGCGGCCCGGCCTGGGAAGTGCAGCCGCGCTTCTCGCCGGACGGCCGCGAGATCGCCTTCACCTCCGACCGGGGCGGCGGCAACAACCTCTGGCGCGTGCGCACCGACGGCAGCAACCCGGTGCAGGTGAGCAAGGAAGACTTCCGTCTGCTGAACAACCCGGTGTGGACGCCGGACGGCGAATACCTGATCGGCCGCAAGCACTTCACCGGCCAGCGTTCGCTGGGCGCGGGCGAGCTGTGGCTGTACCACAAGTCCGGCGGCGCCGGGCTGCAGCTGACCAAGCAGAAGAACGACCAGCAGGACCAGGGCGAACCGGCGATCAGCCCGGACGGCCGCTACGTATACTTTTCCGAAGATGTGACCCAGGGCCCGTTCTTCCAGTACAACAAGAACGCCCACGACACCATCTACGCGATCCGCCGCCTGGATCGCGAAAGCGGCGAAGTCAGCGATCTGGTCTCCACCCCCGGCGGCGCGGCGCGGCCCCAGCCTTCGCCGGACGGCAAATCGCTGGCCTTCGTCAAGCGCGTGCGCGAGAAGACCGTGCTGCATGTGCTGGATCTGGACTCGGGCCAGGTCAAGCCGCTGTGGGACGGCCTTTCCCACGACATGCAGGAAGCCTGGGCCATCTTCGGCCCGTATGCCAACTACGCCTGGACGCCGGATTCGAAGAACATCGTGATCTGGGCCAAGGGCAAGCTGTGGCGCGTGGACGCGGCCAGCGGCAAGCCGGATGCGATCGCGTTCAGCGCCGACGTGGAACAGACCGTGGCCGCGCCGCTGCGCTTCGAGCAGTCGCTGGACTCGGGCAGCTTCGCGCCCAAGATGATCCGCGACGTGGCCACCAGCCCGGACGGCAAGACCGTGGTGTTCCACGCCGTCGGCCACCTGTGGACGCGCAGCCTGCCCAACGGCACGCCGCAGCGCCTGAGCAGCAACAACAGCAGCTTTGAATACCAGCCCAGCTTCAGCGCCGATGGGCGCAAGCTGGTCTATACCACGTGGTCGGACGAGAAGCAGGGCGCCATTGTCGAGCGCGATCTCGCCGGCAATACCGAGCGCACCCTGAGCACTACGCCGGGCTTCTACTATTCGCCGCGCTATTCGCCGGACGGCCGCCAGGTGGTCTGGTCCAAGCAGAGCGGTTCCTCGCTCACCGGCTCGCTCAACACCGGCGAGACCGGCGTCTATGTGATGGCCACCAGCGGCGGCGTGCCGAAGCGCATTTCCCGCGATGGCGCCGAGCCGCAGTTCAGCGCCGACGGCAAGCGCGTGTTCTTCCTCACCGGCGGCGGCCTCAAGAAGAAGCTGCAGAGCGTCGGCGTCAACGGCGAAGAGCCGCGCGACGTGTTCGACCTGAAGTACACCGATTTCGTCAGTATCAGTCCGGACGGGCGCTGGGTCGCCTTCACCGAACTGTTCAACGCCTATGTCGCGCCACTGCCGCAGACCGGCAAGGCGATAGAGCTGAGCAAGGACACCACGGCGATTCCGGTCAGCCGCGTTTCCGACTACGTCGGCTCCTACCTGCACTGGGGCAACGGCAGCTCGACCCTGCACTGGATGGTCGGCAATGAATACTTCACCCGCGATCTGAAGGACGCCTTCGCCTTCGTGCCGGGCGCGCCGGCCGAACTGCCCAAGCCCGCCGCGGCCAAGGGCATAGAGCTGGGCCTGCGCACCGCCGTGGACAAGTCCACTGATGTCGTCGCCTTCACCAATGCGCGCATCGTCACGATGAAGGGCGAGGAAGTGATCGAAGGCGGCACGGTGCTGGTCGAGGGCGACACGATCAAGGCCGTGGGCAAGAACGTCAGCGTGCCGGCCGGCGCGCGCACCGTGGATGCCAGCGGCAAGACCATCGTGCCGGGCTATATCGACGTGCACGCCCATGCCAGCCATTTCAGCACCGGCGTAGTGCCGCAGCAGAACTGGGCCTACTACACCAACCTGGCGTTCGGCGTCACCACCATGCACGATCCGTCGGCCACGACCGAGACCGTGTTCTCGCAGGCCGAGCTGGTCAAGGCCGGCGACATGGTCGGCCCGCGCGTGCTGTCCACCGGCACCATCCTCTACGGCGCCGACGGCGATTTCAAAGCCGTGGTGAATTCGCTGGACGATGCCCGCGCGCACCTCAAGCGCATGAAGGCCAACGGCGCCTTCAGCGTGAAGAGCTACAACCAGCCGCGCCGCGAACAGCACCAGCAGATCAACCAGGCCGCGCGCGAGCTGGGCATGCTGGTGGTCGAGGAAGGCGGTTCCACCTTCAATTTCAACCTGCCGATGATCCTCGACGGCGCCACCAGCATCGAGCACAACGTGCCGGTCGCACCGCTGTACAACGACGTGATCAGCCTGTGGAAGCAGACCGACGTGCGCAACACGCCGACCCTGGTGGTGAGCTACGGCGGCCTGTCCGGCGAATACTGGTGGTATGCCCGCGACAATGTCTGGGAAGACAAGAAGCTGGCCCGCTTCTTCCCGCGCGAAACGCTGGACGCACGCTCCATCCGCCGCGAGACCGCGCCGGACTGGGACTACTACCACATCGAAGTGGCCAAGGCCGCGAAGAAGCTGCGCGACAACGGCATCCGCATTCAGATCGGCGGCCACGGCCAGTTGCAGGGCCTGTCGCCGAACTGGGAAATCTGGAGCCTGACCCAGGGCGGTTTCAGCAACTACGAAGCCCTGCGCGCGGCGACCATCGACGGCGCCGACCTGCTCGGCCTGTCCAAGCAGATCGGTTCGCTGGAAGCCGGCAAGCGCGCCGACCTGGTGGTGCTGAACGCCAATCCGCTGGAGAACATCCGCGCCACCATCGACACGCGCTACGTGATGGTCAACGGCCGCCTGTTCGACGTGGACGCGGATATGGCCGAAGTCGGCGGCAAGCAGCGCCCGGCGCCGAACTTCTACTGGCAGCACCACCGCGATGGCCGCACCTTCGGCACCGAGTTCGGCCCGACCGTGCCCTGCCACTGCCCGAAGTCCGGGCCGGGGCATAACCACGACTGATCCGGCCACGGCTGCCGCCGCCGCGCAGGTGGCGGACGGCAGCCGGCAACGGTGAGCGGCACCAACCCCGCGCCCGGTGCGCGGGGTTTTGCTTTGTACGGCCGGCGCAGGCGCGATCCTGAAGGCGCAAAGCCGTGCGCAGAGGCAACAAGCCCGCGGACGAACGGCCAGCCGCGCAGAGCAAGCGCATAGCGCATCGCGCCGCCCCGGCACTTGCAACATTGCAACAACGCCGCCGCGCACCCAGGCGCGGATTTTTTCTTTTGTGCGATGGCCGCAGCCCGTTTTTCCGCTTGTGTCGGAAACAGGCAGGCAGCGCGGAAAGGGCCGCGCCGCCGCGGGCCGGGATGGCCCGTCACGACTGCGGACAACCTTTCCGCGGCCAGGCATGCCCGGCCTGCGGGCAACCGCTTCCGGCGCACCAGGACGGCGGCGCGCGGAAACCCGAGCACAGGAAGAAACCGATGAGCTACAGCATCGACATGACGCTGCGCGGCGTATTGCGCGACGGCGGCTGGCGCGACGAAGCGGACCTCAACCACATGTCCACCGAGGACAAGCGCAATACGCTGATCGTCTGCCTGGCAAACGCCTCGCGCGATTCCGCCGGGCATTACCAGGGCATGGACAACGATCGCCTGGTCAGTGCCGCGGCCATCGTGATCTTCCTGCAATGGGCCGGCATCCGCGACCTCAAGGCGCTGCAGAGCCTGAGCCAGGACGACCAGCGCAATATCCTCATCATCGAGAACAACAGCCATGCCGACATCGAGATCGGCAAGCTGCAGGGCTACAGCAACGCCCAGCTGGTGAACATCGGCCTGGAATGGCTGAACAAGCGCCGCACCATAGGCGCGATCCTGGAGTTCTACTGGAACCTGGACAATGCGCGCATCATCAACAGCGCGCCCGACATCATCGAGACCCAGCACTACGACAACAGCGGCTCGTCGATACCGCTGAAGTCGAGCTTCAACGTATCCAAGGAAATCACCAACCAGTCGTCGTTCTCCCACGAACACGGCTTCGAGGTCACCCTGGGCGCCACGCTGAAGTTCAAGGCCGGCATCCCCATCGTCGCAGAGACCGAAGCCTCGACCAAGATCGAAGCCTCCACCAGCCACGACTGGAAATTCGGCGAGCAGAACTCGACCAAGCAGAGCTACAGCCACACCAGCGCGGTCGAAGTACCGCCGCGCAAGCACATCCAGCTCATCGCCCAGATCACCAAGAGCACGCTGGACGTACCCTACCGCGCCAAGATCCGCGCCGCCGACGGCACTACGGCCTGGATCGAAGGCACCTGGAACGGCGTGGCCACGGCGAATCTGGTGGTGCGGCAGGTGGATGTGGCCTGACCCGCAGGGCAGATGGCACAGCGCTCTACCGCAACGGCAGCCGCAACGCCGCGGGACAGTGCTCCACACAGATCGAGGCGCAGCTGCAGCTTCGCAACCGCTGGACGCCGTGGTCGCAACCGCGGCGTCCGCACAACGCGGCGCCGCAGATACGGTGCCGTGGAATCACAGAGCCATTCCGTTGCTCTTCGCCCGCTGCCGCGCAATCGTTTCGCGCAACAGATCCTCCACCCGCGCAGCGCGGTATGGCTCGCCGGTACCGGTCAGGCGACTGTCGGCCGGGTTGTCCGGGCACCAGAATACCGTCGGCTGATACAGCACGGCTTCCACCACGATGCCGCCGATCATGATGCAGGCTGTCAGGTCGGGAAAGCCGTCTACGCCGGACTGGCGCGTGCGCAGCAGCTGCTGTGTCTGCGCATCGAGCTGGGCGGTCGGCTGCCAGCGTTGCAGCGGCAGCAGGCGCAGCGGCGGAAAACCGTCGTGGCGGGCGTAGAGTGCCTGCAGGTCGGGTGGGATCTCGTGTCCCAGGCGCTGGCTGGCGGCGGCGATGTGAGCCGGGTCCGCCGGTCCCGGCCAAGCCAGTTGCGGTGTCAGCTGGCGCTGCAACCAGCTGGGCCGCTCGGCAGCAGCGAGTAGTTCTTCCAGGCTCGCATTGGCCAACCTGGCACGCTCGCGCGCGAGGCTCTTGTCGTAGCTCTGCCGGTATTGCCTGCTCTGGCCGTAGTCCATCCATTGCAGTTCAACGTACTGGCGCAGATTGCCAAACGCCACGCTGCTTCCCTCCGAATCCAGCAGGTAGACACGCAAGTCCGCATGCAGCGGCGGCGTTGCATCGTCGTAGAGCAAGGCCTGGCCGTATCCGCTGGCGTGGCTGAGCAACAGCAGGCCACGCAGCTGCGTCGGGGTGAGGTTAATTTCGACATCGGGCAGTTCTGGTGCA
The DNA here is from genome assembly GCF_024437735.1 of Tahibacter harae. Taxonomy (GTDB): domain Bacteria; phylum Pseudomonadota; class Gammaproteobacteria; order Xanthomonadales; family Rhodanobacteraceae; genus Tahibacter; species Tahibacter harae. The sequence goes on along the minus strand of NZ_JANFQO010000029.1, from coordinate 25,663 downwards.
TGGAAGCCAATGCGGCCTTCGTACGCCCATCCGTCCAGATCCAGGTCGCCCGCGGCACTGGCCCGGTCCAGCTGATCCGGCGGCAACAGATCGAGCGCTGCCATGGCGCCGGGCAGTGTATACACCTGCCGTACCTCCGCAGGCAGTTCGCGGCCCAGCCGGGTTCCCGCAGCCGCCAGCGCGGCGGCATCGGCGGGTGCCATTTGCCGCACGTCCGGCTGTTCCTGCAATGCCTGGCGATGGTCGCGCAGGTCTGTCAGCAGCACGGCCAGTTCCTGCTGGCTCGCACGCTGTTTCCATTCCGCGGCCTGCGCCTGATAGTGCGCCGTGTCGGCGGAAGCTCCGGCACGGTCCTGCAGCATGGCGACACCGATCACCGCCACCACCACCGGCCCGGCCAGCAACACGCTGTAGACCAGCCCCACCGCCAGCCGCTGCAACGGCCGCATCGGCCGTACGGCCAGGTTGCGCTCGGCCTCGGCGCCCAGGGCCAGCCGCGGCGCGGCCAGCGCGGTGGGGCCCTGCACGGCGTCGAACACCTCGAATATGCGCTGCCGGCGCAGCGCCGGCAGTTTCTGCTTTGCCAATTGCGGATCCTTGCGCAGGCGCGTGAGCACCTCGCCCAGGCTCCAGCGCGAGCGCGCCAGCGGCAGCTGCAGGGCTGCCAGCACGGCCAGCAGGTAGAAACCGGCCCAGATCGCCAGCCCGCCCCCGACCACACAGGCCACGACCAGGAACACGGCGCTCAGCCGCGGCGCGCCGGCCGGCAGCAGTTCCTGCACGACATGGGCGCCGTCCAGCGGCGGCAGCGGCAGCACGTTGAGGTAATTGAGGAACAGGAAGACCAGCGCGGCCTGCGCCAGCAGACCTTCGCGCGAGACCAGAAAGCCCAGCACGCCGCCCAGGCCCTGGCCGTCCAGCGACAGCCACAGCAGCAGCCAGCCGATCACGATGCCGGGCAGGGGCCCCATGAGGCTCATCCAGGCGCGACGCGCCGCATCGGGCCTGGCTTCGTGGCCTATGGTCACGCCGCCGACCAGGGGCAGGGCCAGCATCTGCACATTGCGGTAGCCGAAGGCGCGCATGGCCAGGTAGTGGCCCAGTTCGTGGATGGCGATGACGACGAACAGGATCAGCGCAACGCGCGCGTCCCACAGCCAGGCACCGGCGGCCAGGAACAGCGCGACGCTGAGGGCGAACAGGCCGGCCTGCACGCGCCGCGGCACGGGGCGCAGGGTCAGGCGCTGCTGCACCTCGGCCAGCCAGGCCAGGCGCGCCGGCGGCACCGGGCCGCGGCTGGCGATTTTCGGCGCGCGGCGCAGGGCGCCCAGGATTTTCAGCGCGAAGGCCAGTTTCGGACGCAGCAGGCCGCGGCGGTCGCGGTACAGCTTGCCGCGGCGCAGCAGCGAGTCGATGCGCGCGGCATGCAGCTCGCTCGCCTGCCAGTGCAGCGCCGCGTCGTCCGTGCCGGCCAGATCGACCCGGCCCTGGCGTTCGCACCAAGCGGCGTGCAGCTGCTGCTGGGCAGCGAAGTCGGCGCCGCCGATGGTCTGGCCCAGCACCTGTCCGTCCGCGCTGATTTCCGCATACGGGTCGAAGGGCTGGCTGACGCAATGGCGGCCGTCGTCGAGGCGGCGCACGAACCAGCTGCTCAGCCGGTTGGGCTGCACCGCCGACTGCGGCGGCGACAGCCATACCGTGTCGCCGCTGTCCACATTGCGCCAGGCCGCCCACAGCAGCACCGGCATGCCGCTGTCGGCCGGCGCATCGAGCTGGAACCAGTGCGGCCCGGTATAGCCCAGGGCACGGAGTTCCTGTGCTGCTTCCTCATGCAGATCGGCCAGGGCCTCGGGCACGCGCACCGCGCCCAGCGCCCGCGCCGGCCGCGGCACGAAGACGAAGGACAGCATGGCGCGCAGCTGTTGCAGTTGCAGCAGCAGGAAGATGGCAGCGATCAGGGCGAGGATGTCGGTCATGGCCGGGACAATCGACAAAGGGCGGCAATTGTGATCGCTTTCACAGCCGGCCGCGCTGCGCCAGGCGCCGGCACCGCGAGCCTGGCGGGGCCGGAATACGCCGTGCCTGGACTATGAAACAATAGGCGATCCATCCCCTGCAGCTCCACGTGCCGTACCGGCGCAGGGGTGTCGCCGCCCCCAGCCGCCGAAGCGCCCATGGTCTTCTCCAGCGTCGAGTTCCTGTTCCTGTTTCTGCCGCTGTTCCTGCTCGCGCAGAATTTCCTGCCCTGGCGCAACCTGAGCTTCGTGCTGTTCAGCCTGGTTTTTTATTTTGCCGGCGAGGGCTGGTTCACCGCCGTGGTCGCGGTTTCCGTGGCGATCAACTACGTGTTCGGCCTGCGCATCGGCGATGCGGCCGATCCGCGCAAACGCAAGCAGTTGCTCGCCGTCAGCGTGGCATTGAATCTGGCGCTGCTGATTTTCTTCAAGTACGCAGGATTCATCGCGGACACTCTTTTCCATCCGGCGAAAGATTCCATATGGATGAACATTCACCTGCCGCTGGGAATTTCCTTTTTCACTTTCCACGCCATCTCGTACCTGGTCGACATCTACCGGCGTGACGCGCGCGCCGAGCGCTCCTTCGTCAATCTGTCGCTGTACATGCTGATGTTCCCGCAGCTGATCGCCGGTCCCATCCTGCGCTTCCACATGGTGGCCGGACAGCTGCGGCGCCGTGTGGTCACTTCGCGCCACGTCTACTACGGGCTGCTGCTGTTCTGCTTCGGCCTGGGCCAGAAGGTGCTGCTGGCCGACACCATGGCCGGCGTCGCCGATCCGCTGTTCGCCCGCGCCGATACGTTGTCGACCCAGACGGCCTGGCTGGCCGCCATCTGCTACACCCTGCAGATCTTCTTCGACTTCGGCGGCTACTCGAACATGGCGATGGGACTGGGCTGGATGGCCGGCTTTCATTTCCCGCGCAATTTCAACTTTCCGTATATCGCCCGTTCCATCACCGACTTCTGGCGCCGCTGGCACATGAGCCTCTCGCGCTGGTTCCGCGATTACCTCTACATCCCGCTCGGCGGCAACCGCCTGGGTCCGCTCAAGACCTATCGCAACTTGATGATCGTGTTCCTGCTGTGCGGCCTGTGGCATGGCGCCGCCTGGACCTTCGTGCTCTGGGGCGCCTACCACGGCCTGCTGCTGGTGCTGGAGCGGCTGGGCTGGGAGAAGCTGCTGCAGAAGTCTCCACGCCTGCTGCAGCATGGCTATACGATGCTCGCGGTCATCGTTGGCTGGGTGCTGTTCCGCGCCGCCAGCGTGGAGCAGGCCGGGCAGATCCTGGCGAAGATGTTCCTGCTGCGCACGGCGGAGGACCTGACCATCCGCCAGATCCTCAACGGCGAGGAAATGGTCGTGCTGGTCGTCGCCATCGCGCTTTCGGCACCGCTGGTCCCGGCGCTGCTGCGCCGCCTCGTGGCCCTGCCCGGGCTGCGGCCGTGGCCGCGCCGCGTGCCGGCCTGGCAGTATTCCGCCGGCGTGGTGCTGGGGCTGTCCATCCTGCTGGGCGCGGCGCTGAAGATCCTCACCGGCGCCTACAGCCCGTTCATCTATTTCCGGTTCTGATCGCCGCCATGACGCTGATCACTACGCGCGCCCGCATCCTGACCAGCCTGCTCGCCGTGCTGCTGTTGCTGCCGGTGGCCGGCATCCGCCTGCAGGACCCGATACAGCTGAGGTTCTTCCACAGCCGCACGCTGAACGAGCTGCCGCAGGCGGACAGCTTCGCCGCCAATCCGGTGGAGTATTTCCGCCAGGCGCGGGGCTGGCTGGCCGACCGCATCTATCCCATCGTGCAGGCCTCGATGCTGCACAAGAAGATCCAGTACTACGTGCTGCATACACCGCCGCAGCGGCGCGTGACGCTGGGCGACGGCGGCTACATTTTCCTCAACGGCGGCAGCGACAGCTCGCTCAACGAGACGTTCGAGACCACGTGCATAGGATCGCACCAGGAGGCGCTCGCGACGCAGCTGGTGGACGCCCTGCGGGCGATCGGCGAGTTCGCGCGCCAGCGCGGCATGGCGCTGGATATCGTGATCGTCCCGACATCCGGCACCTTGTACGGCGACCACCTTCCCGCCTCGGTGCCGCGCAAGTACCGCGAAGCCTGCGCCGCGCGCGCCACCGGCGATTCGCCGCTGTTGCGATTCACGCCGCCGCCGGGCGTGATCTTCTCCTTCCCGTTCCCGGCCATGCGCGAAGCGCGCGATGTCCCGGGCTTCTTTCCCAAGGGCAACTGGCACGCCCAGGGCATGAGCCTCAAGGTGGTGCGCGACGCCTATCTCGCCGCGCGCAATGTCGCGCCGCCGCCGAGCGAGCGCCTCACCCTCACCCAGGGGCCGTCGGAAATCATGGCCACCTACGGCATCGACGTGCCGCAGCCGGTGTATCTCATACAGAACGATCAGGTGCTGGACGATCCGCCGCAGCGCGAGGCGCTGGCCCGCGCGGTGTCGGACCTGTTCATCGGCTCGACCACGTCCACGCATGCCTATGTCAACCGCTCCGCGGCGCTGGACGAATCCGTGCTGATGGTGTCGGACTCCTACGGCGAGGCAGCCGCCAGCGTATACGCCGCATCCTTCAGGGAGCTGGGCCAGATCCTGGCCAACAACCTGCCTCCGGAGAACGTCGCCACCCTGGTCGAGCGGGGCCGCAGCCTGCGCAAGACCGACCGGCTGATGCTGTTGCTGCAGGAAGGCAGCGTCTACACGCTGATCGTCTGGTCGAAAGCGTTTGCCGCCGCGCCGCCACCCGCCGCCGCGGCGACGGCGGATGCCGCTACTGCGCCCTGACGCCGGCCGCATGCGGACCAGGCCCGACGCGGTGCGGCTGAGCGCGGGTGCGCGCCTGTGGACGACGCTGGCGGCGCTGTTCCTGCTGATTCCCGTGCTCGGCATGCGCCTGCAGAGCACCGAGCGGCTGGAACTTTTCCACAACCGCAGTCTGCAGCCCTGGCCGGCCGCGGCGGCGTTCGCCGCCGATCCGGCGGCCTGGTTCCGTGCCGCGCGCGGCTGGCTGGGCGACCGGGTCTATCCGATCCGCCGCGCGGCGCAGTGGCGCAAGCGCCTGCTGCTGAATGTGTTCCATACCGCGCCGGGTCGGCAGGTGGCGCTGGGCGAGGACGGCTATGTCTTCCTCACCGGCACCAGCAACGCCACGCCCTACGACATCCTGGAAAACATCTGCCTCAAGGCGCACATCCCCGCCGCCGGCCCGGCCATGCGGCGCGCGCTGCGCGAAGCGGCCGGCTACGGCCAGCGCCGCGGCATCGCGGTCGATGTGGTCGTGCTGCCTACCCTGCTTACCCTGTATCCGGAGCGCCTGCCCGAATCCGTGCCGCCGCAGTACCGCGCCGCCTGCCGCGCCGCGGCCGCCGGCGATTCGCCGCTGCTGCACATCGCCGCGCCGGCCGGCGTGCACTACGTGTTTCCGTTCCGCGAATTGCAGGCGCTGCGCGACGATCCGGGCTTCTTTCCGCAGGCGAACTGGCATGCCAGCGGCTGGAGCGTGCAGGTCGCGCGCGACGCCTACCTGGCGGCGCTGGGGCTGGCACCGCCGGCCCAGGAAACCCGCACGGCGGCCCAGGCGCCGTCGGAAATCCTGCGCCTGTCCGACCTGACCCGCGCGCAGCCCGTCTACGAACTGCACAACGCCGACGTACAGGCCGACGGCGACGGCGAAGCCGGCTTCCGCACGGCGATCGCGGCGCTGATCCCGAACCCGCGCTTCATCACCAGCGTATTCGTCAACGCCAACGCGGCCAGCGGCGAATCGGTGCTGATCCTGTCGGATTCCTACGGCCAGCTGTTCGCGCCGGCCCTGGCCGGCGCCTTCCGCAGCGTGGCCCAGATCACGGCCAACGAGATGGCGCCCGGCGACGCGGCGCGGCTGATCGAACAGACCGACCGCTGGCGCAGGCTGGACCGCGTCATCCTGCTGACTCACGACGGCGGCGCATTTCGCGTCTACGGCTGGACCCAGTCGCTGCGCGTGGCAGCCACCCGGCTGCAGCCCTGAGCGGCGCACACGTACACATCGCGGACAAGGACTACACTGCGCAAAATTCCCACCGACGGAGTGCGCCATGAGCTTCCCCACCGCCGTGAATTCGCAGATCACCGACAGCGTCACCCAGGCCGCCGCACCCGCGGGCGTCAATCCGCAGATCACCGATGCGGTGACCCAGGCGAATGTGAAGGTGCTGGCCGAAGCGCCGGCGCTGGCCCTGGGCAGCATCTACCAGTCCCTGGCCCATTCCACCGGCGTGCTGTTCGAGAACGCGGTCAACGCCCAGCAGCAGCAGAATATCCTCGGCCAGGCGGCCACCACGCAGGGCATCATGCAGATCTATTCGACGGACACCGCCGCCGATGCGGTGAGCATCGCGAAGGCGCTGGATGCCTCCAGCGATGCGGTCGCCGACCTGCGCAAGGTATCGGCGGTGAATCCGCAGATCACCGACGCGGTGCGCTTCACCCTGGACAGCAACCTGCTGCACAGCGGCGACGTGGCCTACGGCGCGCGCGCCGCGGCCGATGCGCTGGGCGCGGCGATAGAGCGCATCAACCGGGCCAGCTACGAAGCGCGCCTGCAGCTGCTCAAGCAGGCCGCGGCGGCCGCCTGCCTGGCCGGCATGGTGCGCGATCCGGACAAGGCCGATGCCTATGCGGCCGTGCTGGAAACGGTGAAGCAGCTAGGCTGAGCGGCACGCGCCGCCGGCCGCGGCGGGGTCCGCAACCGGCCCCGCCGCGGCGGTCGTTTCAACCGGTGTTCTGCACGCCGGCCGCTATCCCGTTCACCGTCGCCGCCAGCGCCTGGAACAGTTCGCCCTCCGGCCGCTCCTGCGCGCGCCAGCGCGCGAGCAGGTCGACCTGCAGCAGGCTGATGGGATCGACGTAGGGATTGCGCAGGCGTATCGACTGGCGCAGGCGGCGGTCGCTGGCGAGCAGGTGGTCGGCCTGCTTGAGCTGCAGCACGGCAGCCAGGGTGAGACCGAATTCCGCCGCGATGCGCGGATGGAATTCCGCATGCAGCGGTCCGGCCAGGCCGGAGTACAGGGCGAAGATGTCCATGTCGCTCTTGGCCAGCAACATTTCCACATCGTCGATCAGGGTGGCGAAGAAGGGCCAGTCGGCGGTCATCTCGCGCATGGCGTCCAGGCCGTAGCGGTCGATGCCGTCGGCCAGCGCGGTGCCTATGCCGTACCAGCCGGTAAGGCCGGCGCGGTTCTGCGACCAGGCGAACACCCACGGTATCGCGCGCAGGCTGGCCACGCCGCCGGCGCCGCCGCGGCGCGGCGGGCGCGAGCCTATGCGCAGGCGCTCGATCACGTCGATGGGCGTGGCGGCGCGGAAATATTCGGCGAAGCGTTCCGACTCGTGCACCAGGGCGCGGTAGTGGGCGCGCGCGACATCGGCCATGTGCCCGGCCATCTCGCGCCATACCGCCTCGCGCGGCTCGGGCGGACGCGGCCGCAGCGAGGCGCGCAGCACGGCGCCGGTGGTCTGTTCCAGGTTGCGCAGCGCGATGGCGCGGATGCCGTATTTGCGGTGGATCACCTCGCCCTGCTCGGTCAGGCGCAGGTAGCCGTCCACCGAGCCGCGCGGCGCGGCGATGACGGCGCGCTCGGTCTTGCCGCCGCCGCGGCTGACCGAGCCGCCGCGGCCGTGGAAGAAGGCGATGCGCACGCCGCTGCGCTGGGCCAGCTCGGTCAGCAGCACCTGGGTGCGCTGCAGCGCCCAGCGCGAGGCGAACAGGCCGCCGTCCTTGGCGCTGTCGGAATAGCCCAGCATCACCATCTGGCGGTTGCCGCGCTCGGCCAGGTGGGCGCGGTAAAGCGGATCGGCGAACAGCTGCTCCAGTACCTCCTGCGCGGCGCGCAGGTCGGCGATGGTCTCAAACAGCGGCGCCACATCCAGCGGCACGCGACCGGCCTCGTCGCTGCAGCCGGCCAGACGCGCCAGCGCGAGCACGGCCAGTACGTCGGCGGCGCTGCGGCTCATGCTGATGATGTAAGGGCCTATGGCCTCGCTGCCGTAGCTGCGCTTGGCCGCGGCCACGGTGCGGAACACATCGAGCGTGGCGGCGGCGCCGGGCGCGTCGGCGGCGGGCGCGGCGGCGCTGGCGATCACTTCGGCCAGGCGGCCGCGCCGCTGCGCGGCTTCGCGCTGCGGCCACTGCGCATCGTCCAGCAGCAGGGCCAGGGCCTGGTCATGGGCGCCGGATTCCTGGCGCAGGTCCAGCGTGGCCAGGTGGAAACCGAAGGTGTCCACGCGCTGCAGCAGCTGGCGCAGCGCCAGCCAGCCCGCATGCGTGCCGCGGTGGGCGCGCAGGCTGGCAGCGATGAGTTCCAGATCGGCACGGAACTGCGCCGCATCGGCATAGCCTTCCTCGCGGCCGGCCGCGGTCGCGCTGAGGCGCGCGCTGAGCAGGCTGATCAGATGCCGGTATGGCATGTCGGCGTAGCGCGGCTTGAGCTTGGCCGCGGCCTTGGGCAGCAGCGCGCGGTAGTCGGCCAGGCGCGCCAGCACGGCCTCATCCACGCTCACCCGCGACAGCGACTGGCTGAGCAGGCGTTCCAGCTGCGCCAGCTCGCGCCGGTAGGCGGCCAGGATCAGCGCGCGCTGCGCCGTCAGCGCGGCGCGCACGGTATCGGCGCCCACATTCGGATTGCCGTCCATGTCGCCGCCGACCCAGGTGCCGAAATGCAGCAGCGGCGGTACCGGCGGCATGGGGCCGAGTTCGCTCAGCACGTCCTCGAACACCTCGAAGAACACCGGCAGCATGGGATAGATCACATCGGCGAGGAAATAGCCGATGTGTTCCATTTCATCCTGCACCGTGGGCCGCTCGCTGGCGGCATCGGCGGTCTGCCAGCTCGCGCTCAGGACCAGGCGCATGCGTTCCTGGTCGGCGCGGCGCTCGGCCGGCGTGCGCTGGCGGTCGATGTCGGCGATCAGGCATTTGACCAGCACCTGTTCCTTGTCCAGCAGCGAGCGCCGCACGGCTTCGGTCGGGTGCGCGGTGAATACCGGCTCTATGCGCAGGCGCGCCAGCAGTGCGGCGATTTCCTGCTTGTCCACGCCGTCGCGCTGCAGGTCGCGGATGACTTCGCGCAGGCTGCCGGGCTGCGGCGCCGCGCCGGCGCGTTCGTAATCGCGGCGGCGGCGGATGCGGTGCACGCGCTCGGCGATGTTGATGGCCTGGAAATACGTGGCGAAGGCGCGGGCCAGGTCGGTGGCGCGGTCGGCCGGGCCGGCGAGCAGGCCGACCAGTTCGGCGATGGAGCCGCCGTGTTCGCGCCGGCGTATGGCCGCGGCGCGCACCTGTTCGACCTGGGCCAGGAAGCCGTCGCCGAGCTGATCGGCCAGGATTTCCCCGACCAGCGCGCCCAGACGCTTGACGTCCTCGCGCAGCGCCTGGTCGGCGCGCGGGAAGTCGACCTCGCGCAGGGTGTCGGCGGGAACGGTTTCGGTAGTCGCGCTCATTGCGGGCACCAGATGCGGCTGACAGCCAGGAATAGCCCGAGACAGGCGACGCGCGCAAGCGCACGGAGCCGGTTTCCGATAGGACGATTGGTTATTCGCCGGCGGGGCGCGCCGGCCCGGCTTTACCTGAACGCGGCATCCTGCTTGACTGTGTGCCACAGGGGACGCCACGCATGACGGCATCGGTCGACATCACCCGCCAGATCGACGCGGCGCGCGGCGGCGACGCTGCCGCGCTGGACCGGCTTTTTCCCATCGTATACGAGGAACTCAAGCGCCTGGCGCGCCAGGAGCTGGCGCGCGAGCGCCCCGGCCACACCTGGCAGCCGACCGCGCTGGTGCACGAGGCCTATCTGCGCCTGGTCGCCCAGCGCACGCCGGACTGGTCCGGGCGGGCCTATTTCTTCAGCCTGGCCGCGACCATGATGCGGCGCATCCTGGTCAACCACGCACGCGACCGCGCCGCGCAGAAGCGCGGCGGCGGCATCGAGGCGGTGACCTTGTCCCAGGCCGAGCCCGTGGTCGAGGGCGATCTCGACCTGGTGCGCCTGCACGAGGCGCTGGATGCTCTGGCCGCGCTGGATGCGCGCCAGGCGCGCGTGGTCGAGCTGAAATTCTTCGGCGGGCTGGAGATCGACGAGATCGCCAGCGTCGTCGGCGTCTCCAATGCCACGGTGCGGCGCGACTGGAACCTCGCCCGGCTGTGGCTGGGCCGCGAGCTGGCCGCATGACGCCGCAGCGCTGGCGGCAGTTGCAGGACGTGCTGGCGCCGCTGCTGGAGCTGGAACCGGCGGCACAGCGCGCCGCGCTGGAACGCGCCTGCGCCGGCGACGCGGAACTGCTGGCCGAGGCGCTGGAACTGCTGGCGCACCAGCAAATCCTGCCGCCGCGGCTGCCCGCCGCGGCGCTGCGTCCGCTGGCCGGTGCCGACGAGGACGAAGACCACTGGCTGGGCCGGCGCATAGGCCTGTTCGTGCTGGACAGGCGGCTGGGCAGCGGCGGCTCCAGCACGGTCTACCGCGCCCACCGCGCCGACGAGTTCGAGCAGGTCGTCGCGATCAAGCTGCTGCGCGAAGGCGACCGCCGCCTGCAGCGGCGCTTCCAGCGCGAGCGCAGCATCCTGGCCGGGCTCAACCATGCGCACATCGCGCGGCTGTTCGATGCCGGCAGCACGCCGGAAGGACGGCCGTACCTGGTGCTGGAGTACGTCGACGGCCGCACCTGGGACCGCTGGCTGGCCGAGGACAGGCCCGACCTCGCCACCCGCATCAGCCAGTTCCTGCGCCTGTGCGAAGCGGTGGAATACGCCCACCAGCGCCTGCTCGTGCACCGCGACATCAAGCCGGCGAATATCCTGGTCGATGCGCAGGGCTCGCCGCGGCTGCTGGATTTCGGCATCGCCGCGCTGCTGCGCGACGGCGCCGATTCCACCGTCACGCGCGAAGGCGGCCAGGCGCTGACGCCGGCCTATGCCGCGCCTGAGCAGGTGCGCGGCGAAGCCGTCACCACTGCGACCGACGTCTATGCGCTGGGCCTGGTGCTGTACGAAACCCTGTGCGGCCAGCATCCGTTCCGCCGCACCGGCGACAGCGAGGCGGAACTGCTGCGCGCCGCCGCCACGCGCGAGGCGGAACGGCCCAGCCAGCGCCTGGCGCCGGATGCGGCGCTGACGCCGGCGCAGCTGCGCGGCGATCTGGACAACATCGTGCTGACCGCGATCGAGCGCGAACCGGCACGGCGCTACAGTTCGGCGCGCGGCCTGGCCGACGATCTGCGCGCCTGGCTGGAACGGCGGCCGGTGTCGGCGCGGCCGCATACGCCGGCCTATCTGGCGCGCAAGTTCGTCGCGCGCAACCGCGTGGCAGTGAGCGTTGCCGGCGCCGGCCTGCTGGCGCTGCTGGCCGCCGGCGGCGTCGCCCTGTGGCAGGCGCGCATTGCCGTGCACGAGCGCGCCATCGCCCAGCAGCGCTTCGCCGACGTGCGCCGCTTCGCCAACACCCTGCTGCTGGACTATCACGAAGGCATACAGAAACTGGCCGGCTCGCTGCCGCTGCAGCAGCGTCTGGTGCGCGACGGGCTGGATTATCTGGAACGCCTGCGCGACGGCGCCCGCGACGATGCCGAGCTGTGGCGCGAGATTGCCGCGGGCTATATCAAGATCGGCGACCTGCAGGGCAATCCCTTCGCCGCCAACCTGGGCGACTACGCCGGCGCGGCGCGCAGCTACGAACAGGCGCGCGCCTCGCTGGAACAGGTGGCCGCCCTCGGCGCCGGCGACGAGGCGGCGACACGGCTGTGGCGCGCGCGCCTGCTGCTGCGCCGCGCCCACCTGCATTATCAGGACTCCGAATACGAACCCGCCCGCAGCGGCTATGCCGACGCCGTCGCCCTGCTGCAGCAACTGCACGAGGCCCAGCCCGGCGATCTGGAGTTGGTGATCGAATACAGCGACGCGCTGGATGCCTACGGCGACCTGATCGGCCGCCTGGGTCAGAGCCCCACGCCCGACGGCAACGGCGCGCGCCTGCTGTACCTGCGTGCGGCCGCGCTGCGCGCCGGGGCGCTGAACGAAGACCCCGGCAATACCCGCCTGCGCTACGCCGTCTACAACAGCCAGCTGCGCGAGGGCACGCACTGGGCCGGGCTCAACGACATGGCGAAGGCGGAAACCGCCTTCCAGCAGGCGCTGGCCACAATCCAAGCCCTGGTCGCCATCGATCCGGACGACACCTACCGCCAGCGCGAAGTCGGCGTGGTGCTGACCCGCCTGGTGCAGGTGCAGGATGCGCTGGGCAAGCTGGACGAATCGGTGCAGACCGCGCTGCGCGCGCTGCAGCATATGGAACGCATGCTGGCGCAGGATCCCGGCAACGATGCGATGAAGCTCGGCGTTTCCTCGGTCACCGGCTGGGCTGCGCGCCAGTTGGTCAAGGCCGGCCGCCACGACGAGGCCCTGCCCATCATCCGGCGCCAGATCGCGGTGAACGAGGAACGCCTGCGTGCCGCGCCGGACAATCCGGATGCGCGCTTCAGCCTGTCCCTGGCTTACCGCCGCCTGGGCGAACAACGCGCCGCGGCGCGCGATTTCGACGCGGCGCTGGAAGCGCACGGCAAGGCGCTGGCAATGCAGCGCGAGCTGGCGCCGCTGTCGCCGGAATACGCCCTGGGCGCGGCGCTGTCGCTGCTGCACTGCGGCCGTACCGAGCTGGCCGCCGGCCGTGTCGCCGCCGCACGCGCGACGCTGGCGCAATCGGTGCAGCAGTTCGAGACCCTGCTCGCCGCGCAGCCCGACACCGATGCCAGCTACCGCGAAGAGCTGGCCGAAGCACACAGCGCCCTGGCCGATGCCTGGCTGGCCGCGCCGGCCGCGCGCGAACGCGCCGCCGCAGCGCTGACCCGCGCCGAGGCGATCTGGGCCGCAGCCGAGAACAGCGGCACGCTCACGCCCAAGGCGGCGAAGCTGCGCGAGCGGATGCGTGCGGCGAGCCGGTAGCGCGGGCGTCCTGCGTTGAATAGCCCGGCGAAAATCCAGACGACGCCGCGCGTTGATCGTCGCCCCTCACCCCGGCCCTTTCCCCCGGCGCAGCCGGGGGAAAGGGAGCATTCCGGCGGCTGCGGATGCCGTCGCCATCCGCGTACTACAGCGCAATGTTGATGGTCACGCTGTTGTTGCTGCTGCCCGCGATCGAATTGTTCAGCGTGCTGGCATAGCCGCCGCAGGCATTGGCGGGAACCGGCGGGATGGTCACGTCGTTGCCCGTCATGCTCGCCGTCGCGGCGTTCCAGCTGCCCTGGGCGTTGAGCGTCATCGGGCCGAAGATGCAGTCATTGCCCAGCGAGACCGGGAAGCCGCTGACCGTGGCCGAGATCAGGTGCAGATAGACGTCGTAGACCTGGATGCCGGCGGTGTTGCCGCCGACGAGGGGGTTGTAGCTGGTGCCCAGGTGGACCAGCTGCGTGTTCAGCGTGACCAGGCCCAGGCCGTTGACGTTGGATTGCAAGGTCGAGGGCGGAAACCAGAAGCGGCCGCCGTAGACCGCGGGCGAGGCCTGCTGTGCCCCGTTGACGTGGGAGCCTGCCGGGAACGGCATGGGATAGCCGCGCACGACGAGCTGGCCGGAAACGGGCCGGCCTTCAAACAGCTGGCGGAAGATGCGATCCGGCGGCGTGCCGTCGGGCGCGGTATCGGAAGCGGCGGCCTGGCCCGCGGCCAGCAGCAGGGCGGTCAGCAGCACGGCCGCAAGGCGGCGCGGAGCGGTTTGGACAGTCATCGGAATTCCCCCGGTTGAGTGCGCAGCGGACGGAACACCCGTCCTTGCCGCTACACGCCCGCAAACGCGGCGGGAACGCTCATGCCGGGAAAAATTTCTTCGCCGGGATTTCGCGCCGGTCGCCCGCTCAGGGCCGCGCTGCGCGCCGATACGCAGACAGCTCCGCCGCATCGGCGGGAAAGCTGCTTTCGGCGGCGGCCAGCGCGCGGGCGAACCAGGATGCGGCCGCTTCGCCGCGCCGCTGCGCCAGCTCGCCGCGCAGGCGCAGGCCCAGGGCCAGGGCGCGCGAGGCCGGTTCCGCTTCCAGCGCCGGCAGCGCGCGGTCCAGCGCCGCCGCGGCTTCGGCTTCGTGCGCCTGCGCCAGTTCGGCCGCGGCGATGTCGACGCCGAGTTCGGCGATGACGCGGCTGTCGGCTGCTACCAGTGCGAGCAATTGTTCGCGCACGCGCTCCAGCCGCGCCCGCGCCGCCGCGGCGTCGCCGGCCGCCAGTTCGACGCCGGCGGCCGTCCACAGCGCCATGGTCTGCGGCATCGAGGCGGCGCCGGCGGTCTCGGCGAAGATGTCGGCGGCAAGTGCGAGCCGTTCCAGCGCACGCGCGTGCAGGCCGTCGCGGCTGTCGAGCTTGGCCAGCTCCAGCAGATGGTTGGCATAGGCATAGGAGCGCTCGCCGGCGATCGCGCGCAGACGGCGCGCGCTGTCTTCCAGCGCCGGTCGCGCCTGTGCCAGGCGGCCGCGCGACAGCAGCTGGGTGGCCAGCTGCGCGTCCAATGTGACGACCTGGATGTGATCCTCGCCGTAGTGCGCGGCGTAGATCGCGCGGGCGCGGCGCAGGCTGGCCTCGGCCTCGTCGTAGCGGCGCAGCAGCGCCTGCAGGTTCTGCACGCGGCCCAGGACGAAGGCGGCGCGCAGGCTGTCTTCGCCGTGACGGCGCCGGGCCAGCGCCAGCGCGCGCTCGGCCTGGGCCAGCCCGGCGCTGTAGTTGCGGTCGTCGCGCAGCAGCAGGGCGCGGGTGAGCCAGGCGTCGATGGCAATGTCCTCGCCTTCGGCGCCCAGCGCCGGCAACAGCACGTCCAGGCGTTCCAGCCAGGCGCGCGCCTGCACGCTGTGGCTGGTGCGCTGGGCGGCCCAGGCGGCGCGTTCCAGCAGCGGCGCGAGCACGGCCGGTGCGGCGCCGCCGCCGGCGTCGTAGTCGGCGATCGCGCGTTCGAGCTGCGGAAACGCCTGCGCCCAGTCGTTGGTCGCCAGATGGATCTTGCCGATGACGCCGTGCAGCCGCGCGCGCAGCAACAGGTCGGCCCCGGCATCGTCGGCGTCGAGCATGCGCCGGCCGCGTTCGAGCAGCGTCGCCGCGGTGAGCTTGTCGCTGCGGTTGCTGCCGGGATCGGCGGCGTCGAACAGGCGCTCCAGGAAACTGATCGTGGCGTTGGCGCGCTGCGCTTCGCGGCGCGCGTCCTGCGCCGCCTGCAGGGCCAGTGCGGCGAACGCGAGCAGCCCCAGTGCCGCTACGGCGGCTATCGCGACCGGCACGCGATGGCGCTGCGCGAAACGCAGGGCGTGGTAGCCCAAGCCGGCACGGCGCGCACCGACCGGCCGCGATTCGAGCACCGCGAGCAGATCCGCCGCGAGCGCATCCATGGAGGCGTAGCGGTCGTCGGCGCGCTTGGCCATGGCCTTGCGCAGCACGGCATCCAGATCGCGCCAGGGCGCCCGGCGCGGCGCCGGCGCAGCCGCCGCCGTGTCGCTGCGGCGCCGCGCGGCGTTGAGGGTCAGCGGCTCGTCCTCGCTGACTGCGCGCGCCCAGGCCAGCGGCTCGCGCGGATCGCCCGCATACGGCAAGCGTCCGGCGACCAGCACGAAGGCGAGCACGCCGAACTGGTAGACGTCGGTGGCCACGCTGACCGGCTCGCCGCGGAACTGCTCGGGCGCGGCGTATTCCGGCGTCATCGGTCCCACGCCCTGGCGCGTAAGCAGCGGCGCGTCGTCGTCGGCCAGCAGTTTGGCGATACCGAAATCCAGCAGCTTGACGTGGCCATCGCCGCTGACCAGCACGTTGGACGGCTTGAGATCGCGGTGAATCACCAGATGGCGATGCGCATAGGCCAGCGCCGCGGCGACGGCGAGCAGCAGGCGCAGGCGCCGCTCCAGCGGCAGGGCCCGGGCGCGTGCGTAGTCGGTCAGCGGCTGGCCTTCGACGAATTCCAGTACCAGGAAAGGTTCGCCCTGCTCGCTGTGGCCGGCGTCGATCAGCTGCGCGATGTTGGGATGACGCAGCGGCGCGAGGATGCGCCGCTCGCGCTCGAAGCGCGCGCGGGCGCCGGGGCCGGCGTCGCGCAGCAGCTTGAGGGCGACGGTCTGGGCGAAGTCCGCATCGACGCGCCCGGCGCGATAGACCACGCCCATGCCGCCGCTGCCCAGGGCTTCGATCAGGCGATAGCCGGCGACGCAGTCGCCGCTGCGCGGGCCTGCCTCGACGCGCTGTTCGTGCTCGGCCGCGGCGCGCGCCGCCAGTTCGGCGACGATGGGCGTGTCCAGCAAATGCGGCTGCCGCGCGCGGTGCAGCAGGCGTTCCAGCAGGGGACGCAGCTCGGCCTGCTCCGGCGCCAGTCCGGCGAGGAATTGCGCCTGCGCCTCGGCCGGCAGCTCCTGCGCCGCGTCCAGCAGCGGACGCAGGCGGCGCCACAGCGCCGGCGACAGCGGCGTATCCATTCAGCCCGGTCCGGCCGGCAGCGCATCGCAGAGAAAGATGCGCGCGGTCTCCCAGTGCCGCCGCACGGTGCGCTCGGTCACGCCGCGCAAGCTGCCTATCTCGGCGAAGGACAGGCCGGCGAAGAAATGCCATTCCACCAGCTCGGCCAGTTCGGCGTCGCAGTCCTGCAGGTGTTTCAGTGCCTGGTCCAGCTCCAGCAGTGCCTCCAGCGCGACGCCGCCGAGTTCCAGGCCGTCGGTCATCTCCACCCGGCGCAGGCCGGCGCCGTGCTTGGCCGTGGCCAGGCGCCGGCCCAGGTCGATCACGATTTGGCGCATGGCCGCGGCGATCAGGCTGTAGAAATGCCGGCTGTCGGCCAGCGCGGCCTCGTCGCGGCCGGCCAGACGCAGGAACACCTCGTGCACCAGCGTCGAGGGGCTGATCGTCAGCTGCGGCCCGGACCGGCGCAGCGTGCCGCGGGCGATGCGTTTGAGTTCCGTGTAGATGCGCTCGAACAGCAGGTCGCGCGCGCTGGCCTCGCCCTGGCGGCAGGCATCGAGCAGCGTGGTGATCTCGGGACGCATCGGTGCGGTCGGCGGTGGCTGCGGGCGTTGCCGCCCAGCCTGCCACGGTGTCCGGACGGCCGCCAGCAGCGGCCGGTGCGGAATACCGCCCGGGCAGCTGCCAGCAGCTGTCCGCTGTGCGCCTGGAGTCCGCCGGCGGCAACTGTCCGGAATCGTGCGGTTTCTCGTATCGGGCTGGCTGGCGCAGCGCAGCCGGCACCGGGCCGGCCTGCGGCTGCGGCAACGCCAGAGGACTTACGATGAATCTTCCCGCCCGTTTCGCCCTGCTGTTTCTCGCCCTGCCCGCCGCCCCGCTGCAGGCCGCCGTGTTCTGCGTCAACGACAATGCCGGACTGGTGACGGCCGTGGGCGCGGTCGGAACCAACCAGCAAAGCGACGAAATCCGCATCCGTCGGGGAACCTACGAAACACCGCTCGGCGCGGAGCTGCAGGCCCTGCTGACCGACAACCTCGGCCTGACGATTTCCGGCGGCTGGAGCGGCGACAACGGCGCCTGCACCACGCGCATCAACGATGCGGCGGCCACGGTGCTGCGGCGCGGCTATCTCGACAGCGGCAGGGTGCTGGTGCTGAAGACTTACGACCAGCCGGCGGCGGAAATCAGCCTCAGCAACCTGACCCTTGCCGACGGTTTCAACACCTCGGATGCCGGCTGCCTGTGGATGGTCTCCAATCGTCCGCTGCTGTCGGTGGAGCGTGTCATCTTCACCGGCTGCATCAGCGCCGGCGACGGCGGTGGCGCCTATCTGCTGGGGCCGCGCGTACGCCTGTTCGGCAACCTGTTCCGCGAGAACGGCGCGGCGCGCGGCGGCGCGTTCTTCCTCGACGTCTCCGGCAACGGCAGCCGCGCCGACGTCAGCAACAACACCGCCATCGCCAATGTCAACCTCGCCAGCAATCAGGCCGGCGGGGCGCACCTGGTCGCGCAGTCGATCACGTCGCAGGTGTCGCTGAACAACAACATTTTCTGGAACAACGCCACCAGCGCGTACAGCTACGACCTCCGGATCGAAAGCGGCAGCCCGGTGTATTCGTTCTACGACCATATCGACCGCGTCGCCGGCATTTTCGCCAACGTACCGCTGGGCCGGACCAGCGGCGATCCGCAGCTGGAGAGCATCGCCAACCCGGTGCCGCGGCAGGATTCGATCAGCCGCGACTCCGGCTACGACACGGCCGTGGGCGGGCTGCCGGCGATCGATCTGCGCGGCGTACCCCGGCCCACCGGCCTGCACATGGACCGCGGCGCCTACGAGCTGGTGCCGCCGCCGGATGCGATCTTCGCCACCAGCTTCGAGCGGGCCAACTGACAGGCCGGATCGTCTGTCCGGAATCGCGCGGTTTCTCGTATCGGGTCGCGCGACGGAGGGCAGGTGCCGGCACTGGGCCGGCGCCTGGCCCTTCCGGATCCGGAGAATCTCATGCGTCTGCACACTATCCTGACCGTTCTCGCCGCCCTGTCCGCGCTGCCGGCGCAGGCTGCCACCAATTTCTGCGTAGGCACCAGCGCCGAGCTGCGCGCGGCGCTGAATGATGTGAAGACCGATGGCGACGACAACGGCATCCGCCTGCGCAGCGGCACCTATACCACCTTGCCGGGTACGGCGTTCACGACCACGGCCACTGACAATCACAGCATCACCATCACCGGCGGCTGGGCCGGCGCAGGCTGCAGCTCGCAGTCGCAGGATCCTTCCCTGACCGTGCTGCAGGCCGATCCCGGCTCGGCATCGCGGGTGCTGCAGATCACCGGCGGCGTGCTGAACCAGTACGAGATCAGCCTCAATAACCTCACCCTTCGCAACGGCGACGCACCGGTCAACGGCTACGGCGGCTGCCTGCTGCTGACCGCGCAGGAGCAGAACCTGCGCGTGGAACGCCTGATCTTCGAGGGCTGCAGGGCGACGCTGGGCACCGGCGCGGCCCTGCACGTGGACGGGATGCTGATGCGCGTCAGCGGCAATCTCGTCACCGACAACACATCCCGGCGCGCGGCAGTGTCGCTGAACGTGCGCGACGGCGGCTGGGGCTATGTCAACAACAATACCGTCACCGGCAATCTTTCCGCCGGCGCGACCGGCACGGCCCTGGGCCTGCTCGCGGTCACCGGCGTCGGCGGCCGCATCTGGTTCAGCAACAACATCATCTGGGGCAACAACCCGGGCACGACGAACTTCGACCTCGACATCGGCCTGGCGGACACCGTGTTTTCCTACAACCACCTCGGCAACGCCATCGGCAATACCGGCCCGCAGAGCGTAGGCACGACCTTCGGCGACGCCGGTTTCACCGGCGGCAGCCTGCCCCAGCTCGCGCCCGGCTCGATGTGCCGCGACAGCGGTACGAACAATCCGACGGGAGGCACGCCGGCGCAGGACCTGCTCGGCCGCAACCGGCCGCAGGGGCCTAAGACTGACCGCGGTGCGTTCGAGGCGCTGTTCATCGAAGCCATCTTCAGCGATGACTTCGATCTGAATTGAACCGCGGCGGCAGCGGGCCAGCGCAAGGTCGCGGAACCGCAGAACCCGCCGGAATTTCGACCCGGCGGCAGAGCCCCTGCGTCAACGGGGCGGACACTGCGTGCGCGGCCCGCGTCTGGCGGGCTTGCGCCGCCGGTCGGAAGCGTGCAGTAGCCGCGCCGCGGCACCTTGCACGAACCCTTAGTAGGCGAACTCGCGGAACACCGGGTCGATACTGCCGCCCCAGGGGCCGTGGAACAGTTCCAGCTTGCGTTCGGCCGGGGTCTGGTTGGCCTCGGCGAATTCGATCAGCGGCTCCAGGAATACGGCCTCGTTGGCGCCGCCGCTGTTGTAGCGTTCGCGCCGTGCCAGGCCGTGGGCGGAGATCTTCAGCGCCTCCAGCGCCAGTTCGCGCACCGAGGCGTTGCGGAACGGCAGCTTGAAGCCGTGCCGCGGCACGCCGTCGCGCAGGGCGTGGCGCTCGGCCAGGCTGAAGTTCTTGACCAGGTCCCAGGCCGCATCCAGCGCGGTGTCGTCATACAGCAGGCCGACCCAGAACGCCGGCAGCGCGCACAGGCGGTTCCACGGGCCGCCGTCGGCGCCGCGCATTTCCAGGTATTTCTTCAGCCGCACTTCGGGGAAGGCCGTGGTCATGTGGTCGGCCCAGTCCTTCAGCGTCGGCGTCGCGCCGGGCAGGTCGTCCAGCTTGCCCTGCAGGAAGCGGCGGAAGGACTGCCCGGCCAGGTCGATGTACTTGCCGTCGCGGTAGCTGAAGTACATGGGTACGTCGAGCAGGTAGTCGACATAGCGCTCGTAGCCGAAGCCGTCCTCGAACACGAAGTCGAGCATGCCGGTGCGGTCGGGATCGGTGTCGGTCCAGACGTTGGAGCGGAAGCTGAGAAAACCATTCGGCTTGCCGTCGGTGAACGGCGAATCGGCGAACAGCGCCGTGGCGATGGGCTGCAGCGCGAGCGAGACGCGGAACATCTTGACCATCTGCGCTTCGTCGCCGAAGTCCAGGTTCACCTGCACGGTGCAGGTGCGCGTCATCATGTCCAGGCCCAGGCCGCCCTTGAGCGGCATGTAGCGGCGCATGATGCCGTAGCGGCCCTTGGGCATCCACGGCATGTCCTCGCGCTTCCACTTGGGCTGGAAGCCCATGCCGAGGAAGCCCAGGCCGAGTTCGTCGGCGACGGTCTTGACCTCGCGCAGGTGGCCGGTCACTTCGCAGCAGGTCTCATGCACGGTTTCCAGCGGCGCGCCGGAAAGCTCCAGCTGGCCGGCGGGCTCCAGGGTGACCGAGGCCAGCCCGCGGGTCAGCGCGATCAGGTGATCGTTCTCGCGCACCGGCTCCCAGCCGAAGCGGGTCAGGCCCTGCAGCAGCGCCCCTATGCCGCGGTCGCCCTCCCAGGTCGGCGGGCGCAGGTCGTCCAGGCGGAAACCGAATTTCTCGTGCTCGGTGCCGATGCGCCAGTCGGCGCGCGGCTTGGCGCCGGAGGCAATGTAGTCGACCAGCTGCTCGCGCCGCTCGATCGGGACTTCCTTGACCGCACTGGGACCGGACATACGCGACTCGCTGGCTGAAGGGAGGGGCGGAATTTGGGGCGCCGGTCCCGATAAAAAGGGGGCTGCGGCCAGGCGTGCCTGGGCTGCGCCGAGTTGCCTGGCCCCGAGATTTGCACGGCGGCGGCGTCAGGCGCTACCGCCTTGGGGCCGGGACTGGGGATTCGGGATTTGCAAACGTGGGGCTGGACGGATGGCCGGGCGAGCCTGCCGCGTCGAATCCCCAATCCCGGACACCCTACTCCCGCGGGGCCAGAAAGGCGCCAATCACCTGCCGCGCCTCGTCGATGCCGACCTTGTCCAGCGCGGAGAACGGCTGGATCGTCGCACCGGGACACAGCGTACCCATCTCGCGCCGCGTCGCCAGCAGGGTGCGGGCGGCCTCGCCGCGGGAGAGCTTGTCCACCTTGGTCATCAGCACATGGCAGGGCAGCTCGATGTCGCGGCAGTACTGCAGCATCAGGCGGTCGAAGTCCTTGAGCGGATGGCGGCTGTCCATGATCAGCACCACGCCGCGCAGGGACTGGCGCCCGGTCAGGTAGGCGTCGATCAGCTCGCGCCAATGGTCGCGCAGGCCGGTGGGCACCTTGGCGTAGCCGTAGCCGGGGAGGTCGATGAGGCGGCGCTGCTCGTCCAGCTCGAACACCACCAGCTGCTGGGTGCGCCCCGGCGTCTTGGAGGTGCGCGCCAGGCCGACCTGGTCGCAGATACGGTTGAGGGCGCTGGACTTGCCGGCGTTGGAGCGGCCGGCGAAGGCCACCTCGGCGCCGGTATCGGCCGGCAGCTGGTGCAATTCGTGCGCCGCCAGACGAAAGCGGGCACGGCGAAACAGGGCTTCGGACATGGAATCAGCTCAGGCCAGGGCCGCAGACAGGCGCGGCGTTTGACCGTCTAGGGGGGGCTGGTACAATTCGGCGGTTTTCTGTCCCCCACCCGGGAGAATTCCGGGGGATGGCCTTGTTTCCAGCCAGTTTCCAGCATAGTGGAGTCGAGTGTAATGAGTTTTCGGCGCGTAGTTGCTCTGGCGGGCTTGCTCGCAGTGGGGTCGGTCCAGGCGGAAACCGCCGCTTCTCATGCGGTTGTCGGTGACGCCAAGGCCGGTGAGACCAAGGCCGCCGCCTGTGGCGCCTGCCACGGCATGGACGGCAACTCCACCGACAAGCAGTACCCCAAGATCGCCGGCCAGCAGGCCGACTACATCGCGCGCCAGCTCGCCCTGTTCAAGTCCAGCGCGCGCAACAACCCAGTCATGCTGGGCTTCGCCTCCGGCCTGTCCGACCAGGACATGCACGACCTCGGCGCCCACTTCGCCACCAAGCAGGCCACCGCCGGCAACGGCGACCAGGCCCTGAAGGCACGCGGCGAGCAACTCTGGCGCAGCGGCGACACCAAGCTCGGCGTGCCGGCCTGCATGTCCTGCCACGGCCCCGCCGGCCGCGGCAATCCGGGCTCGGGCTATCCGCAGCTCGCCGGCCAGTGGACCGATTACGTCGTGGCCAAGCTCAAGGACTGGAAGAGCGGCACCACCTGGGGCGAGGACGACCGCGCCAAGATCATGCCGGACATCGCCAAGCGCCTGTCCGAGCAGGACATCAATGCCGTCGCTTCCTATGCCGAAGGCCTGCACACGGCCAAGCCGGTCGTCACGGCCGCCAAGTAAAGCCGAACCCGCGCCGAACCGCGTCCGCGGTTCGGCGTGAACTCGCCCCGGCCCGGCGTGTCTGTGCTGGCCACGGGGTGACGGCGGCCTGCGATGCCGCCTACGCTCCGGTGTTCGTCGTTCCGCGTGCCGATGCGGCCGCAACCATTCAGGAGATCCGGATGTTCCAGCGTCTTGCCCTAGGTCTTGCCGGCCTCGTCCTCGCCGCCGCGGCGAGCGCCCAGGACGGCCAGTGGAAGGAAGGCACGCACTACTTCGCCATCACGCCGCCGCAGGCCACCGCGCATCCGGACAAGGTCGAAGTCACCGAGGTGTTCTCCTACGGCTGCCCGGCCTGCTTCACCGCCGCGCCGTCGATCAAGAAGCTCAAGTCCAAGCTGCCGCCCAACGCGGTCATGACCTATGTGCCGGCTTCCTGGAACACCGCCGAGCAATGGCCGCTGTTCCAGCGCGCCTACTACACCGCCGAAGCCCTGGGCGTGGCCGAGAAGGCCCATGACGACATGTTCCCGGCGATCTGGAGCAACGGCCCGCTGGCCGTCGTGGTCAACGGCAAGGTCAAGGATCCGGCGCCGACGCTGGAAGACGTGGCCAAGTTCTACGAGAAGTACGGCGTCAAGCCGGCCGACTTCATCGCCACGGCGAACTCCTTCGCCATCAACACCAAGATGAAGAAGGCCGACACCTACATCAAGGCGGTGCAGGTCGACTCCACCCCGACCATCATCGTCAACGGCAAGTACCGCCTCAACGGCCGCAGCGCCGGCGGCAGCTGGGAAAGCCTCGAAGCCCTCGTGCTGCACCTGGTGCAGCAGGAATCGGCGGCCGCCAAGTAAGTCCGTAATCCAAGGAGATTCCCATGCTCAAGCGATTGCTGTTCCTGCTTGCCGGCCTGCTGGCCGTCAGCGCCTGCGGCGCGGCCGACGACAAGGCCGCCGCCGTGACCAAGACCGACTGGAAGGAAGGCGAGCACTATTTCGTGCTGGAGAAGCCGCAGCCGCCGGCGGCCGGCAAGTCCGAGATCGTCGAAGTGTTCTCCTATGCCTGCCCGCACTGCGCGCACTTCCAGCCGTACATGGACCAGCTCAAGACCTCGGTGCCCAAGTCGGTGCAGGTCAGCTACATGCCGGTGGTGTTCAACCCGTCCTGGGAGCCGCTGGCCCGCGCCTTCTACGCCGCCCAGGCGCTGGGCGTGCTGGACAAAACCCACCAGCCGCTGTTCGACGCCCTGCACCGCGACCACAAGCCGCTGCGTACGCTGGAAGACCTGGCCGGCTTCTACGCCGGCTACGGGGTGACCCCGGAAAGCTTCCTCAGCACGGCCAAGTCCTTCGTGGTCGAAGGCAACCTGGCCCAGGGCCGCGAGCGCGCAATGGCCTTCGAGATCCAGAGCACGCCGACCCTGATCGTCAACGGCAAGTACCGCCTCGACGCGGCCTCGGCCGGCGGCCAGGCCGAGGCTATCGCGCTGGCGCAGTGGCTGGTCAACAAGAAGTAAACGGCGTCTTTGACGCCGCGGGATCGGGGATTCGTGATTGGAGACCCCGGGGGCGCAAGGCCGGCCTTGGATTCCTGGCCTCGATGCTCGCAAATCCGCTCTCCTGAAGTCAGGCGCGGCGCCGTGACGGCGCCGCGCGTTTCACTACCCGGAATTGATGCGACGCCGCTGCAGCAGGCCGTCTCCCGCTGACCCGCCCCCGCCCCGCAACCCCGGGCTCCGTTCGCGTACTCCGCGCGAATCCGCAATCCCGAATCCCGATGACCCATGCTAGTCTGCAAGGCATGAGTGCCCCGCCCGGCTCCGCGTCCAGCACAAGCACCACGAACGGCATGGAGCGCCTGCGCCTGCTGAGTTGCAACATCGTCGCCGGCGCCAGTGTCGGCCGCTATCGCGACTACGTCACCCGCAGCTGGCTGCCGCATCCGGGCAAGCGCGCCAACCTCGAAGCGCTGGCCCGCTCCATGGAAGAATTCGACGTGGTCGGGCTGCAGGAAGCCGATGCCGGCACGCTGCGCTCGGGCTTCGTCAACCAGACCCAGTACGTGGCCGAATCGGCCGGCTTTCCCTACTGGAGCCACCAGCCCAACCGCCGCGTCTCGCGCCTGGCCCAGTCGGCCAACGGGCTGATCAGCCGCATCGAGCCCACCGAGGTCATCGACCATCCCCTGCCTGGCCGCATACCCGGCCGCGGCGCCCTGCTGGCGCGCTTCGGCAGCGGCGCGGATGCGCTGAGCGTGGTGATCTCGCACCTGTCGCTGGGGCCGGAGGCGCGCATGCGCCAGCTGGGCTTCATCGCCGAACTGCTGGCCGATGCACCGCATGCCGTGCTGATGGGCGACCTCAACTGCGCCGCCGACAGCCCCGAACTGCGCGAGCTTTACCGCAAGACCACGCTGACCCCGCCCATAGCGCCGCCGCCCACCTTCCCCAGCTGGCGCCCGCGCCGCGCGATCGACCATATCCTGGTTTCCGAGAACCTGCAGATCGACAGCCTGTGGACCCTGCCTCAGGCCTTCTCCGACCACCTCCCCGTCGCCGCCAGCGTCACCCTGCCGCGCGGCCTGCAGCAGGAGCTGCGGCGGGCGGCGTGAGCGAAGCCGGGTGTTGGAATTCGGGATTCGGCGGCGTGCCGCGAGAGTGCTCCCGAAGGAGAGGACTGGGAGGGGTGGCGTTGAATCTTGTGCTACCGCTTGAATTACCGGCGGGATCTTCAACGCACAGGCTCGCGCCGGAAACTGATGCTTCGAGGCGATCTGAATCGCCGCCCCTCACCCAGCCCTCTCCCCAAGCGCGTAAACGCGCTTGGGGAGAGCAACTGTCTTGCCCCTCACGCCGAAACAAGCGTTTAGACGGCCGCCAGCGCAGATAGCTCGTCGCGCACACGCGCATTGAGAATGATCAATAGCTTTCGCATGCAGGCC
>NZ_JANFQO010000028.1 GCF_024437735.1 Tahibacter harae | reverse complement strand
CTGGGGCCGATCGGCAACATCCCGCCGGCAGAAGCTGAGGCGGCCTACTATCGGCAAATCCGTGAGCTCGCCATGGCGGCGTGACTCACACCAATGAGTCTCCGGGGTTCCCGGGGCGGTTCAAACCTTTTTTATGCCCGGAATTCCTGCAGCGTAGTCTGCCGATTTCTGGCGGCGGTGTGCGGGGAGCCGCAAGGCTCGCCGGTCTCCGTGTCCGGTCCGCTAACCCGCACACCGTTCGCCCCCCTTCTTTCACCGTTCCGGGTGGCGACTCCACACAAAGGGAGTTGACCATGGATGTCCGGTATGCGTTCTTCAGGCCCACGCTGAGGCCCGGTTGCTTTATCCGCATTGGCGGCGTTGTTCCGTTCTGCGGGAGGCGCGCGCCATGAGCAAGCAAGGTTCGTTCTATCCGCTGCGCCGCGAAATTCCTTCGGCCGAACCGGTGCTGTTTGCGTATGTGCTGGATACGGTGGCCCAGCGCGAGGCCTTGCGCGAAGAAATGCTGGACCGCATCACGGCCATACAGACCCTCAGCGAGACCGTGGCCGTTGCGCAGCTGGAGGACCCGGATTCGCACTCGCACTTCGGCATTCTGGAGGCCGTAGCCATTCTGTCGCGCGATGTGCGTGGACTGATGGAGGCGAGTTTCCAGCGCGATACCTGAGGCGGCTGGCAGCCGGAGCGGCCTGGTGCCGCTCCGGCCTGCCGGTGCCTGCGCCTTCCCGGCATCGACTGGGTGGAGGCCACCGTCGACCGGCTGCCGGGGCCTGGTGTATGCGGCCCACGCATCGCTGACTGGAAATCACTTTTCGACGGGTGAAATTCACTCAGTGCTGTGTGGTTGCGACTTTCGGCCGAGTGATTTTCTGCCTCGGGTGAGTGGCCGGCCCTTGATCATTGATTGAATTTCAGTCGCCAGCGGGTGATTGCTCATCAGCGCTGCGTGGTGATCACGGACGGACGGATCACCGCCAGTGGCCGGAGGATGGCTATTACTCTCCGCTGAGTGATTTTTGGTCCATCGAGACTGAAATTCAGGCATCTTGCACGCTGGCAGGCGGCGATGGCGGGGTCCGTGGTCCAGGCCGACTCCCGGCGCGCAGCGGCCGGGACCTGAACCGGCAAAAGGGTGTTGAGCTAAATGTGGTCCCGCTCCAGGAGCGCAGCGCAAAAACCAGCTTCTGCGCGAATCTTGGCGTCCACTACGAATGCCAGGAAATCACCGACCTCACCCAGGCGAAGCCACAACACCAAGGAGTAGGCGTGAGCGACAGCAAAGGCGAACTGATCCTGTACCGCACAGAAGACGGCCGCACCGATATCCATCTTCGGGCCGCCGACGGTACCGTCTGGCTGACCCAGGGGGAGATGGCGGCACTGTTTGAGACCAGCAAGCAGAACATTAGCCTGCATATCCGCAAGGTCTTTGCCGAGGAAGAGCTTTCGGAGGAGGCAGTTGTCAAGTTTTACTTGACAACTGCCAGTGACGGTAAGCGTTATAAAACAATGCTTTATCGCCTGGACTTGATCCTGGCGGTCGGCTTCCGGGTCCGCTCCCCCCGCGGATCCCAGTTCCGACGGTGGGCCGGCACAACCCTGGCTGAGTATCTGGTCAAGGGCTTCCTTCTCAACGACCGGCGGCTCAAGGACGCCGAACGTGCGGACTACTTCGACGAGCTGCTGCGGCGCATTCGCGATATCCGCAGCTCGGAGAAACGCTTCTACCAGAAGTTGCGCGACCTGTTCAAAACCGCCAGCAGCGACTACGACGGCACGGCGCAGACGGCAAAGACCTTCTTTGCCACCATCCAGAACAAGCTGATCTATGCCGTTACCGGCCGCACCGCCGCCCAGCTGATCGTGGAGCGGGCCGATGCCGCAGCCGACCAGATGGGACTGGCCAGTTGGGCCGGCGACCGCGTGCGCAAGTCCGATGCCCTGGTCTCGAAGAATTACCTCGACGCGCAGGAACTCGATCAGCTCAACCGCCTGGTAAGCATGTTCCTGGATTTCGCCGAGGACCGTGCCCTGCGCCGCATCGAAATGCGCATGGCCGACTGGATCGAACAAACCGACCGTTTCCTCAGCTTCAACGAACGGGCCCTGTCTCGCACGGGGACATGGAAACGGCCATCGGCGAACGCTATGCCGCCTTCGACGCGCGCCGCCGCGCTACCGAAGCCCTGGCCGCCCACCACGAAGCTGAGGACGAACTCAGCCACTTGCAGGCCGAGGCCCAGCGTCTGGCTGCTGCCAAGAAGTTGGCACCATCCTGAGGCCGAACTGCAGCAGCAGCACCGTTGTGCGAACCGGAAATTTTTGCCGGAAACGAGGTCGGGTTAACTTCTGCTGTATGGCTCCGGGAGCTGACCTGACCCTGTTCGCGCCTCTGTTCGCACCGCGCCGCAACTGCGATGCCGGCTCGCTGGCTCAGGGGCAGTCCTGCGCCTCGCCAGCGGCGTTGCCGCAGCGCACGCTGCGGCGCAGTGGCGTGGCGGCGGCGTAGTTGGACAGCACGCCCGGGGTCACGTTGTTGTTGATGTAGCGCACGACCTCGAAGCCGATCACCGGCAGGCCGAGCAGCGTAGGGCCACGCACGCCCGCAGGCAGGGTGTTGCGCCGAGTGCTGTCCTGCACCGTGGCCAGTTCCAGTACCACACTGCCGGCTTCCATGTCCGGCTTTACCTTGGTGCCCAGCCGCGAACCCAGCAGCGGCGTGCTGCCGTCGGCGGCCAGATCGGAGAAGTGGACCACATTGGTGCCGTAGCACAGCGCGTGTTGCGGCAGGCTGCCGGGCGGCGGGTTGGTGTCGCGGAGGATGTTCACGCTGCGGCCTTCGCGGTCGTAGGCGCGTGGCGTGAACGGCGTGCAGGAGGAATCCGGCGCGGGGTCGTTGAAACGGCCGTTGAACGGCGCGAGCTGGGCATATTCTTGACCCCGCGGGTCCGCGGTGTGCATGAACCTGGTCGGTGACGTGATCACCCATTCGCTGTGGCTGCCCAGGCTGGCCTCGCGGCTGATGTCGCCGTAGAGGTTTTCTGTCATCAGCAGTGCTGACAGGGCGTTGGGGCCCGCATTATTTGTCAGTTCCAGGTTGTTGGCGAAGACCAGTGTCTGCAGGCGGCCATCGATCGGAACCACGGCATCGGTTTCGCCGAAGGCGCCACCGCGACTTCTCGCCGCGTGGAGCCAGTTCAAAGTCCCATAGTCGTTGATCAGGGGGACGCGGCTGAAATCGTCGACGGCGGTGGCTGTGCCGCCGAACAGCGTGCCCTCGGCCACATCGATGACGGCAAAGCTGCCATAGAGATCGCCGCCGGGCGGATTCAGACCTGCCGCCTGTGCGCTGATAGCCTGCAATGCCGCGCAGTGGGGCGGATGCTGGTTTTCCACCGCGGCGGCCAGGGCGCCGCTGAGTTCGAG
Source organism: Tahibacter harae (assembly GCF_024437735.1). Taxonomy (GTDB): domain Bacteria; phylum Pseudomonadota; class Gammaproteobacteria; order Xanthomonadales; family Rhodanobacteraceae; genus Tahibacter; species Tahibacter harae. Next base: position 75,317 of record NZ_JANFQO010000028.1, on the reverse strand, counting down.
GCGTTCGATCACTTCGAGATGGCCTTCGCGTGTGCGCGCACCGGTGGTGAGGCCGCCATCAACGCTCCTGCCGTTATAAGCCCAGGCATAGAAGGTTTTTTCGTAGCTGCCACCAAGCAGTGGCCCAGTCCACTGCGCCTTGGACGGCAAGGTACAGCTTTCGTCACGGGTTATCAGGCGTGCAGGGCCGTCCTGATCGTCCCCGTAGACCGTGCCTGTCCACGTGTCGTGCGGGGCGAGGACCACATTGAAACTCAACACTTCGCGGCTGTTATAGCCCTCGCGAAAGGTGACTGCGAGCAATTTGCTCTTCTCGCCGGCATTGACCAGGCTGATAACAGTGGCCTGGCCAGCATTGACGGTGTAGTACGGAAACAGCAGCACCTGGCCGGTACCTTCCGGGTTGATGTACACGGCCTGGGCCGAAAGGCCCGTACAGGCCAGTGCGAGTGCCGCCAGGCGCAGTGGAAGTCGTTGCATGGGGATTCCGTTCTCTGGGATTACCCGTGGAGACGGGTGTTGCGCGTGTTTCCCCCAAACGGACAGGGCGGACGTTGGAAACGGGTCAGGCGGCGAGCAAGGCGGCAACGAGCAGCGCTTTCATGGCATCGGAATCCATTCGGTCGAACCGGGAGAGACATCGTCAAGCGACAGCGACGACGAAAACGGCCAGCCGATCGAAAGCACCTGCCGGATATTTTCGACCGTGAAGAATCCAGGCCACAGCCACGGCTGTCCGCAGGCGGATCGCATCGTGATCCTCTCGCCCGTCCCAGAGCGCGGCAAGTGGGGAACAAACCGGATCGGCGCAGCAAACGACCGACGCACCGCTTGTCGGTAGGCGGCACCCGGAGAATGTGGGAATTGGCCAGTGCAAGCGTGACGCGAACCAGGCGGTTCTGCGCCGGCTGGCATTCGTTGTTTCCCGCTTTTCAGCGCAGCGACGGGGCGCCGAATCGATTTCAGCCCGGCGAAACCAACCTCGCCGCCTCGCCCGCCAATGCGGCAATCGCCGTCCAGTTTCCAGCGGCGACCAGGTCACTGGGCGTGAGCCACGATCCGCCGACCGCAACCACGTTCGGCAAGGCCAGCCACTGCTTCGCCGTCTGCGCACTGATACCACCGGTAGCACAGAAACCGATGCCCGGCAGCGGCGAAGCCAGCGCGCGCACAAAGTCGACACCGCCCGCCGGCACGGCAGGAAAGAACTTCTGCCAGCGATAACCACGCTCCGCCAGCGTCATCGCTTCGCTTGCCGTGGAAGCACCGGGCAGATACGGCAATTCGCTGTCTTCGGCGGCGTCCAGCAAGGCCGGCGAATGGCCGGGCGACACGGCGAAGCGCGCGCCGGCTCTCGCGGCGGCGTGGAAGTCGCGCGCGTTGAGCACGGTACCGGCACCGACGGCGACGCCTTCGACTTCGTTGGCGACAGCGCGTATGGCTTCCAGCGCGACCGGCGTGCGCAAGGTGATCTCGACCGCGGGAATGCCGCCGGCGACCAATGCGCGGGCCAGCGGTACGGCATCTTCCACGCGCTGCAGCACGACCACGGCAACCACGGGCGCCAGGCGCAGCACGCTTTCGACTTCCGCCTGGCGCGAAACCATCTGCTCGCTCATTGCATGACTCCGTAAGGGCTAGCGTGGCAACGAGCCACGCTGTCCGGATTGCGGCACAGCGCGGCCGCGGCATTCACTCCACGACACCGAAGATCGTTGCGGTTGCAGCTGCGATACCGCACGGCCGTCGCATTCATTCCACAACCCCAAAAATCGTGGCGCCGGTATCGGCCGTACTGACCTGCGCACGGAACATCGCGAACATTTCGCGGCCCAGGCCGTGATTGTTGGCGCTGAGATCCGGCTTCGGCGGCAGTTCGCGGGCCGCCCATTCGTCCGCATCGATCAGCACCTCGACGCGCCCATTGACAGCGCACACGCGCACGCGGTCACCATCGCGCAGCTTGGCAATCGCGCCGCCGCAGGCGGCTTCGGGAGTGAGGTGGATCGCGGCGGGAATCTTGCCGGAGGCGCCGGACATGCGGCCGTCGGTGACCAGGGCCACGCGCAGGCCGCGCCCCTGCAGCACGCCCAGCGCGGGCGTGAGCTTGTGCAGTTCGGGCATGCCGTTGGCGCGCGGGCCCTGATAACGCACGACAACGACCACGTCTTCCGTGAGTTCGCCGCGGTCGAAGGCTTTCTGCACCGCATCCTGGTCGTTGAAAACCCGCGCGGGCGCTTCGATGGTGTAGCGGTCTTCCGGCACCGAGGAAACCTTGATTACGGCCCGGCCCAGGTTGCCGCTGAGCAGGCGCAGGCCGCCGTCGGCGCGGAACGGCTGTGCCACCGGGCGCAGCGTGCTGGTGTCCATGCTGTCGGCGGTGCTCGGCAGCCAATGCAGCGTCTTGTCTTTTTCCAGGAAGGGCGCGCTGCGGTAGCTGTCCATGCCGGCGCCAGTGATAGTGGCGAAGTCCCCGTGCAGCAGGCCGGCATCGAGCAATTGCGCGATGAGGAAACCCATGCCGCCGGCGGCGTGGAACTGGTTCACGTCGGCGCTGCCATTGGGATAGACCTTGGCTAGCAGCGGCACCACGCCGGCCAGGGCGTCGAAATCTTCCAGCGTCAGCTCCAGCCCCGCGGCGCGCGCGATGGCGACCAGATGCAGCAGATGGTTGGTGGATCCGCCGGTGGCATGCAGGCCGACCACGCCGTTGACGATGGCCTCGGGGCCGACGATGCGGCCGGGCGGGAGGTAGTTCTGCCCCAGCGCGGTGATGGCCAGCGCGCGCTGCACCGCGGCCACGGTCAGCGCATCGCGCAGTTCGGTGTTCGGATGCACGAAGCTGGAGCCCGGCAGCTGCAGGCCCATGATCTCCATGAGCATCTGGTTGGAATTGGCCGTGCCGTAGAAGGTGCAGGTGCCGGGCGCGTGGTAGGAACGCGCTTCCACATCCAGCAGTTCGGCGCGGCTGGCCTTGCCTTCGGCGTAGCGCTGGCGCACCTTGGCTTTCTCATCGTTGGAGGCGCCGGTGGGCATGGGGCCCGCGGGCACGAACAAAGCCGGGATATGGCCGAAATGCAGCGCGGCGATCAGCAGGCCCGGCACGATCTTGTCGCAGATGCCCAGGTACAGCGCCGCATCGAACATGTCGTGCGACAGCGCCACGCCGCTGGCCAGCGCGATCACATCGCGCGAGAACAGCGACAGTTCCATGCCGGTGCGGCCCTGGGTCACGCCGTCGCACATGGCCGGCACGCCGCCGGCGACTTCGGCGGTGGCGCCGAAGTCGCGCGCGGCGGTGCGGATCAGTTCGGGATAGCGCTCGTAGGGCTGGTGCGCCGAGAGCATGTCGTTGTAGGCAGTGACAATGCCGATGTTCGGCGTCACGCCTTCGCGCAGGCGTTCCTTGTCCAGCTCGGCGCAGCCGGCGAAGCCGTGGGCGAGATTGCCGCAGGAAAGCCGGTTGCGCCGCGCACCGTCGCCGCGGGCGGCAGCGATGCGGTCCAGGTAGCGTTCGCGCGTGGCGCGGCTGCGCTCGGCGATGGCGCGGGTGACGGCGGCGAGGGTGGGATTCAGCGGCATGGCAGCCTCCTTGTGGCCGTGGCGGGTGCCGGCGCGCGACGCGGCCGCGCCGCCGCGCTCACGGCGCCCAGTACATGCGCAGCGGCTCGCCGGCGCAGTTGATGACGGCGCGTATGGGCATATCGGCGTTGCGCGTCTGCGCATCCAGCGCGCGCGCGAGCACATTGCGCTTCTCGGCGCCTTCGATATGCAGGTACAGCGCGGTCGTTGCAAGCAGGGTGGGCAGGGTGAGCGTGATGCGCGGCTCCGGCGCGGCGGGCGCATGCAGGGCCAGCACGCGCGCGCGGCCCAGCGGATCGAGCGCCTGTTCCAGCGTATCGCCGCCGGGAAACAGCGATGCGGTATGACCGTCGTTGCCCATGCCCAGTACCACCGCGTCGAACGGCAGCGGCAGGGCTTCCAGCCGGCGCGCGATGCGCGGCAGGGCGGCGGTGGCATCGAAGGCGGGCTCGAACAAGGGCTCGAAGCGCGCCGCGGCGGCTGCGCCGCTGAACAGGGTTTCGCGCAGCAGGCGCGCATTGGACCGCGGATCGTCCGGCGTCACCCAGCGTTCGTCGGCCAGGGTCACGACCACGCGCGCCCAGTCCAGGCGCTGGCGGCCCAGCTCGGCGAGAAAGCGCCGCGGCGTGCTGCCGCCGGAGACGGCGAGCAGGCCCAGGCCGCGGGTCAGGATCGCATCGCGCAGATCGCAGGCCACGGCAGCGGCCAGCGCACGCGCAAGCGTGGCGCTGTCGGCGTAGGCGTGCTCGACCAGGTTCGCATGCAGGTCGCGCCGGCGCGGGCGCGGCTCGCGCGGGGCGTCAAGGTGCATCTTCATGCCAGGTTCTCCCGTCGCGCTCGATCAGGGCGACCGCGGCGCTGGGGCCCCAGGTGCCGGCGGTATACGATTTCGGTGCTTCGTTGCTCGCTTCCCAGGCCTGCAGGATGGGATCGGCCCAGGCCCAGGCGGCCTCCACTTCGTCGCGGCGCATGAACAGCGTGGGATTGCCGCGCACCACGTCCATCAGCAGGCGCTCGTAGGCATCCGGATTGCGCACGCCGAAAGCCTCGGCAAAGCTCATGTCCAGCGCGACGCGGCGCAGGCGCAGGCCGCCGGGGCCGGGGTACTTGTTCATCAGCCACAGCTTGACGCCTTCGTCGGGCTGCAGGCGCAGCACCAGCTTGTTGGGCGAGATCGGCCCGGCGTGTTCGCCGAAGATGGAGTGCGGAATCGCGCGGAAGGTGATGACGATTTCCGACACGCGCTCGGGCAGGCGCTTGCCGGTGCGCAGGTAGAACGGCACGCCGGCCCAGCGCCAGTTGCCCAGCTCGGCCTTGAGCGCGACGAAGGTCTCCGTGCGCGATTCCGGCCGCGCGATTTCTTCCAGATAGCCGGGCACGGCGCCGCCGTTGGAGGCGCCGGCGCGGTACTGGCCGCGCACGGAGCACTGCGCGGCGTTGCTCTCGTTGATGGGCTTGAGCGCGCGCAGCACCTTGAGTTTCTCGTCGCGGATCGCATCGGGCGCCAGCGAGGCCGGCGGCTCCATCGCGACCAGGCAGAGCAGTTGCAGCAGGTGGTTCTGCACCATGTCGCGCAGTGCGCCGGCGCCGTCGTAGAAACCTGCACGCCATTCCACGCCTATGGTCTCGGCGACCGTGATCTGCACGTGGTCGATATGGCCGGCATTCCACAGCGGCTCGAACAGGGCATTGCCGAAGCGCAGGGCGACCAGGTTCTGCACGGTCTCCTTGCCCAGGTAATGGTCGATGCGGAAGGTCTGCTGTTCGGCGAAGCAGCGGCCGACCGCGTCGTTGATCGCGGCGGCGGATTTCAGGTCGCGGCCTATGGGTTTTTCCACCACCACGCGCACCTTGCCGTGGTTGAGGCCGTGTTCGCGCAGGCGCTCGCAGATCGGGATGAAGATTTCCGGACTGGTGGCGAGGTAGAACACGCAGACGCGGTCGGAATCCGGCTGCATGGCGGCGGCGAACTGGCTCCAGCCGTCGTCCTTGCGCGCATCCAGGGCGTGGTAGGAAACCAGCTTGAGGAAGCCCTGCAGCACGTCCTCGGGCAGGTCCTCGCCCTGGGCTTTGGCCAGGGCGGCGCGCACGCGGGTATGGTAGTCGGCCTGGGAAAGCGTATCGCGTGCCACGCCGATCAGGCGGCTGCCGGGCTGGATCTGCCCGTCGGCATAGCGGTGGTACAGCGCCGGCAGCAGTTTGCGCACGGCCAGATCGCCGGTGCCGCCGAAAATGACGAGGTCGAACGGATCGACCTGGCTGGCTGGGGCTGTCACTGGGACCCTCCTTGCTCGGTTGCCGCGGACAATACCACTGAAATACCAGATCGGGTAGCCGGGACGACACAGCTACAGCATGGCAAGCGGGGGCTAAGCGGATGTGACGGGAGTGGCAAGGCGACGGGAGGCCGGCTCCCGGCTCGGGAAGGGTTCGGCCTTGGTGGTGGCGAGCCTGGGTTCGGGCGGTGGCGGGCTAGACTGGTGCGCCGCGGGGGACTGGCATGGCCTGCCCCCCAGAATCCCGGCCTCAGCCGGCCTCAGCCAGCTTCCACCAGCACACTAGCCGCCCTGATAAAACGCAGCGCCCCCTCTCCCCCGCGCTCGCGCGGGGGAGAGGGCTGGGGTGAGGGGGCGATGCTGGAATCTGGCCGGATGGAGAGGCTGTCGCGGCGAAAAACCGAGCCGCCTTTGCGACTGAGACGTCGCCCCCTCACCCAACCCTCTCCCCCAAGCGAAGCTTGGGGGAGAGGGCTAAAGCGGGGCTGTGGCCCACGAGATGGTGAAGCGCAATCGGCCAGCATCGGCTGGATATCGAAACGGAGGCAGTGCAGCACTCTTTCTGCTGCCTTTCCGCTGCCCTTCCGCTTCCTTTCTACATGCATTTCTGCTGCTTTTCGCGACCGTACTCACAGGCCAAACCACCGCACCGCCTGTGAACCACTCCCACCCCACTTTGCCATCATGGTATTCAACTGGTATTGTCCCTTCCCATGTCCACTCCCCTGCTCAAACTCTGGCGCCAACTGGCCAAGGAAAAGCCGCCGCACCGCGAGCTGGCCTGGATGCGGGTACGCAATCTGATCGAACGGGCGATTGCCAGCGGCGACCTGCCGCCGGGTTCAGCCCTGCCCAGCGAGCGCGACCTCAGCCAGCAGCTGGCGCTGTCGCGGGTGACCGTGCGCAAGGCTATTGCCGGGCTGGTCGCCGACGATGTGCTGATCCAGCGTCACGGCGCCGGCACCTTTGTCGCCGGGCGCATCGTCAAATCGTTTTCGCGCCTGACCAGTTTCAGCGACGACCTGCGCGCCCGCGGGCTGGATCCGCGCTCGGTGTTCCTCAGCCGCGGCAGCGGCGAAGTGACGCCGCAGGAAGCCATGGCACTGTCGCTGTCGCCCGGGTCCAAGGTCGCGCGCCTGTACCGGCTGCGCTATGCCGGCGAGCAGCCGCTGGCGATAGAGCGCACCGCCGTGCCGCTGAACCTGCTGCCGGATCCGGCGCAGGTCACCCATTCGCTGTACGAAACCCTGGACGGCTACGGCCTGCGCCCGCAGCGTGCGCTGCAGCGCCTGCGCGCAGTGAATTTCGATGCCGACCAGGCGCGCCAGCTCGATGTCGCGGTCGGTGCGGCCGGCCTGCTGATCGAACGGCGCAGCTTTCTCGAGGACGGCCGTGTGGTCGAGTTCACCTGTTCCTGGTACCGCGGCGATATGTATGACTTTGTGGCGGAACTCAGCGGACCTGACGGTCGCTGAGTGCGGGATTGGAGATTGGGGAGTCGGGATTCGATGCAAAGCTACCGGCTCGCTTCCCGAGCCCTCGGCCGTGACGCTTTCAATCTCGAATCTCGAATCTCGAATCCCGAATTTCGAATCACGAATCACGAATCTCCACTCCCCAATCCCGAATCCCCATGACCCTACCCGCCGCCGAATCCACCCTGATGTTCCGCGAAGCGCACAGCGCCGCGGCCCTGATCGCCGCGCAGCACGATGCGAATGGCGCGGCCATCGCGCGCATCGCGGCGGCGCTGCGGGCGCAGCCGCCGCGTTTCATCGTCACCTGCGCGCGCGGCAGTTCCGATCACGCGGCGACCTACGCCAAGTACCTGTTTGAAACCCAGCTCGGCCTGTGCACCGCGTCGGCCTCACCCTCGGTGAGTTCGGTCTATGCGGCACCGCTGCAGCTGGAGTCGTCGCTGTTCGTGGCGATCTCCCAGTCCGGCAAGAGCCCCGACCTCGTGCGCAATGCCGAAGCCGCGCGCCAGGCCGGCGCGCGCGTGCTGGCCCTGGTGAATGTCGAGGATTCGCCGCTGGCCGCGGTCGCCCACGATGTGATTCCGCTGGCCGCCGGGCCGGAGCGCAGTGTCGCTGCAACAAAAAGCTATCTGTGTACGTTGTCCTCGCTGATCCAGCTTGTCGCCGCCTGGGGCGGCAAGCGCGAGCTGGAGCGTGCCCTGGCCGAGCTGCCGGCGCAGATGCAGCACAGCTGGGCGCTGGACTGGTCGCCGCTGGTCGATGGCCTGGCCGGGGCGCGCAACCTGTTCGTGCTCGGCCGCGGCCTGGGCCTGGGCGCCGCGCAGGAAGCCGCGCTCAAGTTCAAGGAGACCAGCGGCCTGCATGCGGAAGCCTTCAGCGCGGCCGAGGTCAAGCACGGCCCCATGGCGCTGATCGGCACCGGCTTCCCGCTGCTGGTGTTCGCCCAGGACGACGGCACCCAGGCCGGCACCCTGGCCGCGGCGGAGGAATTCCGTGCGCGTGGCGCCGAGGTCTTCGTCGCCGCGCCGGGCGATCCGGCCGGCAGCAACCTGCCGCTGGGCCCGGCGGTGCATCCGGTCTGCGCGCCGCTGCTGCAGGTGCAGAGCTTCTACCGCGCCGCCAATGCGCTGGCGCTGCGGCGCGGGCACAATCCCGACCTGCCGCCGCATCTCAACAAGGTCACGGAAACCGTCTGATGACGACCGCCCTCACCGACGCCCGCGTGCTGCTCGACGACGGCCTGCACGACAACATGGCCGTGCTGATCGACGGCGACCGCATCAGCGCCGTTGTCGCGCGCGGGGACAGGCGCGTAGCAGCGGCCGACGAGATCGTGTGTCTGCACGGCGACTATCTCCTGCCGGGATTCATCGACGTGCAGGTCAATGGCGGCGGCGACGCGCTCTTCAACGACACGCCCGATCTCGCGGCCATCGCGCGCATCGGCGCCGCGCACCGGCGCTACGGCACTACGGGCTTCCTGCCGACCCTGATCAGCGACAGCCGCGAGACCATGGCCGCCGCCATCGCCGCGACCGAAGCCGCCATCGCCGCCGGCGTGCCCGGTGTGCTCGGCATCCATCTGGAAGGCCCTTATCTCGCGCCGCAGCGGCGCGGCGCCCACGATGCAGCCTGGTTCCGCAGCCCGCAAGCCGACGATGTGGCGCTCGCCGCCAGCCTGCGCGGCGGCCGCACGCTGGTGACCCTGGCGCCGGAACAGGTGTCCGACGCGGCGCTGCGGGCGCTGGTCGAACGTGGCGTCATCGTCGCCGCCGGCCATACCGCCGCCAGCTACGACCAGCTCATGCGCGCGTTCGGCCTGGGCGTGCGCGGCGTCACCCACCTGTTCAATGCCATGACGCCACTGACCGGACGCGAACCCGGCGCCGTGGGCGCGGCACTGGACCACCGCGACAGCTGGTGCGGCATCATCGTCGACGGCCTGCACGTGCACCCGGCCAGCCTGCGCACGGCCATCCGCGCCAAGCCCGCAGGCAAGCTGTTCCTGGTCACCGATGCCATGCCCCCGGTCGGCGGCGAACGTGGCGAATTCCTGCTCGCCGGCCAGCGCGTGCTCGTGCGCGAGGGCAAGGCGGTCAACGAACAGGGCGCCCTGGCCGGATCGACCCTGGACATGGTGACAGCCGTGCGCAACACGGTGGAGCAGGTCGGCCTGGACCTGGCCGAGGCGGTGCGCATGGCCTCGCGCTATCCGGCCGAGTTTCTCGGCCTCGGTGACAGCCACGGCCGCATCGCCGCCGGTTACGCGGCCGACCTCGTGCGCATGAACGCAGAGTGGCAGATTCGGCAGACCTGGGTTTCCGGGCGGCCCGAATCGCAGTGACCCGCGCGGGGCAGGCCCTGCCCGCCGGTTCGCCAGGAATTTGCCGGGCTGTCGGCCGCTGACGCCAGCAGGCCCGCAGGGCTGGGCAACGGCATCGGCGGGTTGATGCCGCCCGCACCGGCGGCGAGTGGAACCAGTAAGCCCACGGACCGAGCTGCCGCGGAAGAACCGGCCCTTCAGACCTAGGCCCACAGGCCGCTTTCATCGGCATCCCCGCCGGCAACAATGCGGAGGCTCGCATCAACCGTTGCAGGGGAGTAACTGATGAAGCCATCACCGTTGAAAGAAACGCTGGTTCTGCTGCTGGGATTTGCCTGCGTCTGCACGGCAGCCGCACAGACGGACAAGGCCCGGGAGAGGCCGGCCAAGGACGACGCGGTACGCCTGAACAAGATCGACGTCAGCGCCACCGCGCCGTGGCGGGTGAAGCTCGACTACCTGATGCCCGAGGTCAACGGGCCGCTGATAACGGTGACGAAGAAGACTTCGATCACCAAGCTCGACCGACTGCCGACGGTGATCGACAACAACCTGCGCGGGCTGTTCGCGCAGACGCCGGGCCTGATGCTGTCGGAACAGCAGACGCCGGGGCAGACCAACCTCGCCTATCGCGGCATCGGCAATCCGCAGGAATCCGAATTCGTCACCGTGCTGCAGGACGGCATTCCGCTGCAATCGGACTGGATCGGCTATCCGACCATCTTCGTGTTTCCGCTGCCGCAGACCCTGAGCGAGGTGCAGTCCATCCGCGGCGGCAGCTCGCTGCTGTACGGCCCGCAGCCGCCACCGACGATCAACCTGGTCAGCCGCAAGCCCGTGGCGGATCGCGCGCTGGCCGGCTACAGCGAGAATGTGATCGGAAAGAACGACCTGTTCGCCACCTTCAACCAGATCTCCGGCACCTCGGGTACCTGGGACTATCTGGCCGACGTGCACTACCGCCGCAGCGACGGCCAGCGCGACAACGGCGATTCCAGCCTGCGCGGCGCCGATCTGCATCTGGGCTACCGGCCCGACGCCAGTGCGTACTGGTCGCTGGATTTCCACGCCTACGACCTGGAAACCGGCGATCCCGGCAAGATGAGCTACGCCACGTTCCTGCGCGACGAGGAGACCACGACCACACCGGATGCGCGGCTGTGGACCGAGCGCTACCAGCTCAGTCTCACCCACGACCGCCGCTTCGACGAGCGGACGCAGCTCATCACCAAGGTCTGGACCGGCTATCAGGACCTGGCCTCGCGTTCGCAGACGCCGTTCGTATCGCCGCAGCCGGCACCGGCGACCGTGCAACTGCAGGACGACGTATTCCGCTTCGGCGGCATTGATGCGCGCCTGCTGCACCGCTGGGCGCGCGGCAATGCCTTCACCCTGGGCGTCACCGGCTATCACTCGGACGCGCCGTTCCGCCAGTGGACCGTCGCCGATCGTCGTACCGGCCGCCATACGCGCTTCGGACCGGCCTGCCTCACACCCGCACAGACCGACTGCGCGCGTCTGCATCAGGAACGTTCGTCCGATTATGCCGCGGTGTTCGCGGAGAACGTTTTCCGCTGGGGCAAGTGGCATCTGGTGCCGTCGGTGCGGCTGGAACGCGAAACGGTGGACATCGATGAATCGGTCAAGCCGCCCAACCTCACGCGCGACCTGGTCGATCGCAAGGTGACGCACAACGTGCCGCTGTTCGGCATCGGTTTCGGCAATGACTTCGGCCACCTCAACGAAACCTATTTCAACGTGTCGCAGGGCTGGCGCCCGGTGCGTTACTTCGACGTGGGCTCGCCGTTCGGCAATACCGCTGCCGGCCAGATCAACGATCCCGACCCGACCCATGTGCTCTCGTTCGAGGCCGGCGTGCACGGCAATCCGCGCAACGGGCTGTTCTACGATGTCAGCCTGTTCCAGGTGAACGTGACCGACCGCATCGAAAGCCAGCCGGCCGGTCCTGGCGCACCGCCGAACAACACCATCAACGTCAACACCGGCGACACCCGTCACCGCGGCTTCGAAGGCCAGATCGACTACGACTTCCTCGCCGCGCGCGATCCGCAGACACAGCAGCATTTCTCGGTGTTCGCCAACGTCGCGCTGCTCGATGCCGAGTTCCGTTCCACACGCAATCCGGCCAACCTCGGCAACAAGCCGGCGTTCTCGCCGCGCTACCTGGCCCGCGCCGGACTCAACTGGCGCGAGGATCACCATTTCAAGGTGATGCTGTCCTGCGTCAGCACGGCCAGCCAGTACTTCCAGGACTCCAACCTGCCGGCGTTCCCGACCGACGCGAGCCGCTACGTCCCGGCCAAGGTGCCGCAGCACACGCTCGTGGATCTCAGCGGCGACTACTGGATCAGCCGCTCGGTGCGGCTGCTGGCCGGCGTCAGCAACCTGACCGACCGCAAGTACTACAACCGCGTGTTCTCCAACGCGATCGAACCGGGCACCGCACGCAGCTACTACGCCGGCGCGTCGTTCGAGTTCTGAGCCACGCCGGGGCGGCGCGCCGGCGCCGCCCCGGCCTGTCGCCGCAGGCGCGAGACTCGCGCCGCCCCGCCGGATCCGGCGCCCGGACCCGGGCTGGATCCATAGCCGCCGGCCCCGCGAGGGCGAACGGGCAAATTCGGCAACAGGGGACGGGCCCGTGGCCGCCGCGGCATTGACCTGCACCTGTGCGCACCCAGTTGCGCGGCGGCCGCCGACCCACCGCCGTTTCGCCTTGCCCAGGCAGGCCGCGCCTCGGCACTTCCTCGCGCGGCACCGGCCTTCCGGCGCAAGGCCGACACCCCACGGCGGTCAAGATCCGCCCGTTTCGGCCCACGCCCACCCATGCCCTTCGTCACGTGACGAAGCCCGCGCACTGTCCCAAGATCGGACGCCCCCGGCCTCTGCGCAGCTCCTGGTCCGCCGCAGGCCGCCGCCAAACCGTTAGCGCCCTTGGGAGAGTGAGTATGGACAGACGCGATTTTCTGCAGTTCGCCGGTGCCGGTCTTGGTGCCCTGCTGCTGCCCGTTTACGGCCGCGCCATCGCCGCCGAAGAACTGCTGACCACGGTCGATGTGGCGACCAAGAAGCGCCTGGCCGACGCCGCGCTGGAAGCCGCCAAGGCCGACGGCGCCACCTACTGCGACGTGCGCATAGGCCGCTACCTGCGCCAGTTCGTGGTCACGCGCGAAGACCGCGTCGAGAACGTGGTCAACACCGAATCCTCCGGCGTGGGCATCCGCGTCATCGCCAACGGCACCTGGGGCTTCGCCGCCACCAGCGATACCACCACCGCCGGCGTGGCCAAGGCCGCGCGCCAGGCCGTCACCATCGCCAAGGCCAATTCCCGCCTGCAGGCCAAGCCGGTGGAACTGGCCCCGGTCAAGGGCGTGGGCGAGGTGAGCTGGAAGACGCCGATCGAAAAAAACTCGATGGCCGTGCCGATCAAGGACAAGGTCGACCTGCTGCTGGCCGTCAACGCCGCGGCGATGAAGGCCGGCGCCAGCTTCATCAATTCCACCCTGTTCCTGGTCAACGAACAGAAGTATTTCGCCTCCACCGACGGTTCCTACATCGACCAGGACGTGCACCGCATCTGGGCGCCGATGACGGTCACGGCGGTGGACAAGGAAAGCGGCAAGTTCCGCATCCGCCAGGGCCTTTCCGATCCGCGCGGCATGGGCTTTGAATACCTCACGCCCAAGGCGGCCGACAAGGTCACCCTGCCCGGCGGCGCGGTGGTCTACGGCAATTCCTACGACATGGTCGAGGACGCGGTCGCCGCGGCCAGACAGGCCAAGGAAAAGCTCAAGGCGCGCTCGGTCAAGCCGGGCAAGTACGACCTGATGCTCGATCCCTCGCACCTGTGGCTGACCATCCACGAATCCGTCGGCCATCCGCTGGAACTGGACCGCGTGCTCGGCTACGAGGCCAACTACGCCGGCACCAGCTTCGCCACGCTGGACAAGTGGAAGGAAAAGTTCCAGTACGGCAGCGAAAAGGTCACCCTGTTCGCCGACAAGATCCAGCCCACCTCGCTGGGCGCGGTCGGCTACGACGACGAAGGCGTCAAGACCCAGCGCTGGGATCTGGTCAGCAAGGGCAAGCTGGTCAACTACCAGGTCATCCGCGACCAGGCGCATATCCTGGGCCTGAAGGAATCGCAGGGCTGCTGCTACGCCGATTCCTGGTCCAGTGTGCAGTTCCAGCGCATGGCCAATGTGTCGCTGGCCCCGGGCGAAGACAAGCTCAGCCCGGCCGACATGATCAAGGACATCGAGAACGGCATCTACATCATCGGCGACGGTTCCTTCTCCATCGACCAGCAGCGCTACAACGCCCAGTTCGGCGGCCAGCTGTTTTATGAAATCAAGAACGGCAAGGTCACCGAGATGATCGAGGACGTGGCCTACCAGATCCGCACGCCGGAGTTCTGGAACGCCTGCACCGCCGTCTGCGACAAGAGCGACTACCGCATGGGCGGCTCGTTCTTCGACGGCAAGGGCCAGCCGGGCCAGGTCTCGGCGGTCTCGCACGGCTCGTCCACGGCGCGCTTCAACGGCATCAACGTCATCAACACGGCACGCAGCCTCGGCTGATCCGACCAGGAGAATCGACCATGGGTATCTTCACCGAGCAGGAAGCCAAGACCATCCTGGACAAGGTCATCAAACTGTCCAAGGCCGACGAGTGCAGCGCATCGCTGAGCGGCTCGATCACCGGCAACATCCGCTACGCGCTCAACAGCGTGTCGACCAGCGGCATCGTCGACGATACGCAGCTGGCCGTGCAGGTGGCCTTCGGCAAGCGCGTGGGCGCGGCGACCATCAACGAATTCGACGACGCCTCGCTGGAAAAAGTGGTGCGCCGCGCCGAAGAGCTGGCCAGGCTGGCGCCGGAAAATCCGGAGTTCATGCCGGCGATCGAAAAGCAGGAATACAAGCCCAGCGAGACCTTCAGCGCCAAGACCGCGGCGATCACGCCCGACTACCGCGCCGAAGTCGCCGCCGCCTGCATCGAGCCCTGCAAGAAGGACAAGCTGGTCGCGGCCGGCTTCCTGTCGGACAACCAGAGCTTCACCGCCATCGCCAACAGCAAGGGCAACTGGGGCTACCAGAAGTCCGCCGGCGTTGACTTCACCTGTACCGTGCGTACCGACGACGGCCGCGGCTCGGGCTGGGTCGCGCGCAACCTGCGCGACGTCGAAGCCTTCGACGCCAAGAAGGAAATCGCCATCGCCATGGACAAGGCCAAGCGTTCGGCCGAAGCCAAGGCGCTGGAGCCGGGCAAGTACACGGTAATCCTGGAACCGGCCGCCAGCGCCGGCCTGATCTCCTTCATGATGTTCGGCTTCGACGCACGCCAGTCCGACGAAGGCCGCAGCTTCCTGTCCAAGAAGGGCGGCGGCAACAAGCTCGGCGAGAAACTGTTTGACGAGCGCGTGACCATCTACTCCGACCCCTGGGACAAGGACGCCGCCGTGGTGCCCTGGGACTTGCAGAACGACGGCCTGCCGCGCGAGCGCCTCGACATCATCAACAAGGGCAAGGTCGAATACCTGCAGTATTCGCGCTACTGGGCCGAGCAGAAAAAGAAGAAGGCCAACGGCCTGCCCGGCAACCTGATCATGCTCGGCGGCGACAAGAGCACCGCCGAACTGGTCAAGAGCACCAAGAAGGGCATCCTGGTCACGCGCACCTGGTACATCCGCCTGGTCGACCCGCAGACCGTGCTGCTGACCGGCCTGACCCGCGACGGCACCTTCTACATCGAGGACGGCGAGATCAAGCACCCGATCAAGAATTTCCGCTTCAACGAATCGCCGGTCATCATGCTCAACAACATCGAGGAACTGGGCAAGCCGGTGCGCGTCGGCGATGACGAATCGCCGTTCGTGATGATGATTCCGCCGATGAAGATTCGCGATTTCACGTTTACGTCGCTGTCGGATGCGGTTTGACCGGATTGGTTGATTGCGTCTGATTGATTGGGCCTGACTGGTTCCGGTGAGCGTTGACCGCAGCGGCGGGTTGCCCGCCCCGCTGCAAGATGTTCCCGCTCCCTCTCCCCCAAGCCCGCTTGGGGGAGAGGGCTGAGGTGAGGGGGCAACGTCTCAGCCTTTCTCACCGCAGCGGTTTTCGCGAGCCTCACTTGGCATCACCGGCGAAAACCTGGGCGCTTTCCCGACGGACACGTCGCCCCCTCACCCTGCCCTCTCCCCCAAGCGGGCTTGGGGAGAGGGAAAGGCGGGGCTCCCGCAGCGGTTATCTGCTGCAGCACATTGCACGGCGTAGTACGCCCCAGCATTACGCGGCGCCGGCACCATGCAGCCCCGGCACCACGCACGACGCAGCCCGAGCACCACGCAGCCCCATCACTACACAGCCTCAGCACCACACAGTCCCGGCATCAAATAGCCCCATCATCAGCAAATAGCCCCGCCATCAGATAGCCCACCACACCGCAACCCGGCACCACGCAGACCAGCGCATCTAACCCCACTCCCATGACCCGCGCCGAATTCCTCCGCCTCCTGTTCGCCGCCGGCGCCGGCACCGCTTTCGCGCCTTTGCTGCGTGCGGCGGAAAAAGGCGCGGAACCCGCGAAGAACTACGATTTCCGCTTCACCCGCCTGATGTACGAATCCGGCGACTGGGACGTGGATCAGCGCATGCCGTCCAACCTGATCGACGCGCTGATCCAGTACACCACCCTGCGCGTGGACCCGGTGGAACAGGTGCTGCCGCTGGCCGATCCGCGCATGCTCGAAGCCAGCTTCTGCTATCTGGCCGGGCACAAGCTGGTCGAATTCAATCCCGAGGAAAAACGCAATTTCGAGCGCTACGTGCGCAACGGCGGCTTCGTCTTCGTGGACGACTGCAACCACGATATCGACGGCCTGTTCGCCAAGTCCTTTGAAGCGCAGATGGCGGCGATCTTCGGCCCCGAGGCCTTGCAGAAGCTGCCGAAGAAGCATCCGATCTACCACAGCTTCTTCCACTTCGACGATCCGCCCGCGACCAGCTTCGAACTCAATGGCTGGGGCGACGACATCGTCCACGATTATCTGCGCGGCATCAGCATCAACGGCCGCCTGGGCCTGCTCTACAGCAACAAGGACTACGGCTGCGAGTGGGACTACGACTGGCGCAACAAGCGCTGGCTGGCCGAGGACAACACCAAGTTCGGCGTCAATATCGTGATCTACGCACTGACGGCCTGAGCGGCCGCGGCGCACGCCGACGGAACTTCCGGACGCTACCTACGCACCTTGCGCCGCGCGCGCCGTTCGACCCTCGCCGCAACGATGTCGAACGCGACATGGACTGCGGCTACGACGCCCAGCTCGGCGAGCGGCGACGCGATGAAGAACCCCTCGCGGCGGCACAATAGCGCAAGCGCCCAGAGCATCACGGGCACGGCATGGATCTGCAAAGGATTGCCCTTGCCCAGGGCGTTGTGCACCAGATACAGCAGATTGAGCAGCTGCACGGCCACGGCCAGTATCAGCCAGACCCATCCGCACACGGCGAAAACCTGGGTCAGCCATCCATCGCCGGTCATTTTCCGCTCCCGCACAGCCGCAGTCCGTGGACCCGCGGGCAGGGACCGAGCTCCTGCGCCGGGGCCTGCGCAATCCAGCGGCAATGCACAATCACGCCGCGCGCCGCCCTGACCAATGGCAGGCTTAAGCCCACGTAATTTCGGCCGAGAATGCAGCGTCGAAGTCCGTTGCCGCAGCCGCGGCCGGCGCACTTCCCGCTCTCACTTCGTACGGATCACGCAATGACCACGCCCCTGACCGAACAGTCCCTGCAGGCCCAGCTCGACCAGCTGCACGCGCTGCGCAATGCCATCGGCGCTGCCGTCGTCGGCCAGCGGGAAGTGGTCGAACAGCTGCTCACGGCACTGCTGGCCGGCGGCCACTGCCTGCTCGAAGGCGTGCCCGGCCTGGGCAAGACCTTGCTGGTGCGCAGCCTGGGCCAGGCCCTGCACCTGGATTTCCACCGCATCCAGTTCACTCCGGACCTGATGCCCAGCGACATACTCGGCACCGAGATCCTGGAAGAAGACCACGGCACCGGCCGGCGCCATTTCAAGTTCCAGCGCGGCCCGGTGTTCACCAACCTGCTGCTCGCCGACGAACTCAATCGCACGCCGCCCAAGACGCAGGCGGCCCTGCTCGAAGCGATGCAGGAGCGCACCGTCTCCTACGCCGGCGTCACCCACGCCCTGCCGCAGCCATTCTTCGTGCTGGCCACGCAGAATCCGCTGGAACAGGCCGGCACCTATCCGCTGCCCGAGGCCCAGCTCGACCGCTTCCTGCTGCATGTGCGCGTGGACTATCCCGACGAGGGCGAGGAACGCGCCATCCTGCAGCAGACCACGGGCCAGGCCTCCGGCGCGGTGCAGGCGGTGATGGGCGGGGAGGAACTGATCGCCCTGCAGCAGCTGGTGCGGCAGGTGAACGTGAGCGAGGACGTGCTGACCTGGATCACCCGCCTGGTGCGCGCGACCCGGCCGCAGACGTCCACCATTGCACAAGTGAAGGAATGGGTACGCTGGGGCGCCGGGCCGCGCGCGGGGCAATCGCTGGTGCTGGCCTGCAAGGCGCGCGCACTGCTGCACGGAAGGCTGGCGGCCACGCGCGAGGATGTGCGCGCACTGGCGGCGCCGGTGATGCGGCACCGCCTGTTGCTGTCGTTCGTGGCGGAGGCGGAGCGGCGGTCTGGGGATGATGTGGTAGGGGCGGTGCTGGAGGGGGTGGAGTTCCCGCGCGGATGAGTGGAGTGGGTTTCAATTTCCTGGCGGGCCGGTTTTCTGGGGCTGGCGGCGGCGGAGGCTTCTTGCCTCTTCCGGTGGCGACGCTGCGCGATGGCCTGGCCAAAGGCTTTCGCTCGCCCGCAGAGCGAACGCCGCGCGATGCCAGAGGCTTTCGGTCATCCGCGGCGCCCGACCCGCGCTTCCTTTGCTTGTGCAAAGAACGCGCAGACAGAAAGAGACACATCCCGGAAGCCGTGACGGCAACCACGGCAGCGACGGTTGGCGATGATGGTGTAGCGCAACTGCCTCCATCGCCTCGCCGCAAAGCCCTCTCCCCCAAGCTCGCTTGGGGGAGAGGATTGGGTGAGGGGGCGGCGTGTCAGTTTGCTTCGAAGCCGGGCTTTCGCCGAAGGTTTGTGCTGCGCAATACGGCAAAAACCCAGCTTGGCCGCATTAGTCCGCGTTTCCCCCTCACCCCAACCGCACGTATTCCGGTCGTTGGGCTGGATCGGACGAAAGGCAGCGCGAAACAAGACAGGGCGGCGAACGTATCGCCTGCGCCGTCGCACGGTTTGTCCTGCGTCGTCGCGGAGCGAAGCTCGCACTGCCGACCCGGCGGTAGCCCGTCCATGCACACCCCAATCCAAAGCCATCCATCTGCGCTCCGCCTTCACTTCACCGGCTCCCTCCAGCCACCAGGTCGCATCCACCCATGAGTTCCACGGAACTTATCTCCCCCGCCCTGCGCGCCCGCCTGCGCGATCTGCGCCTGGCGCCGCGCCTGGCCGCCGGCGGCCAGGGGCTGGGCCAGCACAGCAGCCGCAGCCGCGGTGTGGGGCTGGAGTTTGCGCAGTACCGCGCGTATGCGCCGGGGGATGAGCCGCGGCGGGTGGACTGGAAATTGTTTGCGCGTTCGGACCGCTATTTCGTGCGCGAATCCGAACGCGATTCGCCGCTGGAGTTGTGGCTGCTGGTCGATGCGACGGCCTCGATGGCACAGGCGGATGCAGCGAACCCACAGCATTCGCGGCTGGCCGCGGCGCGGACCCTGGCAGCCTGTGTCATCGAGCTTGCGCTGCGCCAGGGCGATCATTTCGGCCTGGCGGCGCTGTCGGATCAGGTGCAGTCCTTCGTCGATCTGGGACTGGGACCGCGCCAGCGCGACCGCTGCATCCAGGAGATGCTGGGCTGGCAGGCGCGCGGCAACTGGCCTGCGGCGGCGCAGTCGTTGCCGTTGTGGGAGCGGATAGCGCCGGCGTCGCTGGTCGTGCTGCTCAGCGACGGTTTCGACGAAGCCGCCATCGCGCTGGCGCAACGGCTGGCGGCGGCGCGGCGCGAGGTAGCGCTGATACAGATTCTCACGGCGGAAGAACGCGATTTCCCGTTCCGCGGCAGCCGCCGTTTCGTCGATCCGGAATCGGACAGGCAGGTGCTGGCCGATCCGGCCGCCGCACGCGCGGAATATCTGCAGGCCTTCGCCGCGGCGCGCCAGGCGCTGCGCGCACGCCTGACTGCCAGCGGCATACGCCTGGCCACGCATTTCCTGGACCAGCCCGCCGACGCGGCGCTGCGCCAGCTGTTCGGCACGCGGCCAGGTGGAGAACAGGCATGGGATTGAGCCTGTTGCTGCCGCTGGGGCTGGCCGCGCTGGCCGCGCTGCTGATTCCGCTGCTGCTGCATCTGCACCGGCGCCAAGAACAGCAGGCGACGCTGTTCGCCGCGCTGCGCTGGATACGCGGACCGGCCAAGCCGCGCCGGCGCATACAGCTGGAACAGTGGCCGCTGTTGCTGCTGCGCCTGGTGCTGCTGGCCCTGCTGGCGCTGCTGCTGGCGCAGCCGCAGTGGCGCGGCGCGGCCACGCGCGACGGCGAGTGGGTGGTCGTGGCACCGGGCGTGGATGCAGCCCAGGCGCGTGCGCAGCTGGCGCTGCCGCGGGCGCAGTGGCGCTGGCTGCTGCCGCAGTTTCCCGCCCTGGACAATGCCGCGCACGGCGCCGCCGAGGCACAGGCCAGCGCCAGCCTGCTGCGTGAACTGGACAGCGAACTTGCGCCCTCGGCGCGGCTGCATGTGATCGTGCCGGGCACGCTGCACGGCCTGGACGGCGGCGAGATCGCGCTGAGCCGCGCGGTGGACTGGCAAGTGATCGCGCAGGCTCCCGGTGCGCTCAGCGCCTTGCCCGCGCCGCGTCTGCGCATTTCGCTGCGCGGCGCCGATGTCCCGGCGCGGATCTACCTGCAGGCCGCGGTCAAGGCCTGGAACCAGATCGAACCGGAACGCTTCCCGCTGACCGAGGAAGCGCCCGAAGCAGCACTGGACGCGAACACCGCCCTGGTGTTCTGGCTGGCCGGCGAGCCGTCGCCGGCGCTGCTGCGCTGGGTCGAAGCCGGCGGTACCGCTCTGCTGGACGCACCGCAGCTGGCCGATGCCGAAGTGATCGCACGCGACAGCGATGCTGCGCCGCTGCTGCTGGCCAAAGCCCACGGTAACGGCCGCCTGCTGAGCTTCAGCAAGCCGCTGGACCCGGCACAACTGCCGCTGCTGCTGGACGCCACATTCCCGCAAACCCTGCGCAGCGCGCTGCTGCCGCCACAGCTGGTGCCGGACTGGGCTTTCGCCGCCCACCTGCCGCCGCGCGAAGGCGCTGCGCGCGGTACGCCGGCGGCGCGGCCGCTGGCACCGCCGCTGATCCTGCTCGCCGCCCTGGCCTTCCTGGCCGAACGCGCGCTTTCGCTGTACTACCGCCGGCGCCGCGCATGAACCGCCTGCTGCATTCCGCCCTCGCCGCCGTGCGCGGCCGCCGCCGCGCCATTGCGCTGCTGCTGGCGCTGCCGCCGCTGGCCGCGCTGACCTGGCTGGCGCTGCGCCAGGTCGGCACCACAGCCGCGCTGCTGACCGCCGCCGCGGCAGTACTGACCTTGCTGCTGTGGCAATGGCAGGACCTGCGCCGCATCCAGCCGCGCTGGCTGGTGCGCGCGCTGGATGCAGCCGATCCGCGCTGCGAGGATAGCGCCGCACTGCTGCTGGCCGCTGCGGACACGCTCCCGCCGCTGGCCCGGCTGCAGCGCGAGCGCCTGCTGGCGCGCCTGGCGCAGCAGCTGCCGGAACTGCGGCCGGCCTGGCCGCGCGCGGCGATCGCGGCCAGCCTCGCGCTCAGCGGCGTGCTGCTGCTTCTGTCGCTGTGGTCGCCGGAAAAAACCACCGTGCCGGCGCCCGGCGCCGCCGCAGAAACCGCGCAATCCGGCCCGTTGCGCCTGCTCGCGCAACGCCTGGATATCACACCGCCGCGCTATACCGGCCTGGGCGCCAGCCAGCAGGACGGACTGGACGCGCGCGTGCCGCAAGGCTCGCTGCTGCGCTGGCAGCTGCGCTTCTCCGCGCCGCCGCGCGCGGTGCGGCTGCGCTTCCACGACGGCCGCACGCTGGCGCTGCAGCCGGCCGGCGACAGCTGGAGCGGCGAGACAAAACTGGACAATGCCGCCTTGTACCGTATCGAGACCGACGCCGACGGCGCGCTGGCCGAAGACCGCCGCCACCGCCTGGACACCATCGCCGACCAGGCGCCGCAGATCCGCGTGGAAGCGCCGGACAAGACCCTGAGCCTGCGCGAAGCCGGCCAGGACGCCTGGGATTTCGATTTCCGCGCCAGCGACGATTACGGCCTGGGCGAGGCCGTGCTCGACATCACCCGCGCCCAGGGCAGCGGCGAGAACATCGAGGTGCAGCAGCAGAGCCTGCGCCTGCGCGGCGAAGGCACGGCGCGCGAGCGGCGCTACCGCCATCGCATCGACCTGGCCGCGCTGAATCTCGCCGCGGGCGACGAGCTGATCGTGCGCCTGGACGTGAGCGACAAACGCGAGCCGCAGCCGCAGCAAAGCCGCAGCGCCAGCTACATCCTGCGCCTGCCGCCGCCCCAGGCGGACCAGGGCGTAGGCGTGGAAGGACTGGTGCGCAAGACCTTGCCGGCGTATTTCCGCAGCCAGCGCCAGATCATCATTGATACCGAGGCGCTGATCGCCGAGAAGCCCAAACTCAGTGCCGAAGCCTTCGTCGACAAGTCCGACGAACTGGGCGTGCAGCAGAAGATCCTGCGCCTGCGCTACGGCCAGTTCCTGGGCGAGGAATTCGAGAGCGGCGGCGGCCACGGCCCCAAGCCGGCGGCGAAGAAAGAATCCGGCGACAAGGAAGCAGGCGAGGAACACGAAGACCACGCCGCCGAAGCCCCCGGCCACGACGATCACGCCGCCGCGCCGGCCAAGCGCTTCGGCGATGCCGGCAATGTGCTGGCCGAGTTCGGCCATACCCACGACCACGCCGAAGCCGCCACTCTGCTCGATCCGGATACCAAGCGCATCCTCAGGGTCGCGCTGGAGGCGATGTGGCAGGCGGAACTGCAACTGCGCAGCGGCGCGCCGGCCGCGGCCCTGCCGCATGAATACAAGGCGCTGGAGCAGATCAAGCTGGTGCAGCAGGCCAGCCGCATCTATCTGGCGCGGGTCGGCCTGGAACTGCCGCCGGTGGACGAGACGCGCCGGCTCAGCGGCGAACGCAAGGATGTGCGCAACAGCGAAAATGCGGCAAATGTCGCAACTGTGCCGGAGCCGCAGCTCGACGCATTCTGGCAGGCGCTGGAACGCAACGAGGCGCCGGACTGGGCCGGCTTCGACAGCTGGCTGGGCAAGCGCGACCCGAACGCGCCGGGCACGCTGGACCTGGCCGCCGCCGCCGACAGCTGGCGCCGCGATCCGGCCTGCACCCGCTGCCGTGACGAACTGCGCGGCCGCCTGTGGCCGCTGCTGCCGCGCGCGGCCGCCGCAACGGCCGGACGCCGCAGCGGCGGCGCCGCCGGCAAGGCCTATCTGCAGGCGCTGCAGGCCGCGGAGGCGCCGCCATGAGTACCCAGCTCATCGTCACCATTGCGCTGCTGGCCGGTGCCGTCTTCAGTCTGATCGAATGCTGGCGCCTGCGCGGCCTGCGCCGCGTGCTGGGCCTGCTCGCCAGCCTGGCTGCACCGCTGCTGTTCTACCTGCTGCTGTATCCGCCGCCGCAGCGCACGGACACCGTGCTGGCCGTGCTCACCGCTGGCACGACACCGGCGCAGATCGCGCAGCTGCCGCCGGGCGCGCGCCGCGTCGCGCTGCCCGGCGCCGCGGTGGAGGCCGGTATCGAACAGGTGCCGGATCTCGCCACCGCGCTGCGCCGTCACCCGGACGTCGCCGCGCTGCACGTGACCGGACTGGGCCTGGGCGCCGCCGACCGCGACGCCGCGCGCGGCTGGCCGCTGCGTTTCGATGCAACCGAACCGGCGCGCGGCTTCGCCGAACTGCAGCTGCCCGCGGCGATCCGCGCCGGCCATGGCTTCGCCATTCAGGGCCGCGTACGCGGCGCAGCCGGATTGCAGGTCGCGCTGCAGCAGCCCGGCGCCGCCGAACTGGTACAGGCCGCGCCGGATGCGCAAGGCCGCTTCCGCTTCGACAGCCTGGCCCGGCGCGCCGGCACGGTGGATTACGAACTGCGCCTGCTCGGCGCCGACGGCAGTGTGCTCGACCGTCTCGCCGTACCGGTGCGGGTGGAAGCCGGCGCCGCGCTGCGCCTGATGCTGCTGTCCGGCGGGCCGGACCCGGATCTGAAATACCTGCAACGCTGGGCGCTGGATGCGGGCCACTCGGTGTCCGCGCGCACCCTGCTCAGCCGCGGCATCGCCCAGCAGCGCGGCGCGGCCGGGCTGGACGCGGCCGCGCTGGCGCAGACCGATCTCGTGATCGTGGATGAACGCGCCTGGTCGCAGTTGGACAAAAATGTCCGGACCCGCCTGCTGGCCGCGGTCGACGAAGGCCTGGGCCTGCTGCTGCGCCTGGGCGGCCCGCTGCCGCCGGCACTGGCGGCGGAACTGCGCGCGACCGGGCTGGATCTGCGCAATGTAGCCATGGATACAAGGCTGCAATTGCCCGGCGCCGCGGAAAGCCAGGCGCTGCAGCGCCTGCCGCTGCAGGCTGCGCCCGGGCCGCTGCAGGTGCTGGCCGCCGCCGCCGACGGCAAGCCACTGGGCGTGGCGCGCAACCGCGGCCTGGGCCGCATCGGCGCCTGGTGGCTGCAGGGCAGCAGTGCCCTGGTGACCAGCGGCCAGGCCGGCCTGCACGATGTGCTGTGGGCGCAACTCGCCGACGCGCTGGCGCGGCCGCGCGCGCAGGCCGCCGCCCTGCTGCCGGAAGCCGCCTGGCGCGGCGAGCGCAGCCTGCTGTGCAGCGGCGAGGCATCGCTCGCAGTACGCGCGCCCGATGCCGGCATGACGCCGCTGCTGCCGCGGCGGGCGGACGCGCAGACCTACTGCGCCGGCTTCTGGCCGCGCCTGTCCGGCTGGCACGAACTACAGGCCGGCGACACGCGCCAGCCGTTCTACGTGCGCGCCGCCGAAGACGCGCCCGGCCTGCACCAGACCCAGTTGCAGGCCGCCACCCGCGTCCTCGCCGGCGGCGGCCAGCCCAACGCGGCAGCCGGCGCCGCCGGTGCGCGCTGGCCCTGGTTCCTGGCCTGGCTGCTGCCGGCCACCTTGCTGTGGTGGCTGCAGCGCCGGCCTGCGGCCGACGCATGATCCGGCACGTCCTGTGCAAGCGGCTGCGGCACCGCTGCGCGCAGGCGCCGGCGGATTCTGTGACCAGGGCCACGCTGGCCGTCCACACTGTCTTGACGCAAGGCCGAAACGCGCTACCGTCGTGGTGGTGAACGGCTCCGGGGGGAAGCTCGATGCAGGCAATTTTCGCACTCGCTCTGGCGCTCAACCTGAGCCTGCCCGGAGTGAGCTACAAATGCCGCGACGCCCAGGGCAACTGGACCGCACAGGCCTGCCTCAGCGCCGCGCCGCTGCCCGAATCGGACTACGTGCGCCAGCAGCGCGTGCGCCAGGCCGTCGCGCGCCAGCGCCGCGAGGTGCGCGACCGCCTCTCCATGTACTGCTTCCGCCTGGACACCAAGGCCTCGGTCTATGACTGCGTGGACCAGCAGATGCTGGCCTACGACATCATCAACACCCTGGCCAAGCAACTGGGCCCGGTCTCGCCCAACAGCGCCAAGCTGGCCAGCTGCATGAACCGCAACCTGGACCCGCGCAGCCAGGCGACGGACTACCGCCGCGCGATGGAGTGCTATTTCACGCGCTGAGCGGGCCGTCGAAGCCGTCGCGGAACAGATTTCCGGCACGGCTGCCCAGGGCCGGATCGCTGACGCCGGCCGTACCGTTCTCCATATGCCCGGCCAGGCGACGCAGCCATTGCGCGTCGTGGTCGCTGCGCAGGCTGAGGTCGTACCAGCGCGCGGCCGCGTCCAGCGGCCAGGACACATCCACCGTGGCCCCTGCAGCCAGGTCGTACTGCTGCAGCGGTGCGCGGCTGTAGCGGTTCGCCGCCAGGCTGACGCGGCAGGCGGCGTTGCCGGAATTGCTCAGGCGCAGCACCAGGGCATTCTCCGGCGTGTCGTACAGCGCCACCACTTCCGGATTCGCACCGGCCAGGCCCAGGGCGATATCGCCGCTGAATTCGCGCAGGAAACCGTTCGGGCCGTGTACGCGCAGATCGTAGATGCCGGCGGTGACGGCCTGGGCGCTCCAGTAGTCGCTGAGTGCCGTGCCGCCTTCCAGCGAATAGAACCAGGGCCCGTCGCTGCGGTTGCCGGCGTAGACATTCAGGCCGGCGCCGGCGCTGCCGTCGTTGAAGAAATCCAGCCAGTAGCGGCCGCTGTCCGCCTCGATGCGGCCGTTGACGCTGAGTTCGTACGGCAGGGCGCGCGCCGGCCGGCTGCCGGCTTCCTGCGCCGGCACGGCGCCCGCGGCCGGCGCGGGGGGCGCGCCGAGCTGGCAGCTCAGGTCCGCGTTGGCGATGCTGTGCGAGGTATCCGGCAGCGCCGGCCACAGCGGCTGCGGCGCGGAGAAATCGAAGGCCGAGGTCAGGTCGCCGGTCATGGCGCGGCGCCAGGCGCCGATGTTCGGCTCGGCCACGCCGAAGCGCGCTTCGAGGAAGCGGATCACCGAGGTGTGATCGAACACCTGCGAATTGACCCAGCCGCCGCGGCTCCATGGCGACACCACCAGCGTCGGCACGCGCACGCCCAGACCCACCGGCACGCCGTTGTAGCTTTCGCTGGCCGTGGCCACCGTGCTCTTGCCCAGCGCCGCGGTCAGCGCCGGCACATGAGAGGGGATATGGTCGAAGAAGCCGCCGTTCTCGTCGTAGGTGATGATGAACACGGTGCGCGACCACACCGCCGGGTTCGCCGCCAGCGCGGCGAGCAGGCGCGCCGTCAGCGCTTCGCCGTAGGCCGGCGCGGCCTCCGGATGTTCACACATGGAAAACGGCGCAACGATCCACGACACCTGCGGCAGGGTGCCGTTCTGCACGTCGCTGCGGAACTGCTCGATCAGCGGCAGGCCCAGGGTCTGGTAGGCGTTGGCCGCGCTGGAGCCCGGCGCCCAGTCGCGGCCGCGGCGGTACAGCGGCGAATTCGTGTCCAGGCCGCGGAAATTGCGGAAATAGGCCAGCGAGTTGTCGCCGTAGTTGTCGTATTCCTGGTACACCTTCCAGCTCACCCCGGCGTTCTGCAGGCGTTCGGCGTAAGTGATCCAGTCGAAGGCGCTGAAGCCGGCATTGTCGCGCGCCATGTCGGCGGTCCAGTTGCCGTCGTCCACATTGTTCACCGCGTGATTGCCGGGCCGCCCCACGGCCAGGCCGCTGGTGCCCGTGAACAGATGCATGCGGTTCGGATTGGTAGGCCCGTGCACGGAGCAGAACCAGGCGTCGCAGACAGTGAACGCATCGGCCAGCGCGTAGTAGAACGGCAGGTCGGCGCGCGTGAAGTAGCCCATGCACATAGGCCCCTTCTCGCGCACCCAGTTGTCGTGGTTTTTCCAGCGCGCATGGTTGCCCTTCCAGCTGTGGTCGATATCAGCCATGCACTGGGCGCCGCTGAGCGTGGTGTCCAGACGGAACGGCGCGAGCCGGCCGCTGCCGCTGCGCGGCTGCTGCCATACGTCCACGCCGCCGGGCAGCGGGATGGGACGCGGATCGTCGAAGCCGCGCACGCCGCGCAGCGCGCCGAAGTAATGGTCGAAGGAGCGGTTTTCCTGCATCAGCACCACGACGTGTTCCACGTCCTGGATGGTGCCGGTCACGCGCGCCGGCTGCACCGCGAGCGCTTCGCGTATCGCCGGCGGCAGCGCCGCCAGTACCGCCGCCGCGCCGGCCGAGCCCGCCGCCAGGCGCAGGAATTCGCGTCGATTGGTGCCGGCCATGGACCTGCCTCCGCTGCAGTGGACGAGTGCCGCCGTTTTCCGGGGCGCGGCGCGCATGCTCGGCGGGCTTTGTTGCAGCGAGGTTTAAGGCAGTTGAAGGTTTGGATTTTTGCGGAATTGCGGCGCGGAAATGCCAGCAGCCGCCTACGGCCGGCGCAGGATCAGTCCTGCCGTGGCGGCCCATGGACCGCGGCGCTGCCGGCCTGCGTTCGTGCCTGCATCGACGGCGCATTCCATGCCGGCAAGTGCAGCGCAAAGCCGGCCGACCGTACGGCGCCGCCGTACGGAATGGTTTTGCAGACAGGCAGAGTCCTGGCCGGTGCATTCACGCCGGCGTCGAGCCGTTTGGAGGACGCAGCGGTTCCGCAGCACGCACGCTGCGCGGCCGGAGCAGCCGCGGCTAAAGGGAGAAGCGGCCGTGCGCCTGCCGGAAACAGAGTCAGGCGCACGGCCGCCGCATCGGAACCGACTGCGGACAGCCCGGGGCCTTTGCTGAAAATTGTCAGCGCATTTCAGCATTGCATCAGATGCCGGCCGGCGCCGCCCCTTAGGCCAGCAGCACCCGCAGCAGTCCCCAGCTGCCCGCCAGCAGCAGCGCCAGCGCGGCCAGCATGGAGATGATGAAGCCCGCACCGCGCTTGTTCGCCGCCTGGGAATAGGCCAGCGCGTACCAGAAACGCCCGGCCACCCAGACCAAGCCGCCGATGCCGGCAAGCAGGGCGCTGCTGTACTGGGTCGCCAGCCACAGCGCCGGCAGGAACAGCACCGTGCTCTCGATCGTGTTCATCTGCGCGCGGAACACCCGCTCGAAATGCTCGTTGCCGGTAGTCGCCGGCGCACGGATGCCGTAGCGGCCGCGAGCCCGGCCTACCTGCCAGGTGACGAAGAACAGCAGCAGCACCGTGAGCACGACGACGACCGCGGGCAGGTGGGCAGACATGGAGTTTTCCTGCAGATGAGGGAGGCGCGACGATAGCACCGGCGGGCCGCGTCTTGGGCAAGCCCCTCACTCGTCCGCGTGCCGCATCGGTGCGGCACGCGGACGGGCGCGGATTCCAGTGCGGATACGCCAGCTTGAATTCGGTGGCGCACACGCCATCTTGTCCCAGTGCCTGCCGCCGCAGCGGCCGGCCGCGGCCGCTGTCAGCGCGTCTTCATCGCCGGCCGTCGGCCGGCACTTCCCGTCTTTGCCAAAAGGAGCACCGCCGCCATGAGCCGCGCCTTCGTCAAAGAATCCGACCAGGTCGAGCCGCTGCCGGAAATTCCGCTCAGCGAACATCCCAACCGCACCACGCCGGCCGGTCTGTCGCGCCAGCAGCAGCGTCTGCGCGAACTGCGCGCCCGGGCCCAGGATGCAGCACTGCTCGACGACCAGGCCGCCGCCCAGGCCGTCGCGCGCGAACTGCGCTGGCTGGAAGCCCGCATCGCCAGCGCCATCGTCGTCGCCCCCGCCGTCCAGCCGCGCGACCGCGTCGCCTTCGGCGCCGTGGTCGACCTCGTCGACGAGAACGACCAGCGCTCGCGCTACCGCATCGTCGGCGAAGACGAGGCCGACGCGGAGCAAGGCAGCGTGAGCTGGCTCTCGCCGCTGGCCCAGGCCGTGCTCGGCGCGCGTGTCGGCGATGAAGTGACCTGGCGGCGGCCGGCGGGGGACCTGCGGCTGGAGATCGTGGGGATACGCTACGACTGAAGGATTCGCGGCGCGGCTGCGGACAGGCTTCACGTTTTTCGGCGCGAAAGCTGAAACTGCTGCGCCGCGAATACGGCCGCGCCCTGTGGCGATAATCTGAACTTCGCGCCGAGGTTCGGGCGGCGCCCCCTCAGCCCAACCCTCTCCCCCAAACGCGTGCGTGTTGGGGGAGAGGGTGCGCTTCTTCTGCGAAATCGTGGCAATGCGTCCTGTGCGAAGCCTCGGATACTGCGACGCAACGGGTACGCAGCGCCAATCTCCAATCCCGCTTCCCGAATCCCCGCTATTCAAACCCATCCGCAAATATCCGCTCGGACACCACCACCGCCATACCCGTACGCCGCTGACTGCCGCGACCCGTGCCCCATAGCACGCGCGCGGTGGCGCTGCCGGGCAGATCCCAGGCTACGAGGCCGCTCTGTGCAGTGCCGGCGACGATTTCCAGGTCGGGATCGGCGTCGAGGTTGGCCAGGGTCGGTGCGCCCAGGCCGCCGTTCCAATTGTCGCCGCGCGGTGCGGGCAGGTTCAGCGCCTGCAGGGATTCGCCGCGGCAGTTGAGTACGTGCAACTGGCCGACGAGGTTGTCGCGTTTTTCCGGGTAGGAGGTGAACAGCACTTCGGCGCAGCCGTCGTTGTCCAGATCGGCGACCACGGGCTCGGCGGCGAAGCGGATGCCGCTGCCGGGGACGTCGTAAGGCCAGCTGTGTTTTTCGGTCTTGTCCAGCCACCAGGCGT
The DNA here is from genome assembly GCF_024437735.1 of Tahibacter harae. GTDB lineage: Bacteria > Pseudomonadota > Gammaproteobacteria > Xanthomonadales > Rhodanobacteraceae > Tahibacter > Tahibacter harae. Next base: position 45,193 of record NZ_JANFQO010000028.1, on the reverse strand, counting down.
GCAGCTTGCCGTCGTAGCTGGCGAACAGGATTTCCTTGCGGCCGTCGCCGTCCAGATCGGCCAGCGCGGCGTTGCTGACGGAGCTTTCGATCACGCTGAAATCCTGGCTCAGCGCGGCGCCGCTGGCGCCCGGCGGCGGCAGCACGGTCCAGTCGAAGCCGGAGCCGGCCCAGCGCGTGCGGTCGCGCCGCAGTATCCAGGGCAGGTAATACAGGTCGCCGTCGGGATCGCCGATGGCGCAGTTGTATACATCGCCGGGGAAGACCAGTTCCAGCGTGCCGTCGCCGTCCAGGTCGGCCACGGCCGGTGCGGCATTGGCAAAATTGGGACGATGCTGCGTGCCGCAATTGGCGAAGCCCTGCAAGTCGGCGGCCTGGTCCACATGCACGCCGACCTGGGCCCAGGTCTTGAGCTGGCCGGCGCTGAGACCGTAGACCGCGTTCGTGCGCAGCTGGTCGCCGTTGGGCGCCAGCGCGGTGATGTAGTGGGTGTCGGTGGGCGCGTAGATTTCCTTGGCGCCGTCGTTGTCGAGATCGGCGACGGCGATGTTCTCGTTGTACATGCCGGCGCCGAAACCGGGTTCGCCTGTGCGCCGGGCCGGCCAGCCCGGGCGTACGGTGCCGTTGTGCTCATACACGCTGACCTGGCGGTCGCCGCCGCTGCTGGCGCGGCCGACGATGATTTCCAGATCGCCGTCGTTTTCCAGGTCCTCCAGCGCCAGCGTGCGCACTTCGCCGCCGCTGAACGGGCTTTTGGGCCAGCCGGATCTGGTCGTGCCGTTACCGGCGTAGACGGTGAGCTGGTTGCCGTTGCGGCCGACGACGATTTCCAGCGTGCCGTCGCCGTCGAGATCGGCCAGGCCTATGGCCGGCCAGATGCGGCCGCTGCCGGCCTGCTGCCATTCCTGCGCGCCGGTGGAACCGGTGTAGGCAGCAATGTTTTGGCCGCCCCAGACAACTTCGGCCTGGCCATCGCCGTCAATGTCACCGGCCGCGGGCGAGGCGTACCAGCCGGTCTGGCAATCTCCCGCGCTGCAGCCGGCGTAGCTCCATTTCGGCAGCGGCGCGGGTACGGCAGCCCGCAGCGGCGTGGCGGCCAGCAACAGCACAGCGGCGCCCAGGGCCAGCGGTATCAGCGACTGCTGCGGGGTGCGGCCGGTACCGGCGCGGCGAGGCACGGCCCGGTGCGCGCGGGCGCAATGCGGACTGCGGTGGAACGGCGGAAAGTCGGTCATGAGCGGCGGTTCCTGCGGCGGCCCGGCGAGTGCAGCAGCGATGATCCCGGCCTGCCCCGCCTCGGGCAAACCCGCGCGGCGGGCGCGCCGACGCGCCGCGCAAAATCCCCGCCGGACGGCTTGCAAAGCCGCTCGGACAGGATTTATGTTAGTACTTACACAATAGCTGGACGATTTCCATGACCTTCCTCGCCGACGTGGGCCTGCTGGCCCTGGGCAGCCGTTTCCGCGCCATCAGCGACCAGCTCTACAGCATCGCCGACGAGGTCTACCGCCTGCGCGGCATTCCCATCCAGGGCCGCTGGTTTCCGCTGCTGCGCCTGATCGACGACCAGGGCCCGCAGAGCGTGGGCAGCATCGCCAGCCATATCGGCCAGACTCACTCCGCCGTCAGCCAGCTCGCCGACCGGCTGGTCGCCGACGGCTGGCTCGCGGTGACCGAGGATCCGGCCGACCGCCGCCGCCGCTGCCTCAGCCTCACGGAGCAGTCGCGCCAGGCGATACGCCAGGCGCGCCCGGCCTGGAAGGCCATCATCCAGGTGCTGCAGCAGCGCTGCGCCGAGGCCGGCATCGACGTACTGCATACGCTGGACCGCTTCGAGCGCGTGCTCGACGGCGATCTTGGTGCGGCGATCGCCGAGCAGTGCAGCCGCAACGACAAGGCCAATGTGCAAGTGGTCGGTTTCGATCCCTCGCTGCGCGAGCATTTCTACCGGCTCAATGCGGACTGGCTGCGCAAATATTTCTACCTGGAGGAGATCGACCATCGCGTGCTGTCGGATCCGGAAGGCGAGATCCTCGCCGGCGGCGGCGAAGTGCTGTTCGCCGTGCTGGACGGCCAGGTGCTGGGCACCTGCGCGCTGAAGCAGGAATCACCCGGCGTGTTCGAGCTGACCAAGATGGCGGTGGACGAATCCCTGCACGGCCTGGGCATAGGCCGGCGCCTGCTGGCGCGCGCGATCGACGTGTTCCGCGAGCGCGGCGGCAAGACCTTCTTCCTCGAATCCAGCACCAAGCTCACGCCGGCGCTGCGGCTGTACGAGAGCATGGGTTTCCGCCATCAGCCCAGTCTGAAGCCGGACTCGCATTACAGCCGGTCGGATGTGTACATGATCTGGGATTCGGAGGAAGCGCAAGCGGTGCGGCGTGAGTCGGAGCTTGTGCCGAGTGCCTGATGCGCCGGGACGAGGACGCAAAGGACCGGGCCCTTGTTCAGTGGACCCGGTACACCTGCCCGGTCTGCGCGCCTTCCACGCTGCGGCTGAAAGCCAGCGCCGCGCGCGCCACGGGTATCGCGTCGAAACCGCGGAAATACGGGCCATAGGCCGGCATCGACTCGATGAACACGTTGGGGCTGACCAGGTTGATGCGCAGCCCGCGCGGCAGTTCGATCGCCGCGGCACGCACGAAGGCTTCCAGTGCGCCGTTGACCAATGACGCCGAGGCGCCCTGGCGTATCGGCTGCTCCGCCAGGATGCCGCCGATCAGGGTGATGGAACCGCCGTCGCGCAGGTACTCCGCCGCCAGTTGGGCCAGACGCACCTGGCCCATCAGCTTGTCCTCCAGCCCCACCGACCAGTCGGCTGCGGACAGTTGCAGCAAGGGCGCGAAATGCACATTGCCGGCGGCGCAGACCACCGCATCCAGCGGCCCGGCCTGGGCCAGCGCGGCGCGGATGCTGTCGGCATCGCGCAGATCCAGGCGCAGGTCGCCGCTGTTGCGCCCGGCCGTAATCACGTCATGCCGCGGCGCCAGCTCGGCGGCGACCGCCCGCCCCAGGGTGCCGCCGGCACCGATCAACAGCACGCGGGGCGGAGGAGGTTGGGGAGGTTGCATGGCAGGCTCCGGAGTTGCGGACGGGGAATCGGGTGGAAAAACCGACAGTCGTTCACCAGACAGCGCTTAGCGGCCAAAGATTGGGGATAGGGACCGGGATTGGAAGGGGGAGAGTCCAGGCGGCCACGTCAGACCGGAGATCAGGGCCGTCCCTTAAGTTCAGGACACCCACTTTCCCCGTCCCTGGGTTGAGGCCAGGCCGAGGACGTCCCAGGTTCAGGACACCCACATTTCACGTACCGAATCGGGACACCCACTTTCCCCGCCCCCTCGTCCGCCCCCAATTCAGGACACCCATACTTCCCCAGATCGGGACACCCACTTTCCCCATCCCCGGGTTGAGCATCCAGGCCGAGGACGTCCAGGTTGAGGGCACCCACATTTCCCAACCCAAACCCAGCACGTCCCATCCCGCCTCACACTCCCCAGCATCCCTTCAATCCGCCACCGCCCTGACCTGCGTCCGCAACGCCACAATCTCCCGCCGCGGCGGCGCCCCGAACAGGCGGCGGTATTCCCGGCTGAACTGCGAGGCGCTTTCGTATCCCACCCGGTGCGCCGCGGCCGCGGCTTCGAGTCCGTCGTTGAGCATCAGCCGGCGCGCCTCGTGCAGGCGCAGGCTTTTCTGGAATTGCAGCGGCGACAAGGCTGTCACCGACTTGAAACGATGATGCAGGGCGGAAACGCTCATGTGCACGCTGTCGGCCAGTTCCTCGATGCTCAGTGCATCGGCGAAGCGTGTCTTGATCAGCTCGATCACCCGCCCTATGCGCTGGCCGCCGCCGTCGGTGACGACGAGGTCACGCAGGCGGTGGCCCCATTCGCCGGTCAGCACGCGGTAGCAGATCTCCCGCAGCACCAGCGGCGCCAGCACGCCGATTTCCTCCGGCGTATCGAGCAGCCGCAGCAGGCGCAGCAGCGCGTCCAGCATGGGCGGCTCGGTACGGGCCAGGAACAGGCCGCGGTCCGGGCCGCGCGGCGGGGCGGGCGCCGCCTGCAGCACCAGTTCGCTGATCATGCGCGGATCCAGGGCGATGCGCAGGCACAGGTACGGCTGGGCCGGCGTGGCCTCGCGCACCTGGCCTATCACCGGCAGGGTGACCGAGACCACCAGGTAATGCAGCGGATCGTAGACAAACACCTCGTCGCCCAGACGCGCCTGCTTGCTGCCCTGTACGACGATGCACAGGCTGGGCTGGTAGACCGCCGCGCAGGGCTCGGTGGGATGGTCGTGGCGGATCAGGCCCAGGGCATCAATCGCGCTCTGGTGGAAACCGTCGCCGGTGGCGAATCGGGCAATCCGCGCAGCCAGCTCGCGCTGCGGCGCCAGGCTGTCGAATGGGGCTATGGAATTAGCGGCGGCCGCCTGGGACATGGGAGTTCTGCGCCTGGTCCGGGTCTGCCGATTATGCGCGCGGGAATGACCGTGCCGGGCCGCTAACACGCAGAGCTGCAGGATCGGGCAAGGCTTGCGCAGTTTTGGACCAGCCGCGCGGCATCGCAAGCGGCCGCCGCCGGCCTCGGCCACACGGCAACGGGCGCCGGCATCGCGAACAGCGGCAGCCACAGACGCGCACGGGAAACGCCCGGATTTCGCCACAAATCGGACCGCCCCACGCCCGCCGCCGCTGCGGATACTCCGCCTCCCTCCCCAGCGCCCGTCCCTCCATGTCATTGCTTCGTTTCTGTCTGGCCGCGCTCTGCGCCGGCCTTGCCGCCTCCGTCGCCAGCGCCGCGGAACTCAAGCCTGATCCGCCGAAAAATTGCCGCTCCTGTGCCGAATGGAACCAGCCCGCCGAACCCTACCCGCTGTTCGGCAACACCTGGTACGTCGGCAGCGCGGGTTTGTCGTCAGTGCTGATCACGTCCGACCAGGGCCATATCCTGATCGGCGGCGGCCTGGCCGAGACCGCGCCGCTGATCGCGGCGAATATCGTCAAGCTCGGTTTCCGCCTGGAAGACGTCAAAATCATCGCCACTTCGCACGGCCACTACGATCACATCGGCGGCGTGGCCGCGCTGGCCCGGGCCAGCGGCGCGCGCGTGATCGCCAGCCCGCGCACGGCCGAGGCGCTGCGCGCGGGCACGGTGCCGGCGGACGATCCGCAGGCCGCGTTCGGCGCCGAGGCCAATGCTTTTCCCAAAATCAGCAAAGTGGATGTTGTCAGAGACCAGGAAACCGTCAACCTGGGCCCGCTGCAGCTCACCGCCCGCTTCACGCCCGGCCATACGCCGGGCGCGACCAGCTGGAGCTGGCGCTCCTGCAACGCCGGCACCTGCCGCGACCTGGTCTATGCCGACAGCCTGAACCCGGTTTCGGACGACGAATACCGCTACGCCGACCATCCCGCTGTCGTGAAAGGCTTCCGCGCCAGCATCGCCGCCGTCGCCGCCCTGCCCTGCGACATCATGATCCCGGCGCATCCCGGCTTCGCCGATCTGCCGCAGAAACTGGCCCGGCGCCGCGCCGGCGAAACGCCGGATCCGTTCGTCGATCCCGGCAGCTGCAAGCGCTACGCGGAAGCCGCGGCACAGAATCTGGACAAGCGTCTGGCCACGGAAAAGACCGCAAAATAGGCCGCCCGGAAATGCTGCCGTGCGGCACGGCCGCACGCATTCCCCGGCCTGACCCGAGCAATCGCGGCGCCGCCGGCAGCCGCATCGCGCTATCCGCACCACCGCGCAGGCCGTCCTCCCCGGCCTGCGCGGCACCGTCGCCATGTTGCAGCGCGGCGTGCATCAAACGTTCGTTCCAGTACCTTGCGCGTTCGGCCTGGCTCGCTGCAGGCCACACGCACTGGGGCAATACCGCACGACGCAAGCAATAAAATCCACAAAATCACAGTTCCTGGGAGGGAAAACCGTGAGCAGAAGTCCGCTGACTTTGGCCGTTCTTTCGACCCTGCTGTTGGCCGCGCCGCTGGCGCAGGCGGCTTCCGAGCCGATACCCAAGCAGTTGTCCGGCCCCGCCGAGGAATTCGCCCAGATGCGCGCGCCGGATCCGGCCGACGCCGCGGTCTTCTCGCACAGCGCCCTGCTCCCGGTGCAGATGGATGCCGACAAGGCCTCCTGGACCCAGGCAATCCCCGTCGAAAACGGCAGCGTGCGCTTCCTGCTGTTCTCCGGCCCCAGCGCTCACTGGCAGCTGCAGCTGGCCGCCCCCACGGGCCGCAGCGTGCTCCAGGCCGAACTGGCCGAAGCCGCGCGCGCGACGGATTTCGCGCTGGAAGGCGCCAGCGTGCCGGCCACCCTGTACGCGCTGGACGGCCTGGAAAGCGGCGACTGGCAGCTGCGCATCGACGGCGATGCCGGCCGCGACCGCAGCGGCTATGTGCTGCTGGAAGGCGACGAGGCGACCGAACTCATGTCCTATCCGGCGCACCGGCGCCAGCTGGTCGGCGAGCAGCTCGACGTCGTCGCCACCCTCGGCGACGCCGGCCGCATTGCCCAGGCGCAGTTGCGCGTGACCGCGCCGGACGGCTCGGTGCAGAGCTATCCCATGTTCGACGACGGCAAGCATGCCGATGCGCTGGCCGGCGACGGCATCTACGGTGCCGGCTTCGCCGCACGGACCAGCGGCACCTATGTCGCCCAGGTCGTGGCCCAGGGCCACAGCCGCGCCGGCAGCCGCGTGCTGCGCACGGCCGAACATGTGCTGCCGGTGGTCGAATCGCATCTGAGCCTCAACAGCCGCGCCACGGTGGAAGCCAGCGCCGCGGGCCGCGGTCGCTACAGCCTGGACATCCCCGTGGCCAGCCGCGACAGCGAGCCGCGCCATTACCGCGCCTATGCCGAGGTCTGGGGCCGCGATGCGCGCGGCCAGGCCCTGCCGGTGGCCTGGGTCAGCGGCATGGTCACGCCGCGCAACGGCAAGCTGGGGCTGGGCTTCGACCAGCGCTGGCAGCAGCTGACTGGCGCGCGCGGGCCGTATGAACTGCGCGAACTGCGCATCGAAGACCCCGACCATTTCGTCACCGTGGCGGCCGCCGACCGCCTCAGCCTGCAGCTGCCCGATGCGCCGCTGCGCGCCGGCGCGCGCGTCAGCATCGACGAGAGCATGCGCATGGGCCCGCGTCCGGCCGCGCAGGACCTGACCCGCGGCGTAGGTCAGCGCCTGCTGCTGGTGCACGGCTACTGCTCCGGCGGTGTCTGGCCGGCCAGCCAGTTCAGCACCGCGTCCACCTTCCTGGATACCAACCAGAACCGCAGCCATGACCAGTTCGCGCGCCTGCTGCAGAGCTTCGGCAGCACCTGGAATTCCTTCGGGACCGTCGCCCACAGCCAGGGCGGCGCGGCCTCGCTGCATCTGTACACGTACTACTGGAGCGGCCTGGACAACGCCACCGGCGCGCGCCTGATCCAGTCCGTGGGCACGCCGTATAAGGGCACCAACCTGGCCGGCATCCTGGCCACCCTGGGCTCCTGGTTCGGCGTGGGCTGCGGCACCAACGACAACCTCAGCTACAACGGCGCCGCGGCCTGGCTGGCCGGCATACCGACCTCGTCGCGCGCCAAGGTGAACTATTACACCACCGCCTTCCGCACCACGAACTGGTGGACCAACGACTACTGCCAGATCGCCACCGACCTGGTGCTCAGCGATCCGGAAGACGGCACCACCGAACAGAGCAACGGCCAGCTCAGCGGCGGCGTCAACCGCGGCCACACCACCGGCCAATGTCATACCAGCGGCATGCGCGATCCCGCGCAGTACCTGGATTCGTCGCGCAACGCGACGATGAACGCGAACGCGGCGCGCTGAGCCCGCCCACGTTTGCCTTTCCCGGCGCGCGGACTCCGGTCCGCGCGTTTTTTTGTGCCTGGCCCCGGCGCCGGAAGCGGTAGCGACGCCGCCCGCACCCGGTGTCCCGGTCCGCGCCCTTCAGCGCGATCCGCTTACCGCAGTCGCGCTCCCGCCTCGCGCTGCGTGACACATCGCAGCCCCGCTTGGCGTTTCCCGCCTGCCGGCAGCCGCCGGCAAGCGCAGGAGTACGCCCATGACTTCGCAGGGCGCCCCGAAATTGGCTGCAGCCGTGACGCGGCGTTCCGTCGCGGGAGGGTTGCTGTATGCCTGGGCCGGTCTCGCCGCGGCCCAGCCCTATGTGATCGACAGCGGCTTCAACCAGGGCCGGTGGTTTCTGGATGCCTTTGCCGGCAGCGAGACGCAGGACTACGCGGCGCGGCGCATCGCACGCCTCTCCGGCGGCGGCACCGTCGTCGCCGGCATCGTGCCGGGCGCCGAGGGCAGGCCGGCGCTGGGACTGGTGCGCTACAGCAGCGCCGGCCAGCGCGAGACCTGGCTGGCGCCGGGCGAATTCGGCCACTACGGCAATCAGTACGTGATCTATCCCGTGCCCTTCGGCGCGACCGAGGATGTGCGCGACCTGGTGCGCTACGGCGAGCGCCTGTTTGTGCTCGCCCACGGCTGGAGATACCGCTTCAGCAGCCAGCCGCCCTTCGAGCCGCGCTTCGCCGGACACAGCGTGGAAGTGCTGATATTCGGCACCGACGGATCCCTGCGCCAGCGCCAGATCATTGACGAGGACGATGATCCGGAAACCCGCCGCGCCATCGCCGGCGGCATCGCGGTATACGCCGACGACGCAGGCGCCGTCAGTAGCCCTGTCTCGCTGGTCTACGGCGGCACACGCATCGAAGGCACTACGCGGCGTCCCGCCTTCCGCCGCTACAGCGTCGGCGGCGACAGCGCACTGACCGCCGCCACCGGCCTGGTGTATCCGGATCCCGGCGGCGGCAATTGCCAAGCGGGCTGCGAGATCAACGGCCTGCGCATCGGCAGCCGTCCGGGCAACGGCATTCCGCGCATCTATGCGGCCGGCTCCTTTTTCAACGGCACGCAATGGGATATCGCGGTGATGCAGCTCAGCGCCAGCGGCCTGCCCAGCGGCAGTTTCGCCGGAGACGGATTGCAGACCGTGGGGTTCAATCTCGCCGGCAGCACATTGCATGACTACGGCCGCGCGCTCGCGGTGGTGCCCGGTTCCGATGTCGGCAGCGGCAACGACGACCGCATCTATGTCGCCGCCGATGTCGCCGTGCATTGCGGCAACGCCGCCGGCGTCATCAAGCTGCGCGGCGACGGCGCGGCCGATACCGGCTTCGGCCCCGGCGGGCTGGGCCGCTACTACTTTGGCGGGCCGCAGATACCGTCGGGCAGTTTCTGCGTCAGCCCCAGCGCCGATGCCTTCGCCCAGGACATCGCCGTCGCCGGCGGCAAGGTCGCCCTGGCCGGCTCGCGAAAAACCGAGTCGATTTTCATAGGCGGCGAGTTGCAGGTCGACGGCCTGCTCGCGGTGATGAGCGAATCCGGCGTGATGCAGTCGCAGAACGGATATGCCTACCGCGACAGCGGCGAACGCAGCCGCCACTCGGCCTTCCGCGGCATTGCGGCCAGCGGCTCGGAAAGCTTCACCGTCACCGGCGAGACGCGCCATTTCGCCGATGCCGGCGCCACCGCCGGCCATGCGCAATACGCCACGTTGCGGCTGGCACCGTTGCGCGACCCGCTCTTCGACAACGGCTTTGAACAGCCCTAACCCCGCTGATTTCCAGGAGAATCGAATGAACGCTTTCGCCCGCGCCGCGCTGGCGCTGCTGATGCTGTCGACCGCCGCGGACGCCGCCGTGCCCGGTTCGGACCATGCACTGGTCGGCCGCTACGAAGGAGCGGAACTGGTGGGCTACAGCGCCAGCGAGTACGACGAAGTCGAAGTCATCCACGAACCCATAGGCGGCAGCCAGCGCGGACCCGCGGTGCCAGGCTGGCTGAAGCTTGAAGGCAAGGTGCATCTGTACTATTACAAATTGCCGCAGGGCCGCTCCAGCCTGGAAGTGCTGCGCAACTACCAGGCCAGCCTCGAAGCCAAGGGCTTCCGCAGCATTTTCGTCTGCGCCACCGCCGATGCCAGCTGCTACGTGAACATTCCCGGCCGCAGCAATGCGAACACGGCGCCCTACGATTTCGCTCTCGCGCTGGACGCCGCGCCCGAACTGCCGCGCCTGGACGGCGACTTCATCCGCAACTATTTCGATCTCAACGCCCGCTACCTGCTGGCGCGGCGCGACGGCGCCGACGGCGCCGACGGCGTGGTGCATGCCAGCATTGCCATCGCCGAGGACAAGGACCGCGGCAACCTCGCCATCGTGCGCGTGATCGAGAGCAAGCCGCTGCAGCAGGACCGCATCCGCTTCATCGGCGCCGATGTCATGCGCCGCGACATCCAGAACACCGGCAAGGTCGATCTCTACGGCATCCAGTTCGATTTCGACCGCGCCACGATACGACCGGAATCTCGCCCCACGCTGGATGAAGTGGCGCGGCTGCTGCGCGACGACCCGGCCCTGCAGCTCACCGTCGCCGGCCACACCGACGCCCAGGGCGACGCAGCCTACAACCTCGACCTGTCCCGCCGCCGCGCCGCCGCCGTGGTCCAGGCGCTGGTGCGCGACTACGCCGTGGACAGCGCCCGCCTGCTCGCCCGCGGTGCCGGTGCCGCCGAGCCGCTGGCATCCAACGAGGACGAGGCCGGACGACAGAAGAACCGGCGCGTGGAGCTGGCACGGCAGCGCTGAGCCGCGGCCTCGTCGACGCCGGGGCGGGATGCCAGCGGACTGCGACTGCGCGCACAACCGGCGAACCGCCACCTGTGACATCCGGCACAGGCGCCCCGCCCCCGCGCTGGCGCCTGATCGGGAACCAGCCTGTTCTGCCCGCGGAGTTCCGATGAAGCGTCTGCTGCTTGCCGCCCTGTGCCTGCTCGCCCTGCCCGCCGCCGCGGCCATCGCGCCCGGCGCCGACCGCCACGAAGGCGACGGGCCGTATACGCAGCTGATCCTGCGCGGCGTCAACGTCATCAACGGCACCGGCAGCCCGGCCTACGGCCCGGCCGACGTGGTGATCGAAGGCAACCGCATCCGCGAGATCCGCATGGTCGGCGCGGATATCCAGTCGATCAAGCCGGAAGACCGGCCCAAGCTCAAGCCCGGCGGCCGCGAGATGGACCTGGCCGGCTACTACGTCATGCCCGGCATCGTCGACATGCACGGCCATATCGGCGGCGACGAGCAGGGCGTCAGCGCCGACTACGTATACAAGTTATGGATGGGCCACGGCATCACCACCATCCGCGACCCGGCCTGCGGCAACGGCATCGACTGGTGCGCCAAGGAAACCCGCCGCAGCGAGGCCAATGCGATCACCGCGCCGCGCATCTTCCCCTACGCCTATTTCGGCATGGGCCGCAGCGCGCCCATGACCACGCCGGAGGAAGCGCGCGAATGGGTGCGCGAGATGAAGAAGAAGGGCGCGGTCGGCATGAAATGCTTCGGCTACCGTCCGGAAGTGTTGCAGGCCGCGTTCGAGGAACTGAAGAAACAGGGCATGCGCAGCGCCTGTCACCACGCGCAACTCGATGTCGCCCGCGTCAACGTGCTGACCACGGCGCGCTGGGGCCTGACCTCGATGGAACACTGGTACGGCCTGCCCGAGGCGCTGTTCGACGGCCAGACCGTGCAGGACTATCCGGCTGACTACAACTACAGCAACGAGGCGCACCGCTTCGGCCAGGCCGGCCGGCTGTGGGCACAGGCTTCCGAGAAAGGCAGCGAAAAATACGAGGCGGTAATCAAGGAGCTGTTGCAGCTGGATTTCACCCTGGACCCGACCTTCACCATCTACCAGGCCAGCCGCGACCTGATGCGCGCCCGCCGCGCCGAATGGCATGACGCCTATACCTGGCCGACGCTGTGGGAATTCTTCACGCCCAACCACGACAACCACGGCAGCTTCTTCTTCGACTGGGGCACCGAGGATGAAGTCGCCTGGCGCGACAACTACCGGCGCTGGATGGCCTTCGTCAACGACTACAAGAACCGCGGCGGCCGCGTCACCGTCGGCAGCGATTCGGGCTACATCTACAAGATCTACGGCTTCGGCACCATCGAGGAACTGGAGCTGCTGCGCGAAGCCGGCTTCCACCCACTGGAAGTCCTGCGCGCGGCCACCTTGAACGGTGCCCAGGCCCTGGGCGCGGACGACCGCATCGGCTCGCTGGAGCCGGGCAAGCTGGCCGACATTGCCGTCATCAAGGAAAACCCGCTGGCCAATCTGAAGGTGCTCTACGGCAGCGGGCATATCCGCCTGGGCGCCGACGGCAAGCCGGCCCGCGTCGGCGGCGTGGACTACACCATCAAGGACGGCATCGTGTTCGATGCGAAGAAGCTGCTGGCCGAGGTGCGCGCCATGGTCGCGGCGGAGAAGAGCAAGCGCGGCATCACCCAGTACAAGCAGCCGGGCGAATAAGACGCCGCAGCGGCATCGGCCGCCGGCTGACGCCGGCGGCGTGATACAGGCCATTGGCGGAAAGGACCGGCATGCAGCCGCCGTTCCTGCGCCGCGGGCGATTAGGCCCTGAGGCAGCTGCTCATGAAGGCCTTGCGCTCGTCGCCCTTGAGCGATTTCTTGCTCGCGTCGGCGTTGCAGGATTTCATCTTCTCCTGCTGCGTGGCCGGCGCGGCGTTCTCGCCCTTGAGGCAGGTGGACATGAAGCTCTTGCGCTCGTCGCCGGACTTGCCGGCCGCCTGCTTGTTGCAGTCGGCCATGCGCTGCTGCTGCGGCGTCAGCGCCTTGGCCGGCTCGGCAGCCTGGCAGGCCCCGGCGAAGACGAACGCCGCGCCCAGCGCGACGGCGATGACGGACGAATGACGGATCGACGACATGGCGGAAGTCCGCAGTACGCCGGCGGATTGCCGGCGTCGCGCAGTCTACGCCCTGGTGCGCGGCCCGCTTCGCGCTATGCGGAAGTTTGCAGAGCATGGAACGGCGGTTCAGCCTGAGCGGCGGGAGCAGCCCTGCGGGCAGCGGCCGCAAGCGCCATACGGCGCAGCCCAGACCGGCGGGCGTAGCGGCTGAAGCGGCTGGACGGCGCTGCGGACCGGACCGCTTCGCAACCGGCCCTGGCACTTGGCGCAGGCGGCGCAGCCACAACCGGCGCAGGCGGCCCTGTCCAAGGTGAGCACAGTCAAGCAACGCGCCCGGGCCGCGGCGAAACAGCATCGCCGCGGGGCGCGCGGTTTCGCATCCGTACCGGCGACTGTCAACTGCCGGGAAAAAGACTTTCCGACCTCGCGCCAATAATCCGGTGAGCCGTTTTCCTGTCGCGCTGCTACGCCGCCGTGCGGAGGGCGGCCGGCCGCGCCACGCCGCGCACTGCATCACCGTTTGCCGACCCCACTGTTCCACATGTTTTCGTTGTGGCATCCGCGGCAGCCGCGCATTTGGCAACTCCTGCTGCATTGCGACGTGAATTGAGACGCGCGCTCCGTAGAGTGACGCGGCCCGCGGCTGCCGCCGCGGGTACGGATCGGGGGGTCCGTTCCATCAACCGGGAGGAAGTTCAACAATGATCCGCAATCACCGTCTCGCCGTGGCCGTGGCCGCGCTGCTGTCGCTGTCGGCTCCGGCCGCGTTCGCCCAGGCCGGCGCGCGCGCCGCCGAGATGAATTCCGAAACCATCGCCGTGGCGGCCGATCCGGCCAGCACCGGCGGCGCGAAGTTTGAAACCCAGGGCGCAGCGCTGGTCGCCGCGCGCCTGACGGCGCCGGACCCGGCCGAACTCGGCCTGCTGGCCGAGCGCCGCCGCGTACAGGACAAGCACGGCCAGCCGCTGGAAGTCGCCTACAGCCGCGACACCGGCGCCGGCAGCCTGGACCTGTCCGCCCTGGCCTGGGAAACCCTGCCCGGCGGCGCCCGCGGCGCCCGCTTCGCGGTCGAGTCCAGCACCGCGGTCGCCCTGCGCGCCGCGCTGGAAATCGACGTGCTGCACAGCCGCGGCGACAAGGGCGACCTGTCGGCCCTGACCCTGCGCTTCCGCGGCAAGGACGGCCAGACCTTCGAGACCGCCGGCAAGGATCTCACCACCGCCGAGGCGAACTGGTCGCCCATCGTGCAGGGCGATGTGCTGGAAGTGGAAATGGTGCTCGCCGCCGGTGCGAATCCGGCCGCCTACAGCCTGCGCGTCCCGCAGCTGTCGCACTTCGACGTGAACCCCGCCGCCAGCGACCAGGCCGTGGGCCGCGCCGTCGGCGACAGCGACTACTGCGAACGCGACATCGTCTGCCGCACCAGCCCTCCGACGAATTTCCGCAGCACCGCCAACGCCGTCGCGCGCATGGTGTTCACCAAGGGCGGCAGTTCCTACCTGTGCACCGGCACCCTGCTCAACAACAGCAACTCGCCGCGCAAGCACCTGTTCTGGACCGCCAACCACTGCATCAGCACGCAGTCGGTCGCCAGCACGCTGCAGACCTACTGGTTCTACGAGGTGACTACCTGCGGCGGCTCCACTGTCAGCTCCGCCGCGCGCACGCTGACCGGCGGCGCCTACCTGCGCCACAACAACAATGCCCGCGACACCGCCTTGCTCGAACTCAAGACCACGCCGCCCGCCGGCGCCGTCTACGCCGGGTGGAACAGCGCGGCGATCAGCGCGACCAATACCGCCATCGAAGGCATACACCATCCCGCCGGCGACGTGAAGAAATACTCGCTGGGCACGGTGACCCTGCTGTCAGGCAATATCGACGGAAAGGGCCCGTTCTACCGCGTGCGCTGGAACACCGGCGTGACCGAAGGCGGCTCCTCGGGCTCGGGCCTGTTCACCGTCAGCAACGGCAGCTACCAGCTGCGCGGCGGCCTGTACGGCGGCCTTTCCTACTGCTCGGCGCCGACGGATCCGGATTACTACTCGCGTTTCGCGGATGTGTATTCGAGTATTTCGGGGTATCTGAGTCCCTGAGTCCCGATCGGGGCAAGGACCCGGGAAACGCAATTGCCGCATAGCCGACGCGGAATTGCTCCCTCTCTCCCGGCTCCGCCGGGGGAGAGGGCCGGGACGAGGGGCAATGCCCAACGCGCCTCGCCTCCTGAATTTTCGCGAAACTTTTCAACAAACACCGGACCGGCGGAAACCTGGGCTTCGAGGTGTGCGGAAGCGTCGCCCCCTCACCCCCCCCTCTCCCCCAAGCAAGCCTGGGCGAGAGGGCTTTCCGGGCGGGCCTGGCAGCGGGGATCCGGAATCGGTGGCTCAACTGTGCATTCCGCCGCTGCTTATTCCCTACCGTACTGAGAAAGCAATAACTGGCGCACAGCCGCGGGCGTTGCAGCAGCGATAATCCGCGCCACACAAAAACACAGCATCACCGGCGTTGCCGCATCGCGCCGGAATTCCTCCGGTGCGCCTTGCGCACCCCGCTACGCCGCTGTCTATCCACCTCCGGACAGCGCACTGGACTACGCAGCCTGGCGGCCCCCGCGCCGGCCGGCGCTTGCGTGCGTGCTTTGTTCCGGAGAATTTTGCGTGCCTATTTTTCGCCTTTCCGTATTCCGCCGTATGCGCTGCCTGCCGCTGTTCGCCACGGCGCCGGCGTTGCTGGCGCCCGCGGCGCTGCAGGCCCACGGCAGCATGACCACGCCGCCCAGCCGCATCTACACCTGTTATCTCAACGGTGCCGAGAACCGACCGATCCGGCCTGCATCGCGCTGAAGAATGTCAGCGGCACAGCGCCGTTCTACGACTGGATGAGCATCAACCAGGCCAATGCCGACGGCAATCACCAGGCCGTGGTACCCGATGGCACGCTGTGCAGCGGCAACAATCCGACGTTTGCCGGACTGGACCTGCCGCGTACCGACTGGCAGGCCACACCGATACAGGCCGGCGCCGACGGCAGCTTCGAGTTCATCTTCCGCGGCACGGCGCCGCATGCGACGCGAGACTGGATCTTCTACATCAGCCGCGCCGAATGGTCGCCGGCACAGCCGCTGCGCTGGGCCGACCTGGAGGAATTCTGCCGCCTGGGCAATGTGCCGCTGCAGGACGGCAACTACCGCCTGCGCTGCCCGCTGCCGGCCGCCAGCGGCAAGCGCGTGATCTACCAGGTATGGCAGCGCGCCGACAGCCCGGAGGCTTTCTACACCTGTATGGATGTTCATTTCGGAAACTCCACCGTCGATGCTATCTTCGACGACGGCTTCCAGGCGCCCTGAGCGGCGCCGCGCCACATCACCACGAGCAAGGCCGGCGGCACGACCGCCAGGCCGCTACAAACGAAGCGTCACCGCAGTCTGCGGCCCCGGCCACAGCTGCCTTACTGCATGCCTTGCATGCGCAAGCCATACCTGTCCATCCACCTGGGAAACGCCGCAACACGTCCGCGTAGAACACAGCTCCCGAAACGCCCCGCCGCCGCGCCGGGCAATTGCAACGGCCGCCGTCGCGGCCGGGAAGCTGGACACAAGGACGCATTCCGGCGCGCCTCCGGGACAGGTCCGCCGCACCGACCGCCGGCACGCTCGCACCGGGCCGGCGGCGCGGTGCATACGACCTTTTCCCTGGGAGGGATCTGCCATGAAATTCCTGTACTCGCTGCCGCCGCTGGCCGCCTGCGCCGCGGCCCTGCTGCTGCCCGCCGCCGTGCACGCCCACGGCACCATGACCACGCCGCCGAGCCGCATCTACACCTGCTTCCTCAGCGGCCCGGAGACCACCACCGACCCGGCCTGTGTCGCGCTCAAGAACGCCAACGGCACTTCGCCGTTCTACGACTGGATGAGCATCAACCAGGCCAATGCCAACAGCAATCACCAGGCTGTGGTGCCCGACGGCAAGCTGTGCAGCGGCAACAATGCCATGTTCAGCGGGCTGGACCTGCCGCGCAGCGACTGGCAGGCGACCTCCATCAGCCCCGCTGCCGACGGCACCTACGAATTCGTATTCCGCGGCAAGGCGCCGCACGCGACCAAGGACTGGATCTTCTACATCAGCCGCGAAGGCTGGTCGCCGACCCAGCCGCTGCGCTGGTCCGACCTGACCGAGTTCTGCCGCCTGGGCAACGTGCCGCTGAACAACGGCAACTACTACCTGCGCTGCCCGCTGCCGCAGGGCAGCGGCCGGCGCGTGATCTACAACGTATGGCAGCGCTCCGACAGCACCGAGGCGTTCTATACCTGCATCGACGTCAACCTTGGCAACGGTACCAACCCCGGCTGGACCGACGAAGGCGTGCTCGCCGCGCAGGCCGCCCTGCCCGCCGGCACCGAAATCCGCCTGCGCCTGTTCAACGCCGCCGGCAACGATGTGGAAACCGTCAGCCATACCGTCGCCGCCAACCAGGGCGGCACCGGCCAGTGGCCGTTCTATTTCGCCCAGACAGTGAACGCGCAGTCGGCCTTCGCCCGCATCGGCGTGCTGGCCAATGGTGCAATCACGCCGCAGCAGAGCGCGACGGCCAACCACGTCTATACCCGCAGCAGCGACAACCTCAGCCATCAGGTCGAATTCCGCACCCCTGACACCAACCTGCCGCCGGTGGTAGTACTCAACGCTTCCGCCAGCAGCGTCAGCGGCGCCGGCAGCGTGAACCTCTCGGCCGCCGGCTCCAGCGATCCCGAGGGCGCGGTGCTGACCTACCAGTGGGCGGTGACCTCGGGCAGCGGCGCGAGCCTGAGCGCCGCCACCGGCGTGCAAACCACGCTGAACCTGACAGCGCCGGCGCAGGCGCAGACGGTGGTCGTGCGCGTCACCGCCAGCGACGGCGTCAACAGCGCGAGCAAGACCGTGTCGATCACGCACCAGCCGGCCGGCGGCGGCGGCTACGACTACGTCTATCCCGCCGGCATAGGCAGCTATGTGCCCGGCCAGACCGTGGTACTGGGCAGCGACGGCAACCGCTACCGCTGCAAGCCCTTCCCCGAAGGCGGCTGGTGCAACGTCAACAGCGCGGCGCACTACGGACCGGGTACCGGCGTGGTGTGGCAGGACGCATGGACACGCCTCTGAACTGAGCCGCCGAAACGCGGGCGGCGCCGCGAAACATCCAGGCCTCGCGGCCGGATTTCCGCGGCGCCGTCCGCCCCGGTCGCGGCCCGCGGCGGACCTGGCGCGCCGCTTCGCGCATACTTGCGCCATGACCGACATCGTTCTTGCCACCCTCAACGCGCGCTACGCGCATGCCTCGCTGGGCCTGCGCTGCCTGCGCGCCAACCTCGGCGAACTGCGCGAACGCAGCGTGATCCGCGAATTCATCATCGGCCAGAAGATCGAGGACATCGCCGAGAAGATCCTGGCCGAATCGCCGCAGGTGCTCGGCCTGGGCGTGTATATCTGGAACATCGAGGAAAGCACGCGCCTGGTCGCGCAGCTCAAGACCCTGCGGCCGGAGCTGGTCATCGTGCTGGGCGGCCCCGAGGTCAGCTACGAAACCGAAGGCCAGCGCATCGCCGCGCTGGCCGACTACGTCATCACCGGCTGGGGCGAAGTCAGCTTTGCCGCGCTGCTGCCGCCGCTGCTGGCCGGCGAGCGGCCGCAGCCGCGCATCATCGCCGGCGTGCAGCCGCCGCTGCCCACGCTGGCCCTGCCCTATGCCGAATACACCGACGAGGACGTGAGCCGGCGTTATCTCTACGTCGAAGCCTCGCGCGGCTGCCCGTTCAAATGCGAGTTCTGCCTGTCGGCGCTGGACAAGACCGCCTGGCCGTTTCCGCTGCAACCCTTCCTGGACGAACTGGAAACGCTCTACGCCCGCGGCGCGCGCCAGTTCAAGTTCGTCGACCGCACCTTCAATCTCAAGGTGGACACCTCGCTGGCAATCCTGGATTTCTTCCTGGCCAAGCTGGAAGCCGCGCCGGACGATCCGGTGTTCGTGCATTTCGAGCTGATCCCCGACCACCTGCCCGAGCGCCTGAAAAGCGCCATCCAGCGTTTCCCGGCCGGCACGCTGCAATTCGAGATCGGCATACAGACCTTCGACCCGGAGGTGCAGACGCGCATCTCGCGGCGCCAGGACAACGCCCGCGCCGCGGCCAACCTGCGCTGGCTGCGCGAGCACTGCCACGCTCATCTGCACGTGGATCTGATCGCCGGCCTGCCCGGCGAAGACGTGGAAACCTTCGCCCGCGGCTTCGACCGCCTGGTGGAACTGGCGCCGCACGAGATCCAGTTCGGCATCCTCAAACGCCTGCGCGGCGCGCCCATCGCGCGGCATACGCAGGAATTCGGCCTGCGCTTCAATCCCGATCCGCCGTACAACATCCTCGCAACCCAGGTCATCGATTTCGCCACCATGCAGCGCCTGTCCCGCTTCGCGCGCTACTGGGACCTGGTCGCCAATTCCGGCCGCTATCCGCGCACCTTGCCGCGCCTGCTGGCGCAGCAGCCCTTCGCCCACTTCCTCGCCTTCAGCGACTGGCTCTACGCCCGCACCGGCCAGACCCACGCCCTGGCACAGGAACGCCTGGTGCAGGCGCTGTACGACTTCCTCACCGCCGAACGCGGGCTGGATGCGGACGAAACCGGCGCCGACCTCGCCGCCGACTACCACGGCGCCGGCGGCCGCAGCCGCCTGCCCTTCGAAGCCGCCGACGCACCGCTGCCCGCGCCGCGCAACCGGCGCGACGCGGGGGCTACGCCAGCGCGGCAGGCGAGGCATTTGCGTACGCCCTAGGTCCATCGCAACGCACAAGGAATGAGTGCATGAACCAAGATTCGATCTGCCGCAATCTGGTCCGATTGACCGAGGCGCCCGACGCGCGCCTGCGCCGCCTGCCGCGGGAGCAGCTCAATCCGGCGGAGCAGCATGTGCTCGCGCTGCTGGAGCTGATCGGCCTGCTGCAGGAGCTCTATCTCGAAGACGACGACCTCCCCGTGGCCGAGCGTGTCGCCGGCCTGTCGCAGGATCAATGCGCGCGCTTCGATGCTGCGCTGCTCGCGCTGGAACTGCCGCGCGAACGCCGGCGCCTGCGCACCGTGTGGCGCGCCTTGTTGCAGGGCCTTGAAGGCGCGCCCCTGGAGACGCGGGTACTCACGGTTGCGGAACGGTGCGAGCGGCATATCCGGGCGCTGTCGCGCCTGGCTTTCGGCGATGGCGCCGGGGGAGAACGGCTACAGGCACAGCTGGTCGCCTATCTCGATGCCCATCAGGCCCAGGTGCCTGACTGGCCACGTCCCGGCGCCAAGCAAGCCGCGCAATCGCACGCAACAGCACCGGCATCGACACGCACCTTCCTGCGCGAGGGCAGCGGCGACAAGTACCTTTTCGTTTTTCGCCAGAATGATGCCGAAGCCTTGCTGGATGACTGGCTGCGAGAACATCCCGCCGCCTTCTACACCGGCGGTTCGCGTCGGCCTGCCACGACGCTCCGCGAGGCGCGCGGCAACAGCAGGTGGTTCCACGGCATGCCGGAAGGCGCTGTGCTCGGCCAGCTCAAGCCGGGCCGCACGGCGCGCATGCCCAGCCGGCGTGATCTCTACGGTCCCCCAGTGGATGCAGTGCTGGCCGCACTGGCCGAGGATTTCGCCTGGGCCGTGTTTTCCTGGCCCAACACCATGCAGGAATCACCGCTGGCCTGGCTGGGCAGCGATGCCGTGCTGGCCGATGCCTGGGACCGCAACCTGCGCCGCCATGCACGCACGCTTGCGCTGATCAGCCGCTACCGGCAGCTGGATTCGCTGCCGCAGCTGGCCGGCGGCGTGCAATTCGGCGAGTCCCACGGCTACGGCGAAGCAGCCCTGGTCGCGGCGGAAGGCGAGCCTTGGCTGCCCTGGCTGGTGGTGAATATTTCCAGCTGCACAACGCAGGTCTGGCGCCGCTGGACACACCGCCTGCAGTCCTGTGCTGTACTGCCGAACAACTGTGGCAACGCCCTGCGCGTCGCCTACCGCACTACCGATCGCGATGCCTATCTCGCGCTGTGGAATGATCTGGACTACGACCGCGGCATCGTCGAAGCCACCGTCTGCGGCCGCGACGATCCCCTGCG
This sequence comes from Tahibacter harae, assembly GCF_024437735.1. Taxonomy (GTDB): domain Bacteria; phylum Pseudomonadota; class Gammaproteobacteria; order Xanthomonadales; family Rhodanobacteraceae; genus Tahibacter; species Tahibacter harae. The sequence continues at coordinate 24,287 of NZ_JANFQO010000028.1, read as the reverse complement.
CATACTGCAGTCCTTCAATGCCGCGCGCCACGGCAGCGCCTTCCACACCGCCAATTTCCTGTCCGAACGCCATGGCTGGGCCTACTCGCATGTACACGGTGGCGGGCTGGGCGAACATCACGCTATGTTCCATGCCCAGGACACGGCAATCACCCGGCGCGTCACGGCGTTCGCGGCGGCGCAGTCGAGGTGGTATTTGTCAGGCTGGTGGTGAATCCGGGAAGCGGACAGAGGGGTGCACAACCGCGGCTTGGCCGCCTAACCGCCGGATTCAGACACCAGGTGAGACATGGAGCTCGATGCGGTTTACCTGCAGCTGGCCACGCTGACCGAAGCGCCAGACTCGCCGCTGCGGCGACTGCCGCGCAGCCAGTGGACGGCTGCGCAACGGCATGCTGTCGATCTCTGCGAGCTGATGGCGGTTATCGATGCGGCCGTTCAATGCGGCAACCCGCTCGAACGCACTGCCCGGCTGGCACAGCTGCAGGCGGAGGATGTGGCGCGCATGGACGCAGCCTTGCTGGCGATCGGCGCAACCACGCAGCGCCGGGCGCTGGCTCGCTGCTACCACTTTCTGACCAGAGGATTGCAAATGCTGGATGCCGCGGCCCGGCACCAGCAGATCGACGAGCGCCTGCATGCTTCGCCGGCGCTTCTGTACCGGCTCGCGGGCCCGATCGACACAGACGAACTGCTGCATCTGCTGCAGGGCTATCTGCGGCGGTGCTCCGCCCTGCCTCCGCTGATGCTGCCGCACCCGCCGCCGGTTGCCGCTGTACGTGCCGACGCAACGATCATCACCGCAAACCAGGGCTTGCGCGCGATCTATCTGCTGCGCGACACCCCCGCCAGCCGGCAGTTGCTGGATCGCTGGATGCAGCGGCGTGGTGGTGCTGTGTATTTCAGCCAAGGCATGCATCGGCACGTACCCGGCTATTTCGAGCTATGCCATCTCGTCCACGAGCGTCACCGATTCCACGGGCCGTTCAGGGACGGTATCGCTGGCGAGCTGCGCCTCAACGCAACTGCGCACGCGGTGCCTTTTCCACCGCTTAGCCAGCAGGCAGCGCTGGAATGGCAGGCGCTGGCGCAGCGCTTCCGCTGGGCCATGGGCCAAGCCTCCATTGGCACACAGACGGTCCTGGTCTGGACCAGCGACGAAGCAGAAATTGTCGCTGAATTCGAGCCCGGTCTGAAAGCCGTCGCCACCCGTTGCCTGGTCAGCGCATTCCGCCGCCTCGGTCATCCTCCGTATCCGGTGCACGGCCTGTGTTTCCAGGAAGACCAGCCCTACGGCACCGCTGCACTCGTCGCGGCCGACTGCGACGGCACAGCGCCATGGCTGCTCGCACAGCTCAATATCGGTACCGGACATTGGTGGCGCAAGGCCAGCGCGCGGATTCCCGCGGTTGCCTGCTGCCGCATGCCTTACTACAACCGTGACAGCCTGCTTGTCATCTACCGCGGCAGCGATCGCGAGGCATTCCTGGAGCTGTGGGGCCATCTCAGCAGCGACGACAATGTCACGGTAGCCGCGGCCAGCGGCAAGCTGGATCCGGAAATGCTGCTGCAACGCATGACGGAAACATCGAGAAGCGCCGAATCCGACGCAATGCGCCATCTGGCAGGTACGGACGGCTGGATCTACGAGCACGTCTGGGGCGGCGGCAGCGGCGAACACTACGCCATTTTCTACAGCGCGGACACACATATCAGCCGGCAAGTGGAGCAGGTCGCCCGCGACAGTGTGCCCGACTGCTGGATCACGTATTGGTAGCTGCAGCAGCCGGGTTAAGGCCGATCACGGAATCGACTGCGGCGACAGGTGCCGGACGCCGGACTCCGAACATTACCCGCGACAACACGCGGATGCCGTCCGCCCACTACAAAGACTTGCCTCCACCGCCCGGCTCCACGCCAGTAGCGGCATAATCAGGCCTCGAGCCGCAATCCGGAGCCAGGCCATCATCGACGCCATCACGCCAGACCCCGACTCCGCCACCGCCCAGCTCGGCGCCGTCGAACGCCAGCAGGCCATCGTCGAATGGGTGAATACCCGCGGCAGGGCGTCGGTGCGCGATCTGGCGCGGCATTTCGGCGTGTCGGAGGTGACGATACGGCTGGATCTCACCTTTCTCGACGAGAAGGGCCTGCTGGTGCGTTCGCGCGGCGCGGCGCTGGTGAAGAACCGCATTGCGCGGGAGCTGACCTTGCGCGAGAAGCACGGCGAGCATGCGGCACTCAAGCGCAAGCTGGGCGAGGCAACCGCGAAGCTGATCGGCAACGGCGAGCGCATTATCGTGGATTCGGGGACGACGACCGAGGAGGTGGCCATCGCGCTGCACGATCACCAGGACCTGGTGGTGATGACCAACGGGCTGAATATCGCCAACCGCCTGGCCACGGCCGAGCAGGTCGAGGTGATGGTGGCCGGCGGGCTGCTGCGCAAGAAATCGCTGTCATTCTATGGCGCAACGGCCGAGGCCAGCCTGCGCCATCTGCATTTCGACAAAGTGATACTGGGCGTGGACGGCTTCGATCTGAAGCTGGGCCTGACCACGCATTTCGAGGCCGAGGCCTCGCTCAATCGGCTGATGTGCCGCGCTTCCGAGCAGATCGTCGTGGTTACTGATTCCAGCAAGTTCCGCCGCCGCGGCTTCCACGCCATCTGCGACATCAAGGATATCGACGTGCTGGTCACCGACCGCGGCATTCCGGCCGATTATGCCGAGCGCATCGCCCAGCTGGGGACGCGGGTTATCCTCGTGGACTGAAGCGCAGCGCGACGCGCCGATGCACAACGGCCGCAGCGGCGCTGCGCTTCAACCGCCTCTCAGTAGCGATCGTCCAACGCAAAGATCGGCTTGCGCTTCTCCCATTCGCCGTCAGTGAAATCCGGGAAATCCACGGTGCGATTGCCGTTGGCGACGGACTGTTCCGACAGCGGCGTGATCGCGCTCCAGGTGACCGCGTCGTAGATGTCGATGGGCATGGGCTCGGCGCGGCGCAGCGCTTCGATAAAGGCGTTGATGACGAAGAAATCCATGCCGCCATGGCCGGAGTCGCGCGCGTCGGCGGCGAAGCGCCGCCATAGCGGGTGATCGTATTTTTCCAGCCAGGGCGCGGCGGCGTCCCATTCGTGCGGTTTCCTGGACTGGCCTTCGATATAGATGCCGTCGTTGAGATCCATCCACAGCCCGCGCGTGCCCTGTACGCGGAAGCCCAGCGAATACGGCCGCGGCAGCGAGGTGTCGTGGCTGAGCAGGATGGTTTCGCCGTTGGCGCAGGCGATATGCGTCTGCACCACGTCGCCGAGCTTGAACGCGACCTTGCTGTTGGGATGTTCCGGCGCATTGCGCTGCAGATAGTCGTGCAGGCCGCGCGGCTTGCTCGCGTAGCTGGTCAGGTGCAGGAAGCGGTTGCCGCGGTTGATATTGGCCTGCATGGCGCAGGGGCCTATGCCGTGGCTGGGATACAGGTCGCCGTTGCGCTGCACCGAATGGTTCGTGCGCCAGCGCGCTTCCGACCAGCCTTTCTCGCCGAACTCGTAGCCGCCGCCGTAGGCCTTGCCCGGCACGCCGGAATTGAATTTCACCTCGCGCAGATCGTGCTGGTAGCCGCCTTCCAGGTGCACGATCTCGCCGAACAGGCCCTGGCGCGCCATGTTCAGCACCGCCAGCACGTCGCGGCGGTAGCAGACGTTTTCCAGCAGCATGTAGGGCGTGCCGCTTTCGCGCTGGGCGCGCAGCACCTGCCAGTGCTCTTCCAGCGTGGTGCCGGCGACCACTTCGCAGCCAACGGCAATCCGGGCGCGCAGTGCCGCTGTCGCCTGTTCCGCATGCCCTTCCCAGGGTGTGACGATGAATACCGCGTCCAGGCCCGCCTTGGCGTACATCTCGCGCCAGGCGGCGGCGCTGCCGCTGTAGACCTTGGGCTTGGGTTTGCCGGCCTTGGCGATGCGCGCGAGTGCCTTGTCGATCATGAACGGGTCGATGTCGCAGATCGCCGCGACCACCACATCGTCGCGGCGCAGCAGTTCGTGCAGATGCACCTGGCCGCGCATGCCTACGCCCAGCACACCGACCTTGAGCTTGTCGCCGGACTTGCGCGGCCGCGCCAGCGCGCCCAGCGGCGTGGCCGCAACCAGGCCAGCGGCGGAGGACAGGAGGAAATCGCGTCGGTTCATGGCGGGGCTCTCCGGCGCCAGCGCTACTGGCGCGCGTTGCAGGGGATGGAAGAGGACAGCGCATGCAATTGCACGCGCGGCAGCAGATCGGCGACGGCGGCGGCGCTGATATGGCCGCTGTCGTCGGACACGGCATTGGCCGCGCCGCAGGCCACGCCCAGCCGCAGCGCCTCGCCAGGCGCAGCGCCGCGCGCCAGTGCATGGACCAGGCCGGCGAGCAGGCAATCGCCGGAACCGACCGGATTGCGCGCCGCCAGCGAGGGCGGCTGCGCATGCACGATCTGGCTGTCGTCCGCGGCCAGCGCGCCCTGTGCGCCGAGCGATACCACCGGCAGCGCCACGCCGTCGCGGCGCAGCGCGCGCAACAGGTCGGCGGCGGCGTCGATACCGGCGATGGCGCGGCCATGCAGCGCGGCGGCTTCGTCGCGATTGGGCTTGATCAGAAAAGGTTGTGCCGCGGCGGCGGCGCGCAGCACCTCGCCGCTGGCATCGACGGCGCAGCGCACGCCGCGCTGCTGCGTCGCGCGCACCAGCCCGGCGTAGAGATCGGGCGCGCAGCCCGGCGGCAGGCTGCCGCTGAGCACGGCGAATTCCGCGTCGGCGGCCAGAGCGAGAAAGGTTTCGCCCAAGGCATCAACGATTGCAGGCGGCAGCACGGGGCCGGACTCCAGCACCTCGGTCACGCGGCCGTCGGGTTCGCGCAGCGCGAGGCAGCTGCGTATCGCCGCGACTTCGATCCCGTGGAAGACCACGCCGTGCGCGCGCAGCACGGTTTCAAATGCGTCGCGCTGCGCGGCGTCGATCAGCCCGACCAGATGCACTTCGCTGCCCAGCACACCCAGTGCCTGCGCCACATGCAGGCCCTTGCCGCCGGGTGCGGCGGCCACGGCGCGGGCACGGTGCACCTGGCCGGCGGCCAGGGTGTCTATGTCGATGCGCTTGTCCAGGGCCGAGTTGAAGCCGCCGACGACAATCATTCGCTCAGTCCTGTGCCAGCAGCGCTTCGGCTTCGGCCACGCTGGCCTGGCTGGCGGTGCCGCCGCGGCCGCGCGTGCACAGCGCGCCGCAGGCCGCGCCCCAGCGCAGGCAGTCGCGCAGCGGCAGGCGGCGCAGCCAGGCGTGCAGGAAGCCGGCGTCGAAGGAGTCGCCGCAGCCGGTGCTGTCGATTGCATCGACGGCATAGGCCGGCAGTTGCAGCAGTTCGCCGTGGTGCAGCGTCGCGCTGCCCTGGGCGCCCAGGGTCGCCACCGTGCGCAGCCGGCCGTCGTCCAGCGCGCGCAGGCCGGCGGCGACGGTGGCTTCGCCGGTTATCGCGGCCAGTTCCATTTCGTTGGGAAAGAACAGGTCGGCGCCGCGCAGCAGGGCGCGCAGGTCGGCGTCCCAGCGTTCCTGCGGATCGAAGCCGGGATCCAGCGACACGCTCAGTCCCGCCGCGCGCGCCCGCGCGAACAGCCGCGGCAGGCCCGGGCGCAGCGCCGGCTGCAGGAAATACGAGGCGACGTGCAGATGGTCGCAGCCGGCGAATGCCGCCTCGTCCACCGCGTCTTCGCCCAGGGCCGCGGCCGCGCCGGGATAGGTCAGCAGCGCGCGGTCCTGCTGCGAAGTGATTGAAACAGTGAGCCCGGTTTTCAACGCTGCGCTGCGCCGCACGCGCGACACGTCGATGCCGGCATCGGCCATCGTGCGCAGGCAGAACTCGCCCCAGGCATCGTCGCCGACCAGGCCGACGAAACGCACCGCATTGCCCAGCCGCGCCAGGCCCATGGCGCAGATGGCCGAGGAACTGCCCAGGGTCAGCAGCACGTCGTCGGCCAGCACTTCGCGGCCCGGCTGCGGAAACTGGCTGTAGCCGGAGCAGATCAGGTCGACATTGATCTCGCCGACGACCAGTACCGTGCTCACGCCGGGCTCCGGCCGCCCGCGCCTATGCTGGGCACTACGCGCGTGAGCACGCCCTGCGAGGGCGCGTCGGGGCGGTGTCCCGTCTGCAGGCAGCGGAAGAAGGCGAGCAACTGGCCGGCCACGGCGCCGAGCAGCGCGGCGGCATCGTCCCCCAGGGCGCAAAGGCCGGGCAGATCGATGCAGAGATCGTCCGCACCCACGCTGTCCGGCGGCAGGTTTTCCCCCAGCAACAGGCGGCGCACGGCCAGCCCCTTGTGGCGAAGTTCGCGCAGCAGATGCAGTTCGTAGTCGCGCACCGCGGCGTCGCCGGAGACGAAGGCGACCAGGGCGGTGCCGCGCCGCAGCGCCGACATGGGACCGTGGCGCAGGCCGAGGAAGGTTTCCGCCAGGGTGCGCACTTCGCCGCCGGTCATTTCCAGCATTTTCAGCGCGGATTCGCGCGCCGCGCCGTAGTGCGCGCCGCTGCCGAGGTAGCAGACATCGTCGAAATCCGCGGCGGCGAACGCGGCGATGGCATCGGCGTACTGCGCGAACAGCCGGCGGCACAGTTGCGCGGCCTGCTGCGCCACGGTGCGGTAAGCCGCGGTGTCATCGGCGAAGGCCAGCGAACGGCCAGCCAGCACCAGGTTGGTGAAGCTGCTGGTCATGACCAGGCTGCGGTCGTTGGTGCGCGCATCCAGCACCGCGGCCAGGGCGCCGTCGCGCTCGCGGTAGCGCCGGGCCAGGCCGCCCTGGGCATTGCAGGTGATGGCGAGGTGGCGGCATTCGGGCCGGCCCTGGAAGACGGCTTCGGCCACGGCCAGGCTTTCCGGGCTGTCGCCGGAGCGGGCGAACGAAACCAGCAGGGCGCCGGCCGGCAGCGCGCCGCGCCAGTGGGTCAGCAAGGTGCCGGCCGGCACGGCCAGCACGGGCTTGCCCAGGCGCGCCTGCAGGCCGTTGGCCAGCACTTCGCCGACGTAGTGGGAACTGCCCGAGCCGGTCAGCACCAGGCAGGCGGCGGCATCCAGGGCCTCGCGCCAGGCCGGTTCGGTCAGCAGTGCGCTCAATTGCTGCGCCGTCGCCGTCCAGGTTTCCGGCTGCTGCAGGATTTCACGCAAGGTGTCGGCGTAGCCGCGCGCCGTCTGCTGCGCCGGCGCGGCGGCGAGCAGATCGGCCAGGGCGCCGCCGGAATGAAGCGAGGGATTGACAGCCATGTGTCGCCGTGCCAGAAATTGAAGCAATTCGAAACCGAAAATGGACGTTATAGAAATGAATCGAAAGAATCAACACAGTCCAGACCCGGCCAATCTCCCCGCCCATCCCGGCAAGCGCGCCCGTCTCTGGCGCCTGCTCTACGGTCACGGCCCGGGCAACGGCAGCCTGATGGTGCTGCCGCTGGACCAGGGCCTGGAACACGGCCCCACCGATTTCTTCCCGCATCCGCCGGCGCTGGATCCGCAATACCAGTTTGAACTCGCCCTGGCCGGCCGCTACTCCGCCATCGCCCTGGGCATAGGCCTGGCCGAGAAATACTTCGCGCCCTACGCCGGCCGGCTGCCGCTGATCCTCAAGCTCAACGGCAAGACCAATATCCCCGACGATGCCGAAGCCACCTCGCCCGCGCTGGCCTCGGTCGAGGACGCCGTGCGCCTGGGCGCCGATGCGGTGGGCTATACCATCTATGTCGGCTCGCCGCGCCAGGACGAGGAACTGCGCAACTTCCGCCAGGTGCGCCAGGACTGCGAGCGCTACGGCATGCCGCTGGTGCTGTGGTCGTATCCGCGCGGCCGCGCGGTGGACGCCAAGGGCGGCAAGAATTCGCTCTACGCCCAGGACTACGCCGCCCGCGTCGCGCTGGAACTGGGCGCCGACATCGTCAAGCTGCACGAGCCCGAAGCCGATGCAGGCGGCTCGCCCGCGCCGTATGCCGGCCTGGGCGAGGACGCCGCGGCGCGCACCGGCCGCGTGGTGCGCTCGGCCGGGCTGACCCGCGTGCTGTTCTCCGGCGGCACCAAGAACGACGACGACGACGCCGTGCTCGGCAAGATTGCGTTCTACATGCAGAGCGGCGCGACCGGCGTCATGTTCGGCCGCAATATGTGGCTGCGCGAGTTCGACCGCGCCGTCGCGCTCAGCCGCGCCGCGCATGAGATCCTGGCGAAATACCCGCGCTGAGGCGGCGGCCGGAATCATCGCCATGTGTACTTGCGACTACCTGCTGCGCAGCACCTGCGCAGAGCATGCCGGCGCGGCGGTTGTGCATGCGGCGGCGACACCGGACGCAGGCGCTGCACCGGCACGGGCTGCGGCGGCCACAGCGGCAAGCCTGCCGCTGGCGCAGTTCCGCCCGCGCAGCATGCTGCATACGGCGCGCACCGAAATCCGCGGACCGCGCTATCCGGTGATCGACCTTCATACGCACCTGTCCTGGTCGGCCCAGGTGCGCAGCGGCGTGGCCACCGGCGAGTCGCGCCGGTTCTTCGCCGCGCCGCAGGACCTGCTGCCGGTGATGGATGCGATGCAGGTGCGCCTGATGGTCAACCTCACCGGCGGCAGCGGGCACGGTCTGGCCGATACGCTGCAGCGCTTCGACCGGGCCGCGCCCGGGCGCTTCCTCAGCCTGGCCGAGCCGAGCTACGGCGAATGGCTGCGCGCGGACTATCCGCGCTACCAGGCCGATGCGATAGGCCAGGCCAAGGCCGCCGGCGCGGTGGGGCTGAAGATCCTCAAGACCCTGGGCCTGTACCTGCGCGAAGGCATAGACGCCGGCGCCCTGGTGCGGGTCGACGACCCGCGTTTCGATCCCATGTGGGAAGCCTGCGCCGCGCACGACCTGCCGGTGTTCATCCACACCTCGGATCCGGAAGCCTTCTTCGAGCCGGTGGACGGCGAAAACGAGCGCTACGACGAACTCGGCGCGCACCCGGACTGGTCCTTCCATGGCCGCGATTTTCCGTCCAACGCGGAACTGCTGGCCGCACGCGACCGCGTCATCGCGCGCCACCCGAAGACGCGCTTCGTGCTGCTGCACGTGAGCAATGCGGAAAAACTCGATGCCGTCGCGGCCACGCTGCAGCGCTTTCCGAATACGTGCGTGGACATCGCCGCGCGCATCGGCGAGCTGGGCCGCCAGCCGCGCGCCGCGCGGCGTTTCTTCGACCGCCACCAGGACCGCATCTGCTTCGGCACGGATGCGATCCCGCCGCCGGCGGGCGAGGAAACGCCGCAGCAGGTGTTCTGCCGCGCCCTGTACGAGATCTATTACCGCTTCCTGGAAACCGAGGACGAATACTTCGACTACGCGCCGGCACCCGTGCCGCCGCAGGGCCGCTGGCGCATCTACGGCCTGGGCCTGCCCGACGCCGTCCTGCGCAAGGTCTACCACGACAACGCCGCGCGCGTGCTGGGGCTGGCGCCGCTGCCAACCTGAAACGCCGCGGCCGATTTCTGCCCGGCGCGCTGCCGCCGGCGCACCGTTTCCCGCCCTCGCTGCAACGGGGGCGGCACCGCCGGGCTCCGCCCCAGGGCCCGGCGGCCTATTTTTTCGCCGTCGCGCGATTCTCCTGCACCAGCACGCCGCCGTCCGCGCGCGCGCCGCCGCTTGCGACCCGGCCGCATCGGGTATGCTGCCCGCGCACGGACAGGGAGCGGGCAGGTGCGGTGCGCAATGACGCGATTGATGCGGTTTCTTGCGACACTGCCGCTGGCGGTGCTGAGTTTGGCCGCGCCGGCCAGCGAACAGCGCCCGCTGAATGAGTACTTCCGCGAAACCTGGACCACGCGCCAGGGCCTGCCGCACAACCTCGTGCAGGGCGTGGCGCAGACGCCGGACGGCTATCTCTGGTTCGCCACCTGGGAAGGCGTGGCGCGCTACAACGGCATCGAATTCCGCTCCTTCGACCGCGCCAACGTGCCGGCCCTGGCCGACAACGGCATCCGCTCCCTGCTGGTCACGCGCAACGGCGCCCTGGTGCTGGGCACCTCGCGCGGCGGCGTGACCTTGCTGCGCGACGGCGAGTGGTCGCGCCTGGACATGCGCAACGGCCTGGCCCAGGACGAGATCATGGACGTGGCCGAAGACCGCCGCGGCCGCCTCTGGGTGGCCACCGAAAGCGCCGGCCTGGACCGCGTCGACGGCAGCAACATCCGCCACTACGGCCTGGAGGAAGGGCTGCCCAGCCGTTCCATGTACCTGGTCACCGCGCATGCCGACGGCAGTGTCTGGGCCGGCACCACCGAAGGCCTGGTGCGCGTGCGCGAGGACGGCGTGGACCGCTACGGCAGCGAGAACGGCCTGCCGCCGGGGCCAGTGTTCGATATCGCCTTCGACCCCGACGGCAGCGCCTATGTCGGCACCGAGCGCGGCCTGTACCGCGGCGTGGACGGCCGCTTCAGCGTGGCCTCGGCGGAACTGCCGGTGGATGCGATCCAGCGCCTGCTGTTCGACCGCGCCGGCAATCTGTGGCTGGGCACGGTCAACCACGGCGTGCTGCGCCTGCGCGATGGCCATGTGGAAGTCCTGGGCAGCGAGGTCGGCCTGCCCAACGACCGCGTCGCCGCCCTGTTCGAGGACCGCGAAGGCAGCGTGTGGGTGGGCACCAACGGCGGCCTGCTGCGCCTGCGCGACGCGCCCTTCGTCACCTATACCAACGAACACGGCCTGCCCGACGACTACGTGCGCAGCGTGCTGCAGACCGCCGACGGTACGCTCTGGGCCGGCACCAGCCGCGGCCTCGCGCGCTGGCATGGCACCCACTTCGAGCCGCTGGCCGCGCAGCATCCGGCGCTGGGCGATTCGGTGCTGAGCCTGGCCGACGACAAGGCCGGCGGCCTGTGGGTAGGCACCTATGCCAACGGCCTGCTGCACTGGAAGGACGGCAAGCTCGCCACATGGACCACCGGCGACGGCCTCGCCGGCAACCAGGTGCGCGCCGTCGCCACCGCGCGCGACGGCACGGTGTGGGTGGGCACGGCGCGCGGCCTGTCGCGGCGGCGCAATGGACAATGGCGCAGCTTCAGCCCGGCCGACGGCCTGCCGCGCGAATTCATCATCACCCTGCATGCGGCCGCCGACGGCCGCGTCTGGATAGGCACGGCCAACGGTGCGGCCGTGGCCGAAGGCGATGCGATCACGCCGCTGGCGCTGCCCGGGCCGGAACAGATCGAGGACGTGTTCGGCTTCCACGAGGACGCCGACGGCACGATCTGGATGGCTACCGACCGCGGCCTGGTGCGCCACCGCCAGGGCAAGGCCGCCGTGATCTCGCGGCGCCAGGGGCTGAGCGTGGACACGGTGTTCCAGGTGGTCGAGGACAATGCGCAGCAGTTCTGGCTCAGCTCCAACCGCGGCGTGCTGCGTCTGTCCCGCGCCGAGGCCGAGGCCGCCGCCGATGGAAAATTGAATACGGTAACTGTGGAAATGTTTGGCGAAGCAGACGGCATGGCCAGCGCCCAGTGCAACGGCGGCTCCGGCCCTGCCGCCTGGCGCGGCGCCGACGGCCAGGTCTGGGTGGCCACGGCCATGGGCCTGTCCAGCGTGGACCCGGCGCGGCTGGGCCGCTTCGCCCGTTCCGCGCCGCCGCTGGTGATCGAGGAAGTGCGCGTGGACGACCGCGCCCTGCCCGCCCGCGACGCGCTGGACCTGGCGCCCGGCACGCGCAAGGTCGAATTGCATTTCGCCGGCCTGAGCTACCTCATGCCGCAGAAAATCCGCTACCGCTACCGCCTGGACGGCTTCGACCCCGATTGGGTCGAGCGCGGCAACCGCCGCTTCGCCCAGTTCACCAATCTCGCACCGGGCGAATACCGCTTCCGCGTTTCCGCCGCCAATGCCGGCGGCGACTGGAACACGGACGAGGCCAGCCTGGTGCTGCGCGTGGCGCCGCAGCTGTGGCAGCGCAGCGGCTTCTGGGCCGGCGTTTTCCTGCTGGTCCTGCTGCTGCTCTATTTCGCCTACCTCGCGCGCACGCGCCAGCTGCGCGCCAACGAACGGCGCCTGCGCGAACTGATCGACCAGCGCACCCAGGATCTGCGCGCCCAGACCGAACGCCTGACCGCCGCCGATGCGGAAAAGAGCGCCCTGCTGGTGCGCCTGCAGGAACACGCCGACGCCTTCGAGCGCCAGGCGCGCGAGGATGCGCTGACCGGCCTGGCCAACCGCCGCTGGTTCGACGAACAGCTCGCCCTGGCCTTCGCCCGCGCCGTGCGCGAAGGCGAGCCGCTGACCCTGGCCCTGGTCGACATCGACCACTTCAAGCGCATCAACGACCGCTACTCGCATGCCACCGGCGATGCGGCGCTGCGCCGCGTCGCCGACCTGATGCGCAGCCAGCTGCGCCCGCAGGACCTGATCGCGCGCTACGGCGGCGAGGAATTCGCCCTGCTCTTCCCCGCCACCAACCTCGAACAGGCGCGCCATGTGGCCGAGCGCCTGCGCGCCGCGGTCGAAGCCGGCGACTGCTCGGCCTTCGCCAGCGATCTGCACATCACCGTGAGCATAGGCCTGGCCGAACGCAGCGGCAGCGTGCACCACGAGCGCCTGGTGTCGCAGGCCGACGTACACCTGTACGAGGCCAAGCATGCCGGCCGCAACCAGGTGCGCGGCTGATTGCAGCGCCGCCCCTTGCAAACGCAATCGCCGCCGCCACTTCGTCGGCCAGTTGACCGACACCGGCCGCAACGCCAGAATCGCGCCCCCATGAAGATCCCGACGCCCCTGCTGATAGTGAATCACCTGCTGCGCCAGCGCGCAGCGCGGGTGCGTCTGCCTGGAGCGAGCGGCATCTAGCGTCGAACCGACGCCCGCCGCAGCAGCGCAGAACAAGCACCCGTCCGGGTGCTTTTTTTTGGCCTTTTTTCCGCCGTCACACACAACACCGAGGAGAACGTGTCGTGAATACCGCCACCGAGACAGAGACCTGACCGCGCGCCCTGCAGCCAACCGGGGACGCGCGGGCGTATCCGTTGGCAACGCAAAGCGAGCCCCTCATGAACGTTCCCACTGCTTCCCGCTGGCGCAACCTCGGCATCATTGCCCATATCGACGCCGGCAAGACCACCCTCACCGAACGCCTGCTGTGGAAGACCGGCGCCATTCATCGCATGGGCGAAGTCCATGACGGCGCGGCCACCACCGACTTCAATCCGATCGAGCGCCAGCGCGGCATCACCATCACCGCCGCGGCGGTGCAGACGTACTGGAGCGTCGCCGGCCCGGGCGAACACCGCCTGACCCTGATCGACACGCCGGGCCACATCGATTTCGCCATCGAAGTGGAACGCTCGCTGCGCGTGCTCGATGGCGCCGTGGCCGTGTTCTGCGCCGTCGCCGGCGTGCAGCCGCAGTCGGAAACCGTGTGGCGCCAGGCGCGCCGCCACGGCGTGCCGCTGATTGCCTTCGTCAACAAGATGGACCGCACCGGCGCCGATTTCGCCGGCGTGCTGCAGCAGATGCGCGACAAGCTCGACGCCAACCCCTGGCCGCTGGGCATTGCGCTGGGCACGGAAAGCGCGCTGCGCGGCTGGGTCGATCTGGTCGGCCGCAGCGTGGTGCTGTGGGACGAGGACGGCGGCTTTGAACGGCGGCCGTGGTCGGCTGAAGAAACCGCGGAATATTCACCAGCGCGCGAGCGCCTGGCCGAAGCCGTGGCCGATCACGACGACGCCCTGGCCGAAGCCTTCCTCGCCGGCACGGTGGATGATGCCTTGCTCAAGGCCGCGCTGCGCCGCGCCACGCTCAAGGGCGCCGGCGTGCCGGTGCTGGCGGGTTCGGCGTTCCGCACCAAGGGCATGGAAAGCCTGCTCGATGCCATCGTCGACTACCTGCCTTCGCCGCTGGACCGTCCCGCGGCGCAGGCGCAGAGCGGCGCCGGCGCGGTGGAACTCCCGCCCGACGCGGCCGGACCGCTGGCCGGCCTGGTGTTCAAGATCGTGCACCAGGAACACGGTCCGCTGGCCTTCGTGCGCCTGTATTCGGGCACCTTGAAGGTGGGCGACATGGTGTGGGCTTCGCGCCGCGGCCGCCGCGTGCGCGTGGGACGGCTGCTGGTGGTGCAGGCCGACCGCGGCAGCGACGTGGCGCAGGCGGTTGCCGGCGAGATCGTCGCGTTGGCGGGCTGGAAGGACGCGGCCAGCGGTGAAACGCTGAGCGCGGAAACCGACCGCCTGGAACTGCCGTCGATCCAGGCCCAGCCCGCCGTGCTGTCCTGGCGGCTGGCGGCGGAGCAGTCGTCCGGGCTGATCCGGCTCGGCCAGGGCCTGGCCAGCCTGGCCCAGGAAGATCCGTCCTTCCGCGTCGGCACCGATGCGGAAACCGGCGAAACCCTGGTCTGGGGCATGGGCGAGCTGCATCTGGAAGTGATGGTGCAGCGCCTGCGCGAAGAGTGGAAAGTCGGCGTGCGCACCGGCGCGCCGCACGTGGCCTACCAGGAAACACCGGCACGCGCGGTACACGGTGTGGAAGGACGGCTGGCCAAGCAGAACGGCGGCATAGGCCAGGCCGCGCGCGTGGTGATCGACGTGGAGCCGCTGGCCGAAGGCGGCTTCGAGTTCGTCGACCGCAGCCGCGGCGGCGTGATCCCGCGCAACTTCGTGCTTGCGACCGAAAAGGGCTTGCGCACGGGGTTGAACGAAGGTCCGCTGGGCCATCCCGTGGTCGGCCTGCGCGTGGTGCTGGTCGATGGCGAGACCCACGCGGTGGACTCGTCCGAACAGGCCTTCCAGCGCGCAGCGATGGAAGCGCTGCGCACGGCGCTGGCCCAGGCCGGTACCGTGCTGCTGGAGCCGGTGATGGAGCTGGTGATCGACACGCCCGCCGCCCATGTCGGCGACGTGATCGGCGACCTGCAGCGGCGCAGCGGCCGGGTGTCGGCGATCCTGGACCACGGCAGCCGCAGCGACGTAACCGCCCGCGCGCCGCTGGCGCAGCTGTCGGGCTATACCACGACGCTGCGTTCGCTGACCCAGGGCCGCGCTTCGGCGGTGATGCTGTTCGACGGCTACGAGCCGGCGCGTCCGCTGAAGACCGCGGCGTAAAACGGAAAGGAGCCGGCAACTGCCGGCTCCTTTTTCCTGTTCGCCGGTTTTGTCGTTCGCCGGAATCCGCTGCAATCTGCACATCGGAATGCGCAACCGGCAGACAAGGTGCGAGCCTTGGCCGGGACGCCGATCCGCAGCTTCCCGTCTTCCTGCACCGCGCACTTCAAGCCGGCAGCGACAATCCCGCCGCCCGCAGCGCCGCGCCCACATAGGCAAACAGCGCCGGATCGAGTCCCTGCGCCGCCATGGCCTGCGGCTGCGCCTGATACGCCCGGCCCAGCTTGCGCGTCACTTCCGCGTCGCCGCCGGTGAAGGCCTGCACCAGCGCATACCAGCGCTGGGCCAGCGCCTGCGCCGCGGGTGCTTCCGCCGGCACGCCGGCCTCCAGCGCCGCGCGCACCTGGGCGATCAGTTCCGGCCACAGCTGCTGCGCCTCGGCCAGGCCGGCCGCGCCCAGCTGCTCGGCGCGGCGGGCGAAATCCGCCCGCTGCTGCGCCGTCCATTCCACATTCAATTGCGTCGTCATTGCGATGGTCTCCACCAGTTCGTCGAGGTCCAGGGTCGATGACGAAACCACGCCGTGCTGCAGCCGGCGCAACGCGAGCAGGGTCTGCTGGCGCTCGCTGCATTCGCGTTCCAGCACGGCGATGCGCTCGCGCAGCAGATGCGCCGCCACGCCCGGATCGCGCGCCAGCAGCCGGCCTATCTGCGCCAGGCTGAAACCCGCCCGGCGCAGCAGCAGGATCTGCCCCAGCCGCGCCAGCGCCGCACTGCCGTAGAGCCGATAGCCCGCGGCCGAATGCGCGGCGGGCTGCAGCAGGCCGCGCTGCTCGTACAGCCGCAGCGCCTTGGCACTGACGCCGCTGCGCGCGGCCAGTTCGCCGATGCGCAGATAGGATGGGGTGGACTTCGTCATCGGCGCCAGTCTCGGGGCTGCCCTTGGGACAAGGTCAAGCGGATGGATGCGCTGAAATCCGCAGCCAGGATTCGAGATTCGAGTTCAGGATTTTGCGGTTGTGGTCGCGAGTGCAGGCGGGTTGGCGAGGCGAGTTCATCGCCATGGCTGACGCAGGCATGGGGATGAACCCACCGCCGGCCATGCCGATACTGCCGCCCGCACGCAGCGCGATGGCGTGCGATCAGCGAACGGCTGGCGCAGGCGCCCCAGACAGGAGCCTGATGCCGCCGGCACTGCGAACGATGTGCTCACTGCCGCGCTGCTTCCGCCGCGCGCAGCAGCCGCAGCACGTTGCCGCTCCACAGCTTCTCCAGATCGGCCTCGGAATAGCCGGCCGCGCGCAGGCGCGCGGTGACCTTGGGCAGGGCGCCGATGTCTTCCATATCGCGCAGTCCGCCGCCGCCGTCCCAGTCGCCGCCGAAGGCGACGTGGTCCACGCCGACGACTTCGATCAGGTGCAGCAGGCTTTTCATGAAGCCTTCAAAATCCTGGTCCCACAGCGGCCGGGTCTTGTCCAGCGCGCGCGTGTCGGCGGTCAGCTTCGCCTGCTCGGCCGGCGTGGCCGCACCGATATGTTCCAGCTTGTCGAACAGGGCCTCGCGCTCGGGGCTCAGGTTCATCGTTGTCAGATAGACCGTAGTCACGCTGACCACGCCGCCGGCAGCGGCCAGCTTGCGCAGGCGCGCGTCGTCGAGATTGCGCGGATGGTCCCAGATCGTGCGCGAACCGGAATGCGACAGGATCAGCGGCGTGCGCGACAGCGCCAGCATCTGGTCGAAGGCTTCGTCCGAGGCGTGGCTGGCGTCGATGACCATGCCCAGCCGGTTCATCTGCGCCACCCATTCGCGGCCCAGCGGGCTGAGGCCGTGCCACTGCGGCTTGTCGGTGGAGGAATCGGCGAACTGGTTGCTCTTGGTATGTACCGGGCCGGCCATGCGCACGCCGCGCTGGTAGAACTCGCGCAGCAGGCCCAGGTCCTCGCCCAGCGGATAACTGTTTTCCATGCTGAGGTAGGCAAAGCGCCTGCCCGCGGCATCCAGCCGCGCCGCATCGTCGGCGCGCGTGGCCAGCGCGATGCGTCCGGGAAATTTCGCCACGGTCGCATGGATCAGGTCCGCGCGCTCCCGCGCGAAGGCCAGCGCCTTGGCATAGCCGGCGGCATCCAGCGGCCCCGGCGCGGTGTAGATCACGAAGAAGCCGCCATCCAGATCGCCCGCATCCATGCGCGCGAGATCGACCTGGATCAGATCCGTCGCATAGTCGTGCCGGTCGCCGAAACTCCAACCGGCGCGGCCGAAGTGCATGGGCGTGTCCAAGTGCGTGTCCAGCGTCAGCAGGCGGCGGTGCAGGTCGTCCGCCTGTTTCGGCGCCGAAGCGCAGCCAGCCAGCAGCAGGGAAGCCGTTGCAGCAATGACGAACCTGTTCATCCGCTCGTTTCCTCGATCGGTGTGCAGCGCCGGAGCATAGCGCAGCGGCGGGCCGCCGCCGCGCAGGCCAGCGCGCCGCCGCCTCATTGCATCAAATCGAAATCCCCGCCCAGCACCTTGTCCAGCCTTCCGCTGCGCCAGCCGCGCACGGCGTCGCGCACCAGCGGCGTGGGCTGTTCCTGATAGCGGCGGCAGAGGCGGGATTCGGCCTCGGGTTCCGCATCGAAACCGGGACCGCCGTCCGCGGCGACACGCACGCGCAGGCGCAAACGCTCGGCGGGATTGCCCTCGCCGCGCTCCAGCACATGCAGGCCGCGTTCGTCGCGCAGCGACTGCCAGGCGCCGAAGCCGCTGACCTGCAGACGCAGGCGCGCCTGGCGCGGGTCGCGTTCCAGCACGCGCACGCGCATGCCGCGCTGCTCGGCCCAGTCCAGGTACATGTGCGCGAGCTTTTCCCACCACGCCACGGTGTCGGCGGCGGCGCGGTCGGCCGGCAGCAATTCCAGCTGGGCGTCTTCGGCTTCATCGGCCAGCAAGGCCGTGGTCGCCAGTTCGATCAGGTGCAGGCGCACGGCCAGGCGGCGCACCACGTCGAGCACGCCGCGGCCGCCGCCGGTCACGCGCTGGGTCAGCGAGTGCGCGCCGCGCACGGCGTTTTCGATGCGGTCCATGCGTTCGAGCCGGTCCAGTACGGACTGGCGCGCGGCGCTGTCCCAGAAGTCGCGCGCCTGCATGGCCTGCGCCGCCTGTTCTTTCAGTTCCAGCCAGTCCGGTTGTTGCAGACGCTGCTCGCAGGCGGCCAGCGCGGCCTGCAGTGCGGCGCGCGCCGCGGCGTCGGCGGACGGATCCAGCGCCAGTGCGCGCAGATCGGCGCCGGCCGTGCTGACGGCCGCGGGACGCGCTTCCGGCGCCGCGTCCGGATCGACGAAGCGCACCTGCAGCGCATCGCCGGCGCCGGTCACGAACAGGAACTGGCCGCCGCTGGGCACGCGGTTTTCCACAATGGTGCGCGACAGCGGCGCCAGCAGGTGCTGGTCGATCGCGCGGCGCAGCGGGCGCGCGCCCAGATCGGGCGTGAAGCCGCGTTCGAGCAGGAAATCTACCGCCGACGGTTCCCATTCCACCGCCCAGTCGCGCGCGCGGAAACCGCGCCGGGCCAGCACCAGCTCCAGTTCCTTGTGCAGGATGTCGCGCATCACTGTGCGCGACAGCGGCTGGAAGATGACGATACGGTCCAGCCGGTTGAGGAATTCGCGGCGGAAGGTGGCGAACAGCGCGCGCTCGGCCTCGCCGCGCGCCGAGGCATCCGCCGCGGCGACGAAGCCCGGCCCGCTGCGCCGGGTCACGGTGGAGCCGACATTGCTGGTCAGGATGATGAGGCTGTGGCGGAAATCCGCGGTATTGCCCTGGCGGTCGGTGAGGCGGCCGTCGTCGAACAATTGCAGGAACAGGTCCCACACGCGCGGATGGGATTTCTCGAACTCATCCAGCAGCACCACCGCGAACGGAGTCTGGCGGATGCGGCCGGTCAGCGAGGTGGCGCGCTCGCCGCTGCCCTCGTCGATCAGGCGCCAGTAGGCATCTTCGGACTGGTATTCGCTCATGTCGAAGCGCAGCAGCTTCTCGCGCGAGCCGAACAGGTATTCGGCCAGCGCCTTGGCCAGTTCGGTCTTGCCGGTGCCGGTGGGGCCGGCGAACAGGAACACGCCCAGCGGCCGGTGCGGATCGGTGAGGCCGGCCTTGAGCATGGCGATGCGGTCGACCAGTGCATCCACGGCTTCGTCCTGGCCGATCACGCGGCGGGTGAAGAAACCACGCACCTGGGCCAGATCCAGCTGCGCACCGCCGTCGAGGATTTCCAGCGGCAGGCCGGACTGGCGCGCCAGCGTGGCGAGGATCTGCGCCCGCGTCAGCGGCAGTTGCGGCGGATCCGCCTGCTGCGCCGCGCGCAGGCTTTCCTGCAGCAGGCGCAGGCTGCGGCCGGGTTCGGCGCGCTCGGGGAACTGCTGCGCGGCGAGGTTCATGGCTTCGTTGACCAGCTCCGCGCCGGCGACTTCGGCGCCGCAGGCCTGCGCCGCCGCGGCGGCCCAGGCCAGCGCGAGATCGCGCGTCTCGGCGCGGTCCAGCGCTTCCACATTCAGCCCGGTGACCAGGTTCTGCACGCGCGGGCGCTGCGCGATCACGCGGCTCCACGCATCCAGCGGGCTTTCGCCGAGCAGGCGGATCTCGCGCTTTTCCAGATGCGGCAGCAGCAGGTCGAGGATGCCGCTGGAATCGCTGATGCTGCGCCCCTTCTCCAGCAGCTGGTGCGCCTCGGGCACGTACCACAGTGCGTTGGGCCGGTTCAGCGCGCGCACCATGGCGGTGACGCGGCCTTCCAGTTCGCCGATGTATTTCTGCCCGGCCAGCACCTGCGACGGACTGGCTTCCAGCACGCACCAGCCCTGTGCGGCGAGCTGGCGCAGGCATTGGCGGATCAGCGTGCTCTTGCCGCTGCCCTGGGGGCCGGTGAGCACGGCGCTGCTGCGCGGCTCGCGCGTGAGCAGGGTCAGCAGGCGCTGGATCGCTTCGGCGTCGCCGGGCGCGGCGATCTCGCCGTCGGCATCGGTGGCCTCGATCAGGCGGCCGACCTGGGCCAGGGTTTCGCGGTCTTCCCGCGCGCGCAGCTGCTGCGCCAGCTGCGCGGCCAGCTCGCTGCCGCGCGCATGGCCGCTGCCGGCCAGCCAGCCTTGCAGCGCAGTCAGCTGGCCCGGATGCAGGCCGGCCACACCTTCGCCCAGGGGCGCCTGTGCCGGCAGCGCATCGAAATAGCGCTGCAGCGCCGCGCGCGTGAGCGGATGGTCGAACCACCATTCGTTCATGCGCGGCAGCAGGCCGTCCAGGCTGGCCGGATGCGGATGCGCGGCGAGATAGCCCAGCGCGTAGTGCAGGCTGAAATAGCCCAGGCCTTCGACCGTGCGCACCACGTCCAGCGGCACCACATCGCCGGCACGGTGCAGCGCGACCAGCGCGGCGCAGCTCAGCGGCACGTTGCGCGCGGGCACGCTCTCCAGGCGCTCGCGCGTGCTGAAGGCGCTGCCGGCGAGCAGTTCCACCGCAGCAGTGAATTCGGCCATGGCGGCCAGCTCGTCGGGGTGGTCGAAACTTTCCATGCGTTCGACGCAGGGCCGCAGCAGCACATAGAGGCGTTCGCGCGGCGTGGCTTCGGGGCGGGCTTCGCCGGGCGCGGGTCCGGCCGCCGCAACCTCTTCGGCGGCGGCAGCGGAGGGATCCGCGCCCGGCGCGGGCACGGCAGCGGTTTCCGTCATGGCGACGGCGGCAGTTTCCGCGCTGGATGCCGGTGCAGTCCCGGTCTGCGATTCCGTCGCTGCCGGCGGCGGCGGACGCCGCGCCGCTGCGCGCGGCAGCAGCGACCACGCCGCGAGAAAGCCCACTACCGCACCCAGCACGAACACCAGCCCCATCGTCCACCTCGCAATCCGGTCCGAAACGGGAGTTTCCCACAGGCCTGCGCGCCCCGCTGTGGCCGGCAGCGGCGGCGCCCGGCGCTGGCGGGCTCAAGCGGCCGGGTTCCTTGGTTATCGGTCGACCTGCGCATGCTGCGACGCAAGACCGACCCTGTCGCCGCCGCGGCCGTTGCGGCTGATCTGGCGCATCCGCCGACGATCGCCGCCATAAGCCTGCGCGGTGTTCAGCTACAACGCCTGCTGCAACGCAGGACGAACACACGTTCGTCGGAAAAAACGAGTCCGCCTCCGCCCGCAGCCGGACAAGTGAACCAGCGCACATATGCACAATTCTCCTATGCCCATGCGTTGCCATTGCCGCAGCGAGCGTGTACACCGTCGCCCCGGGAGAGGTGCCAGGCAACGGGTAGACGGCGCAAGCCGGCGGCACACAGGGATCGCGGGACAGCTCGAAGGCGGATCTGCGCACGTTCGATGACGCAGCCGCCACAGCCGCGATCTGCCGCCAGCCCGCGCCGACAGGATGGAGCAGGGGTACTCCATCCGCGGCAGCGACGAGATCGCCTGCGGGTACGCAAGACGCGCAATCAGTCGTGACACCAGCCGCCGCCGCGGCTGCGCGCGGCTTTGCCTCCTGCAGCCGCGCCGGGCGCTGCCGCCCTGCGTCGCGCACCGGTGACAGGGAGGTCGAACATGCCGCGCCAGCGGCCATTCGTACACCGGGAGGGAAAGATCGAATGAACGCATCAACGCAACATCACCGCCGCTGGGGCGCCGCGCTGTGGCGCGCCGCCCTGCCCGCCTGCCTGTTCCTGGCACTCACCGCCGGCGCCGGCAACGCCGCCGAGCCGCCGCAAGCCAGAGCGAGCACCATTTCAATACAATTGGACAATTACCGCGGCAAGGCGGACAGCCTGGCCCAGGTCAACCTGTTCACGCCGGCCACGAGCCGATCCGCCAGCGCCGATCCGGTGACCCAGCTCGCCGTCAGCAGCGGCACGCTGCTGGAACTGGACACCGGTGCCATCGCCGCATTGCAGAAGGCCCAGCCCAGCTCGATCACGCTGGCCCTGCCCACGCGCGAGCGCGGCACGGTGGAGCTGGAACTGTTCGCCCACGACATCTTCGCGCCGGATTTCAAGATCACCGCCAGCGGCGGCGAGGACACCAGCAAGATCAGCCGCGGCCTGCACTACCGCGGCATCGTCAAGGGCGAGCCGTCCTCCTTCGCCGCGGTCAGCGTGTTCGACAGCGAAATCATCGGCACCTTCTCCACTGCGACCGAAGGCAACTGGGTCATAGGCAAGCTGGAAGGCCTCAACCGCAGCAACCGCCATATCATCTACGCCGAATCCGCCCTGCTCGACAAGAGCGGCGCGCCGGGCTGCGCGATGGATCTCAAGGGCGGGCCGCGCGGCTCCCTGGCCAAGTTCTGGGACGATCCGGCCGAGGAAGCCGCAGCCGCTGAAGCACCGGCGGTGGCGGCGGCCAGTGCCGGCGCAGGCAGCAAGGCCAGCGACGAGCTGCAGACGGTGAAGTGCGCGACGGAATGGATGGAAGCCGAGTACGACATCTTCCAGAACCGCGGCAGCCTGCAGGCGGCGACCGACTACGTCACTGCCGTGTTCAACAACTCCTCCACCCTGTACGCCAACGACGGCATCACGCTGAAGCTGCAGCAGGCCTATATCTGGACGTCGGCCGATCCATACAACGGTTCCAGCTCGACCAGCAACCTGTCCAGCTTCCAGAGCAACCGTGCGTCGAGCTTCACCGGCACCATCGCCCAGCTGCTGACCTTCCGCTCGCTCGGCGGCGGCGTGGCCGCGGGCTTCAGCGGCATCTGCAACGCCTCGCGCTCGGCCAGCATGTGCACCAGCGGCGTGCAGTCCTCGTACAACACGGTGCCTACGTATTCCTGGACAGTCAGCGTAGTGACCCACGAGGCCGGCCATCTGCTCGGTTCGCGCCATACCCACGCCTGCGTGTGGAACGGCAACAACACCGCGATCGACGGCTGCTCCGGCGCCACCGAAGGCGGCTGCCCGCTGCCGGGCAATCCCTCCGGCGGCGGCACCATCATGAGCTACTGCCATCTGACCAATGTCGGCATCAACTTCAACCGCGGCTTCGGCTCGCAGCCGGCGACCACCATCCGCAACCGCGTCGAAGGCGGCAGCTGCCTGGGCAACTGCGAAGGCGGCGGCGGCGGCGGTGCGCTCACCCGCGGTGTGGCGCTGACCGGACAGTCGGCAGCGACCAATACGTCGCTGGCCTATACGCTGGCGGTGCCGGCCGGTGCGACCAACCTGACCTTCACCACCTCCGGCGGCAGCGGCGATGCGGACATGTTCGTGCGCTTCGGCAGCGCGCCGACCACGACCACCTACGATTGCAAGTCGGAAGGCTCGACCAACGCCGAAACCTGCACCATCGCCGCTCCCAGCGCCGGCACCTACCACGTCATGCTGCGCGCCTATGCGGCGTTCTCGGGCCTGAGCATCGTCGGCAACTACAGCACCGGCGGCGGCGGCACGCAGACCTACAGCAATACCACCGATGTCGCCATCAGCGACAACGCCACCGTGGAAAGCCCGATCACGGTCTCCGGCCGCAGCGGCAACGCGCCGTCCAACGCGCAGGTCGCCGTCAACATCGTGCACACCTACCAGGGCGACCTGAAGGTGGATCTGGTCGCGCCCGACGGCAGCGTCTACGTGCTGCACAACCGCGCCGGCGGCGGCACCGACAATATCGTGCAGACGTATACGGTGAACCTGTCCAGCGAACCGCTCAACGGCACCTGGCGCCTGCGCGTGAACGACAACGGTCCTGGGGATGTGGGCAAGATCGACAGCTGGAGCATCACGTTCTGAGCTGATGCAGCACTGATCGGAAGCTGCGTTCCAGGACGCAGCGGATGAAGAGAGCGCAAGGGAGCCGGGCGGGAGACCGCCCGGCTTTTTTATGGTTTTTTGGGTACCTTGTCTTCGATGCGCTGCTTTGTGAGTCGCCTTTCGATGCGCAGTTTTTAGTGAGCGGCGTATAGTGCATTGCCTTTGATGCATCGCCTTTGATGTATCGCTTTTGATACCTCGGCCTTTGATGCGGCGGACAGGCGCAGTGATTCATTACCATGACAAGACGCGGCGGCTGTTTGTCAGGGCGGCTGCAGTAAACAGGCTTGCGCGACTGCACGGCGACGCGAAAAGCCCTTATGTCTCGCCGCCCCCGTACTCTAGGCGTCGAGAGCCGGCATGCGCGCCCGTAAAGCCCCTGGTGAGCAACCGAGGGAGAGCCTGGAGCCGCATGCCGGAACTCACGAAGCGCCC
>NZ_JANFQO010000027.1 GCF_024437735.1 Tahibacter harae | reverse complement strand
TCGAAGGCATCAACAACCGCATCAAGGTCATCAAGCGCATCGCCTACGGCTTCCGGGACGATGCTTACTTCTTCCTTAAAATCCGCGCCGCCTTCCCCGGTAATGGGTGAAGAACCTTTTTTTTTTTTGTGCCGCGATTCTCCATGTGTGGCTGGCGTTTCTTCACCAAGCGAAATTTGCATATGTTTTATTTGGAATCATTGCGCTTGGCCGGCGCGGCGCGCAGGCCCGGCGGGTCCTGCGCCTGCTTTTCACGCCGCTGAACATGGCAGATACAGGCTCGACGGCAGGGCTGTGTTTTTGCGCGGGCATTCACGCGGGCGGTGACACCCTTTTCGCGGCGCAAGCGTTTTGTGCCTCCACGACACGCAGGAGTCCGCCATGAAACTGCCCCGTCTGCTTCTGATCTCGCTGGCCGCGCTCGCGGCCGTGAACGTCGCCGATGCGCGCGACTATCCGCGCGACCGCGACGACAACCCGCCGGGCCCGCGCGGCGGTCCCGGCACCAACTGGGAAAACCCGCCGGGCTGGCGCGGCGGTCCGGGCGCCTCGCCGGATCATCGTTTCTACCGCCACGGCAGGGAGCGGATCCGCTTCGTGCTGCGCGATGACGGCTACTACTTCAACGACCGCTACGGCTACTGGCATCCGCGCTACGGTTTCTGGAACCAGAGCCGCCGCTGCTGGAATGACCGCGACGACAATCCGCCGGGCCCGCGCGGCGGCCCGGGCACGAACTGGGAAAACCCGCCGGGTCCGCGCGGCGGTCCGGGCGCCAGCCCTGATCGCTTCGGCAGCTGCTGACTGCGGCGAAGCCGGCCCGGCCGCGGGATGAAGCGGCCGGGCCGGTTCATGCGGTACAGCCGCCGGACTGCCCGCACCGTTTGCCGGTGCAGCGCTGCGGCGGGACGGACAGGGCGGCAGGAACCCCGGGATGCGGCGTGCCGGTCGGAGCGTGATGCGGCACGGCAGGTTGCTCCAGCTTTCCGCCGCCGCCGCGCCACGGGCATGGCTGCGAGGCCTGCCGCCGATGCCGAGCAATTCCGTCGCGAATCTGTTTGAATCGGCGGCCCATGACCGCCGCCGCCTCCTTCGCCGATTTCCTCGAAAGCCGCTACGCGCATCTGCTGGCGCGCTGCCGCGAAGCCCATGTGCCGTTCTACGACGACGCCGGCGTGGCCGAGCAGCTGCAGCGCGTACTGCTGGCCAGCGACTTCGCCTATGACTGCTTCTCGCGCGATCCAGCGTTGCTCGCGCCCGAGGCGCTGATGCTGATGAGCGATCCGCGCCCGGCCGATGCGCGGGTCTGGCAGCTCGATCCCGGCGAGCGCGACGAGGCGCGCCAGATGATGCTGCTGCGGCGCTTCCGCAAGCGCGAGGCGCTGCGCCTGATCTGGCGCGATGTGAACGGCCTGGACGAAGTCGCCGACACCCTGGCCGGCTCCACCGCGCTGGCCGAGACCTGCATCGAATCCGCGCTGCGCTACGCCGAAGCGCACCTGGGCGCGCGTCACGGCCTGCCGCGCGACAGCCAGGGCCGCGCCCAGCGCCTGGTGGTGCTGGGCCTGGGCAAGCTCGGCGGCGGCGAGCTGAATTTTTCCTCCGACGTGGACCTGATCCTGGCCTATGCCGAGAACGGCCAGACCGACGGCTCCCGCGTGGTCGACAACGAAGCTTTCTTCGCCCGCCTGGGCCAGCAGATGGTCAAGCTGCTGGCCGAAGTCAGCGTGGACGGCTACGTGTATCGCGTCGACCTGCGCCTGCGTCCGTTCGGCAACGCCGGCCGGGTCGCACTGTCGTTCGCGGCGATGGAGCAGTACTACCAGCGCGAAGGCCGCAACTGGGAACGCTATGCCTGGATCAAGGCGCGGCCGGTGGCGGGCGACCTGGCCGCCGGCAAGCGCCTGTGCGAAGCGCTGCGGCCCTTCGTCTACCGGCGCTACCTCGACTACACCGCCTTCGCCGGGCTGCGCGAGATGAAGGCGCTGATCGACGCGGAAGTGGTGCGCAAGGACCTCACCGACAATCTCAAGCTCGGCCCCGGCGGCATCCGCGAGATCGAGTTCATTGTGCAATTGTTGCAGATGATACGCGGCGGCCGCGAACCCAGCCTGCGCGTGCGCGGCCTGCTGCCGGCGCTGGCCGCCTGCGAGCAGCTCGGCGTGCTGGAAAAGGCCCGCGCCCAGACCCTGCGCCGCGCCTACCTGTTCCTGCGCCGGGCCGAAAACCGCGTGCAGATGCTGCGCGACGAACAGACCCACGACCTGCCCGCCGACGCGCGCCTGGTGCAACGCATCGCCTGCGGCCTGGGCCATGCCGACACCGCCGCGTTCCAGCGCGCGCTGGCGCACGAGCGCGAGGCCGTGGCGGAGGAATTCCGCAACCTGCTCGCGCCGCTGGACAGCGCCGCGGCGCCGTCTACGCCGGACAGCTGGATCCAGCTCTGGCGCAGCCTGGACCGCGACGGCGGCGAAGCGCGCGAACTGGCCGCCGCCGGCTTCCAGCCGGCCGAGCCGGTGCGCGAGGCCCTGCTCGGCCTGACTCGCTCGCCCGCCGTGCGCAGTATGGCCAACAGCTCGCGCGAACGCTTCGACCGCCTGATGCCGCAACTGCTGCAGGCCGCCGCGCAGAGCCGCGCGCCGGCCGCCTGCCTGGAACGCCTGGTGCGCCTGCTGCACGCCATCGTGCGCCGCGCCGCCTATCTGGTGCTGCTGGATGAACAGGCCGGCGCGCGCCGGCGCCTGATCGCATTGTTCGCCGACAGCGCCTGGCTGGCCGAGCGCGTCATCGCCCATCCCCTGCTGATCGACGACCTGTTCGATCCGCGCCTGGACGCCGTGCCAGTGGACCGCAGCGCGATCGAATCCGAGATCGCCCGCCGCGTGGCCACGCTGGACGCAGCCACGCCTGATCCCGAAGCCGAGATCGAGCTGCTGCAGGAACTGAAGCACAGTCTCGGTTTTCGCCTGGGGCTGGCCTTTCTGGGCAAGCGCGCCGACGCCGTGTCCACGTCGCGCCGCCTCGCCGTGCTGGCCGAAACCATCGTCGCCACCGTGCTGGCCCAGGCCGAACGCGACGCCCTGCGCCAGCACGGCCGCCTGCCCGGCCATATCGGCAATGGCAGCGGCCTGGCCATCGTCGGCTATGGCTCGCTGGGTGCGGCCGAACTCGGCTTCGCTTCCGATCTCGACCTCGTCTTCCTCTACGACGAGGCCCTGGGCCAGGTCGAAAGCGACGGCCCCAAGCCGCTGGACGGCCAGCGCTACTACGCGCGCATCGCCCAGCGCGTAGTGCATCTGCTCACCACCATGACCCGCGCCGGCCGCCTGTACGAAGTCGACGTGCGCCTGCGCCCCGACGGCGGCAAGGGCCTGCTCGTCACCAGCGTGCAAGGTTTTGCCGACTACCAGCGCGAACGCGCCTGGACCTGGGAACACCAGGCCCTGGTGCGCTCGCGCCTGCTTGCCGGCGACGACGCGCTGGCCCGCCGTTTCGCCCAGGCCCGCGCCGCGGTGCTGGGCCTGCCGCGCGAACGCGAAGCCGTGTTCAGCCACGTCGCCACCATGCGCGCACGCTGGCGTGCGGAGCGCGACCGTTCCGATGCCGCCGTACTGGATCTCAAGCAGGGCGCCGGCGCCCTGCTCGATATCGAATTCCTGCTGCAGGCACTGGTACTCGCCCACGCCGCGCAGGTTCCCGCGCTGCTCGGCGCCAGCGACAGCAGCAAGCTGATCGCGCTCGCGGCGCAGCACGGGCTGTTGGGTGCGGAACAGGCGGCCAAGCTCGCCCGCGCACATGCGACCCTGCTTGATGCCGCCTTGACCTGCACACTGGATGCGAGACCGCGTATAGCCCCGCGCAGCGAAGCGCTGTGCGCCGCTGCCGAGGATGTGCTGGCGGTGGTGCGGGAGGTGGGGTTGGGGTTTGGGTGATTGGTGGGTTTTGAGGTTCGCGATTCGGGATTGCGGCCTATATTTGGATTCCTGCAAGTGATCCTTTGCCGCCCAGGACCGCCAGGTCGCCAGCGCGAGCCGGGCAGCTCTCCCCCTGGCGCGCTTGGAGAGAGGGTTCTCCGGCTTGCGAATTTGCTTTCCGGATTTGCCCGGCATCTTCGAATCCGCAACTTCCCGGCTTCAGGCTTTCCCGTCAGAAGGCCAAATTTCGATATGCATTCCGTTGCCTAATTTGCGCGGCAGTCCCCGCAACATCGCTCGTCCGCGTTGCATCTCCGGCCCTTCTCCCTGGCCAATGATGCAGTTCTTGCCGGCATCGCCCCTTTGCCCAACAAAACCGTCCCGCAGCGCATCTGATGATCGTGCCGGCGCAGACCGCGCCGGCGCACGATCGGCAGATCGAACGGTGTCGGCCCGCAGTCCGACGTGTACGCAGTGGAGGTCGTCATGAAAGCCCGTCTTTTCGCGCTTGCCCTGACCCTGTGCAGTACCACGGCCATGGCGCAGGCCACGATAGATCTCGATGTGCTGGCGGCCGAGTCCGGCCTGACCCAGCGCCAGCTCGGCATGCTGTTCGGCGCGCACGGCGCGTATTCGGAATTCCGCGCCTCCTACGTGCAGGTGCGGCGCAAGTTCACCGAATCGGTGGGGCGTGAGCGCTACGAGGCCCTGCTCGCGGTCTACAAGGCTCGCCAGGAAGGCCGCCAGGTTGCGGCCAGCGTGCTGCGCAAGGCGAAGTCGGACAGTTGAGCGCATCCGGCTTGCAGTGGTGCGCCGGACTGTTCCTGGAAATTCCTGCGCTTTTTCAGCGACGGTAATTGCGGCTGGACGGCGGTGGCGGTGCGGCTGTGGCGGTCGCACCGCGGCGGTTTGCACGGATAGCATCGCGACACGCCGCGCCGCTGCGGTATCGCGCACGGCCGTAGCGTCGCCGCCGGCGAGAAGACTGCACGACGGCGTCGCGACACGCCATGCCGTAACCTGTTGCGCCGGGGCCGCGGCACCGCCCCGGCGCCGGCTTCCGCCTTCGCCGCGCCTGGTGCATGCTGCGGCTCATTCAAGTCGGAGCCGCGCCGTGTCCAAGGGATTGCGTAGACTGGGCTGGATCCTGGTCGGCCTGTATGCCGTATACCTGCTGGCGGCCAACCTTTTCCTCAATGCGGGTTTCGGCCCCGGGCTGATCAACCGCAAGCCCGAACGTTTCCGTATGGAATGGGCGCATGGCCTGAGTCTCTACCCCGGCCAGGTGGTGCTGTGGCAGGCGCAGTTCCACGGTCATGCGCGGCGCATCCAGTGGTCGGCGCAGGCTGACAAGCTCAGCGGGCGCATCGCCCTGCTGCCGCTGCTGCGGCGGGAGCTGCAGGTGCCGTCGACCTGGGCCGAGCAGGTGCGCGGCAGTCTCGCCCTGGCCCACGAGCTGGCGCCGGCCGAGCCGCGGCCCGGCGGCTGGGTGCTGCGCTTCGACCGCATCGCGACGGAGAGCCTGCGCGGTGTGCGCTGGGACGATTACGAACTCGACGTGGCCGGCGCCGGCAAGGCGGAGTTCGGCCTGTGGAAGCAGCTGCGCGGCGGCGCGCTGGAGATCTTTCCCAGCCGTGCCCAGCTGCAGCAGGCGCGGCTGCGTCATGGCGATGTCGAATGGCTGCAGCAGGCCGCGCTGGAAGTCGTGTTCACCCTGCCGCGGCATACGCGCGAACAGGCTGCGGGCTGGCACCGGCTGGCGCTGGCCACGCTAGGGCTTCAGCTCGACGGCGCGCTGCCGGCGTTCGCGGTGCATATGGACGAGGAACCGCGCTGGCGCGGTGCGGTGCGCAATGCCGGCGGCGGCCGCGTGCAGGCACAACTGGTGCTGCACCAGGGCGTGCTGCAGCACGGCGGACGCATGGAACTGCTGCTGCCGCTGCAGGCCAGCGACGCGGCCGGGCGCCACTGGACGCAGCAGGCCAGGCTGGATCTGCACGTGGCCGACACCATCAATCTCAAGCTCGACATGCCGCCGCCGCCGGCCGGCAGCGGCCGCATCGCGGCCGAGCTGCGCATCGCCGGGCGCGAGCTGATCCCGCACGACAAGGCGCCGCCGCTGCTGCCGCGCCTGTCCGGCCTGGTCGATCTGCAATGGCGCTTCGATTCGCTGGCCTGGCTGGGGCCGGTGCTGGCCAAGGCGCAGTGGCTGCAGCTGGACGGCGCCGGCGAAGTGAATGCGCATGTGCTGGTCGATGCGGGCCGCATCGCCGCGGGCAGCCGCCTGAGCATTCCCGATGTGGCCGTGCAGGCCGATGTGCAGGGCCAGCGCTTCACCGGCCGCGCCCGCGCCGACGGTCGCGTCGACAGCGAGAACGGCGAGCTGCGTCCGCGCGTGGACATCGGCATCAGTCAGTTCCAGGTCGCCGGCGTGCAGACGCCGCAGCAGGCCATGGTGCGCGGGCGCGATCTTAAGCTGGAGCTGCGCTCCACCGGCCGCGTGATCGAGTTTCGCGATTCGCTGCGCGCGCGGCTGCTGTTCGAGCGCGCCGACGTGCCCGACCTGCGCGCCCTCAATCCTTTCCTGCCCGGCGCGGCGCTGCGCTTCCTCGGCGGCCGCGGCCAGCTCGGCGGCGATCTGCAACTGGACGCGGTCGGCAAGGTCGGTACTGGCAAGCTCGCGATCCAGGCGCGGCAGGCCCAGCTCGCGGCGAACGATCTCGAATTCGCCGGCGATGTGACGGTCGCTGCGAAAGTCTCGCGGGTGGATCTGGTGCGCGACGAGTTCGTGCTGGACGGCAGCACCCTGGGCTTGCGCAAGGTCAAGGTCAGCGATCCGGAACGCGCCACGGCGGGCGACTGGTGGGCGGACATCCGCTTCGACCGCGGCCGCCTGCAATGGGGCGCGCCATTGCGCATCGACGCCGATGCCAGCGTGCGCATGAGCGACATCAGCCTGCTGCTGGCGCTGTATTCGCGGCACAAGGATTTCCCGCGCTGGGTGCCGCGCCTGCTCGACAAGGGCGAGGTCACCGCGTCCACGCGCGCGGCGGTGAAGGATGGCGCGGTGACGCTGGAGGATCTGGAAGTCAGCAACAACCGCTTCGATGTCAAGGCGCGCCTGCGCCTGGCCCAGCGCAAGGCCGAGGGCGATCTGTTCCTGCGCTGGGCCAAGCTGGGGCTGGGGCTTGAATTGAAACAGGGCGAGCGCAAGTTCCACCTGCTCAAGGCGGCCGAATGGTTCGAGCGGCAGCCGCGCCTGTTGCCGGCGTCACGCTGAGCGGCGCGATTGCGGCAAAATCGAGGGCCGAGCCGCCGGCAGGGATGCCGTCCCGTAGTTCAGCCAGATCCTGTTCCCGCCATGCGCAAACGAACCAGCAAACTGCGTCAACGTGTGATGGCCGCGCGCGCGCGCAGCCGCGATGCCCAGTTGCGCCGCCGGCGCGAGCGCCGCGGCGAAGGCCCCTCGGCGAACCTGCCCGCGAACCGGCTGCGCTTCGCCGGCAGCGACGAAGAATCGCCATGACCTCGCCGCTGGACAACCCGATCTGGCATTCGCTGCAAAGCCACCACGCGGCCCTGGGCCGCGCGGCCGGCGCTGCGGCGGGCTATGCGCCCGAGATCGCGCCCTTCGTCGGCGTGGGCAGCGCCGATGCTGCGGCCGGCGTGCAGCTGGCCGGCCTGCTGGGCGACCACGAGCCGTATTACCTGGTCGGCCTGGTGCCGCCGGCGGTGCCGGGCTGGCGCCTGGACGACCATGGCGTGATCGAGCAGATGGTCTGCGCCCGGCCGCCTGCGGTGCCCGATGGTGCCGATGTGTGCGAGCTGGGCGAGGCGCATATCGAGGACATGCTGGAACTCACCGGCCTGGTCTTCCCCGGCTATTTCCGCCACGACACCTTGCGCATGGGGCGCTACCTCGGCATCTACAGCGACGGCCGCCTGGCCGCGATGGCCGGCGAGCGCATGCACCTGCCTGGCTGGCGCGAGATCAGCGCGGTCTGCACCCATCCGGACCACGCCGGCCGCGGCCATGCCCAGCGCCTGGTCGCCCTGGTCACCTGCGGCGTGTTCGAGCGGGGCGAGCAGCCCTTCCTGCATGTGAGCCCGGGCAACGACCGCGCCAAGAAGGTCTATCTGCGGCTGGGTTATGCGGATCGCTGCACTGTGGCCTTGTACAGCCTGCATCGCGAAGGGGCGGCGGTTTGACGCGGCCGTAGCTGCAGTTCCGGATTACCGGGCCGCCTGTACGGCCGTGGACGACGCAGGCCGTCGGCGCCTGCGCGCCAGCTGCCGCCTTCTGCACGCAATGGCGAAGCCGCGATCAGCGCGTTGGCCGCCCGGGTCAGTACGGTTGCCGCCAGCGCCGCGCCTTCACCGCGCTTTTCCGGCCGGGACTGTGCGCACGGCAGCCTGACGATGAAGCTGCGCGGATCACGCTAGCGAGTTCGGTGCGGGTCATCCGTCCCGAGCGTCGCACTCATTCGCCATTGGCCAGCTCTTCGCGCAGCCAGGCGCGGGTGAAGCGCAGGTCGCGGTCCACCGTGGCCAGCGACACCTCCAGCACCGCCGCGATCTGCTGCCGGTCCAGGCCGCCAAAATGGGCCAGGTGCAGCACCTGGGCGCCGCGCGGATCCAGCGCCTCCAGCCGCAGCAGGGCCTGGTCCAGCGCGAGCAGGTCGGCGGCCATGGAGGCTTCGCCCGCGTCGGCCTGGGACAAGGTCACGTAGACCGGCCGCCCGCCTCGCTTGGCCGCCTGGCGCGCCCGCGCGTGGTCGACCAGGGCCGAGCGTATGAACAGCGACATGCTGGCGAAGAAGTGCGCGCGGTTCTTCCAGTCCATCGGCGCCTCGGCCACGCGCAGCACGGCATCGTGCAGCAGGTCGGTCGGCGTCAGGGTCAGGTCGCTGCCCGACTGGTGCAGGCGCTGTGCGGCGATCTGTTTCAGCTGCGCGTAGACCTGGTCTATGACCTGCTTGAACGCCGCGCCTTCGCCGCGTTTCCAGGACAACAGCAATTCGGTCAGCGCAGGGCCGCTGCGCGGCTCGGTCGACATGGGTGGGTTTCCGCCGGAGACAGGGCGAGTGTACGGCCGGACGCGAGTCAACGGCGCGCGGCGCCGCGATTTATGCGCGGGCGGGGCGGCATGCGGCGGCAACAGCATGCGGCGTCTGGCGGAATGCGTGACGGTTCCGGCGCTGGCGCGGCGGTGGTCGGCGCGCGTGCCGCTGCCGCGATGAACTGCGACAGCGCCGGACCTGGGCCGGCGCTGTCGGGAAAGCAGGGATCAGACGACCGTCAGCGTGACGTCGATATTGCCGCGCGTCGCATTCGAATACGGGCAGACCTGGTGAGCCTTTTCCACCAGCGCCTCGGCCTGTTCGCGCGGCATGCCGGGAATGGAGATCTTCAGTTCGACCTCGATACCGAAGCCCTGCGGTATCTGGCCGATGCCGACCAGGCCTTCGATGCTGGTGTCGGCGGGCAGGGCGATCTTCTGCTGGCCGGCGACGAACTTCATCGCGCCGATGAAGCAGGCCGAGTAGCCGGCCGCGAACAGCTGTTCCGGGTTGGTGCCGGGGCCGCCGGCACCGCCGAGTTCGCGCGGGGTGGACAGCTTCACGTTCAGGGCGTTGTCGTCGGAGCTGGCCTGGCCTTCGCGGCCGCCGGTGGCCTTGGCCTGGGCGCGGTAGAGAACAGTGGCGATGGACATGGTGGTTTTCCTCTCTGCGGTGGTTGGTGGACGGCTCCGCGACAGCAGTCATGCCGGCGGCGGATACGTGGTTGCTGTATTGGATCGTTGGCTAGTAAATCGTGTACTACTTTTTATTCGGCTCCAAGGGCTTAGCCCGGCCCGCAATTCATTCCTCCGGATCGCCGGCGCGGACCAGCTTGTCGCGCAGTGTTTCCAGTTCCTGCTTGATCGACTTCAGCTCGCCCAGGCTGCAATCCGCCGCGCACAGCACCGCCGGCGGAACCTGCTGCGCTTTGTGCCGCAGCTGGCGGCCGGTGGCGGTCAGGCCGACCAGCACCTGGCGCTCGTCCTCGGCGGCGCGGGTGCGCGTGACCAGGCCGGCAGCCTCCAGGCGTTTGAGCAGCGGCGTCAGCGTGGCCGAATCCAGGTACAGCCGCTCGCCTATGGCTGAAACCGTCTGGTCTTCCTGCTCCCACAGCACCAGCATGACCAGATACTGCGGATACGTCAGCTCCAGCGCCTTCAGCAGCGGCCTGTACACCTTGTGCATGGCCAGGTTGGCCGAATACAGGGCGAAGCAGAGTTGCTGGTCCAGCAACAGCTGGCTGGCGGCGGCGTTCTTGCTGGCGGTGCGGGTCTTCATGGGGTGAATGATACGTAGCGCGCTATTTAATTGCAAGCTACTTTGGTAGGGACGGGCGTGGCTGCCTGGACCGTAGCTTCGGGCAAGAATCTCCCGCACGCCTCCGGGCGTATGCGCAAAAGGAATCTGGCGCATTCGAGCACGCAAGCCGCTCGACAAGAATTTTTCGCGGAGTCTGCGAAAACAGGTCCGGCGTGGTGAGCCGGAGAGGAAAAATGAAACACAAGCTCTGCCGTTTCGGCAAGGGATTCCGCGTCGCCTTCGATCTGCGCAAGGCCCAGGCCGCGGAAATGGTGCTGGCGCCGGGAGACAGCGAAGGCGGGCCGGACAATCGCCATCGCGCGGCGGACCAGTGGCTGTTCGTGCTGGCCGGCAGCGGCCTGGCCATCGTCGACGGCGTGCGCCAGCGGCTCAAGGCCGGCAGCCTTGTCGTGATCGAGCGCGGCGAGCGGCACGAGATACGCAACACCGGACGCACCTTGCTGCGCACACTGAATTTCTACACGCCGCCGGCGTATCGCGCGGATGGCGAGCCGTTGCCGGCCGGCCGCAAGCGTTGATGCCTGCGGCGGGACGTCAGCGATGGCATGGCGGATCGGCTGGCGTGTCCGCTACCGTTGTATTGCAAGCGGCGGATGCCGATGCGCTGTGCCGCCGCTGCCCGCCGGGTTAGAAACAGAACGCCGCCAGCAGCGCATCCAGCTCGCCGTTGTCCACCTCGCGCTTGCGCGCGAGCGAGGGGCCTATGCGCGTGAAATGCTCCAGCTGCTGCTGCATCCAGTGCTTCAGCGCCGGGTCCAGCGCTTCGCTGTCGCCTTCGGAGGCCAGCAGTTTGCGGCGCTGCAATTCGTTGATGGTGCCGCGCTCGTCCGCATCAACCCAGTCGGCCGCGACCAGCTCGGCAAAGGCGGTCGGCGGCTGGCTGGCGGCGTGTTCGATCCAGCGGCAGGCGAGGATGGGCCGCAGGAAATAGAACACTTTCTTCAGGCGTACGGCCTCGCCGGCGAGATGATCGTTGAAGGTGGTGCGGGCAGTGCCCAGGTAGTGGTGCAGGGCCGCCGCCGGCTGGAAGTACTGCGGCAGCAGTTCGCGCAGGCGGCCGGTGAAGGCGGCGTCCTCGCGGTAAATGATGGGCGATCCCAGCCATTCATACGGGGCGACGTTGCAGCGCGTGTATAGGCGCAGGGCCTTGCGCAAGTCCCAGCCGCTGAGGTCCAGGTCGCCGGGGAGCATGCGCTCGATCACGTCGCGGCCTTCGAATACGCGCAGATACCAGTCGCGCGGATGGGCGTAGACGAAGCGCACATCGTAGTCGCTGTCGGGCGAGGCAAAGCCCCAGGCGCGGCTGCCGGATTCCGCGGCGAGCAGTACGCGGACGCCGCGTTCGGCTTCCACTTGCGTGAGTGCATCGAGAATGGCGGGCGTCATCGGCATCGGTGTTCCCAGTGCAGGGTCAGCCGCCGCAGCAGCGCGCTGGCGGCGGCGGGATCGGTTTCCTCGGGCAGTGCGGCCCGCGGCTTGAGCTGTTCGCAGTCGGCGACGATATCCTGCGCCATCTGCATGATCTCTTCGTAGCGGTAACGGCCGGTGCGGATATCGCACAGCAGCTGCAGCGCCTCGCCTTCCACGCGCACCAGCGGCGCGCCGCGTTCGAGTATGGATTTGCCGGACAGCAGCAGGCGTATGGTGTGCATCAGGTTCTTGGCGTCGTAGTCCAGCTCGCCGTTCTCCTGCTGCTGCCAGCGCGCCGCGTTGCGTTCGCGCCGCCAGGTCCAGTAGTTCTGATGATCGATCAGGGCCTGTTTCCAGGCGTGCTCGTTGTACAGCAGCAGGCCGATGAAGCGTATCTGTTCGTCGTCGGCCGGTATCGGCTCGCAGGCGATCACGTCGCCGCGGAATACGCCGCGCGCAGCCGGGCCATAGTGATAAAGGCGATAGGCTTCGCGCGCGTGTTCCAGGCGCGCGGCGTGGCATTCGGCCAGGTCCACGCCGCTGCCGCGCAGCGGCTGCGGACGGAACGGCGCGCCGGCGACGGAGAAGCGTTCGCGCAGTACAAGGTGGCAATAGTCCTCTTTCTGCGGCGGCTCGGCCGGCTTGGGCTGGTTGATCCACTTGTTCTGGCCGCGCGCTTTCCTGATCTGGCTGAAGGCGTAGCCGATATGCGTATCGGCGCAGCGGCGGCTGATGAAGAGTTCGCGCGAACGTTCCAGCTCGGCCATTTCCGGTTCGCGCCGGCGTACGCAGTCGGGCGGCATGTACAGCAGTTCCAGCAGGCTGGGATTGGCCGCGCTCAGCAACTCGATGCAGCGGCGCAGGCTGTAGTAAACAATGTTGTTGCGCGCATCGCTGATCTGAGGCGGCGGTGCGGCCAAGTCCAGATAGCTGGCGGCAGGCAGGACGAACAGGCCGCGGATGTCCTCGTCGCTGGCGGCGTTGGCCGTGCCGTAGGCGCGGCTGCCGGCTACGCATTCAAAGAGGATGCAATCGGCGGCTGGATGGTCGGGGCTGTACTCGGTATTCACGGCGGCGGCCGGTGGCGCTGGCGGGACGGCCAGCCGCGCAGTTTAGGTGTGGGCTGGACGGCTGTCGATGTGGGGTTGTTCCGGGGCGGGAGGCACAGACGGCCGCTGCCGGCTGCTGTTGCGTGCAACCAGTGCAAGCCGCAGGGCAAAACCGTGCATCGCAGCCGAAAGGTGATGCAGTTGGCACCTGTTCGCGCACAGACTGCGAAGTGGTCGCAGGGTCCTGCGACGGCGCATCCGTATCATCCGTGTCGGGGAATCGCAGGAGGCGTGGGAGATTGTGGTGAAGTCAGGAAAGTATCGTCATATACCTGTGCTGCGGTGTGATCGGATGCGGCCGTGGCCGGCATCCCTGGCCCTGGCGGCGCTGCTCGCGCTGGCCTGTGCGCCGATGGTTTCCGCGGCCGGCGCGGATGCGGCTTCCGGCGGCCGTGGTGCCGCGGCATCGCGTTCCGGCGCGGCCGCCTCGACCCTGGCCCTGGTGATCGTCGGCGATGCGGCCATCGCCGCGCCGGCCCGCGATGTGATCGGCGCCTATGCGCAGGAACACGGCTTCCACGTCATCGAGGCGCGCGAACCCGGCGGTGAGGGCGACCGCCGCCCCGACCCGCGCCCGTTCGCACGCAAGGCCGCCGCGGTGTTCTATATCGAGGCGATGCCCGTGGGCGCGACCGAGGTCGAGTATTACGGCAACGTATCCACGCTCTACAGCGTACAGATGGCGCTGAGCGCCTACCGCTCCGGCGACGGCAGCCTGCTGTGGCGCATGCCGGCCCAGTCGGTGGACTTCACGGCGCTGAATGCGCGCGAGAAGGCGGAGGAAACGGTGGAGCCGCTGCTGGCGGAGATTGGGCAGGAGTTGCGGCGGCTGAGGTGAGGGGCGAATTCGGGTTTCGTGGGAAGTGTGCGGCGGAATCTGAGATTGTCCGGCGAGTGAGCTTGCCGGATTCCGGCGGGAAAAAACGGGAAACTCCCTCTCCCCAAGCCCCGGGGGAGAGGGCTTTATCCGGCTCAATGCCCGAACAAGCGCAAGAACAAATCCGCATCCGGCCGTCCGCGATGATTCACTTCGCGCAGCGGCATGTACTGCGTACGTTCGGACCACCAGATCGACTTGTCGCCGTAGGCGTTGAAATCGTCCAGGCTGAGGATGCGGCGCCAGTCTTCGGCGTCGTTGATGGCGGGATCCTGCAGCAGGCTCAGCGCGGCCTCGGCGTCGAGCTGCTGGTGCAGCACGCCGGGCATGACCTGGGCGATGCGCGACATGCGCCGCCACAGCAGGGTGGCTTCGGCCAACGGGTCCAGGGCGATCGGGGCGAACGCGATCATGGGGAAATAGCGGCCGACGCGGTCCACGCTGGGCATCAGCACGCCGCATAGCGGGGCGGGACTCCAGATGCCGGCGGGCAGCACGAACTGCCACACCGGCGACACCAGATAGCTGTCCAGCCAGCTTTCGGAAATGGAGCGCAGGGTGAACAGGCCCTGCTGCATCCATTCGTCGGCCAGGCCCACCTGCTCGCGCGGCAGCGAGCGGGTGACGAAGTCGCCGAGCGCGGGAATCTTGCCGAAGAAACCGAACTCCGCGATCACCGAGGCCGCGAACATCAGATGCGGCCCGGGCAGGAAAAGCTGACCATTTCGCGCAGGCGGAACGGGTTCTGCACGCTGCTGGCGGTCACTTCGAGCACGATGCGCTTGCCGTGGATCAGCAGCGCGGCGATGAAGCGCTCGGGGCCGGCGCCGGGACGGATCTCGCCTTCGTCGAACAGGCGGAACAGCGCCCAGGGACCGGACTTGACCATGTACTTCTCGCCGTCCTTGGCGCTGGCGGTGACGATGCGCACCTGGTTGGTCGCGCGCGGGCCGGGCCAGGTCGCGCGCTGCGGCACCTGCGGGCCGTGGGCGTAGCGGAACACCTGACCGTCCACGTCCAGGGTCATCTGCTCGATGGTCGCGTCCATCTCCAGCACCTTGAACTCGAAGGACAGGTCCATGGCCTTGCCGCCGGAGGGGAAGAACACGTCGCGGATGCGCGCGGCCTTCTGGAACGAGGTCAGCGGCACCTGCGCGCCGCCGGGCTGGCGCAGCACCCAGGTCGGGCCGGATACGTCGGCCATGGGGGCGAGGCGGCTGGTGAAGAAGCTGTCCATCATGCCGCCCTGGCCGAACATGCGCGAGAAGTCGGCCAGGGTGACTTCCTGCGTGGCCGAGCGTTCGAACGGATAGCGGCCCTGGATGGCGCGGCGGCAGAACTCGCCCAGCGAGCTGTCCAGTTCCCCGCCCAGGGTGCTGCGCATGCTGCCGTCGGCCTGGCGCGTGCCGCTTTCGGCCAGGTTCTCCAGCATCCCGCGCAGCGGCATGGGCAGCTGGCCGGCTTCGGCGCGCACGCGGTTGAGCACATCGGCATTGGGCACGCTGAGCGTGGTGCGGGTGGCCAGCGCAGCTTCGGTACCCGACAGGTTCATGTACAGCTCGTTGAAAAGCCGCATGACGTTTTCAATCGGCGGCGTGCCGCTGTCGGTGCGCACCAGGCGGCGGATCGGCTCGAAGCGGTCGTCGACGATGCGCTCCAGCCGTTCCTCCTTGCGCACCGCGGTCGGCACTACGGACGGGCCCAGGGTGCGGCGCAGATCGTCGGCAGCGGTGTTGACCTGGCGCTTGGCCTGGCCTAGCAGGGAGCCGTCGTTGGTGGTCTCGGGCTTGATCAGCGTGGTCTCGCGCGCGACCGCGCGCAGGAACTGGGCGATGGGCGAATCCGGCGCGGACAGGATGCGCGCGGTTTCTATGCTCTGCGACATCGAATTGCTGTTGACCAGACGGATATCGGCGAGATACGCCTCCCACAGGCCCACGTACTCGTGCAGGTACAGGCGCTTGAGGTCGCGCTGCAAGGCGCCTTCGGCCAGCGCTTCGAGCTGCTGCTGCGGACGCTGCGCGACGCGGTCCAGCACCCAGGCTTCCTCGGCTTCGAGCAGGCCCAGCACCGATTCGGCCTCGGGCAGGAACACGTTGTGGTAGCCGTGGAAGGTGAAGAGGCCCGGTATGCCCTTGGTCAGCGGTTCGCCGCTGGCACGGCGGAACACCAGGGTGGATTGCGGCCCGCCGGCTTCGGCCACGGTGAAGTCGCTGAGGCTGCCGTTGTTGAGGCGGTTTTTCAGGCGGCTGTAGGCGCGCTGGGCCAGCGAATAGCGCGCCAGCTGCTCGCGCTTCTGCTTGACCAGCTCCACGTCGACCGGGAAGGGCGAGGACACCGTATCCGCATCCAGCAGGCGCGACAGATGCGCGAACAGCTGGTCGCGCTGCTCCTGCGTGGCCGAGGCGGGCAGGCTGCGTTCCCAGTCCAGGCGCAGAAAGGCTTCCACGGTGGCGGAATCGTAGCGCTTGGGATCGCTGAGCATCAGATAGACCTTGAGCGTCTCGTAGGTCAGCTCAAGATTGTCCTCCGGCGTGGTGCGCAGCAGCTCTTCCAGGCGCCGCACGATGCGCGGCAGCAGGGCGCGTTCTATCGCCTTGCGGTAGGAATCCTGCGCGGCGGCGTCGAGCTTGCCGCCCTGGTACAGGCCATAGGTCAGGTTTACCGGCGGATCGCCGACGGTGAAGTCCGGGCCGTCGGCCAGCTTCACCAGTGCATTGAGGCCCGGCAGCAGTTCCAGCAGGGTGCCGCCTTCGCCCTTCTGCATGCTCTTGAGGTGGCCGTCGACCAGGGCAGTCTTGGAGTCGACGAAATCGATGTAGGTGTTGTTGCGCTTGTAGCTGACCGCCCAGCCGAGTATCGCCAGCGCCAGCAGCGCGATCACGCCCAGGTGCCCGGCGATGCTGAGCCAGCGCTCGCGCCGCTCGGCGCGGCGGTTGCGTCCGGCCAGATGGGCTTCGGGGAAGATGACCTTGTGCAGCAGGTCCTGCAGGAAGAAGCTCTTACCGCTCTTGGGCGTCTGCTGCAGCGAGACGCGGCCGTCGAAGCCCAGGCTGCGGTTGAGGCTGCCCAGCAGGCGGTCGAACGGCGTGCCTTCCTGCGTGCCGCTGGTGAAGTAGACGCCGCGCAGCATGGCCTTGGGCGCGAACTTGGAATCGGCGAACACGTTCTGCAGGAGCTGGCGCACCAGCGGCGTGAGGTTGGCGAAATGCTGCGGCAGGGTGTAGGCACGGGCGCGCCGGGCCGTGTCGCTTTCGCTGAGCATCAGCTCGGGCAGCTTGTCGAACACGCGCCGGGCCAGCGCGTCCATCTCGCTTTCCATCTGCTTGCCCAGCTGCTCGCGGTTGATCTCGCCGCCCAGCTGCAGGGGCAGGGTGAAGCCCCAGACCTGGGCGCGTTCTTCCTTGCTCAGGTTGGCGAAGTACTCGTTGAAGCCGCCGAGCAGGTCGACCTTGCTGACCAGCACGTAGATAGGGAAGGCGATGTTGAGGTTGTCGGTCAGCTCGTTCAGGCGCGCGCGGATGCGCGCGGCGTGGCGCACGCGCTCATCCTCGCTGGAGCT
This sequence comes from Tahibacter harae, assembly GCF_024437735.1. Lineage (GTDB taxonomy): Bacteria > Pseudomonadota > Gammaproteobacteria > Xanthomonadales > Rhodanobacteraceae > Tahibacter > Tahibacter harae. Next base: position 62,686 of record NZ_JANFQO010000027.1, on the reverse strand, counting down.
GAGCAGGTCGGCGACGGAGATGGTCAGGATGGCGCCGTTGAGCGGCTGGCGCGGGCGGAACTTCTTCAGCAGCTTGAGGAAGCCTTCCCACTCGGCCTTGTCGGCGACGGCGTCGCTTTCCTGCATGGTGTAGCGGCCGGCCGTGTCCAGCAGCACGGTCTCGTCGGCGAACCACCAGTCGCAGCTGCGCGTGCCGCCGACGCCGCGGATGCTTTCCTTGCCCATTTCCTCGGCCAGCGGGAAGCGCAGGCCGCTGTTGAGGAGAGCCGTGGTCTTGCCCGAACCCGGCGCGCCGATGAACACGTACCAGGGAATCTGGTACAGGTATTTCTGCCCGAACTGGGCGAACAGGCCGCCTTCCTTCTTGCCGCCGAAGCGGGTCTTCTTGAGCTGGCCCAGGGCGCGCTCGAAGTTCGCGCGCAGTTCGTCCAGCGCCGCGCGCGAAGGGTCGTCCGGCGGCGCCTTGGGATCGCGCAGGCCCATCACCGCGTCGATCAGGCGCGTGTTCATGCGCTGCTTGCGCCACACCCGCACCAGCAGGCGCAGCAGCAACAGCACCAGGATGCCGACGATGATCCATACGCGCACCATCACCGGCTCCAGCGGCCGGTAGTTGGCGAAGGCGAACAGCGGGCCCAGGTACCAGATCGCCAGGGCCAGGGCGACCAGGCCCAGGGCGATGAAGACGTAGCGGTTGAACAGCAGGGAGAACAGACGGCGCAACACTAGCGAACCTCCTTGTTCAGCTCGGCCGGCGAGGCGAATACCGTGATTTCGACGCGGCGGTTCTGCGCGCGTCCTGCCGGCGTGGTGTTGTCGGCGACCGGATCGGCTTCGCCGCGGCCCTCGATGGTGATGCGGCCGGGCGTGCGCACGGTGGTTTCCAGCTGGGCGGTGACGGCGCGGGCGCGTTCCTTGGACAGTTCCCAGTTGGACGGGAAGCGCACGCTGCGGATCGGGCGGTCATCGGTATGGCCGCTGACCAGGACGCGGCCCTTGACCTCGTTGATGGCCGCGGCGATGCGGTCGACGATGTCGCGGTATTGCGGCCGCATGGTGGCGCTGCCGGATTCGAACAGGCCGTCGCCGCGGATCACCACGGTGCTCTGCTCGGAGTTCTCCTTGACGAACACCAGGCCTTCGCGGATTTCCTTCTCCAGGAACTTGGAGAAGCGCAGCGGCGGCGGCGCGTCGCGCACCACTGGCGGCGGCGAGGGCAGCTTGAGCGCGCTGATGGCGAGGAAGCTCTTGTCCGAGCGCGCCGCCAGCCAGAACGACAGCAGCATGTAGACGCCCACGCCCAGCACCACGGCGAGTATGGCCGAGACCCATACCGGCACCATGCCCCAGATGCGCGGCAGCTCCGCCGCGTGGCCCTGCCAGTGCAGCGAGAGCGCGCGGTCGGGCACGCCGCGGCCGTTCTTGATGATGTCGGCCAGGCGGCGCTTGAGGTTCTCCAGCTGGCTCTGGCCGTTGGAGACGATGCGGTAGCGGCCCTCGAAGCCCAGCGCGATGCAGTAGTACATCAGTTCCAGCACGTCCAGGTGCTGCGAGGGCGACTGGGCCAGCTTGGCCAGCAGCTGGAAGAATTTCTCGCCGCCCCAGGTCTCGTTGTGGAAAGTGACCAGAAGTGAATTCTTGGACCAGGCGCCGGAGCCGCCCCAGGGCGTCTGCGCGGCGGCCTCGTCCAGCACGGTGCAGAGACAGTAGCGCGCGGCGACGATGTGCTCGGCCGGTACGCCCTGGGCCTTGGCGTTGGCGTCGAAGCGGCGGATCTCGTCGGCCAGGTAGTTCCTGAGCCGTTCCGGATCGGCGTTATGCACCAGGGTGCGGATCTGGTAGACCAGGTTGAGTATGGGGTTCGCCACCGCGATCAGCGGCGTGTTGCCCGAGGGGATTTCCGGCTCGTGCGACTGCCACACGGGCTGCGCGGCGCCCGACAGCGGAGCGGCGGCGCCGCCCGGGCTGGGCATCACGAAGGTGCGGTTGTTGCCGGCGTTGAACGAATTGGACATGGCGGTTCTGTCAGGGGGTCAGGACCATACATCTGTACTTCGCGGCCGGGCTTCCTGCCCGGCCGTGCGGCGTCGGTGTTGCGGATGGGCGCGCGGTCAGCGCCGCACGGCCCAGCATTCCAGTTCCAGGTCGGGGAATTCGCCGGCCACATGCAGCGCCAGCGTGCCAGTGTTCTGCAGCTGTTTCCACAACTCCACCGAGGTGTCCATCTCGAAATAGTGGTAGCCGGCGTGATACGGGATCTGGCGCGGCGCCACCGGCAGCAGGCGCAGGCCCACGCCCGGCAGGTGCAGGTTGACCAGATCGCGGATCTTGTCGGCCGGGCCGATCTTGACCTGGGTGGGGAAGTGCGTGCGCAGGGTTTCCGGCGGCGTGCTCGCGTGCACGGCGAGGATGAACTGGGCGCTGCGCAGCAGTTCGGTGTCGTTGACGTGGCCGACGCGCACGCCGTAGTTGCGGATCTGCAGGTCGATCTGTATCGCGTTCTGCTCCAGCACCGTGGACAGGCCGCGGCGCAGCAGGAACATCAGCGGCATGATGCAGCCGTACAGATCGTCGTGATCGTAGTGCGGCCAGGTGGTCGGCCGGCGCGAGGCTTCCATGAAGGTGGCCAGCTCGCCGGCGATCTGCACCAGCGCGCCGTAGAAGCGCTCCGGATGCAGCACCGACGGGTTCAGCAGGTGGGCGAAGAACGGCTGCCAGCGGTTGAGCATCTGCAGCAGCAGGAATTCGCCCACTTCGGACACGCCGCCGCGGCCGGGCTGGCTCAGGCGCTCGGCCAGCACGTCGGCGCGCTGGTTGACCAGGCCGTGCAGCTCGTTGAGCAGCGACATGAGATAGCCGAAGGCCGAGCAGCACACCACCGGCGGTATGTATTCGCTGTCCAGCAGCAGCTGGCGGTCGCTGCGGCACTCGACCACGCGCGCCACACCTACGCCCAGCCAGCCGTCGGCGAGATCCTTTTCCAGCACCAGGCGCAGGCGCGGCGTGCCCAGCTGCAGGTCGGCCGGCTCGCCGGCGATGGAGTTCTCGTCGCGCACCACTGCGTCGCTGACGGTGTAGCGCGCCAGCGAGGAAGGGTTGTCTTCGAACACCACGTGCTCGGTGCCCGGGCGCTTCAGCGGCAGGGCGAGGTAGACGGTCTGGTTGACCACGCCTTCGCCGAAATGCAGCGGCTCGGGCGCGGCGCTCTGCTGCGGGAAGGCGAAGGAGGTGCCGTCGGGCAGCAGGCCGATCGCGTTCTGGATCGCAAGCTTGCCCACCGCCAGCGCGGCCACGTCCAGGCGCAGTTCGCGGAAGCCCCAGAAGAACGGCTCCGCCGCCAGGCTGCGCTGGTGGGCGTGGAACTCGAAATAGCGTTCCTGCTGCTGGAAATGCTGCGGCCGCAGGAACATGCCCTCGGCCCAGACCACGCGCTTGTATGGATCCATCTCACCTTCCCTGGCTGGCGTTGCGGTTGCGGCTCATCGCGCTCACTTCTTCACCGGCGGGCCGGACAGGGTGACCTTGCGTTCGTCCAGCTGCACGGTGTAGCCGACCGTGGGTTTGCCGCTTTTCAGGAACTCCGGCAGCTTGATCCACTTCTTGCGTTGCGGCGGCAGGTCCATGGCGGCACGCCAGACGCTGTTCTCCATGTCGCGGTAGCCGACCATCACGCCGATGGCGTCCTCGTCGGCGTCGAAGGTGTAGCTCTTCTTGACCGTCGCGCCGGGCTGCACGACGAACGGATCCTTCAGCACGACCACGCCGTCCAGGTCGCCCTTGGTCTCGTCGGCCAGGGTGAAGTAGTCGGCCTGCATGAAGGGTGCGGCGCGCTTGAGCTTGACCACAGTGACCTGGGCCGGCGAGGGGCGCAGGTTCAGATCGGGATTGAGCTTGGCGCTGGCGGTCAGGGTCACTTCGACCGTGACCGGGTTGCGCTTCTTCGGCGCCGAGGAACAGGCGCCGAGCAGGCCCAGCAGCACGAGGCAGGACAGCAGCGAAACGGAGCGGAGCAGCGAGCGTAGCGGTCGGTTGGCGGTCATGGCGGCATCGACGGTGATGTGAGGTGGGGAAGGGCGGACAGGTCGGGGGAGCTTGTCCGCCGGGCAAAACCGGGTGATGACAACGCAGTCAGCAGGGTGGATCGGCGGTGCGCGGCAGCTCAGACGGCATCCTGGCTGGCCTCGGCGACCAGGTTGGCGACATCCTGGTCCGGCCAGGGCATGGTCACCTCGTTGGGACGGCCCACCCATACCGCCAGCGCGCTGTAGTTGTCCTGCAGCGGCGTGCCGCGCGCGCTGATGAGCTGTTCCATCGCCAGCAGCCATTCCTCGGCCGAGTCGGAGCGGATCAGCTGTTCGACCATTTCCTCCTCCAGCACCACTTCCCAGAAGCCGTCGGTGCAAAGCAGGAAGGCGTCGCCGTCGTCGATGTCGAAGGCGGTCTCCAGCGCCGCCGGCGGCACGCCGTCGCCCATGCCCAGCGCGGCGAACAGCAGGTTGCGCTTGGCGTGGTTGCGGATCTCCGACTCGGCGATGACGCCGGCGTCGACGAAGGTCTGCACCACGCTGTGGTCCTTGGTCAGCTGCCGGCACTGGCGCTTGCGGATCAGGTACAGGCGCGTGTCGCCCAGGTTGGACCACTGCGCCTTCTGCGCCGCGGCGTCGAAGAACAGCGCGGCCACGGTCGCGCTCATCTTGCGCAGGCCGCCGGCCAGCTGCTGGCCGTAGCGGATGGCCACGTCGGTCTGGGTAATGATGCGTTCTATGTTCTGCTGACTGAGTTCCGGCGCCGACGAATAGGCCGACAGCAGGGTGCGCACGGCGGTCTCCGAGGCCACGTCGCCGCCGCCGTGGCCGCCGGCGCCGTCGCAGACGATGAAGCAGGCGCCGCCTTCGGAAGTCCAGTAGCCGCAGGCGTCCTCGTTGTATTCGCGCCCGCCCTGGCCGGACAAGGTGGCGAATTCGATGCGTACGCCGCTGCCAGCGAGATAGGTGTTCACCGGCTCTTCCCCGAATTGATGCGATCGATTTCCTGCTCGTAGGCGCGGGCGAACGCGCGCTGGAACAGGTTCTCGAACTCTTCGCGCGCCGCGCCCACCATCTCCTGGTAGCCCGTCGCGTACAGATCCCACAGCCGCGCCTTGTGCTTGGCCGGCATCATAGCCTCCAGCCCGCTGCGTTCGCCGGCCAGGGCGAGGAAGCGGTCCGGCCCGAGCAGGGCGGCGACGTCGTACATGGCCGCGCGCGAGCCGGCGAGCAGGCCGACCTGGTGGGCGGAAAGGTCGTCGAAGGCATCGTCGATCGCCCGCAGCGGCGGCATGAAGGCGGGCGAGCCGCGGCCCAGCAGCTGCATCAGCGCCGAGGCGCTGTCCGGCGCGAACTTGAGCGGGTTGTTGCCGTCGGTGGCGATGATGGTGACGTTGGCGCGCATCTCGTGCTTGGTGGAGGAGCGGCCGTGCATGAGGCGGATGGTGCCGCTGGTCATCGCCGCGAACAGGCGGCCCAGCACCTCCAGCGCCTGCGGCGTGAATTCGGCCACATGGTTGACATCGATGCCGCAGCCGCGCGCAAAGGCGGCGCGCAGGATGGCGGCGGCATCGGTGTCGAAATGGGCCGGGGGCGCGGGTGCTGCGGCGGCGGCCGGCGCGGCGGCCGATGGCATCGCCGCGGGCGGCATCGCGACCGGCGCAGGCGGCATTGCCGCGGCCGGCGGTGGTGCGGGACGCGGCGGCAGCGCGGGCGACGCATGCGGCGGCGCGGCGCCTGGATAGGCCGGCGCAGCCTGTACAGACGGTGCAGTTTGTACAGGCGGCGCTTGTGGAACAGGCGGCGCTTGCGGAATCTGCGCCGGCGCCGCGCCGGGCGGCGTATCCAGTAAAAGATTGTCGAAGCTGGTGATGGCGGTGGCCGGATCCAGCGCCGGGCCGGATTGCAGCAACTCGGCCATCATGAGTTCGGCCGCGGCGACCGATCCGGCCGGCGGCGGCGCGGCATAGGCTGGCGCGGACGGCACCGCGGCGGGTTTCGGCGCGCCGGGCGGAATCAACGGGCCGGCCGCGGGCGGCGCGGCGGGCATGCCGGCGGCCGCTTGCGGCGCGCCCGGCGGCGGTGCGAAGCCGGCCTCGGGAATCAGCGAGGGAACCACGAACAGCGAATCGATTTCCAGGCCGTGATCCAGCGAGGCGCTGGGGGCGGCGGTTTCCATGCCGCTGTCGAACAGCTGCAGCGGATCGATCTGGCCGTTGCGGTTCAGATCGAGCACGCGCGAACGCTGGCGCGCTTCCTCCAGCGGCTCGGCGATGACATCGTTGCCAAGCGTCTGCAGCTCGGCGAACACCTCGCGCACGGCGGCTTTTTCATTGGCGTCCTCGATCACCACGTCTTCCAGCAGCGGTGTGCTGAAGGGCAGCGGCGGCGCCGAGGGCGGCGAGAACACGTCGAAATCGTCCGGGATCATCTGCACCGGCTTGGGCCGCGTCGCCATAGGGCTGGCCGGCGGCACCGGCACGGGTGCGGGACGCGGCGGCGGTGCGGGCGCGGCCTGGGCCGGCGCTGCATACGAGGGCGGCGCATACGACGCCGGCGGCGGAATGATCTGCGCCGGCTGCGGCGGCGCAGCGGATTGCGGCGGCGGGATGATCTGTGCGGCCGGCGACGGCGTGTGCGCCGGCGCGGGCGTGCTCAGCGGTGCTGCGGCAGCGGCCGGGCGCAGGCCCAGGACGTAGCGGCCCATCAGCAGCTGGTCCGTCGGATTCATGGTGCAGATGCGGCCGGGCGCCAGTTCCGTGCCGTTGATGAAGAGCGAGCTGCTGCTGCTGAGGTTGGTGATGTCGACGCTGCCGCCGGCGCCCATGCTCAGGCGCGCCTGGTGGCGGGAGATCAGCCGTTCGGGATCGTTGAGCGCGAGGTCGTTGTCGCTGCCGCGGCCGACGCTCACCGGCGTATCCAGCGCGCGGCACAACGGCGCAGCCAATGCCTGGCCGTTATAAGACAACACCACCAGTTCCAGCCTGACCGCCATTCACGCTCCCTCGTGCGCGTCCGCTAGCGTAGCGGAGCCTGCAGCGCAGTATGGTCGCGCTCACGCCGCTGCGGTATCGACCTGTCCGCACACAGGCCAAGCCCTGAAAATTTTGAAGCTATCAAAACCTATCGGGGTACGCAAACGGCCTGCGGCGGCTGTCAGGGTACGCCGAAATCACTGTGTGTGCACTGCATCGCGCGCCCTGAGACGGGCTGCCGTTGTCATTGGCCGGTAGCGCCGCGGCGCTACGCTGGGCCGGCCGCTCCGGCGCCGCACGCAGCCGTCGGATGACTGCTGGCAGCGTGTCATCTTTGCATTGCTAGCGGCGCATTCTTGCAGGCGGATGAAACAACGACTGCATCACAAATCGTTGACGTAATATTAGGGAGCGTGCAGCGTGAAATACGGATGCCGGTCACAAAGGCCAAACCTCCTCTTTGCACTGCGCAATCATTTAGCCTAAATTGCATACGACGCCCTCCCTCTCCGATTCGCAGGCATGGACGCAACTGTAAACGCCCGCGTCGCTCCGATCATTTCCGGCAAGACACCGCAGGCCGGGGATCTCGCGCCGGGGAACGCGCTGGTCGCGGGAATGCGGCTACGCGAGTTCGAAATCATCGAAACCCTGGGCGAGGGCGGGTTCAGCATCGTCTACGGTGCGCGCGACCTGCAGCTCATGCGCGATGTCGCGATCAAGGAATACATTCCCATCTCGCTGGCCGGCCGCGTCGCCTCCACCACGGTGCGCATCCGTTCGGAACACAACCGCGAGACGTTTGAAGCCGGCCTCAACGGTTTCATCAACGAAGCCCGCCTGCTCGCGCAGTTCAAGCATCCCGGCCTGGTCGAGGTGCTGCAGTTCTGGGAGGAGAACGGCACGGCCTACATGGTCATGCCGCGCTACACCGGGAAAACCTTGCGCTCGGTGCTGAAGGAAATGGGCGGCCGCGGCGATGAGCCCTGGCTGCGCGGCATCGTCGCGCCGGTGCTGGATGTGCTGGAACTGCTGCATTCGCGAAATGTTTTCCATCGCGACATTGCGCCCGACAACATCCTCATCAAGAACGACGGCACGCCGGTGCTGCTGGACCTGGGCTCCGCGCGCGAAGTGGTGACCGGCCTGCAGAAGGCAATCACGGTCGTGGTCAAGCCGGGCTACGCGCCGATCGAGCAATACTCCAGCGACTTCGCCCTGCCGCAGGGGCCGTGGACCGACGTCTACGCCGTAGGCGCACTGCTGCATTTCGCGCTGACCGGCAGCCCGCCGCCGGCGTCGATCTCGCGCATCATGAAGGACAGCCTGCAGCCGCTGGCCAGCGCCGGCCTCAGCGGCTATTCGCGCGAATTCCTCACCGCGGTGGACCGCGCCCTGGCGCTGCAGCCCAACGACCGGCCCCAGTCCATCGCCGAGTTGCGCGAGCTACTGCGCGTCACCAAGGACGACAAGACTGTCATCGCCCTGGCCGTGGCCGAGCCGCTGGTCGTGCCCGAGGCGCCCCCGGCCATCGAAATCGAAGCCGTGCTGCCCGAGCCGCCGGCGCCGCGCGAGCCCGAGGACGAGCGCACCGTCATCGTCTCCGCCCAGGAAGTGGCCGAGCTGGTAAAGCAGCTGGCCGGCGCCAAGGCCGCGGCTGCCGCTGCGGCGGCCGCCGCCGGACCGACGACGCCGGCCGCCGGCACGGCGAATGTCGCACCGCCGCCCGCGGCACCGAACAATGTGCCGGCTGCCGCAACTTCTACTGGTGTACCGGCTGCCGCGGCGTCCCAGATTGCGCCGGCCGGCGCCGTACCGGCTGGCGCGCCGGCGGTTGCATCGAATGCCGCCCCGGTTTCGCCGGCCCCATCGCTGATCGCTGTTGCCGCCGCGGCTGCGGTGCCGCCGGCCGCCGTGGAACCCGTTTCCATTCCGCCGTCTCCGGCAACCGCGCCGGACGCCGGTGTGGCCGCCTTGCTGGCGGATCTGCCGCCGCTGGATGATGTGCTCGCTTCGGTGGAAGCCTCGTCCGGGTTGCCGGGCGGTGCGTCCGCGGCCGGTCCGTCCGCTGCGTTCGGCCAGGCGGCGTTCGCTGCGGCGCCGGCCGATGCCGCCGCGCTTGCTGCGGTATCCGCCGCCTCGTCGCTGCTTGCCCCGGCGCCGGCCGTCGCTGCGCCCGCGCAGCCGGCCCTGCCTGAGCCGGTCGCTGCAGTGGCGCCGCCGGCCACCCCGGAACCGCTTGCTGCATTTGTTGCGCCGGCCATCCCGGAGCCTGTCGCTCCGTTGGCTCCGCCGGCGATTGCGGAACCCGTTGCGGGGTTCGCCGAATCCGTCGCGCCAACGGTGTTTGCCGCGCCCGTAGCCGAGGTGCCGGCAGTTCCCGCTGTGGCGGCAGTGGCAGCCGCGCCCGAGCCGGCGCGCGCCTTCGTTATCGACGCCGCCGCGCTGTCGCTGGCCGAGCCCGCGCCGCTGGCGCCGCCGCCGGCTGTTGCCGCCGCGCCGGTGCCGGTGCCCGAATTCACGCTGGAACCCATGGTCGTCGCCGAGGAACCGGCATCGGCCGAGCCGCAGGTCGTCTCCGAATTCCGCTTCGAGGCCGAGCTGGCTTCCAAGGCGGCGCCGGCTGTGCCGCCGACGGCCGCGTCCGCTGCCGCGGCGCCGTCAGCGTCCGCCGCAACGCCGCCGGCCGCAACGCCCGCCGCCGATCCGGATGCGACGATGGCCATGCCGCTGCCGCGCCAGCTGGTCGAGGCCGCACAGAACGCCGCCAGGTCCGAAGCAGCCAGGCACGAAACACCGAAGCCCGAAACGCCCAAGCCCGAGGCCCGCCGCACGCCGCCACCGGTCGCCCCGGCCCAGCTCGCATCGCGGCCCCAGGCGGCCACGCCGCCGCCGGCTTCCGCGCCGCGTCCGGCCGCACCGGCCAACGATGCGACCGTGGTGCTGTCGGCGCCGGATGCGCAGGCGCTGGCGCGCGCGCTGGGTTCGGGCACGCCGGCGGCCAAGGATTCCGCCTCTGCGCTGGACCTGGATCCGCTGGCCGCACCTACGCAGCAGCCCAAGGTGGAAAGCAACAGTTTTCCGGAAATGGAAGAGTTGCTTTCCGGTCGCCTTGCGCCCGAAGCGCGTCCCGTGGCCGTGCCCGCCATACGCACGCCGCCGGCCGGCGCTGCAACCGAGACCGCCGCTGCCGGCGCTGCCGCGCCGAATCGCGGCTGGGTGATTCCGACCGTCATCGCCGCCTGCCTCGCCGTCGTTGCCGTGCTTTCGTTCGCGGCCTGGCGTCTGCTGTCGGGGCCCAGCGAAGCGCCGGTGCCGCCGCCGGTGGCTGCCGAGACCACGCCCGCCGTGCCCGCGGTGACGGCCGGCACCGACCCGGCCGCTTCGGCGCCGTCTGCCGATGCGGGCAGCCAGGCCGGTGTCGCCGATACCGGCGCAGCGCCTGCCGCCGCCGATACGAACGCCGTGGCCTCCGCCGCGCCCGATCCCAACGCAGTCGCAGCCGATCCGAATGCGCCCGCGCCCGGCACCGGGGCCGGTGCCGTCGCGCCCGCCGCTGCGGATCCGTCCGCGCCGCCGCTGGCCGATGCTTCGCAGGTGCTGGGCACGCAGCCGCCGCCGGCGGAAGTCACGTCCGCCGCGCTGGAATCGCCGGGCCAGACCTTGCCCGTGACGCCGCCGCCTGCCGCCGAGCCGCCGCCCGCCGCGGTGGCGGCGCAGCCTGCGGCGCCGGCAGAGCCCGCTCCGGCCGTAGCCTCGGCCGATACCGTCAAGACCGTCGACGTGACCGGCGCCAATCCGCGCCGCGACAGCGAAAGCAGCAGCCGGCCGCGCGAAACGGCGAGCACGGCACGCTCGCGGCGTGACGCCAAGCCCGCCGCGGCCAGCGTCGGAAATGTGAAACTCAGCATCCAGCCCTGGGGCGAGGTGTGGATCAACGGCAGCCTGCGCGGCGTCAGTCCACCCCTGCGTTTCCTGCAGCTGGAGCCAGGCACCTACAACGTGGAACTGCGCAATCCGGGATTGCAGTCGCTGCGCCGTCAGCTCACCGTGACCGCCGGCCAGCCCACGTCGATCGAACACCGCTTCCAGCCCGCCGGGTCGGGAGCCGCGCAGTAAGCTGGACCGTGCCGCCGGAAAGCGGCGCATCGCGGGGTCGTCGGGGGGGGCGGCCTGCAACCGGTAGGGCTGTCGCGCCGCGGCGGCCGTACGCCGCGCAGCGGCGTGAAACCGGCTGACAATACACGTACAGGGGCAAATCAAGTTGACCACGACGCCGTCGATCCACCCGCTCCGTTCCGCCGTCAAACCGGCGTTCGTTTTGCTGCTCGCCGCCGTGCTGGGCGCCTGCGCCCCGGCCAAGCCCAAGGTGGAGCCGCCGCCGCAGCCCAGCGCCGAGGAAGTCGCGCGCCAGCAGGCCGAAGCCCGCGGCAAGGAAGTGCTGGCCAAGGGCATCGCCGAATACGAGGCCGGATCCTACGCCCAGGCGGAAGCGACCTTCCTGTCACAGGATATCTGGGCCGCCAGCGATACGATAAAGATCGCGGCACTGAAGAACCTGGCTTTCACCTACTGCGTGAGCGAACGCCCGGCGCTCTGCCGGCAATCGTTTGAACGCGCGCTGCAGCTGGATCCGAACTTCGACCTCACCCCGGCGGAACACAACCATCCGCTGTGGGGGCCGGAATTCAAGAACGCGAAAAATGCACGTTGAGCGCCGCCGGCCCCCGGGCCGGCCGCCGCACAGGCAACAGGGGTTCAAATGACGTTGATCGATGTCGATTCGCTGCTGGCACCCGTGGACGCCGAGCGCGCCTGCGGAGTCGAGCTCGACTACGACGCAGACTACCTTGCGCTGGAACGCAGCATCGAAGGCCAGCCCGAGCGCCAGTACGGCGATACGGTGATCCCGGCCGAAGGACCGGACTGGTCGCGCGTGCTGGCCCAGGCCACCGGCCTGCTCGCCCGCAGCAAGGATTTCCGCCTCACCGTGTTCGTCACCCGCGCGCTCACGCGCAAGCACGGCCTGGACGGTGCCGTCGCCGGGCTCAACCTTACGCTGGAGCTGGCCAGGCGCCATTGGTTCGAGGCCTATCCCGCGCTGACCGTCGACGGCGAGGACGATCCGCTGCCGCGCTGCAATGCGCTCAACAGCCTGGCCGCGGCCGAAGGCCTGATCGGCGACCTGCGCGCCACGCCGCTGCCCACGCGCCAGCTGGGTCCGCTGGAACTCGGTGCGATCGAGCGCGTCGCCAGCGGCCGCGACAGCAGCGGCTCCGGTCCCATCCAGCGCCACCAGATCGAACCGCTGCTGCAGGAAGAACTCGCCAACGGCAGCCGCGGCCTTGCCGCGCTGCGCGAACTGCGCGCGCTGGCCAAGGAACTGGACCAGCACTGCCGCGAGCAGATGGGTTCCAGCGACGCGCCCGACCTGCCGCCGCTGATCGCCTTCATCGACCAGGTATTCCCGCTGCACCTGCAGCGCGACAAGGCCGAGGCCGCCAGTGCGGACAGCACCGACGAGGCCGCCGCCTACGACGATGCGCCGGCCGCGGCGGTGTCTGCCGCGGGCGTGCCGCGCAAGGCCATGTCGCGCCAGGATGCCGTGCTCATGCTGGACGCGGTCTGCAAATTCCTCGAAGAAACCGAGCCCGCCAATCCGGCGCCGCTGCTGATCCGCCGCGCGCGCGGCCTGATCGGGCTGGATTTCCTCGCCATCCTGCGCGAGCTTGCTCCCGACGGCCTGGCCCAGGCGGAGCTTCTCGCCGGCACCAACAGGAACTGAGCATGACCCGCGGGGAATTTCGATACACACTAGCCACCAAGCCTTATCCGGTCGCCCTGGCGGCGCCGGCAGGCCCCGTTCCAGGCCGTACCACGCCTGCCGTTGTTTGCCCGCATAGCCGGTAGCCCCGAGGCGATTTTCAGGAGATTGCGCAGATGAGCGGTTCCAAGTACACCCGCACCAACAAGAGCAGCGCCCAGAAATTCATCGGGCGCAACCGGGCTCCGCGCGTGCAGATCGAATACGACGTGGAAATCTACGGTTCCGAGAAAAAGGTACAGATTCCCTTTGTCATGGGCGTCATGGCCGACCTGGCCGGCAAGCCGGTGCAGGACCTGCCCGCCGTGGCGGACCGCAAGTTCCTCGAAATCGACATCGACAACTTCGACGAGCGCATGAAGGCGATCAAGCCGCGCGTCGCCTTCGCCGTGCCCAACACCCTGACCGGCGAAGGCAACATGGCGGTGGACATCACCTTCGAGAGCATGGACGACTTCTCGCCCGGCGCCATCGCCAAGAAGGTCGATGCGCTGTCCAAGCTGCTGGATGCGCGCACCCAGCTCAACAACCTGCTTACCTACATGGACGGCAAGACCGGCGCCGAGGAACTGATCGGCAAGGTGCTCAATGACCCGGCCCTGCTCAAGTCGCTCGCCGCGGCGCCGCAGGCCGCCAAGCCCGCCGATACCGAAAACAGCGACGCCTGAGCGCCGCGCGACCGAACACGGGGAATCCACTCATGGCGCAGAACCAAGCCCTACTCGAAAAGCAGACCGGATTTGCGGAAAGCGACGATTTCTCGGCGCTGCTGCAAAAGGAATTCAAGCCCAAGACCGACGAGGCCAAGGAGGCCGTACAGGTCGCCGTGCGCACGCTCGCGGAGCAGGCGCTTTCCAACACGGTCACCATCGGCGCGGATTCGTACAAGGCGATCGAGGCCATCATCGCCGAGATCGACCGCAAGATGTCCGAGCAGATCAACGCGATCATCCACCACGCCGACTACCAGCAGCTGGAAAGCGCCTGGCGCGGCCTGCACTACCTCGTCAACAACACCGAAGTCGACGAGATGCTCAAGATCAAGTTCATGCCTATCTCCAAGCGCGACCTGCACCGCACGCTGCGCCGGCACAAGGGCATAGGCTGGGATCAGAGCCCGATCTTCAAGAAGATCTACGAAGCCGAGTACGACCAGCTCGGCGGCGTGCCCTACGGCTGCATCGTCGGCGACTACCACTTCGACCACTCGCCGCCGGACGTGGAACTGCTCACCGAGATGGCCAAGATCTCGGCCGCCTCGCACTGCCCGTTCATCACCGGCGCGGCGCCGAGCACGATGCAGATGGAATCCTGGCAGGAACTGGCCAACCCGCGCGACCTGACCAAGATCTTCGAGAACACCGAATACGTCGCCTGGCGCAGCCTGCGCAATTCCGAGGACTCGCGCTACCTGGGCCTGACCATGCCGCGCTTCCTGGCGCGCCTGCCCTACGGCGTGCGCACCAACCCGATCGACGAATTCAATTTCGAGGAATCCACCGACGGCACCAGCCACACCGCGTACTGCTGGGCCAACTCGGCCTATGCCATGGCGGTGAACATCAACCGTTCGTTCAAGTACTACGGCTGGTGTACCTCGATCCGCGGCGTGGAATCCGGCGGTGCGGTCGAAGGCCTGCCCACGCACACCTTCCCGTCCGACGACGGCGGCGTGGATATGAAGTGCCCGACCGAAATCGCGATCTCCGACCGGCGCGAGGCCGAACTGGCCAAGAACGGCTTCATGCCGCTGGTGCACCGCAAGAACACCGACGTGGCCGCCTTCATCGGCGCCCAGTCGCTGCAGAAGCCGGCCGAATACTACGACCCGGACGCGACCGCGAACGCCAACCTCGCCGCGCGCCTGCCGTACCTGTTCGCCTGCTGCCGCTTCGCCCACTATCTGAAGTGCATCGTGCGCGACAAGATCGGCTCGTTCATGGAACGCGACGACATGGAGCGCTGGCTCAACGACTGGATCATGAACTACGTCGACGGTGATCCGGCCAATTCTTCCCAGGAGACCAAGGCGATGAAGCCGCTCGCGGCCGCCGAGGTCCAGGTCGAAGAGGTGGAAGGCAATCCCGGCTTCTATACCTCGAAATTCTTCCTGCGCCCGCACTATCAGCTCGAAGGGCTGACCGTGTCCCTGCGCCTGGTTTCCAAGCTTCCGTCCGTCAAGTCCGGCGGGCAGTGAAGGCTAGTCTCCGCCTGAACGGAGCCTGGCAAGGACCGAACCGGAATGCCCCCCTGGTGAAAGATCCGGTTCTCTTTTTCCATCGAAGTTAAGGATTAAACGTATGGCATCTCTCGGAATGGGCAGCATCATGGCGGCGCCGAGCGTCTCGGTCGATACCGCTCCCAAAGACTCGCTGCAGGACTTCTTCCTGAAGATCGACGGCATCTCCGGCGAATCCAAGGATTCCAAGCACTCCGGCCAGCTCGATGTCCTGAGCTGGGGCTACGCGGTCAGCCAGTCCTCCTCCACCCACACGGGCGGCGGCGGCGGCGTCGGCAAGGCCAATTTCAGCGAGTTCGTCTTCACGCACTACGTCGACAAGGCCACGGCCAACCTCATCAAGTACTGCGCCAGCGGCAAGCACATCAGCAGCGTCGAGCTGTCGGCGTGCAAGGTCGGTGACGGCCAGCAGGAATACATGAAGGTCACCCTGAGCGACGTGCTCATCACCCACGTCCGCCCGGTCGGCGCCACCAACAGCCCGCGCGTGATCGAGGAAGTCGGCATGTCCTACTCCAAGATCAAGGTCGAGGTGAAGGAGCAGAACAGCGACGGCTCCATGGGTGCCGCCGTTACGGGCGCCTGGGACGTCAAGCAGAACAAGGCGGCCTAAGCAACATCGCGGCGCCAGCGCGCAAGCGCCGGCGTCGACTGTCCGTTCCCGGTGCGGAGACCGGCGCCAGCCGCTCTCCGTCACCGGCGTTGTGTTTGCAGCCCAGCAGGAACCCGTTGCGCATGGATGCCACCTTGTCTGCCACCTTGCGCCGTGACCAGTCCCTGGCCGAACAACAGGCCGAACTCGTTGCGGCGATCCGCGCCAAACCCGAAAGCCTGCCGCTGCGCGTGCACCTGGCCCAGCTCAGCATGCTCACGGGCAACTGGTCGCGCGCCGTCACCCAGCTGCAGACTGCGGCCACGCTCAGCGCCGCGGCCATTCCCATGGCGCAGATGTACCGCGAGGCGATCCGCTGCGAGCTGCAGCGCGAGAAAGTCTTCGCCGGCGAACTCGCGCCGCAGACCATAGGCCAGCCCGAGCCCTGGTTCGCCACGCTGAGCCAGTCCCTGGCCAGCCGTCCGCGCGACAAGGCCCTGGCCGACGAACTCATGCAGCAGGCCTTCGAGGCGGCGCCCGCCACCGCCTTCCTGCTCGACGAAACCCCGGTCGAGTGGCTGGCCGATGCGGATTCGCGCCTGGGCCCGGTCTGCGAAATCATTCTCAAGGGCCAGTACTACTGGCTGCCCTTCGACCATATCCAGCTGCTGGAGCTGGAGCCGCCGACCGATCTGCGCGACCTGGTCTGGCTGCCCGGCCGGCTCACCCTGCGCAACGGCGGCCAGCACGTGGTGCTGGTGCCCAGCCGCTACCCGCGCAGCTACGGCCAGGCCGACGAACGCCTGGCGCTGGCTTCGCTGACCACCTGGGAAACCATCGGCGAGGACGCCTACGCCGGCCTGGGCCAGCGCAGCTGGGTCAGCGACGTGGACGACCACGCCTTCCTGTCCGTGCGCCGCCTGGAGCGCGCCGAAGACGCGGCAGACGACGGCGCCGCGGACGGCGATGAGTAAGAGCAATCCACTGCAGGGCGCCCGTTCCACCCGGCTGCTGCCGGTGCTGCTGGACCGGCTGACCGATCTCCACCCGGAAAACCGCAACGAGACCGTGCACGAGCGCGTGATGACCAAGGCGGTGTTCCGCCAGTGCGTGCTGCGCGATATCTCCTGGCTGCTCAACACCACCAACGCCGAGTCCGAGACCAGCATGGCCGGCATCGACGCCGTGCGCCGCTCGGTGGTGAATTTCGGCGTGCTCGCGCTTTCCGGCCGCCAGCTGGTCGACGACGACCTGACCGAAGTGCAGACCGCGATCAGCAACGCGATCAAGATGTTCGAGCCGCGCGTACTGCCGGAAACCCTGGCCGTGCGCATACTGCCGTCGGAAAACGGCTATCACACGCACAACCAGCTGACCATGGAGATCCGCGGCCAGCT
Source organism: Tahibacter harae (assembly GCF_024437735.1). GTDB lineage: Bacteria > Pseudomonadota > Gammaproteobacteria > Xanthomonadales > Rhodanobacteraceae > Tahibacter > Tahibacter harae. The sequence continues at coordinate 45,634 of NZ_JANFQO010000027.1, read as the reverse complement.
CTGGTCCGAGCCGTATCCCATCGACCTGCTGCTGCGCTCGCGCGTCGACCTGGAAAGCGGCCAGATCGTGCTCGAAGACCTGCTCGGATAGGACCATGGATCCGCGCCTGCTCGGCTACTACAACAGCGAACTGAACTACCTGCGCGAACTGGGCGCGGAATTCGCCGCGAACTATCCCAAGATCGCCGCGCGCCTGGGCATGCACGATATCGAGGTCGCCGACCCTTATGTCGAGCGCCTGCTGGAAGGCTTCAGCTTCCTCACTGCGCGCATCCAGCTCAAGATGGATGCGGAGTTCCCGCGGTTCTCCCAGCGCCTGCTGGAAGTGATCTATCCGAACTATCTCGCGCCGACGCCGGCGATGTGCATAGTCCAGTTCACGCCGGGCGAGATGACCGGCAACCAGGGCGATTCCTTCCGTATCGCCCGCGGCGAGCGCCTGCGCGCGCCGGCGCTGGTGGAAGGGCAGAGCGGTTGCGAATTCCGCACCGCGCACGACGTGGACCTGTGGCCTTTGCGCCTGAGCCAGGCCCGCTTTGAAGGCGTGCCCACCGATGTGCGCATCAACCGCCTGCGCCAGGATCTGCCGGTCAAATCCTCGCTGCGCCTGAATTTCAGCTTCAACGCGCCGCTGAGCGGCAAGAGCCCGCCGCCGGACCGCATCTCACTGCACCTGACCGGCAGCGCCCACATCACTTCGCGCCTGCACGAGCTATTGTGCGGCCATGTGCTCGGCGTGTCCGTGCGCGGCCGCGGCAAGAAGCCCGGCGAATGGCGCCAGCTCGGCGCCGCGGCGCTGCAGCCGGAAGGCTTCAACGACACCCAGGCCCTGCTGCCGTACAACGGCCGCGGCTTCCAGGGCTATCGCCTGCTGCACGAATACTTCGCCTTTCCCAGCCGTTTCCATTTCGTCGCGCTGGAAAACCTGCGCGGCGCGCTGCAGGGCATAGAGGCGCTGGACGGCTTCGAGGTCAGCATCCTGCTCGACCAGGATGTCAGCGAGCTGGAAACCATCGTCGACGCCACGCATTTCGCGCTGTTCTGCACGCCGGCGATCAACCTGATCACAATGCGCTCGGACCGCATCCAGGTCGGCGACAGCCGCTACGAATTCCATGTCGTGCCCGACCGCACGCACCCGCTGAACTACGAGGTCTACAGCGTGGAGCAGGTCGAGGGTTTCGGCCGCGACAACGCCGTCGAGGCCAAATTCCGTCCGTTCTACGCCAGCCAGGTCGGCGACCGCGGCAACCACGGCGCCTATTTCACCGTGCGGCGCGAGCCGCGCCTGGCCTCGGCCTCGGTCGCCCGCCACGGCGCGCGCACCACGTATCTCGGCTCGGAAGTGTTCCTGTCCCTGGTCAACCAGCACGAGGCGCCGTACGGCTCCAACCTGCGCCAGCTCGGCGTGGACATGACCGTGACCAACCGCGACCTGGCCATGCTCATGAGCGTGGGCGGCCAGCACGACCTGGTGCCGGTGGATTCGGTGCCGGTGACCGGCGTGCGCGTGCTGCAGGGGCCGACCCGGCCGGTGCCGGCCGCGCCCGAGGGCGAGATCACCTGGCGCCTCATCAGCCACCTGGGGCTAAACTACCAGACCCTCACCGACCTCAGTCCGGAGCAGGGCGCCCTGGCGCTGCGCGAACTGCTCGCCTTGTATACCGCACTGGGCGATGCCGCCGTGGCGCGGCATGCGAACGCGGTGCTCAAGACCCGGCTGCAGCCGGTGACGCGGCGCCTGCCCGGCGCCGGGCCCATCACCTTCGGCCGCGGCGTCGGCATCGACATCACCATCGACGAAAGCCACTTCGCCGGCACCAGCCCGTACCTGTTCGGTGCCGTGCTGGAGCAGTTCCTGGCGCGCCACGTCGCGCTCAACACCTTCACCGAAACCCGCCTGATCAGCGCCCAGCGCGGTCAGCTCGGCCAGTGGGCGCCGCGCTTCGGCAAGAGGCCGGTGGCATGAGCGAAGAAACCGCGCCCGGCTCCGCGCTGGACCAACTGCTGGCCGGTGCCGCGGCGTCCGATCCGTCCGCGCCCAGCCAGCAGGACGCGCGCGCGCTGGCGGCGCTGTGGCAGGCGCTGGAAGAGAAACCCTACGAATTCGACCTGTTCGCGCTGCTGCGCCGGATCGAATCGCTGCATCCGCAGCTGCCGCGCCTGGGCCGCGCCAAGCGGCCGTCGCAGGAGCCGCTGCGCCTGGGCCAGGAGCCTTCGTCCTTTTTCGCGCCCTCGACCATCGCGCGGCTGGATCCGCCCAAGAAAAAAGGCGGGCGCAAGCTGGTGATCCGCAGCCTGGGCCTGTTCGGGCCCAACGGTCCGCTGCCGCTGGTGCTGACCGAGCACGCCTACGAGCGCGCCATCCACCACGGCGACCGCACCCTGATCGAGTTCGCCGACATCTTCCACCACCGGCTGATCCTGCTGTTCTACCGCGCCTGGGCCGATGCCCAGTCCTGCGTCAGCCTGGATCGCCCCGGCGACGAGAAATTCACCCGCCACGCCGCCAGCACCATCGCCTACGGCCTCAACGCCACGCGCGGCCGCGACAGCGTGCCCGACCACGCCCGCCTCAACCATGCCGGCCATCTGGTGCGGCAGACGCGCAATGCGGAAGGCCTGGCACGCATCCTGGCCAACTTCTTCCGCGTGCCGGCGGCGATCGAGGAATTCGTCGGCCGCTGGCTGCCGCTGCCGCGCGACCAGCGCTCGCGCCTGGGCGCCAACCGCGGCAGCCAGCTCGGCGTCGATCTGGTCGCCGGCAACGCGGTGTGGGACCGCCAGCACCGCTTCCGCATCCGCCTGGGGCCGATGACGCGGGCGTCCTATGAAGACCTGCTGCCGCCGGGCACGGCCCATCGTCAGCTGCTGGACTGGGTGCGCAGCTATATCGGCATAGAACTGGACTGGGACGTGCGCCTGGTGCTGCGCCGCGCCGATGTGCCGCAGGCACGCCTGGGCGGCGACACGCGGCTGGGCTGGACCACCTGGCTGGGCCGCGGCGAGCCGCGCGACCGCGGCGACCTGGTACTGGATCCGGAACGCATCCGCGCCGAGCGCCACGACCCCGGCGGAGTCGCCGCGGCGGCCTGACGCCGCCGTTCCGCCGTGCCGGTCACCCCCTGGACCGGTTACCCTGAAAAAATCGAGTGCATTACGGAATCCCGATCATGAGCAGGCTCGCAGCACGCTTCCCCCGTTCCCCGTTCCGCCTGGCCGCCGCGCTGCTGCTGGGCCTGGCCGGCGGCCTCGCCCAGGCCGTGCCGCCGCCGGACGCCGGCCTGGTGCAGGCCATCGAAGGCATCTGGCAGGGCCAGCGCCTGGCCGTGTCGCCGCTCAGCGATGCCTTCACCCGCGATCCCTCGGTCGATCCGCCGCGCTATACCGTGCCGGTGAAGGATTCGCCGGCCTATATCGCCGTCGATGCCGAGCACGCCGAGATCGAACTGGGCCGCAAGGTGTTCCCGGCCAGCGAATCGCCCTGGGGACCGTTCCCGCTGATCAACACCGACGACGCCCAGCTGCTCGAAGTGGTGCTGCCGAAGAAGCGCTATCTGGTGATTTCCGCCGTCGGCGCCGGCCTCTACGGCATCGGCGACTGGCAGCGCTTCGGCTTCCTGCACGTGATCGATGTGAGCCAGCGCGGCGCGCCGGTGTACTTCCCGCTGTTCGCCGAAGCCGGCCTGCGCGACAAGGTGCTGGGCAAGCTGCCCAATTCGAGCGTGCTCAACTACGCCCGCCTGGTGCCTTCGCGCTGGGCCACCAACACCCAGGTCAACGGCTATGAAGTGCTGATCTATTCGCTGCTGCCGCGCGGCCCCGAGCGCGTCATCGGCGACGACGGCCGGCCGCTGTCCTATACCGTCACGCGCGACACCGCCGACGGCCCGTGGACCTTGCAGCGCACGCCGGCCACGCCGGTGGCCAATGTGCGCGACGAGGCCAACCGCGCCTTCAGCGCGCCGCCAATGAAGAACGCGCTGCCGCCGGCCGCGCCGCCGGCCGGCAGCGCCGCCGCCGCCACGGCTGCCGCTCCCGCCGCCGCCGATGGCGCGGCGCAGACCACCGCGCAGGGAGCCGAGCCGGCGAACGATCCCGCCGCGGCCAAGAAGGCGGCGAAGAAAGAGCGCAACGACCGGCGCAAGAAAGAGGTCAAGGACGCCGCCAGCGAAATCGCCAAGGATGCCGCCAAGGACGCCGCTTCCGAGGCCGCGTCCGAAGCCGCCAAGAAAGCCATTCCCTCCATCCGGTGAAGGAACGCCCGCCCCATGAGTGAGATCAGTCGCACCGCCCTGTTCGGCAAGCTCAACCCGACCCTGTACAAGGCGGTCGAAGGCGCGGCCGTATTCTGCAAACTGCGCGGAAATCCCTATGTGGAACTGGTGCACTGGCTGCACCAGCTGCTGCAGAACAACGATTCCGACCTGCATCGCATCATCCGCCACTACAAGCTGGACGCGGCCAAGCTGGCCGCCGACATGGTGCGCGCGCTGGACCGCCTGCCCAGCGGCGCGACCGCGATCAGCGATCTCTCCGACCAGCTGCAGAACGCCGTCGAGCGCGGCTGGGTCTACGCCACGCTGATGTACAACCAGAGCCAGGTGCGCGGTGGCACCCTGCTGCTGGGCATACTCAAGACCACCAGCCTGCGCACCGTGCTGCATGCGATGTCCAAGGAATTCGCCAACATCGACCCGGACAAGTTCTCCTCCGAACTGCCCAAGGTCGTGGCCGGCTCGCCCGAGGACCAGCAGACCGCCACCGACGGCAGCGGCCTGGACGCCAGCGGCGGTCCCGGCGAAGTCAGCGGCGCGATGGCGCCGGCCGCCATGGGCAAGCAGGAAGCGCTGCGCAAGTTCGCGGTAGACCTGACCGAACGCGCGCGCAACGGCGAGATCGATCCCATCACCGGGCGCGAGGACGAGATCCGCCAGATCGTCGACATCCTCATGCGCCGGCGCCAGAACAACCCGCTGCTCACCGGCGAGGCCGGCGTCGGCAAGACGGCGGTCGTCGAGGGCTTCGCCCTGCGCATCGCCAGCGGCGACGTCCCGCCGCAGCTGCAGGAAGTCTCCCTGCTGATGCTCGACATCGGCCTGCTCCAGGCCGGCGCCAGCATGAAGGGCGAATTCGAGCAGCGCCTGCGCCAGATCATCGACGAAGTGCAGGCCAGCCCCAAGCCCATCATCCTGTTCATCGACGAAGTGCATACCCTGATCGGCGCCGGCGGCGCCGCCGGCACGGGCGACGCGGCCAACCTGCTCAAGCCCGCGCTCGCGCGCGGCACCTTGCGCACCATCGGCGCGACCACCTGGAGCGAATACAAGAAGCACATCGAGAAGGATCCGGCGCTGACCCGCCGCTTCCAGGTTGTGCAGGTGGGCGAGCCCGACGAGGACAAGGCCATCAACATGGTCCGCGGCATCGTCGGCATCCTGGAAAAGCACCACCGGATCACCTTGCTGGACGAGGCCGTCACCGCCGCCGTGCGCCTGTCGCACCGCTACATCCCCGCGCGCCAGCTGCCGGACAAGGCCATCAGCCTGCTCGACACCGCCTGCGCCCGCGTCGCCGTGAGCCAGCACACCTCGCCGGCCGAACTGGAAGACTGCAACCGCCTGATCGAGATTCTGCGCACCGAGCAGGCCATCATCGAGCGCGAGGAAGCCGTGGGCGTGGACGTGGAGGAACGCCGCCAGCGCTGCGATACGCGCCTGGCCGCCGAACTCGCGCGCCAGCAAAGCCTGCAACAGCGCTGGCAGCAGGAAAACGACCTGGCCACGCGCCTGCTCGACCTGCGCGCGCGCCTGCGCGAACTGGCCGCCGCAGCCAAGGCAGCGAAGGAAAAGGCCGAAGCCGAAGGCGGCGATGCCGCCGCGCCGGTATTGCAGGCCCAGGCCCAGGCCCAGGGCGACGTCGCCGTGGCCGGCGGCGAGGCCGGCCTGGCCGAACCCAAGCCCGACCGCGCCTTCCTGCTCGCCGAGCACGCCGCCGTCCAGGCCGAACTCGAAGCCCTGCAGGGCGAATCGCCGCTGATCCTGCCGGCCGTGGACGAGACCGCCGTGGCCTCGGTCGTGGCCGACTGGACCGGCATCCCGGTCGGCCGCATGGTGCGCGACGAGATCACTGCCGTGCTGCAGCTGGTCGATACCCTGGACCGCCGCGTGGTCGGCCAGCGCCACGCGCTGGAACTCATCACCAAGCGCATCCAGACCTCGCGCGCGCGGCTGGACAACCCGAACAAGCCCATCGGCGTGTTCATGCTGGTAGGCCCCTCCGGCGTGGGCAAGACCGAGACCGCGCTGGCCCTGGCCGAAAGCCTCTACGGCGGCGAACAGAACCTCATCACCATCAACATGAGCGAATTCCAGGAGGCGCATACCGTCTCCACGCTCAAGGGCGCGCCTCCGGGCTATGTCGGCTACGGCGAAGGCGGCGTGCTGACCGAGGCGGTGCGGCGCAAGCCGTATTCGGTCGTACTTCTGGACGAAGTGGAAAAAGCCCACTCCGATGTGCATGAGCTGTTCTTCCAGGTGTTCGACAAGGGCTGGATGGAAGACGGCGAAGGCCGCGACATCGACTTCCGCAACACCATCATCCTGCTGACCTCCAACGTCGGCACCGACCTGGTGATGAAGCTGACGGCCGATCCGGAACTCTCGCCCGAGCCCGAAGCCCTGGCCACGGCCCTGCGCGAGCCGCTGCTGCAGAAATTCCCGCCGGCCTTCCTCGGCCGCCTGGTCACGATTCCTTACTACCCGCTGTCCAACGACACGCTCGCGCGCATCGTCAAGCTGCAGCTGGGCCGCATACAGAAGCGCATTGCCGAGCAGCACGGCATCGAGTTCTCCTACGGCGAGGACGCGGTGCAGCTGGTAATCAAGCGCTGCACCGAAGTCGAATCCGGCGGCCGCATGATCGACGCCATCCTCACCCATACCGTGCTGCCGACCGTGAGCCGCGAATTCCTCGGCCGCCTGGCCGAGGGGCGGCCGCTGCAGAAGATCGACCTCGGCGTGGCGAACGACGACTTCCACTACCGCTTTGAGCCTTCCGACACCTGACAGGAGTCCGCCATGCCTGCGCAGATTTCTCCCGGACCACTGGGCCTGGACAGCGCAATACCGCGCAGCCGGGTCGATTTCGGCACGCTGGCCCGTGTCGCCACGCCCCAGCCCACCTTGCTCGCCCAGGTGAAGAAGCCGGCGCAGATCGAGCCGCAGAGCGGCAATCCGCGCCACGTGAACGACTTCTTCAACGACTTGTATCCGACGCTGAAGAAGCTGGCCGAAGAACTGGCCATCCACGAGGATTTCATACTCGCGCTGTCCTCCTACGAAAGCGGCTGGTACAACGCGCACAACCGCGGTCTCAACAATCCCTTCGGCATGACCCAGGGCGGCGGCAACAACCTCAAGTTCGCCAGCGCCAAGGCGGCGGCCGACGCCTGGCACCGCACCTTCGGCAACCAGGTGCGCGGCGTGAAGACCATCGACGCTTTCGTCAAGGGCCTGCTGTCGCCGCCGCGCGTCTACAACACGGTCAATCCGCAATGGGGCGCCAAGGTCAAGGCGCAGTACGCCAGCGTGGTCAAGCGCAAGGCGATCTGGCTGGCCGAGAAGGAAAAGCGCACGTGAACTGGCTCGCGCTGCCGCTGGCCGTCCTTTTCGCCGCGGCGCCCGCGGCCAGGCCGTTCGTGGCGCAGGGCGACTACTGGGAGATCCGCCTGGATCTGCCGGCGGGCTGGAAATCCTGTACGGCCCCGGCGCCGGCGCCCAACCATGGTTTCGCCCTTGCGCCGCGCGACGGTTCCTGCGCGGCGGCGGTGCTGCGCTTCCTGGTCGAGAACAATCTCGACGACGCGCTGCCCGATTTGACGGCACTGCAGCAGCAGGCGGGCTGCAGTGCCGGGAGCAAGGCCGTCGAGATCGGCGGCCGGGGCTGGAACGTCTGCCGCGATGCCAGCCAAGGGGAAACCGCGCTGCATGTGCAGGCCTGCGGCGAAAATCCCAATGACGCCGTGATTTTCACGCTGCAGCGCAGCGGCGGGGACGCCGCCGCTGCGGCCCTGTTCGGGCGCGTGCTGGAAAGCGTGAAGCTGCGTTGCCCATCCGCGCCGCACTGAGCACGCCGCCGCATCATGATTTCGCCTGCACCCACGCTTGCCACGAAGACGCCGCGGACGCTGCCGCGGCAGACGCCGCCTGATCCGGCCACCTGAGGAGCCGCCATGCCTTCGCCCAATCGCCCCGGACCGCTGGGGCTCGACAGCAACAACTGCATGATCGACTTCGGCACGCTGATGCGCGTGGTCACGCCGTGTCCGACCATGCTGCCGGAGCTGCCGCCGCAGGAAGCCGCAAAGCCGGTGGCCGCCGCGGCCGGCGTGCCGGGCTACAGCGTCGATGCGGCGGTCAAGCACATCAACGCCAACGCCCACAGCAAGAGCCAGCAGCAGTGCGGCAAGTACGTGCGCCTGGCCATCGCCAAGGGCGGCGCGAATTTCCCGCAGCCGTATCCCGGCAGCGCCAAGGATTACGGCCCGGTGCTGAGCAAGCTGGGTTTCAGCAAGGTGCCCAGCGAAGCCTATGCACCGCAGCGCGGCGACGTGGTCATCTTCCAGGGCAACAGCCGTTCCAAGCACGGCCATGCACAAATGTGGAATGGTACCGAATGGGTTTCCGATTTCCGCCAGGGAACCGACATCTATCCGGGCCAGACCTACCGCTCGGAAAAGACCGCCTACGAGATCTTCCGCCCCTGAGCCGGGGGCGCCGGCGTCATCGACGCGACCGTGAGGAAAGCCATGTCGTCAGCCGCAAAAATCCGCACCTGGCTGGGCTGCGCCGCTGCGGCGGGCCTTGCCCTGCTCGCGACGGCACCGGTCAAGGCCACCCAGGCGGCCCGCGGCGGCCAGCGCATGGCCGAACCGCTGTTCGCGCTCGACTACGATACGCGCGTGGTCAAGCTCGAAACCCTGGCCAGCACGCCGCAGCGCACCGAAGCGCTGGGCAAGTACCGGCAATGGATCAACGCCCGCGTCGACGAAGGCGGCTGCAGCTACTACATCCTTTCCGCCCTGGTGCGGCCCGAACTCGATGACGGCAAGGGCACGCTGGGCGACTACGAACCCGACTTCGGCTCGGTCGTGCGCGAATGCGGCAAGGAGGTCAGCGTGCTTGGCGTGCCCGACAACCTGTTCACCGAACAGGCGCCGGTGGACGAACGCCTCGCCACCGCGCTGACGCGCGACGCCGTGGCCCGCTATATCAAGGCCTGGGGCGGCAAGCCCGGCCTGCGGCGCGCGCTGGAACAGATGCAGCGGCCCGAAATCCTCAAGCCGGCGCAGAACAAGGCGCTGCAGGAGCAGGGCTTGGGCTTCACCTCCGCCAGCGCCGGCGGCAGCCACTGGCGCAGCGAACTGCAACTGCCGCCGTCCCTGAAATTGTGCACGCGGCCGCCAGCGAATGCGTTCTGGCTGGTGCCGGTGGAGCAGGACTGTGCCACTGCCGGCGGCGTCGTCGTGTTCAGCGCCGAAGCCGGCCAGGGCGAGGAAGGTGCAGCGGCCAAATTGCTCGCGCGCAACGGCTGCACCGGCGGCGTGCGCGAACTGGTCGACGAAGGCCAGAGCTGGACCGTCTGCGAAGACGGCGCCGAACCGCTGCTGGCCGTACACCAGCAGCATTGCGCCAATGCGCCGGTCAGCGAAACGCTCTATCTGCTGCAGGTACCCGCCGCCGTGAAGGAGCGCACTCGCTACGCCAAACAGCTGTTGAACGTGATGCATCACACGCGCCTTATCTGCGCGTCCTGAATCGCGGGGCGCGCGGTATTTTCCCTATCTGGCCGTTTCAAGATGATGCGGAAAGGCGGGGCGATCGGGGGCGGCTGACCACGCCGCGAAAGCGTCCAACGAGTGGCAGAGCGGCGATCCGCTGCCGAAAAGACGGGCGCTAGCGCACGGCGGCTTGTGGTGCAGATATGTCTCCGGCTGCCTGCTGAGGCGGTTTCCGCGCCGCGCCCGGTAATCGGGCCTGGTCTGCTGAGTTCGTCTGCGCCGCGCAAATTCCTGCGCCGCTTGCCGGCGCGCAGTCGCTGCCGGATCGCAGCTTTTGCGTCGGCACCCCGGCAAAAAACACCATAGCGCGCCGTCACCTGCAGCTGATGCCGGGCCGGACCGCGGAATTTGCCGGAACGGCGTTAGGTTTTCGTCAAAGTCCGCTTGTCATCAACGTGTCGCCGGGTCGGCCAAGACTGTGATCCAGGTCGCGTGGGCGAGGCTTGCGTATTACGCGAATAGCGCGCCAATTGGTGTTTTTCCAGTTGCTAGCCAGTGTCCGGGCTGGGAAAATTCCTCGTGCCCCGTGCTGCAGTCGGTCCTGCCGACAGTCCCGGGGCGGAAACGAATTGGAAACGCCGGCAGTCAGTGCGGTTTCGCTCCCGCTTTGGCAGCCGCGGAACTGGCACTATCCGGACACCAGGCAATGGAAAGTATGCCGTCATGGTCGTATCGGCCCTGTTCAATCCCGCCGTCGCTCGCGCCTGCGCCGCGTCACCGCGTCTTTTCCCCGCCCGTGTTCCTGCGCCGCCGCGCGCCCGTCCGCCTGCCCGCCGCATCGATGCCCTGATCGAGGACTCGCCATGAACCGCACCCTGAACGTCACCACGCCCCTGGGCCCCGAAGTATTGCGCTTCGACAGCCTGCAGGGACGGGAATCGCTGTCGCAGCTGTTCGATTTCCAGCTCACGCTGACGAGCGAGGAAAAGGGTCTGGCGGCGCCCGCGCTGCTGGGCCAGCCGATCACGGTGGATTTCGAGTTGGAAGGCGGCGCGCGGCGCTATCTCAACGGCCAGTGCGTGCATTTCCGCTCGGCCGGCAGAGCCGGGCGGCGGCATCTGTACGTGGCGCAGCTCAAACCCTGGCTGTGGTACGCGACGCGGCGCAGCGACTACCGCATCTTCCAGCAGATGACGACGCCCGACATCGTCAAGCAGGTGCTGGCGATGTACCCGTTCCAGACCAAGTGGCTGCTGTCGCGCAGCTACCGCAAGTGGAACTACTGCGTGCAGTACCGCGAGACGGATGCGAATTTCGTGCAGCGCCTGCTGGAACACGAAGGCATCTGGTACTGGTTCGAGCATTCGGCCGGCGAACATACGCTGGTGATGACGGACGACATCGGCCTGGCCACGCCGTATCCGGGCTATGCCACGATTCCGTTCTATCCGCAGGATGTGTCGGTCCCCGACAAGGATCATTTCAACGGCTGGGCCGCCGGCGGCAATGTGCAGAGCGGCAAGTACGCCGCACGCGACTACAACTTCGTGATGCCGAGTGCGGATCTCACGACCCAGCGCGCACAGCCCGCGGGCCATCCGCACGCGAGCTACGACATTTTTGATTACCCCGGCAGCTACCCGACGCTCGGCGAAGGCGACCCGTACGCCCGCGTGCGCCTGGAAGAACTGCAATCCAGCCATCTGCGCAGCTTCTCCCAGGGCCGCGCACGCGGCGTCGCGCCGGGCCGGCTGTTCACGCTGGAGAAGCATGCCGTCGGCGATTACAACAAGGAATACCTGGTCGTCGGCGCCGAATACGATTTCAGCGACAACGACTACGAGGCGACCGAGGACAGCGGCGAGCACCGCCTGACGATTGCGGCGGAAGTGCATCCGACCGACCAGCCGTACCGGCCGGAACGGCGCACGCCCAAGCCGCACACCATGGGCCCGGAATCCGCCGTGGTCACCGGCCCTGCGGGCCAGGAGATCTACACCAACGAACACGGCCAAGTGAAGGTGCAGTTCCACTGGGACCGCTACGGCAAGAAGGATGAGAATTCGTCCTGCTGGATCCGCGTATCGCATCCCTGGGCCGGCACGGGCTTCGGCGGCGTGCATATCCCGCGCATCGGGCAGGAAGTGCTGGTCGATCATCTGAACGGCGATCCGGACCAGCCCATCATCGTCGGCCGCGTCTACAACACGAACAACCCGCATCCGTGGGGCCTGCCGGCCAATGCCACGCAGTCGGGCTTCCTCACCCGCAGTTCCATGGGCGCGACCTGGCAGAACGCCAACGCACTGCGCTTCGAGGACAAGAAGGGCGAGGAACAGGTCTGGCTGCACGCCGAGAAGAACCAGGACATCGAAGTCGAGAACGACGAGACCCACTGGGTCGGCCACGACCGCACCAAGACCATCGACCACGATGAAACCGTGCATGTGAAGCACAATCGCACCGAAACCGTCGACAACGACGAAACCATCACGGTGCATAACAACCGCACCGAGACGGTGGACGGCAACGAGACCATCACGGTGCACAAGAACCGCACCGAGACCGTGGACAAGAACGAAACCATCACCGTGCATGAGAACCGCACGCGCACCGTCGACGGCAACGAGACGGTGTCCGTGCATAAGAACCGCACCAAGAAGGTCGACAAGAACGAGTCCGACCGTATCGGCAAGAGCTGGTCGATCAAGGTGTCGAAGTTCAAGACCGAGACCATCGGCATGGCTTCGATGCAGAACGTCGGGCTGGGCAAGATGACCAACGTCGGCCTGGGCTACAACCGCAACGTGGGAGCGATGATGTACAGCGTTGTCGGCTTCAGCCGCAGCGACACCATCGGCCAGAATCACAGCTCCACCGTCGGCGATACCTACTCCTTGTCGGTGGGTGGTGGCTCCAACATCACCATGGACGGCGACAGCATCACGCTGACCGTGGGCAAGGCGACGCTGAAGATGAAGAAGGACGGCAGCATCAAGCTCAGCGGCGTGACCATCGACGTCGATTCAACCAAGGACCAGCGCTATACGGCGAAAAAGAACATCAGCATGAAGGGCAAGAAGATCATGGAGAACTGAGCGTGGCCGCCAAGAAGACCCGCACTGAAACCCGCGCGACAGCGCGCACTGTGTCCGGCGCTGACGCTTCGGAGCTGATGCAGAACCTGCTTGGCGGGCGGCCGCTGGCCACCGTGGCCGACGAAGCGCTGATCCACGGTGTGCTCGTTGGCGTGCTGCATGATTTCGATGCCGCCGGTCAGCCGCGCATCGTAGTGCCCGGCCGCATGGAGACGCCGCGCGTAGCGCGCGCGATCTGCGCCCTCAGTCCGGGCCAGGAAGGACGCCAGTGCGCGCTGCTGTTCGAGGGCGGCGATCCAGTACGGCCGCTGATCATGGGCGTGCTGCAGGACCCGGTGATTACCTTGCATGCCGTTGGCGCGGCGACGACCACGCAGGAAGCCGAGTCTTTCAGCGTGGAAGCCGAGCGGGCCATCGAATTGCGTTGCGGCAAGGCTTCGTTGCGCCTGAGCAGCGATGGCCGCATCGAGCTGCGCGGCACCACCGTGGTGAGCCACGCGACCGGTCTGAACCGCATCCGCGGCGCCTCCATCAAGTTGAATTGAGCGATATGGAAATCATCAACGGCTCTCCCTTCCTGCTGGAGGCGCAACAGGCCATCGAGAAATCCGGCCGGCGCCTGCTGGTGGTGCTGGTCAAGGGAACCTATGCCTTTCCCGCGCGCGACGGCGAGGTTGCGCAGCCTGCAGCGAAGCAGGTGCCGGTGCTGGTCAGTGACGTCTTCGACGGTGAGCCCGGCCTGTCCACGCCGCTGTTCGAGTCGGACTATGCGACCCGCAAGCCGCGCTGCGATGTGATCGTGCATGCGAGCGCGCAGGCTCCCGGGCAACTGCCGGTGCGCGAGCTTGATGTGGCATTCCGTCTGGGTGCCTGTGAGAAATGGGCGCATGTGGTCGGTGACCGTACCTGGCGCTACGGCGTGGTCGGGCTCAGCCCGTCGGCGCCGGAGCCGTTCACCAGCATGCCTATCACCTACGGCCGTGCCTTCGGCGGCAGCTGCGAGCTGGGCGGCCAGGTGCATGCACATCCGGCCAATCCCGTGGGGCGCGGTTATGCCGGTCCGCACGGCGAAGCGGACCTGCACGGCCAGCCGCTGCCGAATATCGAACAGCCCGGCGAACCGATCAGTCTGAGCAACGGCAGGTACCGGCCCTGGTCGTTCGGGCCCATAGGGCGGAGCTGGCAGCCGCGCCAGCCGCTTGCCGGCACCTATGACGAGCGCTGGAAAGAGGAAGTGTTTCCGCTGCTGCCGGAGGATTTCGACGAACGCTATTTCCAGGCGGCGCCGGAAGATCAGCAGATTGACTATCCGCAGGGCGGCGAGGAAGTGCGGCTGCTGAACCTGCATCCGCAGCGGTCGCATATCTTTTTCTCGCTGCCGCCGCTGGAAATGCCGGTGGCGGTGCTGGATGCGACACGCAAGCTGCATCTGCTGCAGGCGGTGGTCGACAGTGTGACGCTGGATGTACACAACGAGCAGTTGATCGTGCTCTGGCGCGCGCAGCATCCGCTGCGGCGCAGTCTGCGCGAGATCGACATGGTTGCCGCCGGCAGCGTATGTAAACGCTGGTGGAAATCCCGGGTGCTGGGCACCGAGGACTGCGGCTGCGGCGGCTTCGAAACCAACGACGAGGACCTGGCTCCGGTCAATGCGCCGCTGCACGACGGAGACGAGGCATGAGCTGCGCACTTGTTCTGCGCGTGGCGGGAGCCGGTGCGACCACCAGCGTCGGCCTGGATCTTGCCTCCAGCGCGGCAGCGATCCGCGCCGCAGTGGACAACTTCCAGGAAACCCGCTTCCTGGACCGTTTTGGCGAACCGCTGCTGGGAGCGGCCATGCCGCTGGTCCTGCCCGGCGATGCCGACGGCAGCCGCACCGGCGGCAGCGAACGCTTTGCCCTGGCCCTGACCCTGGCGATCGAGGAGTGCCTGGCGAATGCCCAGGTCAAGCTGCCCCTGCCGGCTTCCGTGCCGCTGCTGATGCTGGGCGATGACACCCGTTCCGGCCCCATGCTCGAAACCGCCTATGCCATGCACCGCCAGTGCGCGGGATTCTTCGCCCAGCCGGAGCGCCTGCACATGCAGGCATTCACCGGCGGTGAGTCGTCGTGCATTGCCGCACTGGAGGCGGCGCGCGCGTTCATCGGCGGCGGGGCGCCCTGCGTGCTGATTGCCGGGGTGGATTCCTGGCTGAATGTCCCTGACGTGCACAGTGGTCTGAAGCACGATCGGCTGTTGTCGACGGCGCAGTCGGCAGGCTTCATTCCCGGCGAGGCCGCTGCCGCGATCCTGGTGCAGGCGGAGACGGCGGCGTCGAAGGGGGCCGCCCTGCTGCTGCGCGGGCTTGGCATGGCCGAGGAAAGCGCGACGCTGCTGGCGGACGAGCCCTGCTCGGGCAAGGGCCTGGCCCAGGCCATCCAGCGTGCGCTGCGCGATGCCGGCATGCAGGCGCACGAGATGCACGCCCGCCTTACCGATGCCGCCGGCGAAGAGTATTTCTTCGACGAGGCCGCCTATGCCTGGGCGCGGGTGCTGCGCCAGCCGCTGCCGCCGGGCTACCAGTACCTGCAGCCGGCGACCCGTGTCGGCCATGTCGGTGCCGCTTTCGGGCCGCTGCTGATCGGCTATCTGTGGCATCTGGCGCGAGTGAATCGCCTGTGCGGGCCGAACGCCCTGGTGCACCTGTCCTCGGTGCAACCGGCGCGCGGCGCGCTGGTGCTGTCCCATCGTACACATTGAGCGGGACAAGGACGCTTATGAGTTCGACTACCTACTTCGCAGCGACGGGCCCTGCCGCGGTCTGCGCTGTCCTGCCGACGTCTTTGCACTGCCAGGGTGACGACCATGCCTAGAAGCAACGTATTCGCCAACGGTCATGAGATCGCCTCGAAGGCCACCATCGGCTACTCGGCAGCTTTCCCGGATGTGTGTTTCTCGCCGCCGACACCGCCGCCGCCCGGCGTGCCCATACCGTATCCGAACTCCTGTTTTGCCAAGGACATCAGCAACGGCAGCCGTTCGGTCTATATCCAGCGCAAGCAGATCTCGCTGCAGGACAAGTCCTATTTCCGCACCAGCTACGGCGACGAGCCGGCCACTCCGGGGCTGAAGAAAGGCATCGTCTCGACCAAGATCAAGGGGCGCTGCTATTTCACCGGCTGGTCGCCGAATGTGAAGGTCGAAGGTCTCTGCGTGGACCGGAATTTCGACAACACCACGCACAATCACGGCAATCCGGCCAACACAGCGCTTTTCCCCTACATTTCCCAGGGTTTCTTCGACAAGAACCCCTGCAAGGACGAAACCAAGCGCATCGAACGCGAATGCGGCAAAGAAGAGGACGATTCGGAATACAAGAAGCCGCTGCGGGCCAAGAAAAAGAAATTCCCCAAGCTAGGGCAGAAAAAGAAGAACGGCGAAGGCGGTGCCTGGCACTGGACTGACGATCATTGCGACGGCCTGCAGTTCCCCAACAACACGGGCAAGGCCGAAGAGTTCATGAAGCAGGCCGAGGATGCCTTCCAGACGGCCAAGGACGAACTCCTCAGCCTGGAAGGGCTGGGCGGCTTGATGCTGGAGTATGCGCAGAGCGCTGGTCTGAAGGTCGCCGGCAAGATCCTGCTCAAGGCCGGCGTGAAGCAGGCGGCGGGCAGCTCCGTCCCGCTGGCCGGCAATATCGCCATGGGCCTGTGGACGGCCTGGGACGTGGTCAGCGGTATTGGCGATGTGCGCGAGATCAATCGCGTGGTCAAGGAGTACGCCAACCAGTTCCGCTCGGTCACCGGCCAGCTGGGCAAGATGAAGGACGTGCTGGATCGCTATCGTGATCCGGTGACCGGCAAGGTGACCGCGGAAAAACTGCCGACCTTGATGGGCGACATCCAGGACGCCATCGCGCAGATGAATGCCTGCCTGCGCATGCGCAAATGCAACCTTGTGCCGTACAGCACCAAGGGACATCACAAGAAGCAGAGTACGAAGTCCACCAACGTCGAGACGTCCAACAATGGCGGCTGCTGTCCCGGCCAGACGGGACACCATCTCGTGCCCGACACCATGCTCAACGACACCGTCTGCCCGGGCTACAAGCACGGCGATGCGCCGACTGTCTGCGTGGAGTCGGCGCTCAAGGATGCCGGCAGCCATGGGCGCATCCACGATGCGACGGACTCGCAGATGCGCGGCATGTTCGACGACGGCAAGATCAGGAACGGCAAGATCAGCATACAGGATGCTATCAAAGCCTCGGTGAAGGCGCACAAGGAGGCATTCCCGTTGTCGCTGTGCGACGAGGCTTGCATGCGCGCCCAGCTGAAGGACTATTTCGACAAGCTTTGCCCCAACGCGCAGCTCGACGCCAAGGACAAGACGGGCGCAGCGATAAGCTCCGGCAACCAGACGAGGTAATACGACGTGGCGAAAGACAGCAATACTCCGTTCATCGCGCGCCCGCAGTGGGAGAAGCACTACAAGGGCTGGCATATCGTCGACTGCGCCGTGCGCGACCGGAACATCGTATACCTGGTTGCGCGTCCCGACCTGGACGTGGAAAAGCAGTCCAGTACGTGGGATCACGACATCGGCACGCGCCTGCTGTCGATCTACCTGGACGAACAGAACGTGGAGAAGCGGCATGGCTGGAGCGAACTGGACGGCTTCAACCGGCCGCGTTGCGGCGTGTCGCGCAAGCCCATCGCACAGGCTTTGGTCGTCGCGCGCAATAACGAAGGCAGCGTCTATTCCATAGGCGGCGGCAAGCCCGGCGCCATGGAGCGCATCGGCACCGATCTCAATCCGATTACCCAGCGGGTCAAGTGCATAGACGGCTATGCCTACTCGGTAGGCCGCAATCGCAAGATTTTCAAGCGCGTGGCTGTAGGGCGCTGGGAGCGCCTGGAAGGCCTGCCCAAGCCGGGCGAGGGTGAAATCAGCGATGTTGGTTTCAACGACATGGACGGTCTCAGCGAGAAAGAACTGTACGCCGTCGGTGCTGGCGGTGATGTCTGGCGCTACGAGGGAAAAAAATGGACACGCTGTGATTTCCCCAGCAATGAACAGCTGGGTACGGTCACCGTCGGTCCTGACGGCAAGGTCTATATCAGCGGCGAAGGCGGCAATCTCTGGATCGGTTCCAAGGACACCTGGAAGCAGGTGTACAAGGGCGAGTCCAGCCTGCTGAACAACAGCTCCGTGTGGTTCGAGAATCAGCTGTGGCTGTGTTCGGACTACCAGTTGCGCGTCTGGGACGGCAAGGAGGTGCGCAGGCCGCAGCACAACGGCGTCGATGTCGTCTACACCGGCCATATGGACGCCTACGACGGCCTGCTGGTCATCGCCAGCCTGTACGACGTCAATGCCTACGACGGCAAATCGTGGAAGACGCTGGTGGCACCTTATTCCTGACCGGCACGCGCGGTCGAGGCATTGCCGCTACGCACGCTGCTGCGTCCGGCCCGGCCTGCCGGTGCCGGACGGGTGCCGCCGCGGTTTTGCCGGCGGATGTTCGCCAGTCCAGTTCCTGCGGTAACACAACCCCGCTGCGGCGGAATGAAATTCTCCGGTAATCTTCAAATATCGCCAATCCGTCATTCATGAATCCGAACCGATCCCCTGTCCTGGCGATAGTGCAGCAGCATTGCGAAGAGGCAGCCTTCTGCTGGTTGCGCCGCCAGGACGGCCTGTGGAGCCCGGTCTACCGGCGCGAGCACCTCGCGCGGGTGGACCAATTGCTGGACGCTCATCTGGAAGGCCTGCGCGTGGCCGGCGCCGCGGCTGCGCCGCTGGTGCTGGAGAGCCTGCAGCGCTGGAAGACGGCCGACGAGGCTTTCGCGAGTACCTACGTGCTGTTGCACAGCCGCGACGAGGCGGGCCTTGCCCAGCTCGAGGCGCAGCTGCAGGCATCGCCCGAGCTGGCGCGCGGTGCGGCAGCGGCCCTGCTGTGGGCGCAGCCGGACGAGGCACTGCCGCTGCTGCAGCGTTGGTGGACTTCGCGGGTGCCGGCACTGCGCCGGGCGGCGGTGCCTGCGGCGATGCGCCATCCGCGGGTCAAGCGCGACACCGTAGTGCTGGACGGCGTCGAGGAAGCCGATGCGTCTTTGCGCGCGCGGGTGTTCCGTGCGGTCGGCGAGTGGCGGCTGGCGCAGCATCGCGAGCGCCTGCTGGACGGGCTGGAGGACACGGTACCGCTGTGCCGCTTTGAGGCGGCCTACGCCCTCAGCCTGCTCGGCGATGCAGCCGGTGCGGCGCGGCTGGGCGCCGGGCTGGAGCAACTGGAAGGCAGCACGCTGCGCCGGGCGATACTGGCCTGGGCAGTGGCAGCGCCGAGTGAAAATTTTGCTGCCATTTTCAACCAATTGGCCAAGGTCGGCGCGTGGCACCGCGAGTTGATCTGGGCGCTGGCCTGGCGCGGTGACCCGGCCGGCCTGCTGCAGCTTTCCCAATGGCTGCAGGTGCCGGAATACGCGCGCCTGGCGGCGTATGCGATCTGCCACATCACCGGCGCCGACATGGAGGCCGACGAGCTGTGGCTGCAGGATCCGCCGCAGCCGCACAAGCGCGTTCCCGAGCGCGAGGACGACGAAGCCGAACACGCGCACGATCAGCACGACCATGACGCCGACGAGGACGACGACGAGCACGACGAAGATGCCGGCCTGCTGCCGCCCGACGTACCGCGACTGCGCCAGTGGCTGCAGATGAACGCCGGGCGCTTCCTGGCCGGGCAGCGCTATCTTGCCGGACTGCCGCTGGCCAATGCACTGGCGGCGGATACGGCGGAGTTCTCCTTGCCACAGCTTTGGCAACTGGCGCTGCTGCGCACGCTGCGTGGCGAATCCGGGCCACTGTGCGAGCTGGCCCAGCCCCGTTGGTAGCGCCGGGTCGGCAGCATGCAGCGCCGTCCGGGTGCTGGTTCAATCCGCTGCGTAGTGCGATCGGCGGAACCGCGCCGGTGCAGCACGGCGCGCCAGCCTGGCCGCGGCCAGCCCGCCGTCGCTGACGGCATCCATGGCGTGATCGAACCGCCACCGCCCGGCGGCATGGGCGGGCGCAGAGGCAATCGCTGGTGACCCCGGAAATCAAGCAGAAACTGCGCCATTTCGCCTTCGTCGACTGCGCTGTGCGCAGTGCCGGGCATTTCTACCTGATGGCCACGCATGTCTATGCGCTGGACGAAGATTCCGACGATCCGGACGGCGCGCCTGCCGCGCCAGCGGATCCGGAAGCCGACCTGCGCGCAGCGATCCGCGTCGCCGTGTATTTCCCGCAGCGCCCAGCGGAGAAGCAGTGGGCGCTGCGCACCCTGCGCAATATCGAATTCATGCGATGCGCGGTTGCCGATGCGCCGGCGGCACAACTGATCGGTGTCAGCCTGGACGGCCAGGTCTACGCGCTGGGCAACGGTGTGTCGGAGTTCGAACCGAGGATCACCGAGGACAGGCACGGCCCGCTGCGCGGCTCGGTGCGCCAGGTGCTGGCGATCGACGGGCTGGTCTACGCCGTGCAGGGCAATCGCGGGCTGTGCCGCCGCAGCGGCCCGGGACGCTGGGAATCGCTGTGTGCGGACTTGCCGGTATCCGGTTGGTGGAAGCAGCGCGACAGCCTCGGTTTCACCTGCGCGGCGGCGACTTCGGCGAGCAATATCTACTGCGCCGGTGGCGACGGCGATCTCTGGTATTTCGATGGCGGGCGCTGGACCGAGCTGCGTTTTCCCGGTGACAGCGCTGTCGCACAGCTCCGCTGCGCCGCTGCCGACGAGGTCTGTATCGCCAGCCAGGACGGCAGCATCTACCGCGGCAGCGGCGATGCGTGGAAGCAGATCGGCGAAGGCGGAACGATGCGCTCCTGCCGCAGCCTGGTCGCCTATCGTGGCCGGGTCTGGGGTTCTTCGGACTACGGTCTCTGGACTATCGACGGCGATCGCGTCGCCAAGGCCGGATTGCCGGCGGACCTTGATGTCCCGGCCGGCGTGCTGTCGGCCAGGGACGGCATCCTGCTGGCCGCCGGCGGCAGCGGTGCTGCGTATTTCGATGGCGAGCGCTGGACGGGAATCCTCGATTTCCTCTGATCCGGACGGGGGCGCTCGCCTGCGTGTGCGCTGGAGTGCTGCGGACAGCGAACGTTGTATCTGCCTCGTCGCCCAGCTGCGCAAGCTGCCGCATCGCCCGCGCCGCGACACTCG
The DNA here is from genome assembly GCF_024437735.1 of Tahibacter harae. GTDB lineage: Bacteria > Pseudomonadota > Gammaproteobacteria > Xanthomonadales > Rhodanobacteraceae > Tahibacter > Tahibacter harae. The sequence goes on along the minus strand of NZ_JANFQO010000027.1, from coordinate 24,575 downwards.
CAACACCTTTCGCCATAAGCGCCGCTCGCAGCGGGGCGCGCCGCTGCCGCTATGCTGCAAGCCCTTCCTGTCGCCAAGGTGTAGAACCATGCGTTTCCTGCTTGCCCTGTTGTTCGTCGCCGCAGTAACGCCGGCCCTGGCCCTGGACGGCAGCGCCGGCGTCAAGGCAACGCCGCTGCTCAAGTCCACCACCAGCTGGGACGGCAAGGCCCTGGCCTGGCCCGCTGGCGAGGCCGAAGGCAGCATGCTCCTGATCGAGATCGCGCCCGGTGCGGAAACCGGCTGGCACAGCCATCCCGTGCCGTCTTTCGCCTATGTGCTGGAAGGCGAACTGGAAGTCTCGCTGCAGGACGGCCGCAAGAACCGTCTGCAGCCCGGCCAGGCCCTGGCCGAAGTCGTCGGCGTACTGCACAACGGCCGCAACGTGGGGCAGGGGCCGGTCAAGCTGGTGGTGTTCTATGCGGCGTCGAAGGGACAGGCGTTGACGCAGAAGCCGCAGCCTTGAGTCTGTGAGGCGCGCGTCGACCGGTACGTGGAAGCGGCGCTGACTGCAGGCGATGGCGGCGCGCAGTGTCTGGATGCGGACCGGTTCGATGCAAGCGGGCGACTGTGCGCCGTGATTTCCCGTGCGCGAATCCTACGGGCAGCAGTACGTCGCGATTTCCGTTGTGCGAATCCGGCGGACGGCGAGCGTGTCCGAGCGGAGCTGGGTTGCGCGTGCTGTGCGACGCCGGTGAATGCAGGGTCATGAGGCGGCGCCGCGCTCCGCTTGCGAATGCGCAACTGCGTGAGGTTTTCCGCCGGGCGGCCGCGCCAGTGTCGCCGCCGCGCAGCGCCTGATCGTCTCCAGTTCGCCGTGGGCCTGCAGCCGCGGCAGCACCTGGCGCAGCAGCTCTGCTGCCTTCGCGGTCTTGCCCAGGGCGGCCGGCGTGATCACGCGTTCGGCGTTGAACAGGTCGATCACCAGCCGGGTCAGCGGGTTGTCGCTGAAATCCGCCAGCTGCTCCACACTGCGGCGCAGCAGCGATTCAGCACGGCCGTTCTGGCCCCGCGGCTGCGGGCGATGAGGCCGTTGACGAAATCGGCATAGGCCTGGGCGGGCAGCGCCAGTTCGCAGCCGGCGATGCGCTGCATCAGCGTCTCGGCCTCTTCGATGCGCTGCAGGCGCCAGGCCAGTGTCGTGGCGAGGTCGATGACGGCGCTGCTGTTGTGCTGCGACAGTTCCATCGCTTCGGCCTGGACTTCGGCCAGCTGCGGCCAGGCCTGCGCCGCGGTGTAGATGGAGGCCAGCCGGCCCAGGTAGATAGTGCGCAGCTGCAGCAGCTGTTCCAGGTCGGCGACACTCGCCAGGGCACCGGCGAGGTCGCCGCGGGCTGCGCTGACGGTGGCGCGATACAGGCGGGCCTCCAGCAGCAGCGGCCCCATGGGAAATACGTGGCGCAGGCGCACTATCGCGCTGCACAGACGCAGGACTTCATCCGCGCGCTTCCAGGCCACGGCTTCCTGCAGGCGGTTGTAGAGCAGTGCCGGAGCCAAGGCCCAGGGCGGGAACAGCAGCGCCAGCGCGGCCAGCACGAAGGACAGCCAATCCCAGAAGCCGTAGGGCCGGCCCGCGTAAAGCGACCAGGCCGCCACAGCGCCGGCGGCAGCCATAGCAGGCTGCAGTCGATATAGGCCTTGCGCAGCGTCCTCCAGCCGAAGCGTTCGCGGCGCGCGGCCAGTTCCTGCGCGGGCGTCACGCCCTCGAAGTGATGCCCGTGCGTTGCCGCCGCCTGTTCCGACTGTTCATCCGTGAAAAAGCTAGATCTGCGAATACGACTGCGCCTCCAGCTTGTGCCGCGCCGCGGCCAGTGTCGGCGCCTGTACGCGGCCGGTCTGGGGCAGGCTGTCCTGATCCAGTGCCGAGTACAGGAATGACGGCATGGCCGCGCCGGGTCAGAGTGCGGCCAGCCGCTGCGCCTGCTCGCGCAGGCCGGCCAGGATCTGGCTGTGATCGGCCAGGCGCTGGCGCTCCTGTTCGACCACGGCGGCCGGCGCGTTGGCGACGAAGGTCTCGGTGCCGAGCTTGGCGTTGCTCTTGGCGATCTCGCCTTCCAGGCGTGCGATTTCCTTGGCCAGGCGGGCCTTTTCCGCGCCCACGTCGATCAGGCCGGCGAGCGGGATCAGCAGCTTGAGTTCGCCGATGATCGCGGCCGAGGCGGCCGGCTCGGCTTGGCCGGGCTGCAGCCACTGCTGCGATTCGACGCGGGCGAGGAAGGCGATGGCGGCGGCGAATTTGCCGGCACGCGCGCGGTCGCTCGCGCTGCCGCCGGCGAGCAGCAGCGGAATGGTCTTCGCCGGGGCCAGGTTCATTTCGCTGCGGATGCGGCGCAGCTGCGAGATCACTGCCTTGAGCCATTCGATCTCGCCTTCGGCGGCGGCATCGACGGCCAGGTCAGTGGATTGCGGGTACGGCCGCAGCGACACGCTGGGCGTGGCGATGCCCAGGCGCGGCGCGATGTTCTGCCAGATTTCCTCGGTGATGAACGGCACCAGCGGATGCAGCGCGCGCAGCAGGGTTTCCAGCACGTAGAGCACGGTATGGCGGGTGGAGGCCACCGCCGCCGCGTCGTCGCCGTTGAGCGCGGGCTTGGCCAGTTCCAGGAACCAGTCGCAGAACTCGTTCCAGGTGAACTCGTACAGGGCCTGGGAAATCAGGTCGAAGCGATAGGCGGTGAACTGGGCCTCGACCTCGGCCAGGCAGCGCTGCAGGCGCGCGACGATCCAGCGTTCGGCCTCGGTCTGGAACGCCGGCGCGGTGCCGGCAGCGACGCTGAAGCCTTCGCAGTTCATCAGGGCGAAGCGCGCGGCATTCCACAGCTTGTTGCAGAAGTTCTTGTAGCCGCCGCAGCGGTCCAGGTCGAACTTGATGTCGCGGCCGTGGCTGGCCAGCGAAGCGAAGGTGAAGCGCAGCGCGTCGGCGCCGTAGGCGGCGATGCCCTGCGGATAATCCTTGCGCGTGGCCTTCTCGATCTTGGGCGCGTCCTGCGGCTTCATCAGGCCGGTGGTGCGTTTCTGCACCAGCGCATCGAGTTCGATGCCGTCGATGATGTCGATGGGATCGAGCACGTTGCCCTTGGACTTGGACATCTTCTGGCCGTCCTTGTCGCGCACCAGGCCGGTGATGTAGACGTCCTTGAACGGCACCTGGCCGGTGAAGTGGTCGGTGAGCATGATCATGCGCGCGACCCAGAAGAAGATGATGTCGAAGCCCGTGACCAGCACCGAGGTCGGCAGGTAGCGGTCGAAGCCGCGCTCGGCCATGGCCTTCTCGTTGGGCCAGCCCAGGGTGGAATGCGCCCACAGCGCCGAGGAGAACCAGGTTTCCAGCACATCGTCCTCGCGCCGCAGCGTGACCGCCGCGCCGCCGTGTTTCGCCGTGGCCTGGGCGATGGCGTCTTCCTCGCTGCGCGCGACATAGGCATTGCCGGCCTCATCGTACCAGGCCGGGATGCGGTGGCCCCACCACAGCTGGCGGCTGATGCACCAGTCCTGGATATTGCCCAGCCAGTGGCGGTAGGTGCTGATCCAGTTTTCCGGTACAAAGCGAACTTTTCCGGTTTCCACAAGTTCCAGACCGCGCGCGGCCAGGCCGTCCATCTTCACGAACCACTGCCAGGTCAGGTAGGGCTCGATCACCTGGCCGGTGCGGTCGCCGCGCGGCACCTGCAGCTTGTGCTTCTTTTCCTCGACCAGCAGGCCGGCGGCTTCCAGGTCGGCCAGCACGCTCTTGCGTGCGGCGTAGCGGTCCTGGCCGCGGTATTTTTCCGGCGCGCTGTCGTTGATCTTCGCCTCGTCGGTGAAAATGTTGATCGGCGCGAGGTTGTGGCGCTGGCCGATGGCGTAGTCGTTGAAATCGTGCGCCGGCGTGATCTTGACGCAGCCGGTGCCGAATTCGCGCTCGACATAGGTGTCGGCAATGATGGGAATTTCACGCTCCGTCAGCGGCAGCTTCAGCCGCTTGCCGACCAGGTGGGCGTAACGCTCGTCCTCCGGATGCACCGCCACGGCCACGTCGCCGAGCATGGTTTCCGGGCGCGTGGTGGCGACGACCAGCGAGTCGCTGCCGTCGGCCAGCGGGTAGCGGATGGACCAGAGCTTGCCGTCCTCTTCCTCGCTGACCACTTCGAGGTCGGAGATGGCGGTCTTGAGCACCGGATCCCAGTTGACCAGCTTCTGGCCGCGGTAGATCAGGCCCTGCTCGAACAGGCGCACGAAGGTCTCGCGCACGGCTTCGGAGGGAATTTCGTCCATGGTGAACATGGTCCGGCTCCAGTCGCCGGACACGCCCATGCGGCGCATCTGCCGCTCGATGGTATCGCCGGACTGCTGCTTCCATTCCCACACGCGCTCGATGAAAGCGTCGCGGCCGAGATCGTTGCGGGTCTTGCCTTCGGGCGCGAGCAGGCGGTTGACCACCATCTCGGTGGCGATGCCGGCGTGGTCCGTGCCCAGCTGCCACAGCGTGTCGCAGCCGCGCATGCGGTGGTAGCGGATCAGCGTGTCCATGATGGTGTGCTGGAACGCGTGGCCCATGTGCAGGGTGCCGGTCACGTTCGGCGGCGGCAGCAGGATGGAATACGGCTCGCCCTGGCCGGAGGGCTTGAACCAGCCGTTGGCCTCCCACTGGGCATACCAACGGGATTCGATCTGGCCGGGTTCGAAACTCTTGTCCATGGCGTGAATGACCTCGGCCCGGGCGGGGACGCCAGGGCGGTTGTGCGAAAGGGATGGGCCGATTGTAGCGTCCCGGGCCGGGCAGCCCAAAACGGCGCTATTCCCGGGCTGCGGGGGCGCCGCTAAACTCGGTCTGGGTGCGCGGGGGCTGCTGCATCCGCCTGGGGTCAAGGGGGCGCCGGGCCGGGTGTCGGAGCAGGCAGCCGGGCAAGAGCCGCACTGCGGACAACTGTCGGGACCTTTTCTTAGGGGTAGGCAATGAGCGTCAACAGCGCCGATCTGGCCAAGCTGTACCCGCTGGATTCGCTGCGGCCGGAGAACCTGGAGCAGCTCGCGCGCGAGGCCAGCACCGAGGAACTGGGGCGCGGCGCCGTGCTGTTCAGCGCCGGCGACACGGACGAGCACACCATCTTCGTACTGTCCGGCCGGGTACGCGGCGAATACCCCGACGGCAAGGTCAAGGAAACCGACGCCGCCACCCTGCAGGGCCGCTACGCCCTGGGCGATATCCAGCCGCGCCGCTTCACCGCCACGGTCAATTCGATCAGCGCCACCGTCGCGCGCATCGACCGGCGCTACATGGAAAAGATCATCTGCTGGGACCAGCTCTCGCGCACCGAGAACTTCCGCCACTGGGACCCTTCGCCGGAAGCCAACCGCTGGGTGTTCCGCCTACTGCAGTCGCGCGTGATGCACAAGCTGCCCACCGCCGGCATAGAGCGCATGTTCCAGCGCTTCGAGCAGGTCGACGTGCGCGCCGGCGAGGTGATCGTGCGCGAAGGCGAGGCGGCGGATTATTTCTACGTCATCAAGGACGGCACGGCCAGCGTTTCCAAAAGCCTGGAAACCGGCGACTCGGTCGTCGCCTACCTGGTCCGCGGCGACAGCTTCGGCGAGGACGCCCTGCTCGCCAACACCGTGCGCAATGCCACCGTCGCCATGATCAAGGACGGCAAGCTCATGCGCCTGGCCAAGCGCGCCTTCGACGAAGTGATGAAGCCGCCGGCGGTGGACTGGCTCACCCCGGGCAAGGCCTCGATCTTCGCGCGCCAGGGCGCCGTGGTGCTGGACGTGCGCATGCCCGAGGAATTCGAGCAGCGTGCGATCAAGGGCGCGCTGAATACGCCTTTGTATACGTTTCGCGAGACCGTCAGCACCTACGACCGCGGCAAGAAGTACGTGGTCTACTGCAATACCGGCGAGCGCAGCGCCGCGGCGGCCTTCATCATGGCCAAGATGGGCTTCGAGGTGTATGCGCTGCAGGGCGGCATCTCGGGGATGATCAAGCAGATCGACAGGAAGACCTGAGCGCCGCTCGCAATCAGCGCCGCCAGCGCCGCGGCGGCGGCGCGTTGGCCACGGTCGGATGTTCGGCGAACAGTGCGTCGATCGCCGCGAGCAGGGGTTGCAGGGCCTTGCGCTGTGCCGCGTCGAGCAGGCCGCATTCCCAGTGCACTTCGTGGCTGCGGTTGCCGTCGCTGATGCGCAGTCGCCAGTCGGGCCCGCAGTCGGAAGTGATGACGATATGCTCCAGCGCCGGGCAGGCCGCGGACGGCGCCTGTTCTGCACTGCAGTCGCCCTCCTGCGGCAGGTCGGCCAAGTCCGCGGGCAGCGTGTAGAAGCCGCTGCGCTGGGCCAGATGCGCCAGTGCCTGCAACTTTTCCTCGTCCAGCGGCAGGCGCCGGGTCAGATAGACCGTCTCGTCGTAATCGCGCACCTCGTAGCTGCCCAGGGCATCGGCTTCGATGCGGTAGACGGCATAGTCGCTCTGGTTCAGCTGCAGGCGCAGGCCGCGCGGCGACGCTGGCGCGGCGGCGCAGCCCGCCAGCAGCAGGGCCGAAGCGAACGCGGCGGCGCGCGGCAGCAGGCTCGCCGTGTTCACGCCATCAGCTGATCGCCGATCAGCACGATATCCGCCGGCCGCGCCGCAAACAGGCCTACGCAGACCACGCCGACGATCTGGTTGAACTCGCGCTCCAGCCCGACCGGATCGACGATGGACAGGTTGTGCACATCCAGCACCCAGTTGCCGTTGTCGGTGGTGACGCCTTCGCGCCAGACCGGCTGGCCGCCGCGCTTGACGATCTCGCGCGCGACATAGGAGCGTGCCATCGGGATCACTTCCACCGGCAGCGGGAACTTGCCCAGCACATCGACACGCTTGGCCGGATCGATCATGCAGACGAAGCGTTCGGAGGCCGCGGCGATGATCTTCTCCCGCGTCAGTGCCGCGCCGCCGCCCTTGATCAGGCGCTTGTGCCCGTCGCATTCGTCGGCACCGTCCACATACAGCGGCACCGTGCCCACGCTGTTGAGATCGACCACGCGGATGCCGCGTTCGCGCAGCAATTCGGTGGAGCGCTCCGAGCTGGACACGGCGCAGTCGATCTCGTCGCGCATCTTGCCCAGTTCATCGATGAAATAGGCCACGGTGGAGCCGGTGCCTACGCCGACGACGCTGCCTTTTTCCACATAGCTGATGGCGCGCTGGGCGGCCAGGCGTTTCTGTTGTTCGCGGTCCATGGTGTGCCGGGTTTCGCTGTTCGGGATTGGAGATTCGGGGTCGGAATGAGCGGTATGGCCGGCTCATTCCAGCGAGAGGATGAAATCCCATTCTTTCTTCGACACCGGCATGATCGAGAGGCGGTTGCCTTTCTTGACCAGGGCCAGGTCTTCCAGCTCGGGTTTGCCCTTGAGTTCGGCCAGGGTGATGGTGCGCTTGAGCTTGCGTTTATAGCCAACCTCGACCAGCAGCCAGCGCGGTTCCTCGCGCTTGCTGCCGGCGTCGTAGTAGTCGCTCTTGGGGTCGAACTGGGTCGGATCCGGATAGGCTTCGCTGCGGATCTCGGCCAGGCCGACCACGCCGGGTTCGTCGCAGTTGGAGTGGTAGAACAGCACGCCGTCGCCGATCTTCATGTCGTCGCGCATGTAGTTGCGCGCCTGATAATTGCGCACGCCGTTCCAGGGTTCGGTCTTTTTCTTGGCGAGCGCGTCGATGGAGAATTCCTCGGGCTCGGATTTCATCAGCCAGTAGCGCATGGGCATTCCGTGCAGCAGGGTCAGGCCTGGGTACAGTCGATCAGTTCGCGCTCGGTCGCGATCAGGTCCAGCTTCACGTCCCAGGATTCGGGCGCGAGTGTATCCACTTCCTGGAAGCTGTAGCCGATCCCGACCAGCAGCGGCGTCGCCGGCCGCTCGGCCTGCTGCAGGAAGGCGAAGCTGGAATCATAGAATCCGCCGCCGTATCCCAGCCGGTGTCCGCGCCGGTCGAAGCCCAGCAGCGGCACCAGCACCAGCTCCAGGCTGGCGGGCGCGACCAGCTGATTTGCCGCCACCTGCGGCTCGGGAATGCCGAAGCGGTTCGGCTGCACCGGCGTATCCGCCGTATAGCGCGCGAACCGCAATTGCCGCTTTGCATCCGCCACCGGCAGATGCAGCTGCTTGCCCTGGCGCCAGCAATGCGCCACGACCAGATGCAGCGACAGTTCGCCGTTGACCGCGAAATAGGCGCCGATGCGTTCGTCCACCGTCAGCTCCGGCAACTGCCGCAGCTGCTCCAGCAAGCCGACCGCAGCCCCGATGCGCTGCGCCGCCGGCACAGCCGCGCGTTGTTCTCGCAGGCGTTGGCGCAGTTCCTGGCGGGCGGTGGGAGTGTTCATCGGTGTCGCTCGTGGGGCAAAGCGGGGATGGTAGCGCGTAGGGCGGGGAGGGGCTAAGAACGGATGGCCGGAGTTGGGGAGCTCACCCGTGGTCTTGCTTGTGGCGGGCCGCCGCGGAGTTCCTGGGATTGCGTGCGCTGGTTGTGGAGGCGGAGTGCTGTTGTGGGCCTGCAGCGTGTGCGCTGGCAATGAGGCCTAAAGCTGGGCGCTGTCGCGACGGATGCGTTGCCCCCTCACCCAACCCTCTCCCCCAAGCGCGTTCACGCGCTTGGGGGAGAGGGCTTGATGGCGGGGATTCGTGGAGGTTTCGGTGGTGATCGTGCAAAAGCCACAGCCGCAACCGTTGCAGTTGCTGTTGCCGCTGTCGTTGTTGCCGTTGCCGTTGCCGTTGCCGTTGCCGTTGCTTCTGCGCACAAGGATGTGCGCCGCTCTACCGGGGCCCCATAAGCCGCGGCGAGGTGGCGTAGGAACAGCCCGCGCGCAGCGCGGGTCGCGCACAGGGATGTGCGCGAGTCCGCTGCAGGGCCAGGATGGCCCTTCAGCGGACCCCGTAGCCGCCTCGCGCAGCCGAAGGGCAGGATGCCCGTAGGCCGCGGCTTCTGGGGTGTGTTTCTCTTTGCCTACTTTCTCTTTGCACAAGCAAAGAGAAAGTAGGTCGGCCGCCGAAGGCGGACGAAACTGCTTCAAGATCAATTAACTACGCGTGGCAGGTGAACGAGGCCACCCTTAAATCAGATATATCTGCGCCAAAGATGCATCCCGGCCGGCCGCCCAGGCAGAAATCGCGCAAAAACGCTCCGGCAAACACACGAAGCCACGCGCACGAGCGCTCGCTCCACATGCCATGCACGCAGAGACAGCGAAGAAAAAGGAAAAGAAAACCTACGTGAGGAGAGAGACGCCCTCCGCCGTGCCGATGCGCACAAAACGACCTTGAACCCCGTGTGTAGGTGGGACCGCTCGCGAGATCTCAGGCTTTCCGCACATGGCGGACATGCACACCGACCTCAGCACTGCGTACCCGGGGTAGTCGATAGGAACAAGGCAAATGTTGTATGCGCTGTCGCACACGGCAGAGAACGACGCGCCTATTTTACTGAGGCGCTGAGTACACCTTCAAGCTTGTGTTTCAGCGCTTGCACGTGCTGTGCCACGGAATCGGCCTGGGAACTGCCCTGCTGGCGTGCGGCGATCAGTTCGTGGGTGATGTTCAGCGCGGCCAGCACGGCGACGCGGTCCAGGCCGGCGACCTTGGCCGCGGCCTTGACTTCGCGCATCTTGCCGTCGAGATAGGCCGCCGCGGCGATCAGGCCGGGGCGTTCCTCGTCGGTACAGGCGACCAGGAACTCGCGGTCTAGGATGCTGACGGAAACCGGCGCGGGAGTGCTCATCGGGGTCCTGGGCTCAGGCGTTCTGTTCCAGCGACTTCAGGCGCGCGATCATGGCCTCGACCCGGGTGCGCGCCTGCTCGTTCTTCTGCAGCAGCAGGGCGCGCTCGTTGGCCAGCTGTTCCTGGCTCTGGCGCAGACTGCGGTTTTCCTCGGACAGCCGCTGGCACAGCTCGACCAGGCGATCGATGCGGGCGCTGACCTCGGCGAGGTCGGCCAATGTGTTCTGGGCCGCGGACATGCACCGGAATATAACAGAGGGCCGATGCGCCGCAATGGCGCCGCGGCCGGCGCAAGGTGCGGCGCGTCACAGGCCGGCGACGCTGGCCGCGGCGGCGCCGGCGTTCGGCGCCGCCGGCACGGTGCATGCGGCCTTTGCGTCCGGCCGCGGCGCGGCGAGGAGGCGCTGCGCCCGGCCCGGCGGGCGCCGGCCCCGCGCTTGTCCTGATCCGGTTCATGCCGCAACGGCCCAATCGCCGTACGGCTCGATCGCGGTGCGTCGATCACGTCAGGTCGACACATCGGTCCACCATGCCGCACCGCCGCCCGCTCACAGCGCCGCAACCACTCCGCGCCGGCTCTTGAGGAATTCCAGGCAGCGTTCGGCCGACAGCGGCAGCGACAGCCAGTTGCCCTGGATCTCGTCGCAGCCCTGTTCGCGCAGGTATTCCAGCTGCTCGTGCGTTTCCACGCCTTCGGCGATCACGTTGAGGCCCAGCGAATGGGCCATGGTGATGATGGTTGCGGTGATGGCTTCGTCGTCGGGGTCGGAGGTGATGTCGCCGACGAATTCCTTGTCGATCTTGAGCGTGTCTATGGGCAGGCGCTTGAGATAGGACAGGGAGGAATAGCCGGTGCCGAAATCGTCGATGGCCAGCGACACGCCGATGGCCTTGAGTTCGTTCAGCGTGCGCACCGACTGCTCGGCGTTGTTCATGATCGTGCTTTCGGTCAGTTCCAGCTCGATCTGCGCCGGGGCGACGCCGTGTTCGGCCAGGATCTCGCCCAGGCGCCGCGGCAGTTCGCCGCGCAGCAGCTGCAGCACCGACACGTTCACTGCCATGACCACGTCGTCCACGCCCTGCTCGCGCCAGCGCGCCAGGGTAGCGCAGGCGCGGTCGATGACGAATTCGCCCATGTCGATAATCAGGCCGGCTTCCTCGGCCAGCGGGATGAATACGGCCGGGGAGATTTCGCCCAGGTCTTCGCTGTGCCAGCGCAGCAGCGCCTCCACACCGACGATGCGCGCCTCGGCCAGCGACAGCTTGGGCTGGAACACCAGGCGGAACTCGCCGCGTTCCATCGCCTTGCGCAGCGCGCCGACCATGGTGGCGCGGCGGCGTGCAGCGGCGTCCATCTCCGAGGTGTACACCTTGTACGTGTTGCGGCCGCTTTCCTTGGCCTGGTACATGGCGGTATCGGCGTACTTGAGCAGGTCGGTGGGCACCTGGGCGTGGTCGGGATACAGGCTGATGCCGATGGACGGCGAGATCACCACTTCCTGGCCCGCATCCAGTTCCAGCGGCTCGGCGAAGGCGTGCAGCAGCTTCTGCGCGATGTGCTCGGCCTCGCCGCCGTCGTGCACGTCTTCCAGCACCACGGTGAATTCGTCGCCGCCCAGGCGCGCGACGGTATCGCTGTCGCGCACATGGGTGCGCAGCCGCGTGCCGGCGGCCTTGAGCATGCGGTCGCCGGCGGCATGGCCCATGGAATCGTTGACGTGCTTGAAGCGGTCCAGGTCCAGGAACAGCACCGCGACGCGGCGGCCGTTGCGGCGCGCGCGCATGATGGCGTGGCCCAGGCGCTCGCCCAGCAAGGTGCGGTTGGGCAGGCCGGTCAGGGTGTCGTAGTTGGCCAGATAGCGCAGTTCCTGCTCGGCGCGCTTGCGGTCGGTGATATCGGCCAGTACGCCGACGAAATGCGTGCGCATGCCCTGGGCGTCGCGCACCTCGGCCAGCTCCAGCCAGCTCAGGAATTCCTCGCCGTCCTTGCGCCGCTGCCACAGTTCGCCGCGCCAGTGGCCGGTCTGGCTCAGGGTCTCGCGCATCTGCTCGTAGACTTCCGGCGCGTGCTGCGGCGAATTGAGCAGGGCGGCGTTGAGCCCGAGCACCTCGTCCTCGCGGTAGCCGGTCATGCGGGTGAAGGCGAGGTTGACCGAGGTGAAGCGGTAGTCGAGGTCGGTCACCGTGACCGCCTCGGTCATGTTGCGGATCACTTCGGCGGCGATGCGGCGCTCGCGTTCGGCCAGGCGGGTGGCGGTGATGTTGCGTGCGGTGCCGCTGATGCGGGCGGGCTGGCCGTCGCTCTCGCGCTCGACGATCTTGCCGCGCGACAGCACCCAGATCCAGCCGCCATGGGCATGGGCGACGCGGTGTTCGGACTCGAAATGATCCGTCACCCCGGCGACATGGTCGGACATGGTGCGGTCCACCCGCGGCAGGTCTTCCGGGTGCACGGCGAAATTGCGCCAGTCCTCGGCGCTGAGGCTTTCCTCCGGCGTGCTGCCCAGCAGCTGGTCGGCACCGAAGCGGTAGATGCGGCCGGCGCGCATGTCGTAGTCCCAGAATTCGTCGCCGGAACCCCACAGCGCCAGGCGCAGGCGATCCTCGCGCATGCGCAGTTCGTCCTGGTGGCGCTGTTCCTCGGCGCGCTTGCTGCGCCGCTCGCGCCAGATGGCGAAGGCGATCAGGCCGGCGATGCTGGCGTAGACCAGCTTCATCCAGGCCGACGACCACCACGGCGGCACGATCTCGAAATTCAGCGCCGCCTCGTGCCCGCCGCCGGCCGCGCTGCGCACGCGGAACACGTAGCGGCCGGGATCGAGGTTGGTATAGGTCACGTCGTGGCGCGCGCCGCCGTCGATCCAGGCATCGTCGAAGCCGTCCAGGCGCCAGGCGAAGCGGTTGGCCTCCGGCGCGGTGTAGTCCAGCGCGGCGAATTCAAAGCGCAGCAGGCGTTCGGCCTGGGGAATGCTCCACAGCGGGCTGTCGCCGCCGGCCAGCTGCTCGCGCCGGCTGCCGATGGTCAGTGCGGTCAGCACCACCGGCGCGTCGTAGCGTTCGCGCGCGAGCGTGTCGGGGCGGATCAGGTTGGTGCCGTTGACGCCGCCGAAGAACAGCTCGCCCGGGTTCAGCGCGAAGGCCGAGCCGCCGTTGAATTCGTAGGCCTGCAGGCCGTCCTTGAGGTTGAACACCCGCGCCGCGCCGCTGCCAGGCTCGAAGCGCGCAATGCCGCGGTTGGTCGACAGCCACAGCGCGCCGGCCTGGTCTTCGAGGATGCCGTAGACGGTGTTGCTGGGCAGGCCGTCCTGGGTGGAATAGCGCTGGAAGCGGGCGCCGGCCTCGTCCAGCCGCTCCAGCCTGAGCAGGCCGCTGTGCGTGCCTATCCACAGCGTGCCGTCCTTGGACTGGTGGATGCTGCGCACCAGGTTGCCCGACTGCGGTCCGTGCGCGCCGGTGCCGGTGGTCAGGCGGCGCAGCTGGCCGCTGGCCGGGTCGATCAGGGCCAGGCCGTCCAGGGTGCCGGCCCAGATGCGGCCGGCGCCGTCTTCGTACAGGGCCAGCACCATGTTGTGCGGCAGGCTGCTGGGATCGGCGTCGTCGTGGCGCCAGCGCTGCACGCGGCCGTCCTTGAGCTGCAGCAGGCCCTTGGTGCGCGTGCCCAGCCACAGGCTGCCGTCGCGGCCGCGCAGCAGGCTGCGCACCTCCTGGTCGCCGCTGGCGATGGCGCCGGCGCCGGCCAGGGCCGGCACGGGCAGCAGCGTGGCCTGGCGCGTGCGCGTGTCGAAATCGAACGCGCCGTGGCTGCTGGCCAGCCACAGGCGGCCCTCGCCGTCGCCGATGATGTCGTAGATGCTCAGCTCCTGCGCCGGCCCCTTCAGGCCCAGGGCGCGGGCCAGCGGCTCGCTCCAGTTCTCGTAGCGGTCGGCAGCGCGGTCGTAGCGTTTCAGGCCGTCGCCCTCGGTACCGATCCAGAGGTAGTTGTCGTCCTGCGCCCACAGCCCGCTGACCATGTTGCGGGTGACGCGGTCGCGCGGGCCGTCGAGGTCGACCAGCCAGGTGATGGTTTCGCTGGTCGGCCGCGTGGTCGCCACGCCGCGGGTCTCGCCGCCCAGCCAGAGCAGGCCGGAACGGTCGATCAGCAGGGTGGTGATGAATTCCTCGGGCAGCGAGCCGGGCAGGTCGCGCTGGTGGTGCAGCCAGTCGGCCTCGCCGCTGTGCGGGTCCAGCCGCACCACGCCGCCGCCGCGCACCGCCAGCCACAGCCGGCCGGCGGAATCCTCGACCACGTCGGACACATTGGCCGGCGCCGCCCCGGCGGGCGGCCATACCTGTTCGGTGCGCCCGCCGTCGGCCGACACGCGCAGCAGGCCGGCCGGCGTGCCCGCGTACAGCGTGCCGTCGCGGGCGACCAGGGCCGACAAGGTCTGTGCCAGCGCCGGCGCCGGCAGTTTGACGGCCTTGACCGCGCTGCGGTCGATGCGCAGCAGGCCCTGGCTGGTGGGCGCGTACAAGGTGCCGCCGGCGCCCTCGACGAAGCGCCGCTGCGGCCGCAGCGGCAGGTTGTCCGGATCGAAGCGGTACAGCGCGCGGCGCGTGCCGCCGACTGGATCGACCAGGTCTATGCCTTCGCGCGAGCCGACCCAGATGCGGTTGCGCGCATCCACCTGCAGCGCGCAGATGCTGTTGCCGCGCGGCGTGGCGGCGCGGCTGCCGGGTTGCAGCTCCAGCACCGAGCCGCTGCGCGGATCCAGGCTGGCCAGGCCCTTGGTATTGGTGCCCACCCAGAGCCGGCCGTCCGGATCCTCGCCGATGGCGGTGACGAAACTGTCGGGCAGGCTGTCGTTGCGTTCGGGATCCTGCTCGAACACGCGGAAGTTGTAGCCGTCGTAGCGGTGCAGGCCGCCCTGGGTGGCGATCCAGACGAAACCGGCGCGGTCCTGCATCAGCGCGCTGACGGTGTTTTGCTGCAGGCCCTGTTCGCTGCCGAGATTGTCGAAGTAGTAGCTGCGCCGCGCGGCCTGGGCCGGCGGGACGGCGAGGCACGCCAGCAGCGCCAGCAGCATGGCCGGCGCGACTGCGTTTCGCCCTCCCCCGAGGTATCGCCAGAGTCCCACGCAGCCGCCCTCCTCGACCTGCCGCGCAGCCAGTGTAGGCACTTGCCTGCGCGCTAACTAGCCCGGAACCGGCGCCGCGCTGCTGCCGCGTGCCAAAGGCTACAATCGTCCACATCCGGACGGCGCCCGTGGTGGCGTGATGAGCAGGGCGACGGCTTGCCGCTTGCTTTGACTGATGCGCGACCGCGGCGGTGCCGCCGCGTCCCTGGAGCCGCCATGCGCAACACCCCCGCCACCGCCATCACCCACGCCGAGCTGGGTCTGGTTCTCGACGAACTCCGCTTTGGCGTCGCCGCCAGCGATCTGCACGGCTCGCTCACCGGCTATCTCTGCGGCGGCGGCATCGCCTCGCCGCGCAACTGGCTGCAGCGGCTGGAGCTGGAACCCGATCCCGCCGCCACCACCGCCGCGCGCATGGAACTGCTGGAGCGCCTGTTCCGCGACTGCCGCGCCCAGCTCGATGCGGCGGGCTTCACCTTCGAGCCGCTGCTGCCCGACGACGACGATCCGCTGACCGAACGCGCCGAAGCCCTGGTGCAGTGGTGCCGCGGCTTCCTCGGCGGCCTGGGCCTGGCCGGGGTCAACGCCCAGCGCGGCCTGTCCGAGGACGCCGGCGAGATCCTGCGCGATTTCGCCACCATCGCTTCCTCCAGCTTTGAATACGAGGACGCCGAGGAAGACGAGAGCGCCCTCACCGAAGTGCTGGAATTCATCCGCGTCAGCGTGCTGCTGCTGCACGCCGAGCTGGCCGCGGCCGCGGCGCCCGCACCGGGCGGCGCGGACCAGCGGCTGCACTGAGGGCGCCGCCGCGTGATCGGCAACCGCGAATACGCGCGCCGGCGCCGCCAGCTCATGCGCCTGGCCGGCAACGACGCCATCGTCATCGTACCGGCGGCGCCGGAGCGCATCCGCAACAACGATGCGACCTATCCCTACCGCCAGGACAGCGATTTCCACTATCTCTGCGGCTTTCCCGAGCCCGACGCCGTGCTCGCCCTGCTGCCCGGGCGCCAGCCGGCCGAGACCATCCTGTTCTGCCGCGAGCGCGACCCGGTGCGCGAAGCCTGGGACGGGCCGCGCCTGGGCCCGGAGGGCGCGGTCGAGGCCTGCGGACTGGACGATGCCTTCCCGGTCGAGGACATCGACGACATCCTGCCCGGCCTGATCGAAGGCCGCAGCCGCGTCTACTACCACTTCGGCCGTGACAGCGAGTTCGATCTCAAGCTGATCGGCTGGATCAAGCGCGTGCAGACGCTGCGCGGGCCGCTGGCGCGGGCGCCGCACGAATTCGTCGCCCTGTCGCACCTGCTGCACGACCTGCGCCTGTTCAAGTCGCGCGACGAACTGGCGCTGATGCGCCAGGCCGCGGCCATCGCCGGCGAAGGCCATCGCCGGGCGATGCGCGCGGCAAAACCCGGCCTGTTCGAGCACCAGGTCGAGGCCGAGCTGATCCACGCCTTTCGCAGCGCCGGCGCGGTACCGTCCTACGAGCCCATCGTCGGCGGCGGCGCCAATGCCTGCGTGCTGCACTACCGCGCCAACAACGCGCGCCTGCGCGACGGCGACCTGCTGCTGATCGACGCGGGCGCCGAATACGCCTGCTATGCCTCCGACATCACGCGCACCTTTCCGGTCGGCGGCCGCTTCAGCGCCGACCAGCGCGCGCTGTATGAAATCGTGCTGGCCGCGCAGGACGCCGCCATCGCCCAGGTGCGCGCCGGCAAGGGCTGGACCGCGCCGCACGATGCGGCAGTGGCGGTGATCGCGGCCGGCCTGTGCGAGCTGGGCCTGCTGCCGGGCAAGCCCGCCGCGGCCGTCGCCAGCGGCGCGTACAAGCGCTTCTTCCCGCACAAGACCGGCCACTGGCTGGGCCTGGACGTGCACGACGTCGGCGACTACCGCGTCGACGGCGAGCCGCGCCAGCTGGAGCCGGGCATGGTCATGACGGTAGAGCCGGGCATCTACATCGCGCCGGATGCCGCCGACGTGGAGCCGCGCTGGCGCGGCCTGGGCATACGCATCGAGGACGACGTGGCGGTGACCCGCGGCGCGCCGGAGATACTGACCCTGGGCGTGCCGCGCACGGTGGCCGAGATCGAGGCGCATATGGCCGGCGCGGCCTAGCGGCGGCACCGCGGTGCGTGGAATTTCGTGTCTTGTGGAGGATTGGATCAGTGGATTCCGGGAAACTGGCGGCCTGCCTGCGCCGCTGCCTGCTGCTCGCCGCCATCGCCGCCGCCGCGCCCGCCGCGGCCGCAACCTCGCCGCTGCACTACGGCCTGTTCGGCGACCTGCACCTGGCGCGCCCGGCCGGCAGCGCCGCGCGCACGCTGCTGTTCCTTTCCGACGCCGACGGCTGGGACGCGCGCGAAGACGGCTATGCCGAGGCCCTGGCCGCGGCCGGCAGCCTGGTCGTGGGCATAGACCTTCCCGGCTATCTCAAGGAACTGGCCGGCATCGCCGGCGATTGCGCCTATCCGGCCGCGCACGTCGAGGAAGTCAGCCACTGGGTCCAGCGCCACGAGAACCTGGCCGACTATTCCGCACCGTGGCTGGTGGGGCTGGAACGCGGCGCGGCCCTGGCCTATGCCGTCGCCGCCCAGGCGCCGGCCGGCACCTTCGACGGGTTGGCCACGCTGGGCTATGACTTCGACCTGCGCCTGCCGCGGCCGCTCTGCGCCGGCGATGCGGGCCTGGCCAGCGCGGCCGACGGCGCCGGCGGCTTCCGCATCGTGCCCGTGGCGCGCCTGGGCACGCCGTGGCTGGCGCGGCCCTATGCGCCGGGCACGCACATCAACGGCCTGGGCGCGCAGTTCGCGGCGCTGGATCGCTGGATCGCCGGCCTGCATCCGCGCGCGGCACCGAGCCCGCCCGCGGCCCTGGTCGCCACCCTGCAGCGCTGGGACCGGCGCGAGGCGCGCCGGCGCGAACCGCTGCCGCAGGACGTGGCCGACCTGCCGCTGACCGAAGTCGCCGCAACGGGCGGCGACGGCCGTCGCATCGCCGTGCTGCTGACCGGCGACGGCGGCTGGGCCGGCCTGGACCAGGGTGTTGCCGAGGCCCTGTCCGCAGACGGCGTGCAGGTGATCGGTTTTTCCACGCTGAAATTCTTCTGGCAGCAGCGCACGCCGGAGCAGTCCGCCGAAGCCATCGCGCGCGTGATCGGCCACTACGCCGCGCAGCAGCCCGGGGCGCGCTTCGCCCTGGTCGGCTACTCCTTCGGCGCCAGCCTCGTTCCCGTGGTCTACAACCGCCTGCCCGAGGCCGCGCGCGACAAGGTCGACCTGCAATTCATGATTTCGCCCGATGACGAAGCCGTGTTCGAGATCAAGGTCGGCGACTGGTTCGGTGGCGCGCACCACGAAGGCGCGCTGCCGATCGCGCCCGAACTGGCCAGGAGTACCGTGCCGGCGTTCTGCCTGCACGGCAGGGACGAGGACGACAGCGCCTGTTCCGGGCTGACCGGCAACAAGGTCAGTGCGCTGGATCTGCCCGGCGGGCATCACTACGACGGCGACTACGCCGCGATAGGACAGCGGCTGCTGCAGCACTGGCCGCAGCGGCGCTGAGGGGGTAGTCACCGCGCTTTGCCGGGGGCGGCCAGAAGCCAGCTTGAGCAGCCGGCCAGGCGTATGCCCGGTGCGCAACAACGCCGGGCCTTGGCTGCCCTGCCTGCCGCCGGCGCTGCCGGGCCTTTCCGTCCCGGTTGCAGCGGGCGGCAGCGCTGCCTGTCAGGGACATCCGTCCACGACACCGCCTTCTCTCAGCGCCGCAACAACTAAAAAACGCGACACTCCCGCTCCGCCAAGCTCCGCTCGGCGGAGCGGACCGGGGTGAGGAGGCGACGTCCAGCCGTCGCCGCACGACTGAATTTTCGTCGACAAATTCACTGCAACGGTTCCACCCGGATCCCACACCGGCCTCGCTCCGTTCGCCCTGCCACGGCCCGGGACCCACACCTCATCCGCGCAACAACTTCCTGTACCCCCCGGCCACCAGCGCCGCCACATCCACCAGCAGCCCCGGCACCCACACGCCGCGCGGATACGCCAGATAGGACCCGGTCCAGTCCGGCCGGAACTTCTCCTTGTAGCGGCGTATGCCCTGGTAGTTATAGCGGCTGTTGCCGTAGCGGAATGCCAGCGCCGCCAGCCGCTCGTTGATGCGCGCATACGGATTGGCGCCGACATTGGACAGCGGCGCCATGCCCAGGCTGAAACGCTCGAAGTTCTGTTCCTGCGCCCATTGCATGACGCGGGCGAACAGCAGGTCCATGCTCGAACGCGGCGCGCCGGGTACTACGCGCATCAGGTCGACGCTGGCATTGCCGTTGCCGCCATAGGGCGGCAGCACGTTGGCGAAGGCGACCAATTGGTCAGCGTGGTAGACCAGGGCCAGCGGGCCCCATTCCAGATAGGCCGGATCGTAGCGGCCCAGCGAATAGCCTTTCTCGCTCGCGCCCTTGTCGGCGAGCCAGGCGTCGGAGACGCGCTCCACATCGGCCAGTAGGGCGGTGTCGAACGGCGGCGTGCGCAGCTCGAAGCGCAGCTGTTCCTTGGTCGAGCGGTTCACCGCCTGGCGCAGATCTTCCCAGCGCTTGCCGGACAGGTTGAACTCGGCCAGTCGTATTGTCGCCAGCTCGCCCAGCTTGAACAGGTCGAAGCCGTGGTCGTGGAAGCGCGACAGCTCCGGCTCCAGCACTTCGTAGAACACCGGCACGCGGTCCTGGCTGTCGGCGAAGCGGCGGAAATCGAGGATGGCGCGGGAAATCGCGCTGTCCTTGCCGCAGGGCGAACCCAGCGCGACCAGGCGGTCGCGTATGGTGCCGTAGGCGATCAGGGCCTGGCGGTCGCCGGCCCAGAACAGGGATTTGTCGCCCATCAGGGTGAGATGGCCGAATTCGCCGCCGCCGTGGTGCTGGTACAGCTCGCGCGCTTCTTCCAGTTCTGTACGTTGCGGCAATGCCGGCTGCGGCCGGCGCACGGCGAAGCTCTGCCAGATCAGGTAGATCGCCACGCCCAGCGCGGCCGCGACCAGGCCGCGGGCCAAGCGCGAGGAATGTTCGCCGAAACCGACGTAGAACAGATCGAAGGAATCGTCGCCGAGCACCGCGGCCACGCCCACGGCGAAGAACACCACGACGACCGCCGCCAGGCCGGCGATCCAGCCTGCCGTGGTGACCGAGCCCAGGTGCATGGCGCGCTGGCTGAAGGCGTTCTTGCGCGAACGCAGCAGCAGCGCGACGGCGAGCAGGAACAGCGCCTCGCCGTAATGCAGGCCCTTGGCCAGGGCGAGCAGGGCGCTCAGCGCGAGCACGAACTGGGTCAGCCGGTACGCCACCCGCACGCGCCCGTCTATGCCGCGGGCCAGGCCCAGCAACAGTACGCCGGTGACCACGCTGAGCCAGTAGCTGCTTTCCAGCGTCAGCAGCGAAAGATACTGGCCGGCGGCGCGCAGGCGTTCGTGCAGCGCGGGGATCGCGGCCGAGGCCAGCAGCAGGGCGCCGGCGGCGAAGGTGAACACGGCGAGCAGGCGTATGCCCAGGTCTGCCAGCAAGCTTGCCGGCAGCTGCAGCAGGCCGAACAGCGGATGGCCGGCCAGGCGTTCGCGCAGGCGGTTGAGCAGCGGCAGGCGGTCGGTGAGCAGGCCCGAACCCAGATACAAGCCGACGAACAAGGGCAGCAGGTAGTAGGCCAGGCGGAACAGGAACAGTCCCGATACCACCGCGGCCTGGTCATGTCCCGCCTGGCCCAGCGCGATCAGCAGCAGGCCGTCGAATACGCCCAGGCCGCCGGGCACCAGGCTGACCAGGCCCAGCACCGAAGCCGCCGCGAAGGCCAGCAGCAATTCCGCCGGCGCTACCGCGGCGCCGCTGACATGTAGACAGATATACAAAGTGGCTGCCGCCAGCAGCCAATCCAGCAGCGAGATCGCCGCCAGCTCCAGGCGCAGGCGCCAGCCCGGCAGCGGCTGCTCCGGCGGCAGCCAGCGCATCAGGCGGCGCTGCTGGGTCAGCACGAAATACAGCGGCAGATACAGCGCCGCGGCGACGAGCACGGCGATGGCCAGCCAGCGCACCGCCGTGCCCGGTATCAGTGGCAGGTTGCCGCTGAGCAGGCTGAAGGCGACCAGCAGCGACAGGCCCAGCGGCAGGGCCAGCGCCTGCATGCCGATCAGGGTCGCCGCGCGCGGCAGATCCACACCGCGGCCGCTGAGCCCCATCAGGCGCACGCCGGCGCCCATGGCGCCGGAAAGGCTGATGGTATTGGCCAGTGCATTGGCGACCAGGGCCAGGCGCAGCAGCTCGCCGCCGCGCAGCGTCAGCTTCAGCCAGCGCGCGATGCGCAGATCGACCAGGCCGGTGAGACAGACCGAAGCCAGTGCGAACAGCGCGATGCCCAGCGCGGGCAAGGTGGGTACGCCGACCAGGGTGCGCTGCACCTGCACCAGGTCGAAGCTGGCCAGTTCGCGCCAGACCAGCCAGGCGGTGAGGGCGAGGAAGCCCAGCGGCACCAGCCAGCGCAACAGCGCCTGGCGGCGCGCGGGCGCGGGAGCGGGAGCGGCGGTTTCATCCGTGACCGTAAGCGTCATGCCTGCATCTCGTCGGCTGGAAAGCAGCGGACTGCCTCGACCGCGAACGACGCGGCAAGTTGCCGCAGCGCCTGCGTCGGCGTTGCGGCGGGAGGATAATGCCGCGCAAGCAAACGACAAAACACCGGCATGAGGCCGGCAGGACATGGACCCGTAGCCGCCGGCGGAATCCCTCCGCGGCAGGCGCGGCGGCGCGAAGTCGCACCGCCGCGGGCGCGGACCATGCCGCAGTGGAGCAAGCCATGGCTGACGCCGAGTTCCTCTCACGCATCCAGTTCGGATTCGTGATTTCGTTTCATGTGCTGTTTCCGGCCTTTTCCATAGGCCTGGCGAGCTGGCTCGCCTTCATCGAAGCCATGTGGCTGCGCAGCCGCAGCGACCTGTGGCGCGACCTGTACTTCTTCTGGCTCAAGATCTTCGCCGTCGTCTTCGGCATGGGCGTGGTCTCGGGCATCGTGATGAGCTTCCAGTTCGGCACGAACTGGGCGCGCCTGAGCGAGCAGGCCGGCGGCATACTCGGCCCGCTGCTGAGCTATGAAGTGCTCACCGCGTTCTTCCTCGAAGCCACCTTCCTCGGCGTGATGCTGTTCGGCTGGCGCAAGGTCAGCGACCGCACCCATTTCCTCGCCACCTGCATGGTTGCGCTGGGCACGCTGGTGTCTTCGTTCTGGATCCTCTCCGCCTCCAGCTGGATGCATACGCCGGCCGGACATCAGTTCATCGACGGCAGCTATCAGCCCGTGGACTGGTGGGCGGTGATCTTCAATCCGTCTTTCCCGTACCGCCTGACGCACATGGTGCTGGCCGCCTTCATCACCACCGCCTTCGTGGTCGGCGGCAGCGCGGCGATCTACCTGCTGCGCGGTCGATGGCAGGACAAGGCGCAGGTGATGCTGCGCTGCGCGGTCGCCTTCATCGCCATCGTCGTGCCGCTGCAGATCGTCGCCGGCGACCTGCACGGCCTGAACGTGCGCGAACACCAGCCGGCCAAGCTGGCCGCGATCGAAGCACGCTGGGAAACCGAGACGCACGTGCCGCTGACCCTGTTCGCCTGGCCGGACGAAGCCGCGGAAACCAATCGCTACGCCGTGGACGTGCCGTATCTGGGCAGCCTGATCCTGACCCATTCGCTGGACGGCGAGGTCAAGGGCCTGAAGGATTTCGCGCCCGGCGACCGCCCGCCGGTGAAGCCGGTGTTCTTCGCCTTCCGCGTCATGGTCGGCCTGGGCTTCGCCATGCTGGGCCTGGCCGCCTGGGGTCTGCTGCTGTGGTGGCGCGGCCGCCTGTTCACGCAGCGCGGTTTCCTGCGCGTCTTCGCCGCCATGCTGCCGGCGGGCTTCGTCGCCGTGCTGGCCGGCTGGTACGTGACCGAGATCGGCCGCCAGCCCTGGGTGATCTACGGCCTGATGCGCACCCGCGACGCCTTCAGCGGCGTGGACCTGGTCAGCGTGGCGATCTCGCTGACGAGCTTCGTCGTGGTCTACGCCATCGTGTTCGGTTTTGGCATCTGGTACTTGTACCGTCTGTTCGCCGCCGGGCCGAAACAGGCGCCGCCGCGGGTGGAACCCGAGGCGACGCCGGCGCGGCCGCTGTCCGCCGCGCCGCCGGTGGGAGAAAACGCATGAGCCTGCAGGAAGTGCTGCCCGTGGTGTGGTTCTTCATCATCGGCTTCGGCGTGCTGATGTACGTGCTGCTGGACGGCTTCGTGCTGGGCCTGGGCATACTTTCCCCGTTCGCCGACGACGAACACCAGCGCGACCTGATGATGAATACCGCCGCGCCCATCTGGGATGGCAACGAGACCTGGCTGGTGCTGGGCGGCGTGGGCCTGTTCGCCGCGTTTCCCAAGGCGTATTCGCTGCTGCTGTCGGCGCTGTACCTGCCGATACTGCTGATGGTGATTGCGCTGATCTTCCGCGGCGTCGCGTTTGAATTCCGCTTCAAGGCCGAACGTTCGCGCTGGGTCTGGGGCGCGGCCTTCCATCTGGGCTCGCTGGCGGCGGCGTTCGCCCAGGGCGTGATCCTCGGCGCCCTGGTCGAAGGCATGCCGCTGAAGGAAGGCAAGTACGTGGAAGGCGCACTGGGCTGGTTCAGCCCCTTCGCCATGCTCACCGGCGTGGCCCTGATCTTCGGCTACGCCCTGCTCGGCGCGACCTGGCTGATCCTCAAGACCGAAGGCCGCGTACAGCGCATCGCCTTCGACCTGACCCGGCCGCTGATGATGATTGTGATTTGCTGCATGTTCCTGGTCAGCGTGTCGCTGCCGTTCCTGGATTCGCAGCTGATGCAGCGCTGGTTCACCCTGCCGAACTTTCTATACCTCTCGCCTGTGCCGCTGCTGACCGCGGCCAATGCCGTCGCGCTGTGGTTCGCGGTGACGCGCAACCGCGAGCTGGCGCCCTTCGTACTGAGCCTGAGTTTCTTCGGCCTGGGTTTCCTCGGCCTGGTGCTGGGCGTATGGCCGAACATCGTGCCGCCGCACCTGAGCATCTGGCAGGCCGCCGCACCCGTTTCCAGCCTGAACTTCACCCTGGTCGGCACCGCGATCATGTTGCCGGCGGTGCTGGCCTACACCGCATATTCCTACCGCGTGTTCCGCGGCAAGGTGAGCGAAGGTGCGGGCTACCACTGAGGCAGACGCGCCGGGAACTCCGCCGGCCGCCCCCGTGCGCCGGCCCCCGCGCCGACCTTGCCGGGCGCAGCCCCGGCTTCATTGCACGGGCTTTACGCCCAGCCGCGCGGCCGCGGCGGCCTGTTCGCGCCAGGCGGCGCGGGCGGCGTCGGAGCCCAGCCAGGACTCCCGCGTCAGTTCGTGCTGCAGGCGTTCCTGCGTATCGGCGCTGGGTTCGGCGCCGTGGCGGGCGATGGCGGCGGCGAGTACGCCGACACGGTAGTCGTCGCTGTGGCGCAGCGCCGGTTCGCTGCGTTGAAATTCCAGTGCGGATTCCAGCACCGCCAGGGCCTGGGCATGGCGGCCCTGCAGGTTCAGCGCGCAGCCTTCGGCGACCCGGCCGGCGAGCTGCTGCGCCAGCGTGGGCGCGGCCGGCGCGGCGGCGCTGGCGGCGGCCGCCGCGGCCGGCGGCACCGCACGCGCGGACGATGCCG
>NZ_JANFQO010000026.1 GCF_024437735.1 Tahibacter harae | reverse complement strand
GCTGCGGCGCGGCGCGCACGCTCCGCCGCTCTCCGCGGCCGCCGCTGCGACGGCCGGCCGCGCCGCGGCCGCCGCGCCGCGGCGGACTGTCCGGCTTGCGTCAAATTAAAAATGTATAACTAAGAATTCGCGTATTGCCGCGCGAATGTCGAGGTTTTGCGCAACAGCGCAGCGCGCATGTGGCGCCGCCGCGCGCTGCGCGGAGATGGACTTTCAGACGTGCAGACGTCCATCGGCGACCTCCGCGCGCGTGCTCCGCACGGCTGTCGCGAGCACGCTTTCGCGCGACGAAATCATCGCGGCTTCGTGCATGTGTTTGTCGCGCATCGAAAACTTGTTGACAGTGCTTGACGACAGGAATAATTTTCGCGCCGTTGAAACGCATGCGTCATGGAGATATGTCGGAAGGTACGTACATCGACCCGTATGTCGAACACGGGAGCAAGTCGGAAGCGGTACGCAAGATCACCGTCTCCATCCCGATGCACATACTCAGACTGCTCTCCGACGAACGCACGCGGCGGCAGGTCGCCAACCTCCGCCATGCCACCAACAGCGATCTGCTGTGCGAGGCGTTTCTGCACGCTTTTACTGGGCAACCACTGCCAACTGACGAGGAGCTAAAACGTATGGCCATGAAGAAAGCAACCGCGAAGAAACCCGCCGCGAAGAAGGCGACCAAGAAAGTAGCCGCCAAGAAGGCCCCGGCGAAGAAGGTCGCCAAGGCCAAGGCAGCGCCGGCCAAGAAGGTCGCCGCCAAGAAGCCGGCCACCAAGAAGGTCGCTGCGAAGAAGGTCGCCAAGAAGGCTGCCGCCAAGAAGGCTCCGGCCAAGAAGGCTGCTGCGAAGAAGGCGGCTCCTGCCAAGGCCGCCCGCGCTACCAAGGCTGCCAAGCCGGCTGCCGACAAGTAATACCGCTTCAGGCTTTACCGCAACAACAACAGCAGTACGCAACACACGTTACCGGCTTGCCCTCCCTGCGGTGCCCAGCGCAGGGGGCGGATTTCCGGCAACGGCGAAAGCGCCGCGCAAGCGGCGTTTTTCGTTTGCGCGCCGCACACGCCGCCCCAGGCGACACCGGCCGTCCGTGGGGCTAGCATCGGCGTCCTCGACAAGAATTCCGCCGGAGTCCTCCCATGCGCATGCTGCTGCGCCTGATCGGTCTGTTCGTGCTGCTGGCCGTGCTGCTCGTCGGCCTGGCCTTCGCGCTGCCGGACCGCGCCCATGTCGAACGCTCGATCACCATTGCGCGGCCGCAGGCGCAGGTCTGGCTGCTGCTGTCCAACCTGCGCCGCTTCAACGAATGGTCGCCGTGGCACGCGCGCGATCCGGCGGCGCGCTACACCTACAGTGGTCCCGAGGCGGCGGTGGGCTCGAAGCTGGCCTGGGACAGCGAGCGCAGCGACGTGGGTTCCGGCAGCCAGACCATCGTCGCGCTCAAGCCGTACGAATCGGTCGCGCTGGAACTGGATTTCGGCAACCTCGGCAAATCGCAGGTGCGCTACGAGCTGCGCACCGAGAGCAACGAAACCCGCGTCACCTGGCGCATGGACAGCGAACTGCCGCTGCACCTCGACCAGCGTTTCGGCTGGAACGTGCTCGGCCGCTATATCGGCCTGTTCATGGACCGCCTCACCGGGCCGGATTTCGAGCGCGGCCTGCTCAACCTGCGCGCACTGGCCGATACCTTTCCGAATGTCGACATCGCCGACATCGCGCCGCAGCAACTCGATATGCCGGCGCGCAAGCTGATCTATGTGGAAGTCGACAGCACCGGCGACGATGCCGCGCTCAAGCGCGCCTGGGATGCCGGCCTGCTGCAGCTGCATCGCTTCGTGGTGCAGCACGGCCTCAAGGCCGGCAGCGCGCCGCTGGCGCTGACGCAGCAGCGCGATGTGGGCCGCTGGCGTTTCGAGCTCGCCCTGCCGGCCGAATACGATCTCATGCCCGAGGACACCGCCGTGCGCGGCCGCGTCCTGCCCGCCGGCAGCGTGGTGCAGATCAGCCACAGCGGCAGCCTGATGGAGCGCCAGCGCGAGATCGACAAGCTGCAGGCCTGGATCGCGGTGAAAGGGCTGCGCGCCGGCACACCGCTGATCGAGGAATTCGCCGACGAAGCCGCCGTGCTGCAGGGGCAGGTGCGCATCGCGTTGCCATTACAGCCCGTTGCGCAGAACTGAGCACGGGTACGCGCCGCCGCTGTGACGGCGGCCACGTCCGCGGTACAGGCAGCCGCTAAGCTGGCATTCCTTACCCAGAGGTACGCTCATGCGCCGGTACTCGCGTTGCTTGTGCGGATGGATGGCGGCGCTGCTGGCGCCGGCCGCGGGCGCACAGGCGCTGGAACTGTATGACGATGTGCTGCATGCATCCTTCCAGGACTGGAGCTGGGCCGCGGCCGCCGACTATTCGCTGGCCAATACCACGCCGGTGCAGGCCGGCCAGCGCTCTATCCGCTTCCTGCCGCGCGCCTGGGGCGGCCTGCTCTTCGCCGACCCCAACGGCAGCCACGATCTTGCCGACTACACCGCGCTGACGTTCTGGATCCACGGCGGCAGCAGCGGCGGACAGAACCTGCGCCTGAGCCTGCTCGACGGCACTGCCGCGCTGGCCGAGCTCAATGTCGCCAGCTACACCGCCGGCGGCATCGTCGCGGCGACCTGGCATCAGGCGACGATTCCGCTGGATGCCTCCACCGGCCTGGCCAGCGGCAGCTTCAGCCGCGTGCAGCTGATGGACAACACCGGCGGTGTGCAAGGCCAGGTGTATCTGGATGCGCTGCGCTTCACTCCGCGCACGCAGAGCGGCAGTCAGGTCGTCAGCGTCGATCTGGGCCAGGACCGCCGCCCGGTAAGTCCGCTGATCTTCGGCGTGAGCTATGGCGAAAACGCCGGCCTCGCCGCCGTGCACTACCCGCTGCGGCGCTGGGGCGGCAATTCGACCACGCGCTACAACTGGCAGGCCGACGTGCACAGCACCGCCGGCGACTGGTACTGGCAGAACATCCCGGACAGCCCCGGCGGCACGGGCACGCCGCCGGCCGGCAACTCCGCCGACACCTTCATCGATGCGGCGCGCACTCACGGCGGCGAGGCACTGATCTCGATTCCCAGCATCGGCCTGGCGCCTATCGCCGACCGCACCAACAAGCGCTGGGGTTTCTCCCAGGCCAAGTACGGCCCGCAGCTGCGCGACGAATGCGACGAACCCGGTTCGGCCGGCTGGTGCACCGCCGACGCGGGCAACGGCGAATGCGATCCGGCGCAGAACACGGCGACCGATCCGCAAGGCGGCCGCTACTGCCGCTACGCCTATACCGACGGCAACGGCCAGCAACACTTTCGCATCGTGAACAATGCGCGCAGTGATACGTCCATCGACGTCACGCCGGATTTCTGGGCGCCCTGGATCGCCCATCTGCAATCGCGCTACGGCACGGCCGCGGCTGGCGGCGTGCGCCTGTACGCGCTGGACAACGAACCCATGCTGTGGAACTCCACCCACCGCGACGTGCATCCGCAGGCGCCGGACTATGCCGAGGTATGGACGCGCGGCCGCGATCTGGCCGTGCGCATCAAGCAGCAGGAACCCGGCGCGCTGGTGTTCGGGCCGGTGACCTGGGGCTATCCGGACCTGTTCACCTCGGCCGCCGACGCGGAGGACTGCAACTGCCTGTCCGGTCCCGACCGCCAGGCCCACGGCGGCAAACCCTTCGTGAAGTGGTATCTGGAACAGGTCTGCGCCTACCAGCAGCAGACCGGCGTGCGCCTGGTCGATTATCTGGACCTGCACTACTACCCGCAGGGCGAGGGCATCGTCGATTTCAACAGCGACAACCTGGGCTATTCCGAAAGCGCCGGCGTGTCCGCCAAGCGCCTGCGTTCGCTCAAGGAACTGTACGATCCCAATTACGTGTCGGAATCGTGGATCGCCGATCTCGGCGACGACGCGACCTATCACTACAGCAAGCCCGGCCTGATCCCGCGCGTGAAGGCGTGGATCGCGGAAGCCTGTCCCGGCACGCGCCTGGCCATCAGCGAATACAACTGGGGGCCGGACCGCGGCGTCAGCGGCGCGCTGGCCCAGGCCGAGGCCCTGGCCATCTTCGCCCGCGAAGGCGTGGACGCTGCCATGCGCTGGGTCGCGCCCGAGCCCGGCAGCTTCGCCGAGGACGCATTCAAGCTGTACCTCAACTACGACGGCGCCTTCAGCCGCGTCGGCGGCGATTCGGTGCGCACCACGGCGAGCAATCCGGATACGGTCTCGGCCTATGCCATCCACCGCAGCGGCGACAAGCTCTACCTGCTGCTGTTCAACAAGAGCACCAGCGCGCGCGACGTCAGCGTGAACATATCCGCGCCGCTGAGCGGCAGCTGGACGGCCTGGCGCTTCGGCGACAACCAGCATCTGGCCGCCGCCGGCAGCGGCCCGGCCGGCGCGAGCATGCAGTTCGCCGCGCTGCCGCCGCGTTCGGCCACCCTGGTCGTGCTGCCCGCGCCAGGCCCGGTCGACATGATCTTCGCCGACGGCTTCGGCGGCTGAGCCCGGTGCCGGCGGGGCTGCGCCCGCCGTCGAGTGCCGCCATCGCAGGCGAGGCCGCCGGAACTCCGCGGCGCAGCGAAAAGGCCGCCGCGCGCGGGCCGGACTGCGAATTGCGCCCGGCCGCGACGTAATATGACTGCCATGGTCACATTGCGCGGCTAGCAGTCCCACGCCGTGGCAACTGCGACACCGTTGGCACGAGGCTTGCGACACTCGTCGCAAAATGCGCTACATTCGGTGTCGTCCGCGTTGCGGCCATGGGGGATAGCACGGCGAAAGCCGCATGGCTGCGCAGGGGAGATGCGTAGGAGGGAGCGCGGATTCCCGGTAAACCTCTGTTGCGAAGAGAAGCCATGGCTGCCCGACTCGATTTCCGTTCCTTGCGTCCCGCCCGCGGCAGTGCCGCTCCCAAGATCATCATTGCCGTAGTAGTACTGGCCGCGCTTGCCGGCGGCGGCTGGTACTTCTTCCTGCGCCAGCCCCCGACCGTGATTCCCGAAGTGGCGCCCGCGCCGACGCCGGCCGATCCGGCCGCCGGCACCGAAGCCGCCGCAGTCACGCCGGATCCGGCCGCGCTGAACAAGCTCAACCAGCTCACCGTCGATCAGCTGTTCAAGGAAGCGCGCACCGCGCTCAACGAGCAGCGCCTGGTATCGCCGCCCGGCAACAACGCACTGGAGTTCTACCTCAAGATCCTGGAGAAGGAACCCGGCAACAGCGGCGCCCAGGATGCGCTGCGCGAGCTGTTCACCTTCGCTGCCAGCGCTGCCGAGCAGGACATCAACGCGCGCAACATCGACAACGCCAACCGCGTGATCGAACTGCTGACCAAGGCGGACCCGAACAACTACACGCTGACCATCCTGCGTTCCAAGCTGGATGCCCAGCGCAAGATCGCCGAACGCGAGGCCGCCCAGGCCCTGGCCGCCGAGGAAGCCGCCAAACGCCGCGCCGCGGAACCGGCCGCGCCTGCCGCTTCCGCTCCGGCCGCCGCCTCCAGCGCCGCCGCCGACACCGCCAGCGCCGCGCCGGCCGCATCCAGCGGTGCCGCTGCGCCGCGCACTGCGGCGCCGGCACCGGAACCCGCCGCCGCACCGCCGCCGGTCGCCGCCGCGCCGGCCGCTCCCTCCGGCGACACCCGCGATGCCGTGCTGGTGAAGTCGGTGCCGCCGCAGTATCCGAACGCGGCCCTGCGCCGGCGCCAGGAAGGCTGGGTGCAGGTCGAATTCACCGTCGCCGCCGACGGCAGCGTGGCCAACGCCCGCGTGCTCGACGCCGACCCGCCGCGCACCTTCGATCGCGCCGCCCTGGACGCAGTACAGCGCTGGACCTTCAACCCCGCCCTGCGCAACGGCGCCGCGGTCGAGGCCACGGTGCGGCGCCGCATCGAGTTCAAGATGTAAGAGTTGCCCGCGTGGTTGCTTGAGAAAAAGCCGGCTTTCGCCGGCTTTTTCTTTGGGCGCTCGTCGTGGAATCGCAACTGGGCGCGTGTTCGCCAGACTCTGTCTTATGCACCTCATAGCCCGCGATTGCGCGGTTGGTGAATTACCGAATTGGGTCTGACGAAGCCTGAAGTCCGAATCCGAATCCCGCCCCTCAGTCCAACAACGCCCGCCGCAACAAAGCCAGCGCCGCCCGCCCTTCATCCGCTTCGTCCGCCTGGTTCAGTCCCAGCAGGATCCGGGTGGCCTGTTCATGCTGGTCCGCTCCCAGGTGCGCGGCCAGCACGCCGCTCACATCGGCCAGCAGCAGCAATCCCAGCCCGGCCAGATCCTGCGGCGCGCGGCTGGCCTGCTGCAGCGTGGCCACGGCGTCGTTGCGTGCCTGCAGCGAGCGCAGCGGATAGCGCAGGCTGTCGCGGCGCCAGAAGCGCCAATCGCGCTGGCGGTGCAGGAAATCGCGGTCGTACAGGCTTTCCAGCACGCGCCGGGTCAGTCCGCCCAGGCGGCTGCGCACCTGGCGCAGCGCTTCCGCGGCGCTGGCGCCGGGCAGGTCGGCCAGGGACTGGGCTGCGGCGTTGAGCAGGGCGTTGCTGACCGGCAGGCTGGCGTCCACATGCAGCCGCCCGCCGGCGTCTAGGCCCAGGCGGTGTTGCACGATCAGGTCGAACAGCAGGCCGGCGGCGCACAGCATGTCGGCATCGGTATCCGGCCGGGACAGGCTCACGCGGCCGCTGTCCGGTTCCAGTACCAGCAATACGAAGCGTTCGGCGATCAGCACCGTCGCCATCCCCTGGAATGCATGCTGCGCCAAGCATAGCCAGCGCGGAGCGGCGCCGGCGCCTGTCGCTTATGACTTTGGCGCCGCCGTGCCCGTGGCCGGCCGCCGCTGTGGTTTGGCGGCGTTGCCGCCGTCGTGGTCAGCGGCCGCCGCTGTGGCTTGCGACGTTGCCGCTGCCGTGCTCAGCGGCTGGCCGCCATGATGGCCTGCGGCTTTTGCCGCCCGCCGCTCAGCGGCTACCGCCGCTCAGCGGCTACCGCCGCCAGCGGCGATGTTGGCCCGCTCCAGCGATTCCACCCCGGCCCAGTCCACCGAGGGCAGGCCCAGATAGCGGTCCAGCGCCATCGGCAGCATGCCGGTGGGCAGGGCGGTCTCGCAGTTCCACAGCATGACCAGGCCGAAGCGCCGCTGCGGCAGGAAGGCGATCACGCCGCGGTAGCCCTGCACTGCGCCGGCATGGAATACCAGCGGCTCGCCGGCGTAGTCGAACACGCGCCAACCCAGGGCGTAGTGCGCATCGCGCAGGCGGCCGCGGCGCCAGGGCGCCGAGGTCATCTCGGTCGGCGTGGCCACCACCGGGCGGTGCAGGGTGTCCAGCAGGTCCTGCGGCAGCACGTCCGGCCGGCCGCCCATGTGGGCGATCAGGTACTGGCTCATGTCCTTGATGCTGGCGTTGACGCCGGCGGCCGGAGCGACGTGGTAGTAGTTTTCGCGCGGCTGGAACGGGATCCAGCGCCGGCCATTGCGCGAATGCGGCCGGGCCCATTCGCGGCTGGCTTCCAGCGCGTCGCGGCCGTAGGTGGCCGTGGTCATGCCCAGTGGATGGAAGATGCGCTTCTCGACCTGGTGGTAGAAGAAATCCCCGGTGACGGCGTAGGTCACGTCGCCCATCAGGCTGAACGCGACGTTCTGATAGCTGTAGCAGTCGCCGACGCCGCAGATCGGGTCGATCTCGCGCAGGCGGTCCACCAGCAGCGGATAGGGTTCGTCCTGTTCCAGCAGATGGTCGTAGGAATTGTGCGGCAGGCCGACGCGGTGGCTGAGGATGTCGCGCACGCTGAGCTTTTCCGCCGCGCTGGCGTCCTTGAGCGCGAAGGTGGGCAGGATGCCGCCGATGCGGCTGTCCCAGGAAATGAAGCCGTCGTCAACCAGCTGCGCCGCCAGCGTGGTGGCGAAGGACTTGGACAGGGAAGCCAGGCGGAACACCGTATCCGGCGTCACTGGCGTGCCGGCGGCCGCATCGGCATAGCCGACGCCGCGCTGCAGCAGCACCTGATCGCCCTGGACCACGGCCACGGCCAGGCCGGCGACCTGGCCCGAGGCCTCGATCGAGTCCAGCCAGAAATTCATCTCCGTCGCCACGGCCAGGCCGGCCTTGGGCGCGACCGTGCCGCCGAACACCGGGATCAGTGCCGCGGCGGCCGGGGCGCGCCGCGCCGGCGCGGGCTTGGCTTTCGGCTTGGGCCGGGCCTTGGCCGCGCTCTGCGCGCGGGCGGCGCTGCCGCGCTTGGCGGCAGGGCGGGCTTGTGCGGTGCCGGCCAGCAGCAGCGCGAGCAGGGCGACGGTGACCAGCTGCAGGAAACGCCGCGCCTTCATCGACGGACGCCGGGGCCGGGAACGGTGGAAAGGGACACAGCGCGGCGCGCGGTCGACACGAAGGAACGTACAGAAAGCATGGGCATGGTCTGGTGCTGGTCGTGCGGGCTGGATTGTGGTGCAGATGCGGACGGCTAACAACGTCTGACGACAGGGCCGGCCGCCGCTGCTGTGCGCCTGGAAGGCCGCAGCCGGCCGAAGGCCGGCATGCAGCATGCCGCAGTGTGGCTGTCCCGGCGTTAGCGGGAAGTAAGCGCGGCGCTGCGGACCGGCAGCAATGGCGAACCCAGCCCGCAGCGGCGGCAACCTTGTGCGCCGCATCATTGCGCAGACTGTGGCCGTCGCGCACTCCAACGTCGCGGCGATCGGGTTGTTCATGCGCCGCTGCACGGGACTGCAGCGGCGCATTTTTGTGTGCGCCTGACGGCCGGCGGGCATGCCTGGCGCAGGCGTTCTGTTGCTGCGCTTGCGCGCCGCTTGTGCGAAAGCCACGCAGTTGTGGCATGCTCGCCGCCAATCTACGAAAACTTTCGTGGTTGGATCCGATGCTACCGGGACTGATGGCCGAGCTGAGTTTGCGCCGCACGTTGCTGATCGCCGGCCGCCGCGTCGACGTAGGCGCGCTGCGGGTGCATGGCGCCGGCGAAACTCAGCGTATCACGCCCAAGGCATTGGGCGTCCTGCTGGAACTGGCGCGCGAACCCGGCCTCACCCGTACCCGCGAAGAATTGCTGCTGAAGGTCTGGGCCGGCCGCGCCGGCGACGGCGACGTGCTGACCCAGGCCGTGAAAGAACTGCGCCGCCTGTTCGGCGACGATCCCGCCGCCCCGCATTTCATAGAGACCGTGCCGCGTCTGGGCTACCGCCTGCTGGTGCGCGTGGACTGGGACGATCCGGCGCCGGCCGCGGCAGAAACAGCACCTGCCGAACTCAGCCTCGACGCCGCCACGCCTACTACCGCCGCCGTCCTGCCCGCCGTCGCCGCCAACGAGGCATCGCCCGCGCCGCGCCTGCCGCGCTGGGTCCTGCTGCTGTCGCTGGCCGCGTTCGTACTGGCCGGCTTCAGCCTGCTGCTGAGCTGGCGCAGCAGCAACCGCAGCGCGCCGCCGGCCTATACGCCGCTGATGCTCACCGCCGATCCCGGCCCCGAGGCGCTGCCGCGCATCTCGCCCGACGGCGCGCGCGTGGCCTATACCGCGCCGGACGCGGACAGCGGCCGCATGCGCGTGCAGGTGCGCGGCGTCAACGCTTCCGACGTATTGCAGCCAAGCACGGGGCAGGGCGCGGAATCCTGGCCGGTCTGGTCGCCTGACGGCGCCCTGCTTGCCTTCAAGCGCGATCAGGCGGGACGCTGCGATCTGGTCACGGTAGATGCCCTGGGCGGCGCCGAGCGCGTGCGCTCGCCCTGCGTCCCGGGCATGTTCGACGGTTTCGACTGGTCGCCCGACGGCAAGGCCTTCGCCATCGCCCGCTTCGGCCACGACGGCAGCGCGCGCCTGATCCGCCGCGCCGCCGACGGCAGCGGCGACCTGCCGTTCGACTACGCCCACAGCGCCGGCGAGCATGACCTGTCGCCGCACTATTCGCCCGATGGCCGCAGCATCGCCTTCCGCCGCGGCCTGTCGCCGTATTCCGATCTCTATCTGGTCGGCGCCGAAGGCGGCGCGGTGCGCCGGCTCACCCACATCGCGGCGCGCATCCGCGGCTTCGACTGGCTTGCCGACGGCAGCGGGCTGGTATTCGCCTCCGATCACGAAGGCGCCGAAGCCCTGTACAAGGTGGTCCTGGACGGCGGCGGCATCAGCGCGCTGGGCGTGGCGCCGGCGCGCATGCCCGACATCGCCACCCGCGCCGACGCGCTGGTGTTCGAGGTGCCGCGCACGCGCACGGTGATGACGGCTTATGCGCTCAACGAAACCACCGCCGGCAGCGACGTGGTGCCGTCTACCGGAAGCGACGCCTATGCCGTGCTGTCGCCGGAGGGACGCCGCGTGGCCTTCGTCTCCGACCGCAGCGGCAGCCAGCAGCTGTGGCTGTTCGACGCCGACTCGCGCCAGAGTTTCGCCCTGACCCGGGAAGGCGGGGCGGTTTTTCTTTATCCACAATGGAGCAAGGACGGTTCGCGCCTCTTGGTCACGCGGCGCCAGGGCGGCCGCGGCCAGCTGCTGGAAATCGATCTCGGCAGCCAGATGCAGCAGCTGGTTTCGGCGGACTCCAGCGACGTGCGCTTCGGCACCTTTGCGCCGGGCGAGGGCTACCTCCTGCTGGAGAACGCAGAAGGCGGCGCAAAACTGTCACGCCTCGGCGCAGCGCGCGCGAACGCGCAGGTATTGCGCCATCAGGTCGCAGCGGTGGAAACCGATCTGACCTACGGCCGCATCTACTATTCGCGCATCGGCGGCGGCGTGCGCGAGCTGCGCGCCAGCGAAGCGGAGGAACAGGATATCGCCGTGGTGCCCGACCGCTTCGCCTGGCATGTGCGCGCCGGCGCGCTGTGGCACTTCGACAATGGCGATGACGATGAAATCGTGCTGCGCCGGCGCGACTCTGCCCAGAGCGGCGACAGCATCGTATGGCGCAGCCGCGGCATGGTCGATCACCGCCATTTCGACCTTTCCGCCGACGCGCAGCGGCTGCTGCTGATCCGCATGGAGCGCAACGACACCGACATCGGCCTGTTGCGGAACTTGCGCGCCGCGCACTGAAAACCGCGTCTCGCGCGCAGTACGGCAAAATCCCGTCGATTTTTCACCGCGAATTAAGCGCAATCTCGGCGCCTTTTCACCCCGCCTCGGGACGCGCCCTAGCCGAATCCGTATTGATGGCATCCATATCAGGCAGTGGAGGCATCATGAAGATCATCGGCGAAACCCTGCGCTACGGCGCCCGTCTGGAACTGGCTGCCGACGCCCTGCGTCAGCGCTGCGGCGACAACATAATGGTCGTGATCGGCGGCGGCCGCGGCGCAACGTTGGCAACACAGGGCGATGGCGGCGGCATCTGGCTGCCGCTGCGCGGCAAGCTGCGGCTGAGCTGCGGCGAGAGCAGCTTCAACCTGGAACCGGGCCAGCTGTTCGTGGCCGAACCGGAACAGCGCATCCAGGCCGGCGGCCGCGGCGCCGCGCTGTGGCTGGCGCTGATCGCCCAGCGCAGCGGCTGGCGCCGCGCGCTGCTGCGCGTCGGCGGCGTGGGCACGCCCGAGCCCGGCCTGGTGCCGGCCTGGCACGCGGCTGCGCCGGGGCTGCGCCGCCTCGCCATGCGCCTGGTGCGCGCGACCGTGGAACATGCGAACGAATTCACCCTGCAGAGCGCGGCCGAGGACGTGCTGGGCGCGGTGATGGAGCTGCAGTCCGATTTTGGCCAGATGATAGAGCGCTGCCCCGGCCGCACCCTGGCCCAGCGCCAGAACGTGTTCCTGCGCATGCAGCGCGTGCGCAATCACATGGCCACGCGCTGCGAGCAGGAGCTGGACATACCCGAACTCGCGCGCATGGCCAGCTACTCGCCCTGGCACTTCATCCGCGCCTTCCACGCGGTCTACGGCGAAACGCCGCACGCCTACCTGGTAAACCGGCGCCTGGAGCGCGCGCGCCGGCTGGTGCGCTCCAGCCCGCTGGCGATCAGCGAGATCGCCACCGCCAGCGGCTTTGAAAACCGCTGCGCGTTTTCGCGCCTGTTCAAGCAGCGCTTCGGGATCAGCGCCGCGGCGCTGCGCCGCGAGCACGGCGTAGGCCAGCGTTCCGCGCGCAATCGACGTTGCGAGGCCGACGATTTGCAACGCCGCGCAGTTTCCGCAACGCGGCCTGCCAACTTGGGCCAACTCAGCGCGGCCACAGATTTTTAACGTTGCCCCTGCCGGGCCAGACCCGGCGAGTCGGCCAGATCTGCGCTCTCCACGATCGCGCTGGCGCCGTTCAGCGCTTCGACCACCGGCCTGCGGCGGTGCGGTCGATTTGTGAATAATTACAGGAGAAATACATGTTCAACCCTTCGCTCCCCCGAGCCGTGCGCCTGGCATTGTCTGGTCAGACCGTCGGCGTCGGCGCCGTGCTGCTGAGCAGCATCGCTGCTCCGGCGCTGGCGCAACAGCCCGCTCCCGCTGAAACCGACAAGCTGGAAACCATCGTCGTCACCGGCTCGCGCATCCGCCGCGTCGACCTGGAGACCGCCAGCCCGGTGTTCGTCATCGACAAGGGCCAGATCGAGAAGACCGGCAAGCTCACCGTCGGCGACTTGCTGCAGAGCACGCCGGCCATCGCCGGCGGCGCGACCGCGACCAACGGCGCGGTGAACAACGGCGGCGGCACCGGCGCGGCCACCATCGACCTGCGCGGCCTGGGCACGGCGCGCACCCTGATCCTGGTCAACGGCCGCCGTCTCGCCGGCCCGGCGCCGGACGTCAACGCCATTCCGATCAACCTGATCGAGCGCGTGGAAGTGCTCAAGGACGGCGCCTCGGCCATCTACGGTTCCGACGCCATCGGCGGCGTGGTGAACTTCATCCTGCGCAAGGATTACCAGGGCATCGAATTCGCCGTCGATTACGGCATCGCCGACAAGGATGACGGCCAGCGCACCGGTGTGACCATGACCATGGGCCACACCAGCGACAAGGGCAGCATCATGATCGGCCTGAACTATCACGATCAGGAGCTGGTCGCTGCCCGCAACCGCGATTTCTCCAAGGATGCGCTGTACCTGTCCGGCGGCGAGATCGCCGCCAGCGGTTCCAGCCGCACGCCGCGCGGACGCATCTACCTGCCCGACGACCTGCTCGCCCAGGTGGGCTGCGCACCGGGCACCTCGGTCACGCGCAAGCCCGGCGCCGGCGGCGGCGCGCTGTCGGACTACAAGTGCTATGACGGCACGGTCGACTCGTACAATTTCCAGGCCGTGGGCAACCTGGAACTCACGCCGCAGGAGCGCGGCAGCATGTTCGTCGTGGGCAACTACCGCCTCAGCGACAGCGTGGAAGCCTATGTGGAAGCGTTCCACAACAAGACCCGCGCCGCCTATGCGATCGCGCCGCTGCCGTTCGATGCGCGCTCGGACAATGTGCTGATTTCGCGCGACAGCGTGTACAACCCGTTCGGCATCGACTTCGGCCGCAGCGGCGATAATGATTCCGGCAATTCGTTCTTCCTGCGCCTGGAAGCGGTCGGCAACCGCCGCGCCAGCACGGCCGTCAGCACCGACCAGATCAATGTCGGCCTGCGCGGCGGCTTCGGCGCCACCAGCTGGCAGTGGGACGCGAACTTCACCTACGGCCATTTCTCGCAGAACCGCCTGTTCAACGGCTACATCTTCCAGCCCACGCTGACCAACGCGGTAGGTCCGTCCTTCATCGACGCCAACGGCGTGGCCCGCTGCGGCACGCCCGATGCGCCGATCACCGGCTGCATCCCGGTCAACGTGTTCAATCCGTCGGAAACGCCGGAAGGATTCCGCGCGCTGGAAGCGCCGTACCGCACCAGCCTGTCGTACATCCAGCGCGAGGGCGAGGTAAACGCCAACGGCGAACTGTTTGAACTGCCGGCCGGCGCCGTCAGCCTCGCGGTGGGCGCGTCCTACCGCAAGGAATACCAGAACTTCTCGCCGGACTTCCTCGCCACCGCGCTGCCGCCGGACTACACCAACTGCCTGCTGGCGCAGGATGCGTGTACCTCGGCCGTGGTCGGCAGCTTCGACGTCAAGGAGTTCTACGGCGAAGCCTTCATCCCCATCCTGCGCGATGTCGCTTTCGCCAAGACGCTGAACGTCACCATCGGCTCGCGCTATTCGGACTACTCCACCTTCGGCGACGCGACCAATTCCAAGTTCGGCCTGGAATGGCGCCCGATCGACGACGTGCTGGTCCGCGGCACCATCGCCGAAGTGTTCCGCGCGCCGACCATCTCCAACCTGTTCTCGGCGCCGGCCTCCAATTCGCCGACCTTCCGCGATCCCTGCGAAGGACTCACCACGCCGGTCGGCGTGAATGCGAACATCGACCGCGCCTGCCAGTTCGTGCCGCGCGACGGCAGCTTCGGCGGTCCGCCGAACGGCCAGACCACCGGCCTGGTGCAGGGCAATCCCAACCTCAAGCCGGAAGAGGGCAAGGCCTTCACCTGGGGCGTGGTGTATGACCCGAGCTGGCTGGAAGGTTTGTCCACCAGCGTCGACGTGTGGCGTTTCGCGCTGAACGACAACATCAGCGCGCTGGACGTCAACACCGTCGCGCTGCAGTGCTACACCTCGGGCAACCTGTGCGAGTACATCCACCGCTTCGAGTCCGACGGCCAGGTCTTCTACATCGACCAGCCGACGCTGAACCTGGGCCGCCTCGACGCCAAGGGCATGGACTTCAGCATCAAGTACCGCACGCCGGAAACGGCGATCGGTACCTTCCGCATCGGCCTGGACGCGACCTATACCGCGCAGTTCAACCAGCTCATCTACGACAACGAGGGCAACCCCAGCGGCACCATCTACGCTGCCGGCCAGTTCAACCGTCAGCTCGGCAACTACGCCCGCTGGCGCGCCCTGGGTACCTTGAACTGGGAACTGGGCAATATCGACGCGAGCTGGACCACGCGCTATATCCACGGCTTCGACCTGGGTTCGCTGCGTCCGGATGGCGACTCCGCCGACGGCGAGCTGCCCAATGTCGTAGTGCCCTACGGTGCGACCACGTACCACAACCTGCAGGTCGGCTACACCGTCGAACCGATCAACGCCCGCGTGGAACTGGGCGTGGACAACGTGTTCGACAAGCAGCCCGCCATCCTGTTCCAGAACAACGTGACCAACGGCAACACCGATCCGGTCACCTTCGACACCGTCGGCCGCTACTACTGGGCGCGCTTCAGTGTGAAGTTCTGATCGGGCAGGGAGTGCTGTGAGGACGGGGCCGCGCGAGCAATCGCGCGGCCTTTTGTTTGGGATCCGGGGCGGGGCGGGGATTCGGGGTTCGGTGCCTGAAGCCCGTGGATCACGGTTTCGGGGGCTGGTGCTCGCAGGCGGATTCGTGCCGAGCTACAAACGCGACGCGGCAGCCGCTAGTGTTGCGTACTCCCGCCGCACGCTTTCCCGTCCATGCCGCTCAACTTCGACAAACTCCTGGCCGCTATCGCCCGCCATGCCCAGACGCTGACCGACGCCGGCGCCGTGGCCGACTACATACCGGCGCTGGCGCGGGTAGACCCGTCCCAGTTCGGCATCGCCGTGGCCGGGCTGGACGGCAGCCTGTACTGCGCCGGCGTGGCGCAGCGGGCCTTCTCCATCCAGAGCATCTCCAAACTGTTCGCCCTCACCCTGGCGCTGCAGCGTGAAGGCGATGCGCTGTGGCAGCGCGTAGGTCGCGAGCCCTCGGGCACGCCGTTCAAT
This sequence comes from Tahibacter harae, assembly GCF_024437735.1. Lineage (GTDB taxonomy): Bacteria > Pseudomonadota > Gammaproteobacteria > Xanthomonadales > Rhodanobacteraceae > Tahibacter > Tahibacter harae. Next base: position 69,919 of record NZ_JANFQO010000026.1, on the reverse strand, counting down.
TCCCTGGTGCTGCTGGAACGCGAACGCGGCATCCCGCGCAACCCCTTCGTCAACGCTGGCGCGCTGGTAATCACGGATGTGCTGTGCCAGCGCTACCTGCAGCCCGAGCGCGCGGTGCTGGAATTCATCCACCGCCTGCTGGGCCGCAGCACTGTCGCCGTCGATGCCGAAGTGGCGCGTTCCGAACGCGCCCACAGCGACCGCAATTCCGCCATCGCCCACTTCATGCGCAGCTTCGGCAATCTGCGCGGCCAGGTCGGCGCGGTACTGGATGCCTACTGCGCCCAATGCGCCATCGCCATGTCCTGCGCCGAACTGGCCCAGGCCAGCCTGTTCCTGGCCGGCGACGGCTGCCAGCCCCGCGGCGCGCGCGTGCTCGACCCGCAAGCCACACGCCGCATCAACGCGCTGATGCTCACTTGCGGCGCCTACGATGCCGCGGGCGATTTCGCCTTCCGCATGGGCCTGCCCACCAAGACCGGTGTCGGCGGCGGCATCCTCGCCGTGGTGCCGGGGCGCATGACCATCTGCGCCTGGTCGCCGCGGCTCGACGCGACCGGGAATTCCATCGCCGCGGCGGCTGCGATCGAGCGGTTTGCCGCGGAAACCGGGGTTTCCATTTTTGGCGGGGAAGCTCGCATGCCGGACGGCGGCCGGACGGGGTAGCGAAGGAAATCAGAGGGCTTCGCGGACCGGTGTTCGGTAGTGCAGGAAGGATTCGTTTGATACGGGTCGAACGGCCGGCTGACCTGCGTATCGCCCCCGGTGTCGCGGCCGCGCGGTCTTTTGGGCGGTGGGTATTCCGCTGGCGCGGCTGGAGCGAATCACGACGGTGGTCCGTCTGATCGATGCGATTCGATATGGCTGATCGGGAGGGAAATTGAACTATTCCGATGTAGTGGAAGTAATCAGGAAACTTACCGCAACGGCCTCGGTTCTGGTCATTCCGACAGCGGTCCTGTTGCTTGGCGAATTCGGCATCTTCAGAGGACGGGCGGCGCAAAGCCTGCTGACGCCTTGCCTGTGTGCCGGAATTTTCCTGTCGACGGTGGGCGGTCTGTACCTGCTCATTGCGACAAAGAGACTTGTCTGGATCCTGGCAATGCTGCCAGGGATTGCCTCGGCAGCGCTGTGGATTCTGATGGTCATGGGAACGAGCGCGTACAGGCGTTGAAGAAAATGCGCAAGCAGCGCGTCCTGCCTGAGGCGCAGTGGACGCCGCTTTTGTCTGCTGTCCGGCGGATGCGCAGTGTCTGCCGATCCGGGGAGGCATGAGGAAGAAGCTCCAGACGCCGAGAATCGTGAGGATTTCCCTGTTCCCGGGGCGTGACCGGTTTTCTCTTGGTACTGGCGTCCGCTGCAACGGCCCTGCTGTGCACTTCACTTTCGCGTGCGGCTGATCCGCGCCGCTGCGGTTTCGCGTAAGTTGGAGCGGCGGCGTGTTGCGCTTTCGGCGCAGCGGGCGCTTTGGCGCGCGTGAATCAAGCTTCGCCCGGCCGCCGCTGTGCGCCGCTCGGCATCAGACCATGCAGGAAGTCATGCCGGAACTTCCGGCGGGGCCGGAATAGCGTGGCACGTGTTCGGAGCGCCATCGCCGCCGCGTTCCTTCCCCCACGCCCGGAACCCGATTCGTGATGCACATGTCCCCGCCCAAACCGCTCGATACCACCCAGCGCCAGCAGGTGCTGCGCCAGCTGCCAGCGCCGACGGAAGGCGCGGTACTGATGGTGGTGCACGGCGAGCGATTCAGCCAGCGCATTGCGCTGGATCAGCGGCCGCTGTCCATAGGCCGCGGCGACGATTGCGGTTTCCGCATCGACGATCCGGCGGCTTCGCGCCGGCACTGCGTGGTCTGGCTGGAAGACGGGCGCTTCTGGGTGCGTGATCTAGGCTCGACCAACCAGACCTGCGTCAACGACCGCGGCGTAACCCTGGCGGAGCTCTCCGCCGGCGACTATCTCACCGTCGGCGACACCGTATTCCGCCTGATCCGCAACGGCACCCTGGAAGCGCGCTACCACTCCGGCCTGCACCGCCTGAGCACCCTGGACATGCTCACCCAGGTCTACAACCGCCGCCATTTCCGCGACCTGCTCGACGCCGCCTGCGCCGAAGCCCGCGCCGCACACATGCCGTTGTCGCTGATCTTCCTCGATCTCGACCACTTCAAGCGCATCAACGACAGCCACGGCCACTGCGCCGGCGATGCCGTGCTGCAGGACGTGGGCCGCCTGCTCAAGGCCGAACTGCAGGTGCCGGAACTCGCCGGCCGCCTCGGCGGCGAGGAATTCGCCGTACTGCTGCCGCATACCCGCCTGCCCACCGCGCGCAACCGTGCGCAAACCCTGCGTCGCATCATCGCAGCACATACCACCGACGCGAACGGCGAAGCGCTGAAAGTCACCGCCAGTCTGGGACTGGTCGAATGGAATGAGCAGATGAGCAGCGTGGCTGAACTGATGCACGAGGCGGACCGGCAGCTCTATCGCGCCAAGGCGCTGGGGCGGAACCGGGTGTGTACGCCGGTGGAGCAGGTTGAATGTGGGGCGGGTTGAGCCTGACTGACAGCGTGGTCTGCCGCCGGCTGAAATGTGGCAGCGTCAGTGTTGGCCGCTCCTATGAGAACTGCTTTGTCATGCCGCCGCCGAGCGGAGTCGACAGCTGGTGTGTCGATCCGGTCCTGCGTCGGCGCGGGCAGCGGTTTGGCGAGTTCGCTCAGCCATCTACGGGAGTCTCGGCACTGCCGACGGGCCTGATCTGGACTCAGTGCCACTGTCGGCCGTGGGTTCGCCACTCATTCGGGACGGTGGCGAGATTCGTTTCAACGACGCCGGCGCGTTGCAGAACTCTCCGACGCAACTGTCGTTGAGCCCTGCGGAAATCGAGGCAATTGATGCGCGGGAAGCGCTGGAGTATCGGGTGAAGAAATTGGGCGCTGCGGGACCAGACGGCCTGTTGTGAACCAGATTGACTGGCCAGACGGCCTGGTCGAGTGACTATTGAGTTCGCCGCCGGGAATCACCGGTATCCGGCCTGTCTCGGCAGACCGGTCGTGACGCCGCAATACCGACAGTTCAAACCGCCCCGCACATCACAAAATCATGCTTGCGATCCTCGCCCACCATGAAGATCGCCGTGCCGACTTTTTCGAAACCCTGCTTCTCGTAGAACCGTATCGCCTGCGGCTGTTCCTGCCATACCAGCAGCCATAGCCAGCGCCGTCCGCGGGCGCGTGCCTCGGCGCGTATCGACTGCATCATCTGTCCCGCACCGCCGCGGCCGTGCTGGGCCGGGGCGAAGTAGAAGCGGCCGAGTTCGGCGGCGTCGGGCCCGGTGACGCAGGCGGGTGGAGGTGTGGCCAGGCGCAGCTGGGCGTAGCCGGCCCAGTCGGCGCCGTCCTGGGCGATCAGGGTGACGATCTGCGGATCGGCCAGCTCGCGCGCCTGTTTTTGCGGATCGAAATTGCTGCGCACGAAGGCGGCGGTATTGGCCGCGTCGCTGGCGTGGGCATAGGCGGCGAGGAACCAGTCGGCCATGCAGCGCGACAGCGTTTCGGCATCGGCGACGCTGCCGCGGCGGATCTGCAGGGAAGTTGCCGGGTTCATGGTGCGGCCTCTGTTCAATGGGCGGGGCTGGCGGTGGCCTTGTCCAGCACGCTGCCGGTCATGGCGTCTGCCAGGGTTTCCTCGCCCAGGAAGACCTGGCCGACCTGTTCCTGCTGCAGCAGCTGGGCTTCTTCCTCGCTGTGGCTGCGTACGACGACCTGCACGGACGGATTCAGCGCACGCGCGATTTCCACCATGCGGCGTACGTGGAACGTATCCGGAATCGCGATCACCAGCACCTTGGCGCGGGCGATATGCGCCTGGATCAGCACGGCCGCTTCGGAGGCGTCGCCGGCGACCGCGGCGAAGCCGGCTTCGCGCAGGGCTTCCACACGTTCGCGGTTCTGGTCGGCCACGACCAGGCGCAGGCCGCGCTCGCGTACCGCCGTGGCGATGCGCCGGCCGACGCGGCCGTAGCCGACCAGCAGCACGTGGCCGGTGACGCTTTCGGAACTCACGCTGGTCGGCAGTTCGGCCAGAGGATCGGCCGGGCGTTCCAGCTTGCGCGCGAAGCGCGAGCGCTTGCGTATCCAGGCCACGGCCGGTTCTATCGCCTGGAACACCAGCGGGTTCAGCGCGATGGAGATGATGGCGCCGGCCAGGATCAGGCTCTGGCCTTCCACCGGCAGTATCTTCAGCGATACGCCCAGCGCGGCGATGATGAAGGAGAATTCGCCGATCTGGGCCAGGCCGGCGGAGACGGTGAGCGCGGTGTTGAGCGGATAGCGCAGCAGCAGTACCAGGACCGAGGCGGCGACGCCCTTGCCGACGACGATGATGCCGACCACGGCCAGCACCGCCAGCGGCTGCTCGACCAGGATGCGCGGGTCGAACAGCATGCCGACCGAGACGAAGAACAGCACCGAGAATGCGTCGCGCAGCGGCAGCGATTCCTCGGCCGCGCGGTAGCTCAGTTCGGATTCGCGCAGCACCATGCCGGCGAGGAAGGCGCCCAGGGCGAAGGACACGTCGAACAGGATGCCGGCGAGATACGCGATGCCCACCGCGGCGGCGATCACGCACAGGGTGAACAGCTCGCGCGAGCCGGTGCGGGCGACCTGCCACAGCAGCCAGGGGAACAGCTTGCGGCCGCCGACCAGCATCAGCACGACGAAGGCGGCGACCTTGCCCAGGGTCAGCGTGATGGCCAGCCACAGCGGCTGCGCGGCGGCGCCGTGGGCGGCGTCGGCGGCACCGGACACTTCCGGTCCGGCCAGGGCCGGCAGCAGCACCAGGGCCAGCACCATGACCAGGTCTTCCACCACCAGCCAGCCCACGGCGATGCGGCCGTTGACCGATTCCACCAGACCGCGGCTTTCCAGGGCGCGCAGCAGCACCACGGTGCTGGCGACCGACAGCGCCAGGCCGAACACCAGGCCGGCAGCGAGCGACCAGCCCCACCACCAGGCCACGGCCGCACCCATGGTGGTGGCCGCGGCGATCTGCACCAGCGCGCCGGGCAGGGCGATGCGTTTGACCGAGAGCAGGTCATCCAGTGAGAAGTGCAGGCCCACGCCGAACATCAGCAGCATCACGCCGATCTCGGCCAGTTGGCCGGCCAGGTGTACGTCGGCGACGATGCCCGGCGTGGCCGGGCCGATCAGAATGCCGGCAATCAGGTAGCCGACCAGCGCAGGCAGCTTGAGCCGTACCGCGATGAAACCGACGATCAGGGCCAGGCCCAGGGCGGCGGCGATGGTGGTAATCAGCTCTACGCTATGCGGCATCGGTCGGTCACCGTTTCGTTGTCAGCTAGGGATGGGACGGACCTTGCGGCCCGCTATCACCAGTTCCATCCGGAGCCCCTCCGCTGGAGGAAAGCCTCGTTACCGAGTCCCGACGCGAATCGCCACGTGCTGACTGTCTGCGTATGCCTCGACACGCCCTGCGGCCCGCTGCACTGTCATGCCGAGCGGAGGGTCTGGGGTGGAGATGGTGATGCGCGGCGCCACAGAAGGACGCCGCAGGAGACGGAACATACACCGAAATGCGTTACGGCGTCGCCACGCCGTAACGCTTTATTGCCGGAAAATCGCCAAATGTTAGAACGTCGTTAGGGCGCCGCGACGCCGCGCACGTGGGTCTCGAACAGTTTCAGGATGCGCGCGTACTCGTCGCGCCAGGCCGCGGCGTGCACGAAGCCGTGGCGTTCCAGCGGATAGGGCGCAAGTTCCACATTGTCCTTCTTCAGCTCGATCAGGCGCTGGAACAGGCGCACCGAATCCTGGAAGAACACGTTGTCGTCGATCATGCCGTGGGCGATCAGCAGCGCCCCCTTGAGGCCGTCGGCGAACTCGATGGGCGAGCTGCGCCGGTAGGCGATGTCGTCGATCTGCGGCGTGTTGAGGATGTTGGACGTGTATTCGTGGTTGTACTGGGTCCAGTCGGTGACCGGGCGCAGGGCAGCGCCGGCCTTGAATACCTCGGGCGCCTGGAACATTGCGATCAGGGTCATGAAGCCGCCGTAGGAGCCGCCGTAAACGCCGACGCGGGAAGCGTCGCCGTTATGTTCCTTGACCAGCCAGTTGACGCCGTCGATCAGGTCTTCCAGCTCGGGCTTGCCCATGTGGCGGTAGATGGCCGTGCGCCAGTCGCGGCCGTAGCCCTCGGAGGCGCGGTAGTCCAGGTCCAGCACCAGATAACCGCGTTCGGTGAGCAGGTTGTGGAACATCTGCTCGCGGAAGTAGTACGGATAGCTCAGGTGCGTGTTCTGGGTATAGCCGGCGCCGTGCACGAACAGCACGATGGGACGCTTGCCCGCGGCCGCGCCGGCCGGCGTGTACAGCTTGCCCCAGATCGGATCCTTGGTATGGCTGGAGGGCACGCCGACGATTTGCGGCGCCTGCCAGCTCATGGCCTTGAACGCGGCGCTGCGCGTGTCGGTGAGCTGGCGCGGGCTGCCGCCATCGGCGGGCAGCACGCTGATCTGCTGCGGCACGTAGCTGGCGGAGTGCGCGGCCAGCAGCTGCTTGCCATCGGGCGACAGGGCGAAGCTTTCCAGGCCCTTGAACTGGGTCAGGCGCTGGAATTCGCCGCCGGCGGTGGGCACGCGGTAGGCATCGTAGGCATACGGCGCCTCGGCGTTGCTGCGCAGGTAGAACCAGTTGCCGTCGGGCGAGACCACCGGCGAGGACACCTCGAAGCGGCCCTGCACCACGGCCTTGGGCTTGTCGCCGTCGCGGCGGGTATACAAGGCTGCATAGCCGCTTTCCTCGGACACGTACCACAGCGTGCGGTTGTCCGGCAGCCAGCCGAATTCGTTGAAGTTCCAGTTGATCCAGGCCGGGTCGGTGAGGCGGTGGCGGGTGGTCAGCGCCGGCTTTTCGCTGTTGCTGACGCTGACGATCCAGCGGTCCTTGTTGTCGATGGCGCGCAGCACCACGGCGCCCTGGCTGCCGTCGCGGGTGAACTGCATGGCAGCGACGGTGAGCGGGCGCTGCACCTTTTCGGGCTTGTCGGATTTCCTGGCGTCCTTCTTGTCCTTGCCGCTCTTGCCCTTGTCGTCGGCCTTGGCGTCCTTGGCGGAGTCCTTGGCCTTTTCGTTCTCGGCGCGCACGGCGGCGAGCGGATCGTCCTCGATGCCGGGCAGGCCGGAATAATCCAGCCTGGTCACGGCCTGGCTGGCCAGGTCCACGCGCCAGAGCGTGTCGGGGGCGGGATCGCCGCGACCGACGCGGGTGCGCACGTCCTCGATTTCCTCGTAGCCGGATTCGGTCACGTACATCGGCATCTTGCCGGCGCGGCCGCCGTCATGGCCCTTGGGCGTGGTCGCGACCAGCAGCCAGCGGCCATCCGGCGAGAGCAGGCTGGCGCTGACCTGCACATCGTCGCCGAGGTAGACCGGCTCGGCGGCGCGGCTGGGATCGGCCTTGCGCAGTTCGTCGGCGCGGTCCTTGAGGGCCTGCTTGTTGTCGTAGTCCTGCTTGAGCGTGCCGATCAGGCGCAGCTGCAGCTGCTCGAAATCGCCCGGCTTCTTGTCCCTGGGATTCTTTTCCGTCTTGAGCACGGCCACCGGCGCGTTCACGCCGCTGGCGAAGTCGTAGCTGTACCAGTCGTTGCCCAGGCGGTACTGCAGGCTGGACTGGTCGGCGGAGAACTGCGGATTGCGCTCGTCAGCCGTGCTGCGCGTGACCTGGATCAGGCGGTTGCCGGCCAGGTCGCGCACGAAGATGTCGCCGTTGCGCACGAAGGCGGCGCGGCGGCGGGCCTGGTCGTAGACGGCGTCGCTGCCGTCGGCGCCGGCCAGTTCGGCCGGGCTCAGCACGCTGTCGCGGTTGTCGCTCAGGGCGATGCGGTGGATGTCGCGCACGCCGTTGCCCGGGCGCTTGAGGGCGTAGTAGACCGCGCTGCCGTCGGCCGACCAGTAGGGCGATTCCACCGGCGCGCCTATCCAGTCCGGCTCGGCCATGATCTGGTCCAGCGTGAGCGCGGCTTGCGCCGGCAGGGCGATGACGGTGACTAGGGCGGCGGCGAGGGCGCTTGACCTCAATGACATGGCGGACTCCTGAGCAGGACCGGCCGAGCATAGCGGAGGCTTTTGCGGATTAGCCGTGGCAATGGTCATTGCCGGCGGCCGTACGGGGCGCGGCTGCGGCCGGCGCCCGGGGCCGCCTGCGCCGCGGCAATGGCCATCGCCCCGGGCCTCAGGCACCATCGCGTTCTTTGCCGGAGCACCCCATGGTACTGCCTGCCGTCGAGATCGAAACCAAGCCCCGCCCCAGCCACAGCGTGATCTGGCTGCACGGTCTGGGCGCCGACGGGCACGATTTCGCCCCCATCATTCCCGACCTGGTCGCGCGCGACTGGCCGGGGCTGCGCTTCGTTTTTCCGCATGCGCCGGTGCGCCCGGTCACCCTCAACGGCGGCGCGCCCATGCGCGCCTGGTACGACGTCCACTCGCTGGACGCGGATATCGCGCGGCGCCAGGACGAGGCCGGCGTGCGCGAATCCATAGGCCACCTGGGGCCCTTGATCGCGCGTGAAAGCGACCGCGGCGTGCCGGCCTCGCGGGTGTTCCTGGCCGGTTTCTCCCAGGGCGGCGCCATCGTGCTGGCCGGCGGCGTGCGCTATCCCAAGCGCCTGGCCGGCGTGATCGCCCTGTCCACCTACCTGCCCATAGGCGAGACCACCGCCGCCGAACGCAGCGAGGCCAATGCCGGCCTGCCCATCTTCATGGCCCACGGCACCTACGATCCGGTGATCCAGTTCAAGCTCGCCAGCCAGTCGCGCGACGCGCTCAAGGGCCTGGGCTATGCGGTGGAATGGCACAGCTATCCCATACAGCATCATGTCGGTGCGGAGGAAATCGCCGACCTGCGGCAGTGGCTGGGCCAGCGCCTCGCGGCATAATCGCCCGATCATCGCGGCGCCGGGGAGGGCGCAGCTTGGCGATACCCGAACGCGCCCCGGCACCGGCGGCCGAGCCGGCCCACTGGCTGCCGAATTTCTGCAGCTGGCCGGTGCTGTTCGCCCTGATCGTGATTGGCGAACTGGTTGCCCTGATCGTGGTACTGGCCGCCAGCGACGTCAGCGTGCCCAGCTGGCAGAGCCTGGGCGTGGCCAGCCTGTTCGTGCAGTGGCTGGCGGCGCTGTGGGCGGTGTCGCTGTGCAAGCTGCGCCCGCTGCTGCTGCGGCTGCAGCCGTGGATGGGCGAATTCGTCGCCGTCACCCTGGCGCTGGTCGCCACCACCGGCCTGAGCTGGCTGGTGTTCGTACTGGATCAGAACCTGCGCTTCGGCCTGGTCGACGCTTCCGCCGACGTGGTGCGCTTCGTGTTGCGCAACGGGGTGATCTGCGCGCTGGTGGTGGGCGCGGTGCTGCGCTACTTCTATGTGCAGGAGCAGTGGCGGGCCAATGTCCAGGCCGAGGAGCGCGCGCGCTTCGATGCGTTGCAGGCGCGCATACGCCCGCACTTCCTGTTCAACAGCATGAACGTCATCGCCAGCCTGATCCGCGCCCGCCCGGCCCAGGCCGAAGCTGCAGTGGAGGATCTGGCCGACCTGTTCCGCGCCGCGCTCGGCCGTGCCGATGCGCAGACCACACTGGGCGAGGAGCTGGACTTGGCCCGCGGCTACCTGCGCATCGAGGAACTGCGCCTGGGATCGCGCCTGGGGCTGGAGTGGGATGTGGCCGCGCTGCCGCGCGACGTGGAACTGCCGCCGCTGCTGCTGCAGCCGCTGGTAGAGAACGCGGTCTACCACGGCATACAGCCGCTGCCCCAGGGCGGCACGGTCAGCGTGCTCGGCCGGGTCGAGCCCGCGGCGCTGGTGATCGAGGTGCGCAATCCCTGTCCGCCGCCGGCGGCACGCCGCGGCGGCGGCAACGGCATCGCCCTGGCCAATATCCGCAGCCGCCTGGCCCTGCACTACGCCGGCCGCGCCGCGCTGCTGGTGGAGGACCAGGCCGAATCCTTCGTCTGTACCCTGCGCCTGCCGCTGCCCGGCTGATGCGCGGGAAACTGCAAATTGCCTTTTGTGGAGTCTGCCATGCGTGTACTGATTGCCGATGACGAACCGCTGGCGCGCGAGCGCCTGGCCGTGCTGGTCGCCGACGTGGGCAGCGAAGTCATCGCCAGCGTGGAGAACGGCGAGCAGGCCGTGCAGCAGGCCGACCAGCTGCGGCCGGATGTCTGCCTGCTCGACATCCGCATGCCTGGCCTTGACGGCCTGGACGCCGCGCGCCTGATCGGTGCGATGGCCGATCCGCCGGCCGTGGTGTTCTGCACCGCCTACGACGAATACGCGCTCAAGGCCTTCGAGGCGCACGCGGTGGATTACCTGCTCAAGCCGGTGCGGCGCGAGCGCCTGGAACAGGCCCTGGCCCGCGCCGGCCGCCTGGGCGCCGGCAAGGTCGACAAGCTCGCCGGCAGCCTGGGCGCGCAGCGCCAGCGCAGCCACATCTGCGCCCGCGTGCGCGGCAATCTGGTGCTGGTGCCGGTACAGGACATCCTTTACCTGCAGGCCGAGGACAAATACGTCGTCGTCCACCACACCAAGGGCCAGGTGCTGATCGAGGATGCGCTGAAGGGCCTGGAGGACGAATTCGGCGACCTGTTCGTGCGCATCCACCGCAACTGCCTGGTCGCGCGCGAGCGCATGTCCGGCCTGACCCGCAGCGCCGACGGCCGTGCTTTCGTGCGCATCGAAGGCGCGGCTGACGCGCTGGAAGTGAGCCGCCGCAACCTGCCGGCGTTGCGCAAGCTGGTGAGGAGTTTGTGATTCCGGATTAGGGACCAGGGGCGCCGGCAAGGCACCGGCCTCTGCCCACCAATCCCGAATCCCGGCCCTTCTGCCAGACCGCCGCAGCCGTTACGATGCGGCGTCTTTTGCCCGCCGAACGTCCAAACCCATGAAACTGCTGCGAATCGCCACCCGCCAGAGCGCGCTGGCCCTGTGGCAGGCCGAGCATGTCGCCGCGCGCCTGCGCGCCGTGCATGCCGACCTGCAGGTGGAACTGGTGCCCATGACCACGCGCGGCGACCAGATCCTGGACCGGCCGCTGGCCGAGATCGGCGGCAAGGGGCTGTTCCTCAAGGAACTGGAAGTGGCCATGCTGGAAGGCCGCGCCGATATCGCCGTGCATTCGCTCAAGGACGTACCCATGGAGCTGGAGCCCGGCTTTGCCCTGGGCGCCGTGCTGGAGCGCGCCGACGCCGCCGACGCCTTCATCAGCAACCGTTACCGCGGCATCGCCGACCTGCCGCCGGGCGCGCGGGTTGGTACGTCCTCGCTGCGCCGCCAGGCCCAGCTGCGCGCGCTGCGGCCGGATCTGGAACTGCTGGACCTGCGCGGCAACGTGGGCACGCGCCTGGCGCGGCTGGATGCCGGCAACTACGACGCCATCATCCTGGCCTGCGCCGGCCTGGAGCGCCTGGGCCTGGCCGGGCGCATCGCCGGCCGCCTGCAGCCGCCGGACTGGATCCCGGCCGTGGCCCAGGGGGCGATCGCGATTGAATACCGCGCCGGCGACCGCGCCACCCAGCAGCGCCTGGCGCCGCTCAACGACGCCGACAGCGCCCGCTGCACCGGCGCGGAGCGCGCCATGAACCTGCGCCTGCACGGCAGCTGCAGCGTGCCTATCGCCGGCTATTGCCGCGAGATCGAGGGCGGCCTGGAACTCACCGGCCTGGTCGGCGACGTGAGCGGCGGCCGCCTGTTGCGCGCCGAGGCGGTGGGCAGCCTGGACCAGCCCGAGGCGCTGGGCAACGTCGTCGCCGAAATGCTGCTGCAGCAGGGCGCGGGGCAGTTCCTGCGCGGGCCGGGCGGAGGCAGTCCGGCGCCGTAGCACGGCGGCCGGCGTTTGCCGCATATGCATCAATAGACCTAAGTGTACTTTTTGTTGACGCGGTGGCCGTTTCGCGCGAGAGTCGCCCGGCCCCGCGGCCGCCTGCCGCTGCGGGCCTCACACAGGCAGCGGAGGGGCTCATGAGCAGCAATGCAGCGGACGAGCGCATCGTCTACGCCAAGATCCATCCATCCATAGGCATCGCCCGCGTCGGCAATTCGCAAAAGGACGACGGCTACTACATCGGTCCCCAGGTGACCGATCCGGCGCCGCAGCCGCCGGGCTTCTACCGCGACGGCAGCGGGGCGCTCAAGCGCGAAGTCGCCCAGTTCCGCATCTACGGCTACAACGCCGCCGGCCGCGCGGTGCGGGAGCTGCGCATGGACGAAGGCGCCGAGATCGAATGGTCGGTGCAGCTGGCCAACCACAAGGCCGCCTGGTACAACTTTGAACTCGCGCTGGACATCCCCGAAGCCGCCGCCGCCACGCCGTCCACGCGCCGCAACGCCAGCGTCAAGGACCGGCGCAAACTCTCCATCACCCCGTCGCCGCGCAACATCAGCACGCCGTCCACCCAGGGCGCGCAATACCATTTCGACGACGGCAATTTCATGGGCATCAGCGTGGCGCTGGGCGAACTGCGCACCGATGCGCAAGGCCGCCTGCTGGTGTTCGGCGGCCACGGCAAGTCCGCTTCCATCGACGGCAAGCCGCCGGTCACCTTCGCCAACAACGACGGCTGGTACGACGACACCAGCGACGGCCCGGTCACCGCGCGCGTGCGGGTGGACGGGCGCCCGCTGGACGTCGCGCCGGCCTGGGTGGTCGTGGCGCCGCCGAACTACGGTCCGCAGCAGAAATCCGTGCGCACGCTGTACGCGCTGATGACCGACCTGGCGATACAGGCCGGCCAGCTGCCGGCGCCGACGCGCCCCTCGTTCCGCCACGATCTGCTGCCCATCTTCCAGGCCCTGTGCGATCTGCAATGGATGAATGCCGGCTTCGCCGCGGGCTTCGGCTACGGCATGCCGCAACACCTGCTGGCGCCGGATTATCTGCGCAAGCTGGCCCAGCCCGGCGACACCTACAAGGAACTGCGCCGCACCGTCGCCAACGCCTTCCGCAATCCGCTGGACAACGACATTTCGCAGAAACCCTGGCCGTGGGTCTACGGCGATGCGATGGACGTGCCCATGCCGCCGATCCCGCGCGCCATGACCGCACTGACAACGACCCAGCTCGCCCTGCTGGACCGCTGGGCCGAAGGCGATTTCATCGCCGACCTCGAACCGGCCCCGCCTGTACCCCGGTCCATCGACGAAGTGCCGCTGGCGCTGCAGCCGGCCATGCTGGACCGCGCCGCGCTGGAATTCTGCCTGGCCGATGCCTTCCATCCGGGCTGCGAGATGACCTGGCCGGTGCGCCACGCCACTATGTATCTGGAGCCGTACCGCTGGCGTCATCGCGCCGCGGACAATCCCGAGCCGGACTACGGCAGCACGCTGACGCCAGGCGAGGCGACCTCGTACAACGGGCCGCTCTACGCCCAGTTCCCCGGTTCCATCACGCGCTGGATGGCGATTCCCTGGCAGACCGACACGGCCAGCTGCCGCTCCGGCTACCAGCCCAACTACGACCCCTACCTGCCCACGTTCTGGCCGGCGCGCGTGCCCAACCAGGTGCTGGATGTGGAGAACTACAAAAAGGTGATGGATGCCGCGCTGCCGCGCGAGCAACGCCTGGCCGCGTTCAACACGCGCTCGGACTGGGACCGCACGCTGGGCGTCGGCTACGACAACCAGCTGCTCAACATGGTCAATCACTTCGACCGGCAGGGCATCGTCGAAGTCCGCCCCGGCATCGCCGACGATCCGGACTTCCCGCCGCTGATGCAGGTGGAAGACCGCGGCGGCAAGGACATGAGCGAGGCCGAGCGCGAGGCGACCGATGCGCGCATGCGCCAGCTCGCGCGGCTGGGAACGCCGACCACGACGCCCTGACCGCCCGTGGCGGCGACCGCCTGGGACGCGATCATCGTCGGTGCCGGGCCTGCGGGCTCGGCGCTGGCCTGCCGCCTGCGGCCGTGGCGCAGGGTGCTGCTGCTGGAGCGGACGGCGCTGCCCGCGGCGGGTGCGGTTTCCTTCGCGCAACGGCTGGCGGCTGCGGAGGCGGCAGCCTTGCCCGCGGCAGCGGCCGTGCCTGGGGCGCCAGCGGCGGCGCCCGTTGCGCACGCCGTGCCGGGCACGGCGGCCGCGCCGCGCATCGGTGAATCCCTCCCCGGCGCCGCGCGCGTGCTGTTGCAGCGCTGCGGCGCGTTCGAGCGTTTTCTTGCCGCCGGCCATGCGGAACGCGGCGCCACCGTGGCGCAGTGGGATGGCGAGACGCCGGTCTGGTTCGACCAGCTACGCGATCCCAACGGCGCCGGCTGGCACCTGGATCGCGTGCGCTTCGATGCCGACCTGCGCGCCAGCGCGGCCGAAGCCGGCGCCGTACTGGTGGACGACTGCGGACCGCTGCGCGTGCGCCGCGACGGCGGGCGCTGGCTGGTCGCCGACGAAGCCTCCGGGGAAATCCATCAGGCGCCGGTGCTGGCCGACGCCACCGGCCGCACGGCCGCCATCGCGCGCCAGCTCGGCCTGAAGCGCCGGGTCGAGGACGCGCTGATCTGCCTGCATGTACACCTTGCGGCGCTGCCGGGCGACGAGGATCACTGCACCCGCGTCTGCGCCGACAGCAACGGCTGGTGGTACAGCGTGCGTGTGCCCGGCAGCCGGCGCGTGCTGGCCTTTCATCTGGATGCGGCGGATCCCGAACTGCGCCGGCTGAAATCGCTGCCCGCGCTGTTGGCGAAAGCGCGCCGCCATGGATTGCTCGCCGAAGTGCTGCCCGCCGCGGCCGACGCTTCCGTGCACGCGCGTCCCGCCGGCAGCGCCGTGCTCGACGATGCCGGGCTGGCGGCGGCAGCAGGGTTCTTCGCCATCGGCGATGCGGGACTGTCCTTCGATCCCATCGCCTCGCAGGGCCTGTTCCATGCGCTGGCCTCGGCCGAGAGCGCGGCGAATGCGATCGAACACGGCGCGGAAGGCGCCATTGCCGCGCGCGCTGCCTTCCTGGCCGAAATGGATGCCGTACACGCGCACTACCGCCGCCGCTTCCACGACACCTATGCCGCGCCGCTGCGCTTTGGCCAGTCGCCGTTCTGGGCCCGGCGCCGCCGGCCGCCGGCCGCGGCAGATCACGCCGGCTGAGCGCGCAAAAAACAACGGGCCCCAGCGGGGCCCGTTGAAGAAACGGCGGAAACTTAAACGATCAGAAGTTGTAGACCAGGTTGGTCGTCATCAGCTGGTCGGTCTTCTTGATGCCCGGGGCCACGTCGGTGTTGTGACGCACCTGGTAGCCGAGCTTCAGCGCCAGCGTCTTGTTCATGTTGACGACCAGGCCGGCGTCGTTCTGATAGAAGGTGTTGTCGGAACCGGCTTCCACCAGGAAGGTGTTCTCGAACGCGGTGTTTTCGTTGAAGCGGTGCTTGAAGCCGATCAGGCCGCGGCCGACGACGTCGGATTCGGCCTCGCCGGTGAGGATGGGTTCGAAGCGCTTGTAGCCGGGGCCGACTTCGAACGACAGCTCGGTGCGTTCGTTCTTGATCGCGGTATAGCCGTAGCCCAGCGACAGTACGGCCTGGTATTCGAACGGCGAGAAGTCATCGTTCTCGTAGCGCAGCGCGCCGACCAGGTAACTGCGTTCGTCGAACTTGTAGCCGACCGAGGCGCCGGCCTCATAGCGGTTGGCGGTGTAGTCGTAGCGGGTCACCGCGGTGGGCACGCCGTCGATGGTCTCGATCGAGGTGCTGTTGCCCTTGGAACGCAGGGCGCTGAGGTAGAAATTGTCCTTCCAGGTATCGTCTTCCATGCTGAAATTCAGCTTGGCGTTGAGGTTTTCGGACTTGGCATTGCCGCGCGAAGCGGCGAAGCCGAGTTCACCCGAACCCTTCCAGCCGTCTTCGGCGAAAGCGGACAACGGCAGTGCGAAAAGAACGCTGGCGATCAGGAGTTTCTTCATGGGGTTCACCCTTCTTCGATGAAATCGGGAGCGCATGTCCGTGTCGTGGGGCACGGACACAAGGAGCGCCGGATACTACGGCGAAGGATTGAATCTGATCTGAACCGGGACCAGGCCGGAACCGACGCGGTTGCAGTTTATCCCGCATTTGCGCGGAAAACTGCTTATACGCGGCGTGCGCCGTAATAAAGGTTTACAACATGGCGTGCTTCGGCGAAGAACAGCCAGCGCTCGACGAAGATGCCCAGGCTGCCGCTGAGCAGGGCCAGCGCGGCGAAGGAGGGCGAATAATCCGGCAGACGGATCGCGGCGAGTACGCCCAGCAGCGGCAGTCCCAGGCCGCAGACCAGGGCGAAGGCGCGCAGCCGCGCCGCGTGCTTGCGTGCCAGCACAAATCCCATTTCGCGATTGATGTAATTGTATTCGGTGTGGGGTTTTTCAAAGGCGCTGACCGTGCCGTAGCGGCCCAGCCCCGTCGCGCTGCCTATGTCGGCGACGGCGGCGGGACCGTCAATGCGGCGCCAGTAGGCCAGTTTCAGCGCGGTCACCAGCAGCGCCGCGCCGACCAGGCCCATGAGCGGGCCGGGCGCCAGGCCCAGGCGGTCCCACGGCAGCGGCGCGCCGACCTGGTGCAGCGCGGCCAGCAGCCATAGCCACAGGCCGCCGGAATAGGCGGCGAACAGCAGGTAGCCCGGCGCGACCCAGGCGTTGTGCCAGGCGGGAATGGTGCGCAGGCTGGAATAGATGCGCGCGGTGCAGAACACGGTGAGCAGGGCCGCGGCTAGCAGTGCGGCGCCGGCCAGGCGCGCTGCGGCCGGCCAGGGCAGCTGCGCATCCTGGCGCAGCGCCAGCAACGCGATCGCGGCCATGGGCAGGTAGCTGGTGACGGCGCAGACGCCTTCGCGCGACAGCCAGGAACTGCGCCATTGGCTGAAGGCGCGCCAGGCGCGCAGCGGCTGGCCCAGATGGGCCATGGAAGCGAGCAGGCCGGTGCTGGTCAGCAGCGCGCCCAGGCCCAGCGGCCAGAGTAGCGACGCGGTTTCGCGCGGCCACAGGTCCAGGGCCAGGCCGGCGCCGAGCAGGGCGAGCAGGCCGTAGCCCGCGCCGGAGAGCGTAGTGAAGAAGATGACCGACAGCGCCGGATGCATGGTGCGCGCGTGCTCCGGCCTAGCCGGTGACTACGGCGGTGCCGGTGACGGTGACCATCAGCATGTCGCCGCCTTCCTTGATCTGCACGGTCTCGTAGTCGAAGTCGATGCCGACGACGGCGTTGGCGCCGAGGTCCTTGGCCGCTTCGACCATGTCCTCGATCGCGGCTTCCTTGGCCTTGCGCAGCACCTTCTCGTAGCTGCCGGAGCGGCCGCCGAGGATGTCGCGGATGCCGGCGAAGAAATCGCGGAACACATTGGCGCCGAGTATGGCTTCGCCGCTGACCAGGCCGAGGTATTGCCGTACCGGATGGCCTTCGAGCTGGTGCGTGGTGCTGAGCAGCATGGGTATACCTGTTGGCAGAAGTGAAAGATCAGCGCGACAGCAGCTTGTCCACCCAGCGCAGCAGCGGCGGCAGCTGGTCGCGGTCGAGGGTTTCGGTGTGGTCGGCGGCGGCGGCCTTGTCGCCGCAGCCGTTGCGGCGCGGCCGCGGCGGCAGGTAGCGGTTGACCGGCGCATAGCCCAGTTCCGGCATCAGCGCATAGCCTTCGCGTTCGGCCACCAGTTTCGACACGGCGGAGTCCGCATCGCCCAGGTCGCCGAAATGCCGCGCGCGGGTCGGGCAGGCCATGACGCAGGCGGGCTGGCGCTCGGCCGGGGCGAAGCTTTCGTTGTAGATGCGGTCAACGCACAAGGTGCATTTCTGCATTACGCCGCGTTTTTCGCTGTATTCGCGCGCGCCGTAGGGGCAGGCCCAGGAGCACAGCTTGCAGCCTATGCATTTTTCCTCGTCCACCAGCACGATGCCGTCCTCGGCGCGCTTGTAGCTGGCGCCGGTCGGGCAGACGGTGACGCAGTCGGGCTTCTCGCAGTGCAGGCAGGAGCGCGGGAAATGTACCGTCATGGCCGGCGCGTTCTCGACGAAGCCGGTCTTGTACAGTTGCTGCAGCGGTCCGTTGCCCTGGCTGTCGGGCGTGACTTCCGGCTGCACCTCGTAGCTGTGGATGCGGTTGAACCAAACGCCCAGCGGCTCGGCGCCGTAGGCGTCCTCGTCGGGCAGCGGACCGAACTGGCCGCCGTCGTTCCATTCCTTGCAGGCCACCGCGCAGGCATGGCAGCCCACGCAGGTGTCCAGATCGATGACCAGGCCCAGCTTTCTGCGGGCCGGCGCGGGCAGCATCGTCATGCGCGGGCGACCTCGACGCGGTGCGGCTGGGTTTCCGGTTCGTCGGCGGCTTTCTCTATGCGCACGCGCAGATCGAACCAGGCCGCCTGGCCGGTGACGGGATCGGCATTGGCGTAGCGGTAGCCGCCGGCGCGCGGCGGCAGCAGCTCGGTGATGACATGGTTGAGCAGGAAGCCCTGCTGCGATTCGGGTGCATCCGGCGCCAGCTTCCAGGCGCCGCGCTTCTTGCCGATGGCATTCCAGCTCCATACCGTGCCCGGCTCGGTGCCGTTGTGGCAGCGCACCGGCACGCGGATGCGGCCGTGCGGCGATTCCACCCAGACCCAGTCGTCGTCGCGCAGGTCCAGCGCCTGTGCTGTCTGCGGGTGGATGTAGAGGAAATTGCGCGCGGTGATCTGGCGCAGCCAGGCGTTCTGCGATCCCCAGGCGTGGTACATGAACATGGGGCGCTGGGTGATCGCGGCGATGGGATAGCGCGCCAGGTCGACATGGCTCCATTCAAACGGCGCGTACCAGAACGGCAGCGGATCGAAATAGCGCGCCACGCGCTCGCGCTCGCGCGCCGGCGGCTGCACTGCGCCATGGCCCTGAGCGGCCAGGCGGAAGCGCTGCAAACGTTCCGAATACAGCTCCATCACCTGCGCATGGGTGGAGCCGACGAAGCCCAGGCCGCGCGCCCAGTCCAGGTAATCGCGGTTGGCCATCTTGTAGTAGCGGCCGGCGGCGGGCACTTCCGCATGCCAGAACGCGCCGTGTTCCTTGTAGCGCTCCAGCTGCTGCGGATTCGGTTCGCCGGTGCCTTCGCGGCTGCCGTCGCGGCCGCGCCAGCCGGCCAGCAGGCCCACGCTGGGCGCGCGTTCGTGTTCCACCATGTACTGCGGGAAGCCGCCGGGATAACGCGGCGAGCCGTCCTCGCGCAGGCAGCCGGGCAGGCCCAGGCGCGTGCCCAGGTCCAGCAGCACGTCCTGGAATGGGCGCACGTCGCGGTCGGGCTGCACCACCGGATGGCGTATCGCATCGCTGGCGCCGTCGGCATCGGAGATGGGCCGGTCCAGCAGCGAAATGCAGTCGTGGCGCTCCAGGTACGTGGTATCGGGCAGCACCAGGTCGGCGAATTCCACCATCTCCGAAGCGTAGGCGTCGACGTAGATGATGCGCGGGATCTTGTATTCGCCGCCGTCATCTTTCTCCACCAGCATGCGCCGCGTGCCGGTGGTGTTCATGGCCGAATTCCAGCTCATGTTGGCCATGAACAGGAACAAGGTGTCTATGCGGCAGGGATCGCCGGCGACGGCGTTGGCGATCACGCTCTGCAGCATGCCGTGCACGGCCAGGGGATGCTGCCAGGAGAACGCCTTGTCCAGGCGTCGCGGATTGCCCTCGGCATCGACCAGCAGGTCTTCTGGCGCGTGCACGTAGCCCAGCGGGCCCGCGTCCAGCGTGCCGTCGGGCTTGCGCGACTTGCCCGGCCGGTTCGCCGGCGGCACGCCCTTGGGATAGGGCGGCTGGTAGCGGAAGCCGCCCGGAGTGTCGATCGCGCCCAGCAGCATCTGCAGCGTATGCAGCAGACGGCAGGTGTGGAAACCGTTGCTGTGCGCGGATATGCCGCGCATCGCATGCAGCGACACCGGCCGGCCGATCATTTCGCTGTGCTGGCGGCCCCAGACATCGGTCCAGGCCACGGGCAGGCGGATTTCCTGGCGGAAGGCCGCATCGGCGATCTCCGCGGCGATGCGGCGAATGGCGGCCGCGTCGATGCCGCACTGCGGCGCGACGGCGTCGGCGGAATATTCCGCGGCGAGGAAGCGTTCGGCCAGCAGCTGGAAGGCCGGCACCGCGCGGCGGCCATCGTCCAGGGTGTATTCGCCGACCACGACGGGTGCGATGCCAACGGCATCGGCGCGTGCCGCACCCGCGTCGCGCGTCCAGCACAGCGGCGTGCCGGCGGCATCGCGCGCGATCAGGCCGTCGTCGGCGCCGCCGGGGTCGCGCACGACCAGATGGTGCGCGTTGGTATAGCGCACCAGATAGTCGAAATCGACCCAGTCGTGGTTGAGCAGTTCCTGGATCAGCGCGCCGACGAACAGGCCGTCGGTGCCCGGGCGTATACCCAGCCATTCGTCGGCAATGGCGGCATAGCCGGTGCGCACGGGATTGATCGCGAGCAGCTTGGCGCCGCGCTGCTTGAGCTTGCCCAGGCCCAGCTTGATCGGGTTGGAGTCATGATCCTCGGCCACGCCGAACATCATGAGATAGCGCGTGTGCTCCCAGTCCGGCTCGCCGAATTCCCAGAACGAGCCGCCGAAGGTGTACATGCCGGCGGCGGCCATGTTGACCGAGCAGAAGCCGCCGTGGGCGGCGTAATTGATGGTGCCGAACTGCTGCGCCCACCAGCCGGTCAGCGCCTGGGACTGGTCGCGGCCGGTGAAGAACGCCAGTTCGTCCGGATTGCGCCGGCGTATGTCGCCCAGCCATTGCGTGGCCAGGGCCAGGGCCTCGTCCCATTCGATTTCACGGAACTCGCCCTTGCCGCGCTCGCCCACGCGCAGCAGCGGCTTGCGCAGCCGCGCCGGCGAGTAGTGCTGCATGATGCCGGCCGAGCCTTTGGCGCAGATCACGCCGCGGTTCACCGGATGATCCGGATTGCCCTGGATATAGCGGACCTTGCCGTCCTTGAGATGGACTTTGATGCCGCACCGGCAGGCGCACATGTAGCAGGTGGTCGTTTTCACCTCGTCGCCGACCGGCTCGTGCAGCTTCAGATTGGCATGGGTCATTCGCGGCGGTGCTCGGGACGGAACGTGCGGGCTGGCGCGCCGCCGGGCGGGCGCTTGGCCCGCGCATGGTACCGGAGCTGATGCCAGATTTGGCATAAGCGGCCGGCCGAGGCCGGTTGGGTGCTGCTGTCCGGATGGTTGCGCGGGTGTCCCGGTTTGTGGCCGCGCGTCCAGCGTCGCGCCGGCGCGGGGCCGGCCATTGCCGTGTGCTGCGCCGGATCCGGCGCACCACACGGCAGGATTTACTCGAAGCCGCCCTGGAAGATGCAGGTCGGCGACTGGTTCAGCACCACGTTGTCGATCCAGGCCGCATCCAGGCCGGCGCTGCCCGAAGCGTTCTTGCTGTAGAGCCAGCGCAGCTCGTGCACGCCGGAAGTCACGGCGAAGCTGTGCGTGGCCCAGGGCTGTTCGCCGTCCAGGGTCAGCTTGACCACGCCGTCGATCAGGAACTGGAACTGGTCCCCGGGAGCGCTGCTGACGCGGGCGTCGAAGGAAAGTTCGTCGGTGATGCAGGTACGCGCCTTCACGCCGCTGGTCTCGTTGTGGCCGAGCTGGCGGCTGGTCAGCGCGTAGCCTTTGAGCGGGCCATCCGCGGTGCTGTCGCTGGCGGCGGTCCAGGTGTGGTCCCAGTCGTAGATGGCGTCGAAGCCGTGCGGCAGGGGCTTGCGGAAGGTGGTCGTATCGCCGACATGGAAGCCGGTGAAAGTGGCCTTGGGCTCGTCCGGATTGCCTGGCAGTGGATCGCTGGCGTTGGCCAGGCCGTCGTTGTCGCGATCCGGGTCGGCATTGTCGCCGATGCCGTCGTTGTCGCTGTCGACGCTTTCACTGGCATCCAGCGGAAAGCGATCGTCGTACACGTAGTTGATCCCGTCGTAGAGCACACCGTCGTTGTCGGCGTCCGTGTCGGCGTTGTCGCCGGTGCCGTCGTTGTCGAAGTCGTATTTGTCCAGGGCGATGCTGGGAAAGCGGTCGCCGTTGTCGCCCTTGCCATCGTTGTCGCTGTCCAGGTGTTCCGCCGGGTCGAACGGGAAGCGGTCGTTCGCGTCGGCGAAGGTGTCGTTGTCGTCGTCGGTGTCGGCGTTGTCACCGATTGCGTCGCCGTCGTGGTTCTCCCACTCGGCCGCATTGGCCGGGGCGAAATCGCTGGCGTCGGGCACGCCGTCGCCGTCGCTGTCGGTCAGGCCGCTGAAGCTGATGCGCGCCAGGGCCACGTCATAGTCGCCGGCCGCGGCTGGCTGCAAGGCATCGCCGGTGACCGGGAAGCCGGCCTGGGCGTTCGTGGCCAGCCATACACCGCCGCCCGGGGCGGGCGTTATCGCACCGGAGGCGTTGGCTGCGGTGTCCGCATTGGGGCCGCCAATATAAGTGGAAAAGTTCAGGCGGCCCTGCGGCGAAAAGCGCGCCAGCAGCACATCCGACGTGCCGCCGAAACTGGCCTGCAGCGGCTGGCGCAGCGGCAGGTCGCTGGAAAGGGTGCCGCCCAGCAGGTGGATATAGCCGGCGCTGTCCACCGCGAGCGCCGCCAGATTGGGTTCGCTGGCATGGCCGCCGAAATAGGTGGAGAAGACGACGCTGGAGGTGTTCGGATCTATGCTGGCGAGGTAGTAGTCGAAGTCGGCGCAGGCATAGTTGTAGTCGGCGCAACTGCCGTAGCCGTCGTTGAGATAGCTGTCTGGCGGCATGGCCAGGTTGGGCTGGAATGCGTTCACGGCCTGCAGCCGCGACGACCAAGTGGTGCCGGCGATGACGACGCGCCCACCGGGCGCCAACACCATGTCGGACGCATATGAACTGCCGTCGTTGTTGCCGAAGCGGCTGCTGAATTCGATGGCCCGGGTAGTGCCGTCGATGCGTACCAGCGCCAGCGAATAGCCGCCGCCGGTCGGCGCGCCGGGCAATGGATTGACCGCCGGGAAGTTGCTGGAAGCGGTGCGGCCGAACAGGTAGATGTCATTGCTGGCATCCACGGCGACGGCGCGGACGTTGTCGCTGCTGGTGCCGCCCAGGCAGCCGGCGAAGTCCACCGCGCCCGCGGCACCCAGGCGCACCACGCCCATGTTCTGACCGCTGGGACAGGTCTGGCCGGGTATCTGATTGACGGTCGGGAACGTGCTGTTGATGGTAGAGGCACCGACCACCAGCCGGTCGCTGCCGTCCACGGCGACACTGCGCTCGAAGTTGTAGGGATAGTAGCTGGCGTAGACGAAGCCGTTGCCGGCGGCATTGAGGCGCGCGGCCCAGCCCGGCCCCGTGGTCGCCTGGGGATTGACCAGCGGCAGTGTCGGCGTGGGGTTGTACAGGGAGAACGCGAGGAACAGTTCGCCGCTGGGGGATACGGCGGCTTCCTTGCCGGCGAGAATCAGCTGCTCCGCGCCGTTGATGTAAGTCGCGTAGATAATCGAGCGGCCGTCGGGCGCGAACTTGGTCACCAGCAGGGTCTGGCTGCGCGTGTACTCCGTGCGCGCGACCTGCGACCAGCCCGGCGGACCGTCGGCACAGCCGAAGCAGCCATTCCATGAGACGTAGGCGTAGCGTTCGCTGCGATAGTCCGGTGTGTGGCCGTTAGCGCTGCCCAGGCCTGACGAATAGGTGGACGCGAGCAGGTACAGGTTGCCGGCGGGATCGGTCCGCAGCGCATAAGCGGTATCGGTGAACGCGCCGCCGAAGTAGCTCGCATAAGTGATCACCGGATCGATCGCCAGTTCACGACGGCGGTCATATTCGCCTAGTGCCAGCCGCACCTGTTTTTCACCGTCGAGTACGTAGCGCGCCTCGCGCCGCTCGCGGCTGCCGTCGCGGCCCAACTGATAGGCAACCGGCGCATGCTGGATCACCTCCTGGCCGGCCAGGCTCAGGCGCAGGTCGCCGTTGTCGTCCAGGCGCACTGAATCGGCGCCTTCGATGGCCAGGCGGATATGGCCGGGATCAGCCTTCGGAGCGACGCGGAAATCGAATTCCAGGCGGCCTTCGCTGCCGTAGTAGACCAGGTCTATGCCGGGATAGACGCGGGAATAACTGACCTCGGCGTAGTTGGTCACATCGCGATGCCAGGCGGATTTCCCGCCGGACAGGTAATTCGTGCGGCTGGCGTAAGGCCGCGCGGCTTTGGCCCTGGCCGTGGCGCGGGCTCCCTCGGCGCGGATCACCAGCGGCCGCGTCGCGCGGGCCGGCCCGGGCGCGGCCAGCAGCAGGGTGGCCGCGGCACCGTCCAGGGCCACTTCGTAGTGCGGGCCGCGTGCGAGGAAATCGACGCTGCCGGCGAACTGGCCCTGATTGGCTTCAAAGCGCAGGTCGGCGCCGGTGGCATAGGCGGGCGGTGCGGGCGCGCCCTGGGCGCTGGTGCAGGCGGCCAGACAGGCAGCCAGGAACAGGCGGATCAGGCAAGAGTCGGACATCGCGAATCCCCTGGAAGGTTTGAGCGGACGTTTGGCGGGTCGTTCCTGCTAGTGCCACGAGTATCCTCAGTCTCTCACGGCCAGTGGCGGCATGAGGAAAAAGCATGAGCACGGCAGCGCGCTCCTGCGCGTCCTGGCGGGTGCTTTACGCGGCGTTGTTCCGGCCGGGGATGCTGTGGCGCGATGTACCCGGTCTGCCTGCGCCGCGGCAACGGCCGGCGGTGCGGTCCGCGGCAACAGGCCGGCGCCGGCGGCCGGCCGGATCAGTCGCGTCCGGAGCTGCTGCCGCGCGATCCGCGGCAGCGCACGGTTTCAGTCTGCCTCGCGCCCCGGCGGCGGTGTGCGGTCGGACTTGATGCTGACGAAGTAGGGGTCCTCCGCATCCAGCCGCAGCGCAGTCAGCGCGCCGCCCCAGACGCAGCCGGTGTCGATGGCGTAGATGCCAAGCCCGCTGAACCGGCCCAGGGTGGACCAGTGGCCGCAGACCACGCGCGTGTCGCGCTTGAGCACGCCGGGCACTTCGTACCAGGGGTACAGGCCGGCCTGCTGCGTGCCCGGCGCGCCTTTCTCGCCGAAGGCGATGCGGCCGCGCACGTCGCAGTAGCGCAGGCGGGTCAGCACGTTGATGCTGGCGCGCATGCGCTCCACGCCCTTGAGCCGGCCCGACCACACCGCCGGCTTGTTGCCGAACATGGAGCGCAGCAGGCGCGCATGGTGCGGGCCGCGCAGCTCGCGCTCCACCTCGCGCGCGGCGCGCTGGGCCTGGGCCAGGGTCCAGCGCGGCGCCAGGCCGGCGTGGACCATGGTGAAGCGCAGGTTCTCGTCGTGGTGCAGCAGGCTGCGGTGGCGCAGCCAGTGCAGCAATTCCTCGCGGTCCGGCGCGAACAGCACCGCGGCCAGCTCCGGATTGACCTTGGCCTGCTCGGCCTCGTTGCGCTGGGCGATGGCGAGCAGGCTGAGATCGTGGTTGCCCAGCGTGACCACGGTCTGCGCGCCCAGCGTGCGCAGCAGGCGCAGTACTTCCAGCGACTGGCCGCCGCGGTTGACCAGGTCTCCACAAAACCACAAGGTGTCGCTGGCGGAGTCGTACTTGATCTTGTCGAGCAGGCGTTGGAGTTCGTCTAGGCAGCCCTGCAGGTCGCCGATGGCCCAGGTCGCCATCAATGCAGCGTCCGCGGGATGGACAGGGTGAACTGCGGGATGCTGGCCTCGAAGATGGTGCCGTCCTCGGCCACCAGGCGGTAGCTGCCGCGCATGATGCCGACGCTGGTTTCCAGCACCGCGCCGGAGGTGTACTGGAATTCCTCGCCCGGGCGCATGTGCGGCTGCTCGCCGACGACGCCGTCGCCGGTCACTTCCTGCACCTTGCCGTTGCCGTCGGTGATGATCCAGTGGCGCGACAGCAGCTGCGCGGCGACTTCGCCGGTGTTCTGGATGGTGATGGTGTAGGCGAAGACGTAGCGGTTGTCCGACGGGCGCGATTGCTCGTCGACGAACCGGGTGGCGACCGAGATCGCGATGTCGTAAGGGTTCTGGTCGCTCATGGCGCGATTTTCGGCCAGCGGGCTTGCTGCGCGCAACCGCAGGGACTAGCGCGGCGCGGCGGCGATCAGCGCCGGCAGCGCCGCGCCGAGGTGGCGCACCAGCTCGGACTGACGATTCACGCCCAGACGCTCCATCGCCAGTTTGATATGTGAACGCACCGTGTTGACCGCCACGCCCAGGTCCGCGGCGATGGTCTCGGCCGCTTCGCCGCGCACCAGCGCGGCGCAGACGCGCGCCTGTGCCTGGGTCAGCTGGAACAGCTCGCACAATGCGCTGTCGGGCAGGTGCTGCGGCCAGCGCGGATCGCGCAGGAACAGCAGCAGGCAGCCGGCGCCCGCGTCCGCCGCCGGCACGATCACCACGCACAGCGGCGGCAGCGGCTTGGCGCGCAGCAGGCGCAGCGAATCGCCGCCGCCGGCCGCGCGCACGCGCGCCAGCGCCTCGTGCAGGCGCTGCTGCTCCGCGGCGCCGGCCAGGCGCAGGCTGCGCACGCTGAAGCGCGCATCGCCGGCATGGCCGTCCAGCAAGGCCGCGGCGCGCGCATTGCGCTGCACGATGCGGTCGGCGGCATCCAGCGCGAGCACGGCGTCGAGCAGGTTGTCCTGCACCGCGGCCTGGTAGCGCGCCTCCAGCTGCAGGTCGTCCAGGCGCCGGGCCAGGCCGGCGGCACGCTGCGCATGGCGCACGATCTCGTCCATGCTGCTGCGGTCGGCTTCGTCGAACTGGCCCAGGGCCTTGTCGCGCAGCACGCCGATCTGCAGGCGCAGGCCGGCGCCGAGCACGTAGTTGCCGCCGCAGCCCCAGAACAGGTTGCCGCGCGGGCGCAGGAATTCGTTGTAGAACACGCTGCCGCGCAGCTCGCGTTCGTCAATGAGCTGCTGCGACAGCCAGGCCCGCGGCTGGCGGCTCATCTGCTCCACCAGAGCCGGTTCCAGGAACGGGTCCAGCGCCTGGTAATGCGCCAGATAACTGCCGTCCTGCGGCCGCGCCCAGGCGGCGACATCGGCGGCCGGATTGCCCTGCCGGCGCAGCAGTACCACGGCCTGGCCGGCGTCGTAGCGCCGCGCCAGCGCGGCGGCCAGCAGCTGCCAGCAGCGCGTGTCCTCGATTGCCGCATAGGCCAGTTCGATCAGTTCGGAGCCGCCTTTCCCCTGCATGGCGTCCATCCCTTGCTCCGCGGCCGGGCCTGTCCCCGCAGGCCTGTTCGCGCACGTGGGTAGCGATAAACAAGCGCTACGTCAATGCCCAAATAGGTGATGCGTTCCACATTCCGGGTTGGTTAGCCTCGTTCCCAGCTGTACTGCGGCTCTGGGAGAGCCGCAGCGCAGTCAGCTTGCGGCGCATCACCCAGCGCCGTACAGGGGGGCGAGATGAACCGGATCGATCGGGGAATTCCCGTGCGCAGGGACGCGCGCTCGTCCGCGGCTGACGCCGCGGACGCCTGGGCCCGGCCACGCCGGGCCGCAGCGGCCTCGCCCTGCCTGCCTTCCCGCGCCGCACCGCGGCAAGTCCGTCATCTCGCAGTCCGCATCGGGAGTTCTCGATGATTTCCTTTCTGCACCATCGCGGGCGCCTGGCGGCGCTCGCCGCGTTTGCCTGCCTGAGCGCCGGCACGGCGCAGGCCGAACTGTTCAATGCCACGCCGGCGCGCACGGTCGGTCCGTTCACGGCGGGGCAGAGCAATCCCCAGCCCGGCGGCGGCTGGACCGCGGCGGACGACCGCCCGCTGGGTGCCTCGCTGCACGGCCAGGGCGGCTGGAGCATCAACTGCGGCGCGGCCAATTACGATCAGGAAATCACGCCGGCGCTGGCGCATACGGGACGCCAGTCCTGGCGCGTGTCGAACTGGTTCCACGAGGGCTGCGTCAACAGCGTGCTGAGCCCGGCCTTCGCCTCGGTGCAGGAAGGAGCGGGGCCCAGCAGCCAGGTCCAGGCCGGATTCTGGTTCCGCGTACCGGCCGGCAACGACGGCCTGGTGGTCTCCAGCTCGCTCAGCGACGCGCCCGGCGCGCGCCTGACCTACGCGGCGATCCGCGACAGCGGCGGCGTGCTCGCGGTGCAGGTAGTCGGCATCAGCCAGGGCAGCGGCTGGACCAATACCGACCCGCCGCCGTTCGACGATGCCGGCGTGCGCTACGACATCCGCCAGTCCGGCGCCCTGGCCCACGACACCTGGTACCGCCTGCAGGTCTCCGCCCAGCTGGTGCCCGGCGCACGCAACGATCTGATCACCTACACCGTGTTCGACGGCGCCGGCGCCACGGTGTGGACTTCCGGCAGCATGGACAGCTGGGAAGACGCCTACCTGGCCGGTCCGTTCGCGGCGCCGGGCACCAAGGTCACCCTGACCCGGCTGGGCTTCCGCCTGGTCGAGAATCCGGATCATCTGAACGACCGCAATCCTGGCAGCACCTTCGCGCTGAACCGGCCGGCAGGCGTGTTCATCGACGATCTCAGCGTGACGCCGGGCAGCGGCAGCGCCATAGGCGCAGGCTTCGAGGGCGAACGCTTCGCTGCCAACGGCGGCAGCGACAGCGGCGACTGCAGCAATCCGTCCGCGCCCTGCGCGACGATCAATTACGCCGTGGCCCAGGCCACGCCGTGGAACACCATCCGCATCGCCGACGGCACGTACAACGAGAACGTGGTCGTCGCCAAGCGCGGCCTGCGCCTGCTCGGCGAAGGCGCTAACCGGCCGGTGCTCACGCGCCAGAGCGGCGGCACCAACCAGGCCCTGCTCTACGTCAACGACGTGCGCGACGTGGCCGTGGAAAACCTGCACTTCGCCGCCGACAAGACCTACGTCGCCGAAGGCGTGGTCGCCGCCGGCGACATCGAGGGCCTGCTGGTGCGCGGCAACCGCTTCGTCTCCAGCCAGTCCGGCGCGGCGGCGTCGACTTTCCGCTTCACCAATGCGATCTCGATCAACCACGTCAACAACACCGTCGGCGCCACCATCCGCGACGGCCGCAGCGTGCGCATCGAGGACAACCTGGTCGAAGCCAGCGGCGGCGCCGCCTTCCGCGCCGGCATACAGATGGACCGCGGCCTGGGCGTACTGCGCGGCAATACCATCGTCTCGGGCACGCAGGATCTGATCGTGCGCTTCCCCACCGTGGTGCCCGGCGTTTCCACCGCCACCAGCGTGACCATCGCCGACAACCACCTGCGCGGCCGCGGCGCGCAGATTTCCTCGCCCAATGCCGGCGTCAGCGCCATCCTGTTCGACAACAACGAAGTGCGCGCGGTCCCCAATGCCGATGCCTACGCCGCCGCGGCGCCCTCGCCGAACCCGGCGGATTTCTCGCTGCTGCGCCTGGTGCACAACGACGCCGGCGTGCCGCTGACCGTCAGCAACAACCAGTTCCTGGACCATGCCGGCGGCTACCGCGGCGTGCTGATCCAGAACTGGCCCGGCGTGCAGCTGCGCGACAACGTGTTCCTGCCGCTGGCTGCGGCGGCCGACTTCGTCAGCCTGGTGGTCAGCAACAAGGAAATCACCACCGATGCGCCGCCCAGCCCGCCGCAGCCGTTCGCGCTGACTGCGCAGGGCAATGATTTCTACGCCGCCACTGCGGCCAATGCCGGCCGCGCCGTCGAATTCATCAACGACAACGAGGCGGGCGGCGCCGCCGTCTACGCCAGCCTGATCTTCGGCGGCAATACGCCAGGCCAGGAAAACACCTTCGACGGCAAGCACCAGCGCTATTTCCGCCTGGACGATCACAGTTGCGACACTGCCGGCAGCACGAGCTGCGGCCTGCTGAACTATCCCGGCGTGGGCGCGATTCCGGATACGCGCGTGCGGCCCTTCGCGGGCAATGTCAGCGCTGCCGGCAATCTGTACGACGGCGCCTTCCCCGCCGGTATGAGCGCGGCCCAGCGCCTGGCGCTGCAGGCGCACACCTACGACGACGCGGCGAACGCGGCCCTGGGCCTGGTCGACTACGGCTTCAGCGGCAGCGAAAGCGCGACTTATGTCGACGACGCCTACACCGGCCAGCCCCACGGCGCCGCGCTGAGCTTCAGCCACGGCGCGGTCGCGCCGGGAACGGTGTACTACGGCATCAACGCCTTCGCCACGATCAACGACGCCGTCGCGCATACCGCGGCCGGCGGCGTGGTCTATATCGCCAAGGGTAGTTACGGCGCCGGTCTGGTCGATCGCGAGGTCAGCCTGATCGGCGACGGTGCCGGCGCGGCCGACACCGTCATCGGCGCGACGCTGACGCTGGCCGCCGGCGGCAGCTCCGCCAGCCAGCGCCTGACCGTGCGCGACCTGCGCGTATCCAATCCGGCCGGCGACGGCATCGTGCTCACGGGCAGCCAGAGCTACCTCACGCTGGAGCGCGTGTCGGCTTCGGACAACGCGCGCAGCGGCATGATCGCCTACGCCGCGCCGGGTTCCACCGTGACCCGCGACCTGCGCATCGTCGACAGCCATTTCGACGGCAATGGCAACACGCCGCCGGTGAACGACCCGGGCGGCTATGTCCAGGCCGGCCTGCTGTTCGCCGAGAATGCCAGCCTGGACGGCCTTGTCATCAGCGGCTCCAGCTTCGACGGCAATTCCGGCGCCGGCTTCTCGGTCAACCATATCGGCGCGCCGGCCAGCAACAGCGCGATCCGCAACGTGCTGATCCAGACCAGCAGCTTCAGCGGCAATGCGCCCATAGGCGCGGCGCCCGGCGGCGATGAACTCAATTACACGGGCGGCGGCGGCATCTGGCTCAAGACTTCCGCCGCGGGCAGCCTGATCGACAATGTGGAAATCCGCCAGTCGGTGTTCGCCGACAACGGCAGCGGCCGGGTCAATCCGGCGCCGGTCAATCGCCGCATCAATGCCAACGGCATCACCCTGCGTGCGCGGACCGGCACCACGCTGAGCAACGTGCGCATCTGCGACAACACCTTCAGCGAAACTCCGGCCGCGGGCGTGCAGGAATACGGCGTCTACGCCTTCGACCAGACCGGCGGCTGGGCCGTGGACGCGGTGGAACTCTGCGGCACCAATACCTTCAACGGCCTGCTCGAAGGCGTCAGCGGCTTCGAGCAGTTCGCCGCCACCGGCACCCAGCCCGTGATCGAAGTCAGCGGCACGCTGGTCGCCAACGGCGGCGTGGCGCGCGCCTTCGTCAACGATGCGATACGGCGCTACGCCGACGCCAGCGAAAGCGGTACGCCGGCGCTGCATTCCAGCATTGCCGCCGCGATCGCCGCGGCCGGGCCGGGCAACGCCATCGTGCTGGGCCAGGGCCGCTTCCGCGAATCGGTGGTGATTCCGGCCACCTTGCCCGGCCTGGTGCTGCGCGGCAGCCTGCAGGGCGGCGCCATCGTGTCGGAGATCGACGGCGCCGACGTCAACGGCGTGCGCCTGGCCGGCAACGGCATCAGCGTGGTCGGCGCGCAGGACGTCACCATCAAGCAACTGCGCGTGACCCGCTTCGACGGCAGCTGCATCTTCGCCACGCCCGGCTCCGGCAGCGAGCCCGACGGCCTGCGCATCGGCGACGCCAGCCTGGCCGACGTCGATCCCGACGCGCCGTTCCAGGCGGCCAACTACACCACGGAGCTGAGTTGGTGCGGCACCGCCGGCGGCATCGGCGGCGGCGTGCTGCTGGACGTGGGCAGCCTGCTCGACGATGTGCGCATCTCGCATGTGAGCACGCACGACAACCAGCGCCGCGGCATCGCGGTGTGGGATGCGCGCAAGACCAATTTCGTGCTGGACAACAACCATGTGGCCAACAACAGCCTGGCCGGCATGGAACTGCTCGACGGCGCCGCCAGCGGCGTGGTCATGCGCAACAACCTGGTGATCGACAACGGCGACGCCGGCATGGGCGTGCTCGGCGCCGAAGGCCCGGGCGTGACGCATATCCACCACAACCGCGTACAGGACAACGGCCGCTTCGGCATCACCCTGAACAATCCTTCCGGCAGCGGCCTGGCCACGCCGGCGGCGGCGGGTTCGGGCGCCATCGTGGTCGAGGACAACCATGTGTTGCGCACGGTGGCGCCGGTAGACAGCCGCGATCTTTCCGGCATCGCCGTGATCCGCCGCGCGCGCGATGCGGCGCTCAACGGGGATGTGCCCCAAGGCGTGGTCGTGCGCAACAACACGGTCAGCGGCATCAGCCAGCCGGCGGCGGATTTCGACGGCTACGGCATCGTGATCGAAGGCCTGCAGTCGCGCGTCGAAGGCAATACGGTGTCCGCCAGCGACATCGCCATCCAGCGCCAGGCCGGCAATACGCCGCTGCCGCCGGCCGACGGCGACCAGGCCGCGGCCAATGCCTATTTCGGCCGCGGCAACAGCCAGTTCACCTGCGCCATCATCGGCAGCAACACGATCGACGGCAGCAGCGTCAGCGGTACCAACGGCAGCAGCGTGCGCGACATCGACCTGCGTCCGAACGCGGCGCCGATGAACGTCGTCGTCACCAATGCCGACACCGGCCGCACCTTCTGCTCGCTGCAGGCGGCCATCGACGATGCCACCACGCTCAACGGCCATGTGCTGCGCATCAGCGACGGCGTGGTGCTGGCGGCGCAGACCGACGTGACCAAGCGCGTGCGCATCACCCGCAGCGGCGCGGCCGGCGCGCCGGATGCGCCGGTGCTGAGCGCGCCGGCCAGCGTCAGCGGCGCACCCGCCGTGCTGCGCGTGCTGGCGCGCGACGTGACCGTGGACAATCTCGAATTCCGCATCGACCTGGACAGGCTGGGCACGGCCATCGCCGCGCTGCCCGGCGGCGAGACGCCCAGCGGCCTGGTGATCGAAGGCAATACGATCCGCGCGGTCGATTCCAACCTGGCCGATCCGCCGCTGGCGCCGTTCGCCCAGCGTCATGCGCTCAGCCTCAACGGCCGCGGCTACGCCCAGGGCAGTGCCGCCCTGTCCGGTCTGGTCGTGCGCAACAACACCATCGAAGGCTCCGGCAGCGGAGCGGACCTGCGCCTGTTCGGCTCCGGCGTCGAATTCGACGATGCGCCGGCCACGCCGCCGGTGCAGGGGCCGCCCAGTCTCGCCACCGACGGCATCGCGCCGGTGCTGTGGCTGGACAACAACCGCATCACCGCCGGCTCCCAGGACGCCAACCTGCGCTACAACAACGGCCGCGTGCTGGTCAGCGGCAACACCTTCTCCGGCGCCGGCCTGGAGGCGGGCGAGGCCCAGGGCCTGTTCGAGGTCGACGGCAACGATTTCGCGCCGGCCATTCCCGCGCTGCGTTCGCTCGGCATCAAGAGCGTGCAGCACAGCAATGCCTATGTGCACATCGGCAATAACCATTTCAGCGGCCATGCCATCGGCGTGGCAGTGCAGAACAGCCAGAGCTGGCATCTGCAGGACAATCAGTTCGATGCGCCGGCGGCAGGCGACTTTGTCCACCTGTGGATCAATACCAAGGTGTTCGGCGGCCTGCCGCTGGCCTTCGCCCGCATCGAAGCCGACGTGCGCGGCAACCAATTCAACGGCGCGGCCGGCCCGGCCGCGCGCGGCGTGGCGGTCTATTTCGCCGATCACGATTACCGCGCCAGCCGCCCGGCGCCCGGCGTGGTCCGCCTGGGCGGGGCCACGGCCGGCTCGGCGGATGCCAACCGCTTCGCCGGCGCCTTCGCCCATTACCTCTACCTCGATCCCAGCGACTGCCCCAGTTCGGCCACCAGCGCCGGCTGCGTCAGCGGCGCGGCGCCGGCGGTGTTCGCCGGCTATGCCGCCAGTGCGCTCAAGCCGTTCCCCGCCGATGTGATCGCGCTGGACAACGGCTTCGTCGCCACGCCGGCCGGCACGCCGGTACTGCCGCGCGACATGAGCGCGGCGCAGATCGCCGATCTGCAGGTGCGCACCTACCACGACGATCCGCTGGCGCCGGAAGCGCCGCCGGGCGCACCGGCGGCGCTGGGCCGGGTCGAGTTCGGCTTCGCCGCGGCCAGCGTCGCGCTCAGCGTCACGCCGCAGCCGGGCAACGACGGCCTCACCTACAACCTGCAGGGCTATGCCGTGCGCGTGCAGAACAGCGGCGGCGCGGTGCCCGAGCCGGTCAAACTGCGCTACGCGATCACCCGTGCCACCTCCAGCCTGCCCAGCGCCGGCCAGCCCATGGGCGGCAACGTGCTGCAGGACGAACCCGCCGCCGACAGCGTGCGCAACGAATTCGCCGATCCGGGCTGTCTGGCCGCCAACGGTCACGTGCAGGACGGCTGGTGTCTGTCGCGGCTGAACCCGGCCGGCGGCGGCCTTGTGCTCAGCGGCGAGTTCCCGCAGATCAGCAACGGCTTCCCGGTCGATGCCGGCGCCGATTTCAGCGGCGCCAGCCGCAGCCTGTTCCGCCTGCCCGGCACCTATGCCACCACGCTGCAGGCGGTGGGCCAGTACAGCGGCACCGTGTACGCGAGCACGAATTTCTCCGTCGTGCTCAAGCAGCCGCTGGCCGTGAGCTATGCGGGCGCTGGCGCCGTCTATGCCGACGGCGCCAGCCTGCCGCTGGCCTTCAGCGTGATGCCGGCAAACGACCTGACCGGCCTTGCGCTGGCCGGCAAGGTGGAGCTGAGCTACAGCGCCGGCGACGGTCCCAACGACGGCAGCAGCTTCGCCGCCGGTGCCGCGGCGCCGACCCTGGCCGGCGGCTACAACGCCAGCGCCGCGGTCAACGACAGCGACTACACCATCGCCAGCGGCGCGGGCACGCCCTACAGCGTGGAACGCAAGCCGATCACACTGGCCGTGTCCGGCGCGCTCAGCGCGGTCTACAGCGGCCAGCCGCAGGGACTGAGCGTGACGCCCAGCCAGGCGCTGTCCGGTGCACCGCAGCCCGGTTCCATCGCCATCGACTACAGCCCCGCGCCGAGTCCGCCGGCAAACGCCGGCAGCTACCCCTGGAACGCCAGCCTGAGCGATCCCAACCTCAGTGCCGTGCTGAGTTCGGCCAGCGCCGGCCAGTGGCAGATCACGCGCGCGGCGCCGGCCATCGTCTTCGCCAATCTTGAGCAGACCTACAACGGCACGCCGCGGCCGGCCGCGGCCAGCAGCAGCTGCGCAGCGGCGATCAGCGCCACCGCGCCGGCCTGCGACGGTGCGCCCGCGGTCGCGCTGCGCTACGGCGCGGCCGGGGGCAGCGGCGACGCCTGCGCCGGCAGCACGCTGGCGCCGGTCAATGCCGGCGACTACGAAGTCTGCGGTACGGTCGACAGTGCGAATTACTCCGCCCAGGCTACCGCCCGGCTGCGCATCACCGGTTCCACCCTGGTCACGGATCTGGACGGCCCCGCCGCGGGTGTCGAAGTCGGCCGCGCCGCGCATTACCTCGCGCGGCTGGACAACACTGCCGCGCAGGCGCTGCCGGCGAATGCGCGCTTCCTGCTGGAAATCACCCGCAGCGGCGGCGCCATCAGTGCGGCCGACCTGTTCGCGGTGCAGGCCGACGAAGGCAGCGGCGGCAGCTTCGTCGCGGCGGAGAACTTCGGCACCGGCCCCAACGGCGGCCTGCTGTTCAAGCTCGACGGACCGCTGCCCGACGGCGGCTACGCCGTGGCCGGCAACAGCGCGCTGCTGCGCAACCTGCGTGTGCATTTCGCCACCGCCGACAGCTATACGCTGCGCCTGCGCGCCGAAAGCAACACCGGCGCCGACCTGTACGGCAGCGACAGCGTGGTCACCGGCGTGGCCGCGGTGGTGCCGGGCACGGATACGCAGCTCAGCCTCAACGGGCCCGGCAGCGGCGTCGAAGTCGGTGTCGATACGGCCTATACCGCACGCCTGCGCAACCAGGGCACGGCACTGGGCGAGAACGTCAGCGTGGCGTACTGCGTCACCCGCAACGGCGTGCCGGCGACGGCGGCCGACCTGAGCCTGGGCTACGGCGCCGGCAGCAGCGGGCCGTTCGCGCCGCTGTCGCTGGACGGCAACGGCTGTGCCGTGTTCGGTCCGGGCGGCGGCTTCGCCCTGCCGGCCGGCTATGACGCGACCACTTACTTCAACGCCAACTTCAGCGCCGCCGGCAGCTACGCGGTGACCGCCGAAGTGAAGGGCAGCACCAGCGGACTGCTGTATGCCGCGGCGAACCTGCTCAGCCAGGTCGCGTCCAGCACGGCCGGCCGCTCGGTCGACCTCGCCGCCGCCGCCGGCGGCCTGCGCGTGGGCGAGCCCGCGGCCTTCTTCGCCAGCCTGCACAACAACGCCGGCGCCATCGCCGGCCTGGAACAGCAGCGCCTGTGCGTGAGCACCGGCCCGGCCCAGCCGGCCACGGCGGCGGACCTGAGCATCGAATACAACTTCGACGGCTCATCCACCTATCCGTATGCGCTGAGCCTGGATGCGGCCGGCTGCGACCTGGTCGATGGCGACAACGGCGGCGATGCGGGCTTCGATTTCAGCCCGGGCTATGCCGGCGAAGTGAGCTTCCGTGTGGTATTCCACAAAGCTGCAACGTATACCGCCGCCCTGGGCGTGCGCGGCGCGGCTGCGCCCAACACGCTCTACGCCAGCGATACGCTGACCCGCGTGGTCGGCCGCGGCCAGGCCCAGGTCACTCTCGGCAATCTGCAGCAGCCGTATACCGGCCTGCATGTCGATGCCAGCGTCAGCACGGTGCCGGCGCTGCCGTACAGCCTGGACTACACCCCGGCCAACAGCGGCCCGACCGCCGCCGGCAGCTACGGCGTGACCGCGACCGTGGACACACCGGACTGGCAGGGCTCGGCCAGCGGCACGCTGGTGGTCAGCGACGCCTCGGGCCTGAGCCTGGGCCTGAGCGGGCCGGCGCGCACCTTGTTCGGCGATTACGTCACCGGCTTCGCCGCGACCCTGGCCAATAGCGGCCAGCCCACCGCCCAGCCCGTGCATACGCGCTTCGCCATCGTGCGCATCGACGACGGCAATGCCGATCCGATCAGCGCCGGCGATGTCGACGCCTGTGTGCAGTTCGGCGACGGCAACGCGGCGGATTGCCCGTCCGGCTACTTCAGCCTGGCTTTTGCCAAGACCACCGGCACCGCCGGCGGCCGCGCGGCGGTATTCCTGCGCTATCCCAACCTGCCGGCCAACGATCAGCCCGCGCCCAGCCTGGGCACGCCGCTGAACGTGCCGCTGGCGCTGCGCCTGGAACCGGGCGAATACCGCATCCAGGCCGAAGTGCGCGGCAGCGTGGACGATCACCTGTTCGCCCGCAGCGAACTGGTCACCACGGTGCCGGCGCTGAGCATCGGCCACGCCGGCCCCGACGTGGCCGCGGCGGAAACGCCGCTGTTCGGCGCGGTGGTGCTAAGCAACAGCGGCGGCCGCCTGCCCCCGCCGGCCAAGGTGCGCCTGCGCCTGCACGACAACGGCGGCGCCGTGCTGGCGCCGGCCGATGTCGACTTCGCGCGCCAGGACGGCAGCGGCTACGTGCCGCTGGTGTGGAGCCAGAGCGGCAGCGACCTCGTCGCCAGCTACCTGCCGGCCAACGGCGGCCAGATCGGCGACGGCTACGCGGCGACCATGGCCGACCGCAGCGTCTACCACCGCCTGGGCCAGTACACCCTGAGCACCGCGCTGGTCGACGCGGCGACCGAGACCACGCTGTTCTCGCTGGGCAACCAGATCATCGAGATCAGCGCCCGCGGCGTCGCCATCACTCTGAGCGACCTGACCCAGACCTACAACGGCAGCCCGCGCGCGGCCGCGCTCAACACCGATCCGCCCGGCGTTGCGGTGGCATTGAGCTACAGCGGCATCGCGCCGACCGTCTACGGCCCCAGCGCCACGGCGCCGACCGACGCGGGCAGCTACAGCGTCAGCGCGCAGGCCTTCAGCGCGCTGTACTCCGGTTCGGCCAGCGGCACGCTGGTCGTGAACGCCGCCAATGCCACGCTGAGCCTGGGCAATCTGAGCCAGGGCTACGACGGCACGCCGCGCTGCGCCAGCGTGGTCACCCATCCGGCCGGGCTTGCGACGACGCTGAGCTACGACGGCGCCGCCGCCTGTCCGACCGCGGCCGGCAGCTATGTCGTCGTCGCCGGCATCAGCGATCCGAACTACCAGGGCAGCGGCAGCGCGGTGCTGACCATCGCGCCGGCCGCCGGCACGGCCATCGCACTCACCGACGACGACGGTACGGCCGACGGCAGCATCCACCGCAGCTACAGCGGCGCCAGCGTGGCCGCGGTCAGCGCGACCACCACGCCGGCCGGGCTGAGCTACGCCGTCACCTACGAAGGCGTCGCGCCCACGGTGTATGCGCAGAGCACCACGCCGCCGGCTGCAGTGGGTAATTACCTGGTGCGTGCGGCGACGACCAGCACCGACCATGTTGTTGCCCAGGCCACGGCCAGCCTTGTCGTCGATGCGGCCGCGAGCGCGGCCATCAGCATCGACGGCGCCGTCGGCGGCGCGCTGATCCGCGGCTATAACGGCGCGCCGCAGGCGGTGACCGCGACCACGGCCGCCCCGGCAGGGCTGAGCTACACGGTCAGCTATGCCGGCATCGCGCCCACGGTCTATCCGGCCAGCGCGACGCCGCCGGTGGATGCCGGCCAGTACAGCGTCACGGCGACGATCAGCGATCCCAACTACGCCGGCAGCGCGCCGGCCACGGCGACGCTGACCATCAGCCGCGCGCCGTCCGGCGTCACCTTCGGCCCGCTGGACTTCGTCTACGACGGCACCGCCCACGGCAGCAGCGCAAGCCTGGCGATGGATACGGCCGCGGTGTGCAGCCTCGACTACAACGGCGCCGGCAGCGGCAACGGCACGCCGCCGGTGGACGCGGGCCAGTACCTGGTCAGCGCGAGCTGCGAAGGCAGCAACTTCAGCGGCTCCAGCAGCGCCACGCTGCGCATCGCGCCCAAGCCCGTCAGCCTGGGCCTGAGCCTGCCGCCGACTGCGCCCTACGATGGTCTGGACCGCGCGGGCACGGCGTCGGTGGACGGCGATGTGCCGGCCGATCCGGCCAGTCTGGTCGTGCTGTACAACGGCGCCGCCACGCCGCTGCCGCGCAATGCGGGCAGCTATCTGGTGCAGGTGTCGCTGGATCCGGCCGAAGGCAACTACACCGCGCCGCCGGTGAGCGCGACCCTGGTCATCACCAAGGCCGGCACGGTGGTCACCCTGGGCAACCTGAGCCAGACCTTCGGCGCAGTGACCGCGGTCACCGCCGCCAGCACGGCCACGCTCAGCGGCAGCATCGCCGTCAGCTACAACGGCAGCGCCGTGCTGCCGCAGGCCGTGGGCAGCTATGCGGTCGCCGCTACGGTGAACGATCCCAACTACGAAGGCTCGGCCAGCGGCACGCTGGTGATCGCGCCGGCGTCGGCCAACAGCATCGCCGCCAACGGCAGCATCGCCGCCAGCGCGGTGGCCGGCGCGGCCCTGCCCGGTACGCAGCCCTCGGTGCGCATCACCGACGGCACCAACCCGGTTGCCGGCGTCGCGGTCAGCTTCAGCCTGCTCGGCGGCGGCGGCAGTCTCAGCGGCGCCAGCGTGAACACCGATGCCAACGGCGTCGCCACGCTGGGCGGCTGGACGCTGGGCGCCAACCCAGGCACGCAAAGCGTGCGCGCGGCGGCGGCGGGAATCAGCGGCACCGTGGACTTCAGCGTGAATGCCACGGCCGAGGTCGGCCTCAGCCTGAGCATCAGCGACGGCCGCAGTTACGCCGCCGCCGGCCAGGTGCTGAACTACCTGATCGTGGCCGCCAACGCCGGTCCGTCCAACGCCACCGCGGCCAGCCTGGGCAGCAGCCTGCCGCCGCAGTTCGCCGGCGCCAGCGTGACCTGGCTGTGCGCCGCCAGCAGCGGCAGTTCCTGCGGCGCGGCCAGCAGCGGCAGCGGCAATCTGCCGGCGAGCATCACCATCGCCGCGGGCGGCTCGGTCAGCTTCCTGCTCTCGGCCACTTTGCAGCAGACCGCGGACGAGGCCGTGATCTACGCGGTGACCCTGACGCCGCCGGCCGGCGCCGCGGGCAGCCCGGCCGGCGCCAGCGACCAGACCGACATGGTCCTGTTCCGCGACGGCTTCGAGGAAGGCGGCGACGGCGTCAACGCCGCCGGCCCCGGCCTGGCCATGCACAGCCGTGACGGCCAGCACGTCGCCGGCCTGCGCGTGGCCGCGGTGCGCGGCCTGCGTCCGCAGCTGTGGCTGAGCGGCCTGGCCGAGCAGGGCTGCCGCTTCGCCATTGAGTTCGCCCGCGCCGGCGACGCGCTCTATGTGCGCCAGCGCGTGGCCGGACGCGACGGCTACGACATCGCCGGCGCGTGGTCGTCCTGGCCGCAGGACAGCGACGTGCTCGCGCTGAGCACTTCCGGCGGCCGCCTGCAGCTCAGCGGCGACGCCGCCGCTGCGGTCGGCGCCGACTGGCAGTGCGCGGCGGGCAGCCTGCTGCTGTGGGCGGGGGATCTACTGGAATAAGCCTGTGCGGCGGCCGCGCCTGCGGCTGTCGCAACGCGTGCGGAGGGCGCAAGGATGCGCCATCAAGGGAGCCTCGTCAGAGGATGCCAGGATGGCTCTGGCCCGGCCTTGTGCCGGGCTTTTTTTTGGTTCTTCACCCAACACCGGCGACCGCGCAGCGGTGTGGCGCGGCACGTGTGCGGAAAGGCCGCCGGTATCCGCGGCACTGCGCGCGCAGCTGTCACTCCATGGCGGCGCTGGACAGGAGGACGGGCGCGGGCCGCCATCGCTGCACCGGCGTCGGGCGCTGCACTTCCCGTCGCGTACGCGACGTTCCGGACTTTCCACGATTCCGCGCCACTGATCCTGGTTCCGCATCGCGCACGCGGGGCTCCAGGCGCGGGCGATCCGCGCGGCGGACTCAATCCACCAGCCGCCCCTCCATTGCCAGCCGCAGCACCAGCGCCGCCTGGCTGCGCGTGGCGGTCTTGGCGAACATGTTCTTGAGGTGGGCGCGCACGGTGTTTTCGGCCATGCCCAGGGCGGCAGCGACCGAGACCGCATCGCCGTGTTCGAGCAGGGCGGTGCCGACGCGGCATTCCGAGCCGGTCAGGCCGAAGCGTGTGCGCCAGTCCAGGGCGAGCTGGCGCCGGGAAAAGGTGCCCTCGCACAGGCGCAGCAGCCACAGGCGGCCGCCGGCCGCGGTCGCGCCGCTCACGCCGATGCGGGTCGCTTCCAGCCGCAGCGGAACCGGATCGCCGCTGCCGCGGATGCGGAAGCGGCCTTCGGCGGCCAGCGCGTCCTGCACCAGCTGGTTCCAGCCCTGCTCGAAGCTGTCGCGCTCGGCGCCGCTGGCGCTGAGGCGGCCGCGGCTTTCCACGATACCGTCGCCTTGCTGCAGCCGCGCTGCGGCGCGCTGGTTGGCGTAGACGACGCGGCGCTGGTCGTCCAGCAGCAGCACAGGGAACGGCAGCTGGTCCATGGCCTGGCGGAACAGGTCCAGGCTGAGCGTGGCGCCCTCGAAGAACTCCAGCATGTGCAGGGCGCGGCCCAGATGGCTGCGCACTGCCGCGATCAGCGCGCGGTGGCGCGCCTGGTAAGGGCCGGCGCGTTCGCCGCGCGCGGTGACCAGGGAGGCGTAGCGGCGGCCGTCGCCGGCGACCAGGACGCCCAGGCTGTAGCGGCAGCCCAGCGGGGCATAGAACTCGCGGTAGTAGTCGGTTTCGACCAGCTCGTCCCAGGGCATGATGTCCTCGGAGCTGACGATGCGCCCGGCCATCAGTTCGCCCAGGCCGCGCTGCAGCAGCGGGGTGCGGCTGCTCCAGCGCCGGTTGTATTCGCCCGGCCAGTGGCGGTCCAGGCCGGCGGCGCTCTCCATCACTGCGCCGCCGGGCACGGGGTCGTGCACGAACAGGGCGGCGACGAAGTCGCCCATCAGTTCGGCGAAGGCCTGGAAGGCTTCATCCAGCGGCACCTCGCGCGCCGCCGCCGCATAGATGCGGTCGATCACGGGCAGCAGGGCGG
This sequence comes from Tahibacter harae, assembly GCF_024437735.1. Classification (GTDB taxonomy): domain Bacteria; phylum Pseudomonadota; class Gammaproteobacteria; order Xanthomonadales; family Rhodanobacteraceae; genus Tahibacter; species Tahibacter harae. The sequence continues at coordinate 28,031 of NZ_JANFQO010000026.1, read as the reverse complement.
CGGGGTCGGAAACAGCGGTCATGCAGGGACTGGCCTGCGGCGGTGGAGACGCCGCACGCAGGTAGGCTGTCGCCGCAGCGGCGGTTCTCCCAGCCGCTGCGGTACGCGATCGGCGAATCGCGGACTGCATCACGAAAACCAGGCCGCCGCGGGACGCTTCCCTGCGCCGCCGCCGCGGGTGACGGCGGCCCTTGCAGGGGAATGGGTGCCGGCCGCCGTCGGGCCCAGCATCGGCCGCTGCCGCCGCCGCGGCAATCGGGGAAAACCTTCTGGCCCGGGGCGTGCGCGGCCTCACATGCGCTGAAGCCGGCAGCCCGCGCCGCCTGTTCCCGCTTGCGGCATGCGCCGCTCGCACGCGAGGAACGGGCGGCGCGGGGGCTTATTGTCTACGCAGCTGCACCGACTCTGCGTAGAATCGGGCCATGCGCGAACGCCCCAAGATCCACGCCACCCGCACCGCCGACACCAGTGGTTTCCTGCACGTAGAGGAAGTCGACCTGGAATTCTCCAATGGCCAGCGCCGCACCTACGAGCGTCTCAAGGGCTCGGGTCTGGGCGCCGTCATCATCGTACCCATGCAGGACGACGACACCGTGCTGCTGGTGCGCGAATACGGCGTCGGCGTGGACCGCTACGAACTGGGCCTGCCCAAGGGCCGCCTGGATCGCGACGAGACCGTGGAGCAGGGCGCCAACCGCGAACTCAAGGAAGAAGTCGGCTTTGGCGCGCGCCATCTGCGCATACTCACCACCTTGTCGCTGTCGCCGGCCTACATGACCAGCATGACCCACGTGGTGCTGGCGCAGGAGCTGTATCCGGAGCGGCTGCAGGGCGACGAGCCGGAGGAACTGGAAGTGATTCCGTGGAAATTGTCCGAATTGCACAAATTGCTCGGGCATGAGGAAGTCAGCGAAGGCCGTTCCATCGCCGCCCTGTTCATCGCGCGCGAATACCTCGCCGGCCGCTTCAGGCCCGGCGCATGAGCCTGCCCGATCTGGAAACCCTGTGCCTGGACGTATGCGCGCTGGCGCAGCAGGCCGGGACGGCGATACTTGAGGTCTACGACAGCGATTTCGCCGTCGAGCACAAGGAAGACCGCTCGCCGCTGACCGCGGCCGACATCGCCTCGCACCGGGTGATCCTGGCCGGCCTGTCGCGGCTGACGCCGCAGCTGCCGATACTTTCCGAGGAATCGGCCGAGATCCCGTATCTGGAACGCGCGCGCTGGACCCGCTACTGGCTGGTCGATCCGCTGGACGGCACGCGCGAGTTCGTCAAGCGCAACGGCGAATTCACCGTCAACATCGCCCTGATCGAACAGCAGCGCCCGGTGCTGGGCGTGGTGCAGGCACCGGTCACAGGCGAATTGTGGTTCGGCTGGCAGGGCGGCGGCGCCTTCGGCCAGACCGGCGCCGCGGCCGAGCCGCGCCGCCTGCGCACGCGGCCGCGCGCGACGCCGCTGCGGGTGCCCGGCAGCCGCTCCCACGGCAGCGAGCGCGAGGCCGAATTGCTGGCGCGCACCGGCGACTACGAAAAGCTGCCGCTGGGCTCGTCGCTGAAATTCTGCCGCATCGCCGAAGGTCAGGCCGACCTCTACCTGCGCCTGGGGCCGACCTCGGAATGGGACACGGCCGCCGCCCAGTGCGTGCTCGAACAGGCCGGCGGCGGCGTGATCGATTTCGCCGGCAACCCGCTGCGCTGCAATGCGCGCGAATCCCTTCTCAACGGCGATTTCATCGCCTACGGCGATCCGTCCACCGACTGGGCGCGACTGTTCGCCTGAACCTCCGCCGGAATCCGCATGGCCGACATAGCCGAGCTGCTGCGCATCATGGCCGCCCTGCGCAATCCGCAGGGCGGTTGTCCCTGGGATCTGGAACAGGATTTCGCCTCGATCGCGCCGTATACGATCGAGGAATCCTACGAAGTCGCCGACGCCATCGACCGCAACGACATGCCGGCGCTGTGCGACGAACTGGGCGACCTGCTGTTCCAGGTCGTATTCCATGCGCAGATGGCGCAGGAAGCCGGGCATTTCGGCTTCGCCGACGTGGTGGAGGCGATCTGCGGCAAGATGCTGCGGCGTCACCCGCACGTCTTCGGCGGCAGCGCGGTGGCCGATGCCCAAGCGCAGACCGTCGCCTGGGAAGAGCACAAGCGCGCCGAACGCAGCGCCCGCGGCGAGGCCGATCGCAGCGCCCTGGCTGGCATCTCGCGCGGCCTGCCGGAATGGCAGCGCGCGCTGAAACTGCAGAAGCGCGCGGCGGCGGTCGGCTTCGACTGGCCCGACGCGGCGCCGGTGTTCGACAAGCTGCACGAGGAACTCGATGAGGTGCGTGCCGAATTCGCCGGCGGCGATCCCGCACGCCTCAGCGACGAGATCGGCGACCTGCTGTTCGTCTGCGTGAACCTGGCGCGGCATGCCAAGGTCGACGTGTCCGCCGCGCTGCGCGGCGCCAATGCCAAGTTCGAGCGCCGCTTCCGCCGCATGGAGCAGCTGGCCGGCGAGGGCGGCCTGGCCGCGCTGGATCTCGCCGCGCAGGACAGGCTCTGGGATGCAGCCAAGGCCGAGGAACGCGCTGCTCCGCCGATGGCGGAGTGAGATCTTCCGCAGCGCGCTCTGCAAGCGCGCTACGCCTGGTGCCATTCACAGCCGCCGGACGCGGCGCTGTGCCACGGCCTCATCGGCACCGGCAATTTGCGACAGCGCGAACGTAGTGGCTGGATTCGCCCTGCTGCCGCGCCGTATTCCGCGCAGGACAGGATGCGGTTTGCGGCCGGGAAAAGCGCGACTGCGACGGCACAGCGGATCGCTCGCCGCAACGCGCCGCGCTGGCGGTATCAAAGTGGATCAATCCACAAGAAAAAAGAGCGGGCGCCGCAGCGCCCGCCCTGGCTGCGCCACGCCGATGGGGGCGGCGTGGCGCGGGGGTGGAAGGTATGAGGAGACGCGCCTTCCGGTTACTAAGATGCGGCAGGCGCCGCCGGGGTTGCAGTGCCGGACTATGCAAGGGCGCGCAATTCGGCGGCGCGCTGCGCCGGCGCTGTTGCAGCTGTTGCCGCCGCGCCGGCGTGCCTGCGGCTGCGCAGTCGCGTGCGCTTACTGCTGCGGCAGACGCTGCAGGTTCTCCTCCAGGCTTTGCCGCAGCGTGGCGATGGCCTTGTCCGCGTCGCCCGGCTTGAGTTCGTTGCGCGCGATGCGGCGGAAGGCGAATTCGCGCACCGCCGGATTCTGCGTGCGTGCGAGCACGTCGCGGTACAGCGCGGGGATTTCCTGGGCGCGGCCGTCGAGCAGGTAGAGACGTTCCAGTTCGCGCAGATTGCGCAGGGTCGCGCCCACCGGCGTGTTCATCCAGGCGCCGCGCTGGCCGCGCGGACCGCGGTGCGGCCGGGCCGGCGTGTCGTCGGTGCCGGTATTTGTCTGGATTGCCGCGGGTGCGGCGCTGTTCGGCGCGGCCGCCCGGGCGGCGGGAACGGCGACGAAGGCGGCGCCGGCGAGGGTGAGCAGGGCAGTGGCGGCGGTGGCGAGGATCAGGCGTGACATGGAAGGCTCCGGGCTGGGGTTGCCCCTGTCACAACGGCCGCGGCGGCCGGGCGTTGACGTCTGGCGACGGCGCGGCGTTGGCGCTATCGTTCCGTTGCCGCGGCGTTCAGCCGTCTCCGCCGCCGCCGGCTCTACTGGAGCGCCGCCGCATGTCCCAGCCTTTCACCAGCTTCCGCGAGTTCTACCCGTATTACCTCGGCGAGCACAGCAATGTGGTGTGCCGGCGCCTGCACTATCTGGGCAGCACGCTGGCCCTGGCCTGCCTGGCGCTGGCCGTGGTGCAGACCAATGCCTGGTGGCTGCTGGGCGCGCTGCTGAGCGGCTACGCCTGCGCCTGGATCGGGCATTTCTTCTTCGAGAAGAACCGCCCGGCCACCTTCCGCCATCCGTTCTACAGTTTCGCCGGCGACTGGGTGATGTTCCGCGACATGCTCACCGGCCGCATCCGTTTCTGAACCGGCCGGCGGCATAATCGGGCCCGACCTTTTCCGGCCCTACCGCCATGCATCCCATACTGAGCAGTGTCGCCCTGCTGGTCCTGAGCAATGTGTTCATGACCTTCGCCTGGTACGCCCACCTCAAGGAACTCAACAGCAAGCCCTGGATCGTCGCCGCGCTGGCGAGCTGGGGCATCGCCCTGTTCGAATACCTGCTGCAGGTGCCGGCCAACCGCATCGGCTATACCGCGCTCAGCGTGGGCCAGCTCAAGATCATGCAGGAGATCATCACCCTGGCGGTGTTCGTGCCCTTCGCGATCTTCTATTTGAAGGAACCGCTGAAGACCGACTACGTCTGGGCCGGCCTGTGCATGCTGGGCGCGGCGTATTTCATGTTCCGCGACAAGCTCTAGCGCGGACGAGGTTCCGCGCGGTTGCCCCGCGGCATGGCGGACGCCGCGCCGAGCGGCGTTGAAGCCGGCGGCCTGATTTCAAGATCCATGTGCTGCAAAATGTGACGCAGCTCACGCTTCGGCGCGCTCCGCGCTATTCGTGCTCGATGAAACGCGATTCGTACAGCACCGCTGCGATGCGTTCGTCCTGGCCGGGGCTGAACTCCAGTCCCAGGTCGTCCACGCCCACGCGCACTACGCGCACGCGGATGCCGAGCACGGTTTCCTGGTCGAAGATCAGCAGCAGCAAGCATTCCGTGGCGACCGGCAGGTTCCAGTTGCGCGGCAGCGCCACGCGGGCGCCGCCCTGGGAGAGATCTTTCACTTCGCTGAGATAGCCCTGGTCGTCCAGCACCAGCATCGCGGCGGAAAATACCGACAGACGCGGGTGGCGACGTTTCTCGGCGTAGCTCATGCAGCCTCCTTGGCCGTAGTTTCAGGGGACCTGCAGCGGCGGCGCGACGGTCACGGGCTGTTTCGACGATAGAAGCCCGCCACGCGATTGGCAAGCCGAGCGCCTACAATCGGCAGCCACCTCCCAGCGCAGGCACGCCCATGCATCCTTCATTCCCGCACCGGATCCGCGCCGCCGCAGCAGCGGCTGTTCTTCTCTTCGGCGGCTCCGCCCTGGCCGGCGGCTACGTGCTGGAGCTGGACGGGCGCCGCGTGGAGCTGGACCTGGACCAGCCGGCCGAGGCCGTGCTCGCCGACGGCAAGCGCGTCACCGTGCGGCTGGAGCGCAAGGCCGAGCAGGTCTACCGCGAAAAAGGCCTGAGCTTCGCCCATCCCGCTACCATCCAGCCCTCGGCCACCGACATCAATGCGCAGGTGCGCCAGCTCATGCTGGTCTCGGCCAACGGCAACGGCGTGATCCTGCAGCGCTACAGCGGACTGGATCCGACCGCGCTGATCGACCTCATGGTCAAGGAAATGACCGATGAGGAAGTCGCCGCCGGCTATGAACGCAAAATCACCCCGGATACCCAGAAGCTGGCCGACGGCCGCCAGCTGCGCGGCAAGCTGGCCCGCACCGAGTCGGCCGACGAGGCGTGGGACCGGCACATCCTCGCCATCGGCGACGAGCGCGGCGGCTTCCTCGTGGTGACCATGATGGAGCGCGACCGCGAGCCGGCCGATGTCGCCATGCTGCAGCGCTTCTGGGCCAGCCTGGTCCTGGAATGAACCGCGATGCCGGGCCGGCGCGACGCATCAGCCGGCCGGCGCCGCGCGCCACTGCGGATGCGTACACAGGCGACCAGTACACCGGCCGCGGCGAGTGTGCGCGGCTTCACAATTCCCGGCGCTACCCGCAGCAATCCCGGCACAGCGTAATAACGCAGTAGGTCGCTCCGCCACGGCGGACGCGGGCCAGACCAGTGATCGGTAGCAGCAACGGGCGCCGCACATCGCGCCGGCCGCGGCCGGATCGGCACCGGCGTGCGGCATCCGCAGGGCAAAGCCGGCGCCGGACAGCAGCGGGAACAGGCGGGCCGCCTTCACGTTGCCGTGAAAATGTGACTTCGAGCACGCTTTCGCCGGACAGGCCACGGCGCGGCTGCATCCGCCGGCAACCGGCGGCAAAGCGGAAAGTCGCGCAAGTTCACCAGCTAATACGCCGAACAGCGCGATACCGCGCAGCGCATCCAGCACATCCTGCCGCTGCGCGCCGGCGCAATCGGACCTGCGTTTGCGGCAGAGGGCATTCCTGCCCCCTGTGTTCGAGTGGCTGACGCCGGAGAAAAATTCGAAGATAGTGTCAGCTGCGGCACCGCCACCCAGCCGCGCGATTCGGCGACTGCCGGCAGCGCGCCGGCCGCTGGATGTATTTGTCTGTCAAAAGCATCGCGGCCGCGGGAACTGCATTGCGCGTGTTGCAGCCGGCCCGGCGCACCCAATGGTCTATCTTGCCGATCGCGTCGCGCGTGCTTCGCCTGCGCTGTGCCTCAGTGAATCAACCGCTTGCGCAAAGGCGTGCAGGCGAGCTGCGACTGGATCGCATTTGGCCGCGTTTTTTCAACACGTCCGCTCTGGCGTCCGCCGCTACAAGAGCTATGATGCAGGCAACGAATGCGGTTCCCGCCGTTCGTCGAATGCGACAGAAACGCCACATTCCTGGCACGCCTGATGCTTGGGGCCGGGGCTGTTGTTTTGATGCCGCATTCCGCAAACCTGTACAAAGTATTTTTTGCGGTCTAGACTGGCTGCGCTCCACGCGGGAAGAAAAAACCGGAAAAAACCGTGCTGCGCCGCGAACGGAAGGCGGTGCAGAGACTGGTTTCGGTGCTCGTCCCGTGGGCTTGCGAGTTCCGGCCTCAGGCAAGAGATTCAGGGGATTCAAATGAGGACGCGCAAAATCGCCGCCGTCGGACTTGCGGACGACGCCGGCCACGCTTTCAGCTCGATGCTGAAAGTCCTGAACGGCCATGCCAGCGCGAACTGGACAGTGTCCGCGCCGGAAGAGGCTGATGTGCTGATGGCCGGCCCGCACGGCGGCGACAGCGAGGCCCAGCGCTGGGCGCGCACCGAGAAGCCGCTGATCGCCGTGTACGAAGGCTCGGCCTTACGCCCGCTGACGCCTTACACCCTGCACCATCCCTTCCGCGTCATGCAGCTGCTGGCCGTGCTCGACGAGATCGAGCTGGTGCTGGCGAAGGGGCCGGCCGAGGCCGCGCGCGGCGCGGCGGTCGATCCGGACTGGAGCTTCGCCGAATCCCTGCGCCTGCTGTCGCGCTGCACCGCCCGCGGCGAACTGCATGCGGCCGGCAGCGGCCCCGCGCGCATCTATGTGCGCGACGACATTTCCGTCTACTACGCCAGCCGCGAGATGTGCAGCCGCCTGCGCAGCCACGCGCCGCTGCTGCCGGCGCTGCGGCTGACGGCCGAACAGCCGCCGGCCGCGTTTGAAACCCGCCCCGCGTTCGAGCTGGCCTGGTTCGCCGGCCTGCACGGGCCGGCTACGCTGGCGCCCTGGCTGGATGCCCACGCGGCCTACCGCCTGCGCCGCTGGCCGGATTTCGGCATGGTGCGCGCAACCCGCGCCCAGCTCGCCCTGGCCGCGCTGCTCACCCACGCGGCGCATACGCGCACACGCCTGGTGCAGCTGTCGCAGCAATCTGCCGATGCGGTCGATCGTTTCCTGAACGCCTGCGCCATGGCCGGCGTGCTGGTCGGCACCAGCGAAAACACGCCGGCGGCCGAGGCCTCGACGTTCATCGCCTCTTCCGCGGCGCGCCTGGGCGGACTGATCCGCGGCCTGCGCAACCGCCTCGGACTGGCCGGTTGAAGCATGAGCGAAGAATTCAAGATCATCTTCAGCGGCCCGATGGGCGCCGGCAAGACCACCGCCATCGCCGCGATCAGCGATGAAGCGCCGGTGTCCACCGATGTGGTCAACACCGACCGCGCCGCCTTCGACAAGGAACTGACCACCGCCGGTCTGGACTACGGCCGCATCGAGATCGATGCGGAGACCAGCGTGCGCCTGTACGGCACGCCGGGCCAGCTGCGCTTCCGCTTCATGTGGGACATCCTCGGCCACAACGCCGCGGGCGTGGTGATCCTGCTCGACGCCAGCCAGGCCGATGCCCTGGTCCAGCTCGATGCCTTTGTCGAAGCCTTCGGCGCCGGCAAGCGCGCACCGCTGGTGATCGGCGTGGGCCGCTGCGCCGAGCCCGGCGCACTGGCGCTGGACGCCTTCGCCCAGCGCCTGGAAAACCACGGCCTCAACCTGCCGCTGTTCGGCGTCGACGTGCGCCGGCGCGAGGACGTGCTGCTGCTGGTCGATACCTTGCTTTGCCTGCTTGAAGTCAGCGACCCGGCGAGGTTGCACGCATGAGTGCCGGACCGCGTTTCGGCCGCGTCGCCACCGGCATGGCGCAGAAGCACCTGGATACCTTCGCCCAGACTACGCCCGGCGTGGTCTCCGCGGTGCTGATGAGCGCAGACGGCTTCGAGATCGTATCGCTGCAGGTCGGCAAGGGTGGCGCTGCACGCCTGGCCGCGATGGGCAGCTCGCTCTCGGCCATAGGCTCGGCCATCGCCAAGGAGGCCGGCATCGTCGAATGCAACCGCATGGTGATCGAGTCCGACAGCGGCACCGTGGTGATCATGAACGTGCCCGAGTCGCGGCCGCCCATGTCGCTGGCGGTGATTGCCAACGACAACTCCATGCTGGGTCAGCTGCTGTGGTCGGCGAAGACCTGCTGCGCCGCCATCGCGCGGGCCTTTCGCGAGTGATCGGCGGCGGCCCGGGCACCGGGGCCGGTTCCGTCCTGTCGTCCAACCCGGTGCCTCGTCAGAAAGGAGGAGAGTGCTGTGGCGAATATCAACGATAGTCTCGCGACACTGCTGCAATCCGATGGCGCGATGTGCGCCGCCCTGGTCGACGCGAACAGCGGCATGTCGCTGGGAAAGATCGGCAGCGGCCTTGACCTGGATCTGGCCGCTGCCGGCAACACCGAAGTCGTGCGCGCCAAGATGAAGACCATGAAGAGCCTGGGCCTGAGCGACGCGATCGAGGACATCCTGATCACGCTGGGCAAGCAATACCACATCATCCGTCCGGTGGCGTCCAAGCCCGGCCTGTTCTTCTACCTGGTGCTGGACAAGGGCAAGTCCAATCTCGCCCTGGCGCGGCGCAACTGCCAGGATGTGGAGCAGGCACTGACGATGTGAAACGGCGCCGCCGCACGCCGGCTCGGCGTGCGGCGGCGCGGCATCAGTGCACCGGCTTGCGCAGGCTCAGATAGCCGATGTTGCGGCCGGCATCGAAATCCAGGTCTATCCGCGCCAGTTCGTCCTGGGCCACGCCGGCGGCGAGGTCGAGCATCTCGGCGTGGTTGCGGTAGATCAGGTGCCAGTCCATGAAGCTTTCCATGTAGCCGACGTCTTCGATGCCGGTGAGGAAGTTCGCGACCATGGCTTCGCCGTCCGGGCGCAGCAGGGCGAACATGTGCCGGACCAGGGCGCGTGCAACGGGCTGGTCCAGATAATCGAACAGGCCGGCGGCATAGACCAGGTCGAAGCGGCCCAGGTCCAGCTGGCCGGTGATGACCTTGCGGATCGGCGCGTGCACGGTGCGCACGCCGCGGGCGGCGTAGTCGCGTTCGATCACGGCCAGGCTTTCCGCATCCTGGTCCAGCGCGACGATCTCGCCGGTGAACCCTTGGTCCAGGCTGCGCGCCAGTTCCACTTCGCGCAGATGGCCGGCGGCCAGCACCAGGATGCGCGCCTGTGGACGGCGCTGCACGGTCTTGTCGATGAGCCGGGCCAGGCGTTCGCGGCGTGCCTTGACCGCCTGCGGCGCGGGACGGTTGCGGGCGAATTCGAGGATCTGCAGGCCGACCGGATCGTCGGTGGCCAGTTCCGGCCGGTCGGAATAGATCAGGTCCAGCATCACTGCGTCGCCGGCGTAGCCGCGCGGCTTCTCGAACGAGCGGCGCGTGAACGGGTCGCGGTGCAGCAGCTTGCACAGCGGATGGGCGAAGACGTTGTCGGCGACCCAGGTCTTCCATTGCTGCGGGCCCAGTTCGCTGCGGCGCCGGTTCATCTCGGCGATCAGCGCGGTCATGCCCTCGGCGATGCGGCCGTGGTGGAAATTCTGCAGGTGCTGGTCCATCGAAGTGTCCTCGGCTAGGTTGCGCGGCGGTCGCCGCTGCTTGCCAGGACATACGCAGCGGCTGCGGCACAGGGATCAGCGCGCGCGCGAGGGACGCGGGAACCCGCGCGGCGACGCGGTCTGCCGCAGCGGGCCGTTGCGCCGGCGCCGCATGTCGTGGAGGCGGTAAGGTCTGCGAATAGCCCTGCGGAACGAGGCGAAAGCCGCCGCGCACGCGGTGCGGCAGCGCCGCGGCGCAACGCTCACCTCACAGGAAGCCGCCGCACACGCGGTGCGGCGGCAGACGCATTTCCCGTCGAACGACCGTTGCCGCGCCGCTGCGCGCACGGCCTGAGCCGCAGGCCGGCTCAGCGTTCCGGCTTGCCCGGCAGACTCAGGTCGCCGGAAGCAACCTTGAACACATCGACCACGCACAGCAACGGTGCGTGCACGCTGGCGTTCACGCGCAGGCCGGCGGTGACGCCGTCGAAACCTGCGGCGCCGACCACGCCGATATCGTCGAAGGGCACGCGCACTTCCACTGTGCCTGCCTGCAGCGAGGGCTGCCAGCCCGGGCTGTCGATGAGTATGGGCAGTCCCGGCCAGGTCTTGGGCAGGCGCGGCCTGGCGCCGGCGGGAATGTCGACCACGGCGAGCGCGTCGGCGCCGCAGGCCGGATTCTTCTGCAGCACCACCCAGTGGCTGTGCCAGAGATTGCCGTCGTTGTCAGGCTTGCCGTCGCCGTTTTCGTCGAACAGCGGCGTGTCGTCGAAATCCGGATGCGCGGTGACGGCCATGGCAAGTATGCCGCTGGCGCGTTCAAAGCCGACTTCGTATGGATCTATCGTGGTCGGCCAGACGTAGGAGAACACGTCGCTGCCGGCCAGCTTGCCTACCGGCGCCGGACGCGATCGGCCGGCCTTGCCCGATACTGTCATCTGGAAGATCGCGATGTTCTTTTCGGTGCGGATGCCTGCCTGCACCAGGTCGAAATCCGCGCCCACGGCCTGGTTGGCTTCGGCGTGGATTGCGCCGCTGGCGGCGGTGCTTTCATGGGCCCACGCCGCGGTCGCAGCGACGCTCAGCGCGAAGGCGAGCCCTGCGCGCAGCAGCGTGCGGCGTAATGCCGCCGGCGCTGACGCAAGCGGTGCCGGTAAGCCGGCACATGCGCCGCGGGATGGTGTACGCAGGCGCGTGCGGGCCGCCGCGGGAAGCGGCTGTTGCGGTGAATTCTGCATGGCGGCGTCCTCAGCGCAGATCGGCGAGCGCGGCGCCGAAATTGATGTGCAGCGGCGCGGCGCCGATCAGCAGGGCCGGTACCGAGCGCACGCCGGCGGCTTCGGCTTCGGCGATGCGGCCGGGCTGTTCGCCGAGATGCACGATCTCCACGGCGTAGCGCGCCGGGTCCAGGGCCTGGGCGAGCTGCTGTTCGGCGTCCAGGCACACGGGACAGCCGGCATGATAGAAAACGGCGTTCTGACGCATAATTTGCTTCCTCCTGCTTGCTCTTGCTGGGTGGGTATGAGGAACGGGCGGCGGCCGATGCCAGTCGGACGCCGCCCAACCTTGCTGCCGGCCGGCGACTGCAACGGCGCCGGCCGTGGCGCTCCGCCGGGCGGACCGCCGCAGCGCCTGCCGTGCCAGCGGCCGGCGCCGTAGGAGCGGCGCAGGCAGCGCCTGCGCCGTTCGTGCGGATTACGGTCGGAAGGCCGCAATCCGGTTTTCTGTCTGCCGGCGTCCACTGTCTCCGCGGCTCGCATCGTGCGGTTGGCGGCGATCTTTCGTGGGGCAGTGTCGGCAGGCATTGCGTACCAATCCGCCGTTCAGGGCGGCTGCGCAAAGCGCTGCGCATTCGCCTCGGCCAGCAGCGCATCGGCCGCTTCATGTTCGGCGCAGTCGGCGCGCAACTCGGCATCGCCGAAGGGCTGCTCCACATAGGCGCAGAAATGCGGTTTTTCTGCACTGCCGCCGGCGTAGGGCCGGAAGAAGCGGCAGCCCAGGCAGGTGCGATGGCCGCTGGCCAGGCCCTGGCGCTGCGCCTGCAGGATCAGCAGCTGTACCACGCGCTGCAGCGCGCCGATATCGCGGCTGTCCAGGTGCTGCAGCAGGCGGCCCAGGCCGCGCAGCGGATCGCGCAGCGCCGCGGCCGCGCGCCGGCCGGCGCGGGCCAGCAGCACGCGCGTGGCCCGCGCATCGTCGGGATCGGGCTGGCGCTGTATCCATTGCCGCGCCTGCAGCGCCTTGAGCGAGTCGCTGAGGCTGGCCGCCGACACACCCAGCCGCTGCGCCATCTGGCCAGCGCGCAGGCCCTGCGGCGCATCGGCCAGCATGCGCAGTACCGCGGCCTGGGTCGGCGGCAGCGCCGGCGTGTCGTCGTCGCGCCAGGATTGCGCACGCAGCAGGGCGAGCAGCTGTTCCAGGCCGGCGGCGGCTTGCTGGCGTTGGCGGTCGTCGTCGTTCATGACTAAATGCTAGGAGTCCTAACCATTTCTGTCAACGCCGGTGCGTAGGTGCCGGGACGCGGCTCCGTGCTCTGTGCCGGCGCTGCCGCGGGACTGGCGACGCGGGGTGAGAAAGCGTGAGCGTGCGGCGCCGCCGCGTCCGCACGGCCGCGCGCCGCGACAGCGGTGTCGCGCCGCACCGGCGATTCCCCGCGCAGGCAGGGACAACGACGCCCGTGCGTGAGGGTTTTACGCATTCCCGCGTTTGTATCCCTTTGCTAGTTTCCCAAACGCAGCAGAATGGCTTTGCGGATTGCGCGGAAGCAGTCCGTGTCAGGTCCGGGACGGACACGCCGGCCTGCGCTCGCGCAGGTCCGCGGCAGCGGATGCGACGGCAGCGGCTGGAGCCGCGCGGCCTCCGCGTCCAGGGGGAAAGACTGTGCTGCATCGCTTGCTGTCGCTGGCGGTCCGGCGCGTGCGCACAGCATGTGCCGGCCTGCCGGGTCCTCCCCGGGTCTGCACAGGAGTTGGCTATGCGTCCGACCGTACTGCGTTCGCTTTGCGTATCTGTCGTTTCCCTGGCCGCGCTGCTGGCCGCCGGCTGCGCAACGCCGCCGGCGCAGCGCGCGGAGAAGGCCGCGGCGGATGCATCGCCTGCGGCATCGCCGCCGCCGGACACCATCATCATCAATGCCAACATCGTCACCCTGGCCGCGCCGCCCGCGCCGGCGACTGCCCAGGCCATGGCCATCACCAATGGCATCATCACCGCGCTGGGCACCACCGCGCAGATCAAGAGCCTGGCCGGTCCGTCCACTACGACGCATACGCCGCCGCCCGGCACCGTGCTGTTTCCGGGCTTCATCGACCCGCATTCGCACATGTCGGCGATCGGCTTCTACGGCGACACCACGCACTGGGTCGATGTGGCCAGCACCAACGTGCTGTTCAAGCCTTCGCCGGGCAAGCCCGGCTGCACCGGAACGCCGGATCCGCAGACCTGCTTCATCCCCGTCACCAGCCAGGACGACGTGATCGCGCGGCTGCAGGCCGCGGTAAAGAACGTCGATCCCAACAGCAAGACACCGTACGTGCTTGCCTTCAACTACGACCCGGCGCGGCTGGGCGCAAGCAAGGGCTGCAGCGGTGTGGGCTTCCAATGCATCAATTTTGAAAATGGCCACGCCCGCGCGCAGCTGGATGCGATCTCCGACCAGGTGCCGATCATGGTCGCCAGCGAATCCGGCCATATCGTCTATGTCAACACGCCGGCGCTGAACCTGCTGAACATCTGCGGCGTGATAGCCGCCGGCGGGACGTCCGGCAGCACCGGCCAATGCCATCAGCCGATCATGAACACGCCGCAGGAAACCGCGCTGGCGCGGCTGGGCCAGCTGGACGAGGATCTGGCGCTCTACGCCATCGGCTATTTCCAGGGCAAGATCATCGAGGCCGATCCGCTGGCCGCGGAAAAGATGCTGACCAATGCCGCGACCGTCTACGCCCAGCACGGCTTCACCTATGCGCAGGAAGGCGCGGCCTCGTTCGGCGACATGGCGCTTTACGCCACGCGCCTGGACACGGCGGCCGAACGCGCCACCTTCCCGCTGACCATGGCCATGATCGCCTACGATCCGGGCAGCGCCGACATGAGCAGCACCCTGTCCGCTGCGACCAGGGCGCAGAAACTGTTCGGCGACAATCCGCTGATCAGCGTGGCCGCGGTCAAGACGTTCGCCGACGGCTCCACGCAGGGGTATACCGCCTGGCTGGACGGGAACTACTTCATGCTGTTCAACCCGTTCACCGACGCCAGCATCTTCCCGCAGCAGCCCTACCAGGGCCTGCCCGATGTGGACCAGGCCGGCATCACGGCGCGCGTGACCCAGGCGCACCAGGCGAATTTCCCCATGATCATTCACCAGAACGGCGATGCGGCGATCACCGCCTCGCTCGCCGCGCTGGCCGCCGCGCCGCCGCCGCCTGCGGGCAAGCGCGACGTGGTGCTGCACGCGCCCATGATCAGCGACGTCCAGCTGCAGTCGCTGCAGGGCAAGCCGGTGACGGTGAGTTTCCTGGTGCCGGATATCTTTTACTGGGGACTGATGGAGTGCCAGCAGATCCTGGGCCAGAGCGACACGCTGGGCATGTATCCGACCGCTTCCGCCTTCAACGCCGGGCTGAACGTGACCCTGCATACCGACAGCCCGGTCACGCCGCCGGCGCCGCTGTTCGCGATCTGGGCCGCGGCGAGCCGCTCGGCGCAGCAGCCGTCCTGGTATCCGAACAAGAGCAACTGCCCGGCCACGCTGCTGCCGCCCGGCGGCAGCCAGGCCATCAGCATCGAACAGGGTATGCGCGCCTACACCGTCAATGCGGCCTGGCAATACGGCCTGGAGGATTCGCGCGGCACGCTGGAGGTGAACAAGATCGCCGATATCGTGATGCTGTCGAACAACCCGCTGAACATGCAGAACAACATCAACTTCCTGCGTACGGTGATGATCGTCGGCACCTACAGCCAGGGCCGCCTGTTCCTCAACAAGGCGCCGACCACGAACTGGCCGGAGCCTACGGCCGGTTTGCCGTGAAGAGCCGGGATTCGTGATTCGGGATCGGGATTGAATCGGTGGTTGGATTGGAGATTCGGGTTCGCGAGAAACTCTGTTCTTGCGAATCCCGAATCTCGTCATTCCAAATCCCCGCTCCTCACAATCGCTTGAAGAAGCCGATGATGACCAGCAGGATGATCGCGCCTATCGCCGCGTAGACGATGCTGCCGACGATGCCGCTGAGGCCCAGTCCCAGCCCCGGCAGCAGCCAGCCGGCGAGGAATGCGCCGACGATGCCCACGACGATGTTGCCGATCAGGCCGAAGCCGTGGCCCTTCACGATCTGCCCGGCAAGCCAGCCGGCAACCGCGCCGACCAGCAGCCAGATAAGCAATGCTTTCGGATCCATATGCGCCTCCCTAGGTCGCCCCATGCGACCTCGGCATTCTGCGCCATGTGGGAGCGCGTGTTACCAGAATTTTTCTTGTATACGAATGGTTACGCAGCCGGAGGCAGGTTTGCCGGACTCGGCCGTTGCGCGAATTGATCCCGCCGTGCCGCCGGCCGGACTTTCGTCATGCCTGCCGCGCTGCCTCAGGGCCATAGCGGCTCATCCAGCAGACCTTGCCCGGCGATCCGCGTTTCTCCGTACTCGCGCATCAGCGTGCAGGCGACGATGCCGGCCTGGTCCTCGATCGCCGCGATCAGCGCCGGCGCATGGCTGATGACCCAGACCTGTCCGTTGCCGGCGGCGCGCACGATCTGGCGCGCGAGCGGGCGCAGCAGGTCCGGATGCAGGCTTTGCTCGGGCTCGTTGAGCACCAGCAGTTCCGGCGGACGTGGACTCTGCAGCGCAGCCAGCAGGCAGAGGTAGCGCAAGGTGCCGTCGGAAAGCTCGGTCGCGCGCAGTTCGCGCAGCAGGCCGTCCACGTTCAGGCCGACTTCCAGCCGCGCATCGTCGCCGAGTATGGCGATGCGCGAACCCGGGAAGGCATCGTCCACCGCGGCGTGCAGCGCGTCGGCATCGCCGATCTCGATGATGGTCTGCAGCGCGGCGGCCAGATCATGGCCGTCGTGGGCCAGGGCGCCGGTCTGCACGCTGACGCGCGGCTGGCGCAGCGGGCTGTCGGCGTCGGTGCGGAAGCCGTCGTAGAAGCGCCAGCTGCGCAGGCGTTCGCGCAGAGCGAACACTTCGGGGAAGCGCTGCGGTTCTGACAGCTCCGACAACACCGAGCGGCTGGCGGCCAGCGGCGTGCCGAGGCGCTGCCATTCGCCGTCGGCATTGCGCAGGTTGACCAGCGGGCCTTCGCGCTCCAGCCAGGTATTGGCGCGGCGCTGCGGCGGCGCCTGCCAGATGCATTCGGATTTCACTTCCGGATCCAGCCGGAAGCGCGACCGCGCCACCGGATTGCCGCCGGCCGGCAGGCCCAGCTTGATCGCGTATGCCACATCGTCAGCGGCGAAACCGAAGCTGATGCGCAGCACGTCCTTGCCGCGCGTGCCCTGGATGGGCAGGCCGCGCTTCTGCTGGCTGCGCGTATCGGCCGGCCCGGCCCATTGCACCGAGGGAATGCCGCCCTCGGCCGCCAGCGCCTCGGCCAGACGCCCCGCCGCGGCCTGTTGCAACAGACGCAGCGCGCGGTAGAGATTGGACTTGCCGCTGCCATTCGCGCCGGTGACCAGGGTCAGCGGCTCCAGCTTGAGCTTGAGGTCGCGCAGCGAGCGGTAGTTGGCGACGGCGAAGGTATGCAGCATGGGCGGCAGGCGGGCAGGGCGGTGCAATTAACATGACTCAAGCTGATGCGCCTGTCGATGCGGCAGGGTTGTGCGCCGCGGCTGGAACTGCCGACGAGCTGGCGCAGGGAATGTGCGCCGGGTTCCGGCCAGCTTGAGGCTATGTCCGAAGAGGCGTTGCGAACTTTCAGGAGGAACCGCATAAAACTCCCTCTTCCCCAAGCTTGCTGGGGGAGAGGCTGCGCAGCGATGCATGCGCGGGCATTGCGGCATTCATTGTCGTGCAGTCTTCCGCACACAGCGTTGCATTCGTGGGCGTTGCTGCACTCATCTGCGCAATATCAGCTCAACGTTGCGCCCGGCCGCGCAGGCGGTCGTCAATCCATCCCTGAAATTCTCTCAGGAATTTCAATTTCCACCGCGCGATAGCCGTTGTCGGCAAAATGCTCTTCCAGCTTCCAGCCCAGGTGATCGGCGAAGCGGCCGATCAGGGTGAGGCCTATGCCGCGGTCGCTGCGTGCGGGGGCGGCGGCGGGAGCTGTGGCCGCGGTGCCGGCGCGGTAGTCGAAGCGGATGCGGCCCGCGCCGGCTTGCAGCTGCAGCTCGCCCTGGGCGGCGGGCGGCAGCAGGCGGCGCAGGATGCTGCGCAGTGCCAGTAGGGCTTCGGCGCGGGGCAGGAACAGGCTGCCTGCGGCCTCGATATGCAGCGCCAGCGCGGTGCTTTCCGTGCCGGCGCGCAGCTGCGCGGCGCACTCCTGCAGCAGCTCGGCCGCATCGACCGGCTGCGCGGTGTAGTTGCTGCGCCGGGCCAGGCCCAGCAGCAGGTTGATAAGGTCGGTCAGCTCGTTCAGGCCGCGCTCCAGCCGGGCCAGACGGCGGCGCTGGGCCGGTGCGGCGTCCGGGTCGTCCAGCAGTACTTCGGCGGCGCCCTGGACGACAGCAATGGGCGTGCGCAGCTCATGGCTGGCATCGGCGAAGAAGGCGCGTTCGGCGGCATCGGCGTCGAGCAGGCGGGCCTGATAGGCGTCGATGGCGCGGGCCAGGCGGCCGAGTTCGTCGCGCCCGGCCAGGCCGGCAAGGTTGGTGGCCTGGGGCCGCGCCGGCAGCGCGTCCACCGCGGCGGCGAGCTGCTTCACGGGAGCGATGGTGCGACCGGCCAGCAGCCAGCCGGCCCAGCCGCTGAGTCCCGTTCCCAGCAGCACCACCAGCAGGCAGAACCAGGCCAGGTGCTTTTCCAGTTCCTCGATGGAATCCAGGTCGATGAGGAACACCAGCCGGCCCGCCGGCGTGTCGAACACGCCCGCATGCCGGCCGGGCGCGGCGGCGCTTTCCATTTCGTGTATGCCCGGCCCCAGGCCGGCCAGGGCCGGCGGCAGGCCGCCGCCGTCGGCGCGGCGCAGGTAGCCGCGCAGGCGCGGCGTATGCGGCAGCTCGGGCATGGCGCCGGCACCGGCCTCGTCGGCGTATTCCTGCGCCTGGGCGCTGAGGATCTCGCTGACGACGATGTGTTCGTAGTCCTCGGTCAGGTACAGCGTGGCCGCGGCGAAGGCCAGGCTCAGCAGCAGCCCCAGCGTGGCATAGGCCAGGGCGACGCGCCGGCGCAGCGGCAGCGGCGCGCGCATCAGCCGGCCTCCAGCCGGTAGCCCACGCCGTGCACGCTGCGGATCAGCGCCTGCGCATAGGGTTTGTCGACCAGCTTGCGCAGCTCGTAGACGTGAGTGTGCAGCGCGGCCACATCGCCGCCTTCCTCGCCCCAGATCGCCTCGATCAGGGCGCGGTGGCTGAGCACCTGCGGCGAATGCTGCAGCAGCAGGCGCAGGATGATGGACTGCACCCGGGTCAGGCCGATCTCGTCGCCCTCGCGGCGGGCGCGCAAGGTGTTGGGGTCGTAGCTCAGGCCGCCGACCTGCAGTACCGCTTCGGGCGGCGGCCGGCCGCGCCGGTGCACGGCGCGGATGCGTGCTTCCAGTTCCTTCATCGCAAACGGCTTGACCAGGTAGTCGTCGGCGCCTTCGGCGAAACCGCGCAGCTTGTCCTGCAGGGTGTCGCGGGCGGTCAGCATCAGGATCGGCGTGGAGCGGCCGGCTTCGCGCAGGCGCCGGCACAGTTCCAGGCCGTCCAGCCGCGGCAGGCCCAGGTCGAGCACGATCACGTCGAAGCCGCCGCGCAGGGCCGCGGCCAGGCCGGTTGCGCCGTCGGCGGCGTGGTCCAGGCGGTAGCCGCGGCGTTCGAGGAAATCCCAGATATTCGCGGCGATATCGTGCTGGTCTTCGATCAGGAGCACGCGGCTGGGCTGGTTCATGCGGCAGCGGGGCGGGAAGAAAGCGCTAGCTTGCCCGAAATCCGCACGTTTAACGCCCGCCTGAGAATCGCCTGAGCCGGCTTTACATATCGCCCCGCAAGCTGGGCGAATGCGAGCGCCCTGTGGCGTTCGACCAGCCCCGAGGTCGCCCGTGTCCCTGTTCCCTTCGCTCTGGCCGCGCCTGCGGCCGCTGGCCTGGCTGGCCGGCCTGTTCCTGGGCATCTCCACCGCGACCCGTTTTGCCCTGTTGCTGGCCGCGGGCGACGGCGTGGCGCCGGGCCTAGGCAACTGGGGCCGGGTGTTCGGCCTGGGCCTGGTCTACGACCTGGCGACCTTTGTGTACTTTGCCTGGCCGCTGTTGCTGCTGCTCTGGCTGCTGCCGCGGCGCTGGTACAACGCGCGCGGCGGGCGCTGGCTGCTGGGCGGGCTGTGCTTCCTGCTGGTGCTGCTGCTGGTCTTCGTCGCCGGCGCGGAATGGACCTTCTGGGACGAATTCCAGACCCGCTTCAATTTCATCGCAGTGGACTATCTCGTCTACACCAACGAGGTGCTGGGCAATATCCGCGAATCCTATCCGATAGGGCCGATACTGGCCGGCGTGCTGTTGCTCAGCGGCCTGCTGTTCCTGAGCGGCCGGCGCTGGCGCCGCGGCAGCGACGAGACTTCGACCTTCGCCGGGCGCAGCGCCTTCGCCGCGCTGTGGCTGGCGGCGAGCGTGCTGGTCAGCTTCGGCCTGCGCAGCGACGACAAGGAACGCGGAGCGAACGAATACGTCAACCAGCTCGCCGGCAACGGCATCTACGAATTCTTCGCCGCGTTCCGCGCCAGCGAGCTGTCCTACGCGCGTTTCTACCGCAGCCTGCCCGAGGCGCAGGCCTTCGCCGAACTGCGCCAGCTGCTGCAGACGCCGGACGCGCAGTTCGTCAGCGCCGATCCGGCCGACATCACCCGCGACATCCACGCGGACAAGCCGGAGCAGCATCTGAACGTGGTGCTGATCAGCGTGGAAAGCCTGTCGGCCGCATTCTCCGGCGCCTATGGCGCCAATCCCAGCCTGACGCCGGAACTGGACCGGCTCAGCGGCGAAAGCCTGCAGTTCACGCGCCTGTTCGCCTCGGGCACACGCACCGTGCGCGGACTGGAGGCGCTGGCGCTGTCGGTGCCGCCGACGCCGGGCGAATCCATCGTCAAGCGGCCGCGCAACGAGAACCTGTTCAGCCTGGCGACGGTGTTCAACGCCAAGGGCTACGAATCGCTGTTCCTTTACGGCGGCTATGGCGCCTTCGACAACATGAACCATTTCTTCGGCAGCAACGGCTACCAGGTGCGCGACCGCGCCGCGATTGCGCCGGAGAAGATCCATCAGGCGAATATCTGGGGCGTGGCCGACGAGGATCTGTACACCCTGGCGCTGGCGGAGTTCGACCGCGCCCATGCCGCGGGCAAGCCGTTCTTCGCCCACGTCATGACGACCTCCAATCACCGGCCGTATACCTTTCCCGAAGGCCGCATCGACGCGCCCCAGGGCAAGCGCGAAAGCGCCGTGCGCTATTCGGACTGGGCCCTGGGCAACCTGCTGCGCCGCGCGCGGGACAAGCCCTGGTTCGACGACACGATCTTCGTCATCACCGCCGATCACTGCGCCTCGTCCGGCGGCATCGCCAGTCTGCCGGTGTTCCGCTACCACATTCCGCTGTGGATCTATTCGCCGCGCCATGTGGCGCCGGGGCGCTTCGAGCGCCTGCTCAGCCAGATCGACATTGCGCCCACCGTGCTGGGCCTGCTCGGCATGAATTACCGCAGCCGCTTCTACGGTGCCGACATGTTCCGCCTGGAGCCCGGCCGCGAGCGCGTGTTCATCGGCAACTACCAGCGCCTGGGCTATCTGCGCGACGACCAGTTGGTGGAGCTGTCGCCGGGCCGCCGCCTGGCCAGCGTGCGGCCGGACTACGAATACAACCGCCCGCAGCCGCCGCTGGCCGCCGACCCGCGCCTGAGCACCGAAGCCATGGCCTACTACCAGACTGCGAGCTGGCTGTTCAGCCGCGGTCTGCTCGCCGCGGCGCTGGCCGCGCCGGCGCCGGTGGCGGCGCGCTGAGGCGCATCACGCCGCCCTCTGCCTCGCCGCGCGGCAAGCCGTGGACGGTGCGGTCATGAGCGGCCGTGGCGTCCGCGCGCTCAACGCCGGTTCAAATCCAGCTTCTGGTTGCTGAAGGTGATGGTCTGCAGGCCGAAGCGCAGGCCGTCGCGCTGGCGCTCGTCCTCATTGAAGCGCGCGTTGCGGAACAGGCCGTCCAGCTGGCCGGCCATGGCGATGCCGGGCACGGCGTCGAGCACCCAGAATTTCGCCACGCGCCCCCGGGCGTCGACGGCGATGTAGAACTCGGCCATGCCCGAGTCGTCGGTAATCAGCGCCGCGCGGCGCAGGCGCTGCGCCGGCTTGCGCGGGGCCGCCGGGCGCAGGCCCGGACGCGGGCCGGTTTCGCTGTGCTGGCGCGCCAGCGCGGCTTCTATGGTTGCGCCGTGGCGGTCGAGCAGGGCGATGGTGCGCTGGCGCACGACTTCGTCGCCGCTGGGGCCGAGCTTGTCGCCGATCTGCTTGAGCAGGTTCTTCAGGTAATGGGCGCGGTCCTCGTCGAAGTCGCCGGATTCGCGCCAGTAGTGCGAGAACACCTGGGTCCAGTCCATGGCCTCGGCGTAGTTGCCGGCGTCGTATTCGACCTGGGCCAGCTTGGCCATGGCCGGCAGGCTGCCCTTGAGCGCGGCGGCGAGCAGCAGTTCGCGCGCCTTGTCCAGGTCGCGCGGCAGCACCTGGGCCGGGTGCGACTCGCCCTGGCGATAGAGCGAGCCGGCGATGTACTGGGCGGAAGCGTCGCCGGCGGCGGCGCGGGCCAGCAGCTCGCGGCCCAGCGCTTCGCGGGCGCTGGCCGGGGTGGCGGGATCCAGCAGTCCCTGCAGCAGCCAGGCGTCGATCTGGCTCTTTCCCGCCTCGGCGGCGGGCGCTGCCGGCGGCGCCGTGCCGGCGAGGGCGGCGGGAAGGCTCAGGGCGGTTGCGAGGACAAAGGCATAAATGCGCATGTGGGAAAAATCCAGGATCGGGCGGCCGATGCTAGGGCGTGCCGCCGGGGACGAGGTTCAAAATGTGTTTGCGGCACCGGCGGCAGCCGTACGCCGGCGTGCTGTGCGGCGCAGACGCTGCGGCCTGTCTGCCTTGGTTCAATCGGATTTGCGCGGACAGCCGGATCAGCGCACGGCGGCGCGCGGTCGCGGGGCGTGATGGCAGGCAGCGTTGCACTGTCCTGCGGCGGTGCGGCCGCCGTGCGCGGCGCAGAAAGCAGAACGCCCGGCAATGGCCGGGCGTTCGGGTGTGGCGATGACGCCGCCGGACTTACTTGGCGGCCATCAGCGCCAGGGTCATGTCCAGCATGCGGTTGGAGAAGCCCCACTCGTTGTCGTACCAGGAGCAGACTTTCACCAGCGTGCCGCCCATGACCTTGGTCAGGGTGGCGTCATAGACCGAAGAGCGCGCGTCGTGGTTGAAATCCACCGACACCAGCGGCGCCTTGTTGAAGCCGAGGATGCCCTTGAGCGCGCCTTCGGAGGCTTCCTTGACGATCTGGTCGATCTCGGCGTTGCTGGTCGCACGCTTGGCGACGAAGGACAGGTCCACCACCGAGACGTTGATGGTCGGCACGCGCATGGCGAAGCCGTCCAGCTTGCCGTTGAGTTCCGGCAGCACCAGGCCGACCGCGGCGGCGGCGCCGGTCTTGGTCGGGATCTGCGACTGCGTGGCCGAGCGGGCGCGGCGCAGGTCGGAGTGGTAGACGTCGGTCAGCACCTGGTCGTTGGTATAGGCGTGGATCGTCGTCATCAGGCCGTGCTCGATGCCGATTTTCTCGTGCAGCACCTTGGCCAGCGGGGCGAGACAGTTGGTGGTGCAGGAAGCGTTGGAGATGACCTGGTGCGCGGCCTTGAGCTGGTCATGGTTCACGCCGTAGACGAAGGTGCCGTCCACGTCGCTGCCGCCCGGGGCGGATATGATGACTTTCTTGGCGCCGCCGGCGATGTGGGCGCCGGCCTTGGCCTTGCTGGTGAACAGGCCGGTGCATTCCAGCACCACGTCGACGCCGAGATCGCCCCAGGGCAGCTTGGCCGGATCGCGCTCGGCGAAGACCTTGATGCGGTCGCCCTTGACGACCAGTTCGCCGCCGTCGACGGCCACGTCGAAGGGGAACTTGCCGTGGGCGGTGTCGTAGCGGGTCAGGTGCGCATTGGTCTCGGCATCGCCCAGGTCGTTGATGGCGACGATCTGGATTTCGTGGTTGCGGCCGGCTTCATACAGGGCGCGCAGGACATTGCGGCCGATACGGCCGTAGCCGTTGATGGCAACTTTCACCGCCATGGGGGAGGCTCCTACAGGATGGAAGGGACTGGGGGAATGACAAAGCCGCGGGATTGTAGCAATCGGCGCGCGGCCTTGCCGGGAATATCGGTCCCTGGGCGGGGCCGGGCCGCGGCGGGGCGCCGGTCCGCGGCAGTCCGGGCCGGGGGCGGGCGGACCGCCGGACGGGAATCTGCGGCCGGCTTGCTAACCGGATCCGCCCTGGCCGCATCCAGGCAGCCATGACAGTCCAAGACGAACGGGTCGCCCGGGCCCGCAATGGAGATCGCGATGCGTTCCGGCGCCTGGTCGAGGGCGAGACACGCCCGCTGTACGCCGTGGCCGCACGCATCACGCGCGATGCCGCCCTGGCCGAGGACGCGGTGCAGGAGGCCCTGTTCAACGCCTGGCGCCACCTGGGCGATTTCGACGGCCGGGCAAACTTCAAGACCTGGCTGCACCGCATCACGGTGAACGCCGCGCTGGAGCAGCTGCGCAAGCGCGGCGGCCGCGAGCAATGGACAGCGCCGGCCGGCAATGCCGGCGAGGACGAGGAAGACTTCCTCGCCGGCCAGGCCGACGAGCTGCCCGGGCCGGAGCAACTGGCCGGCGGCAGCCAGATCGGCCGCCAGGTCCAGCTGCAGCTGGAACGCATGACGCACCTGGAGCGCAGCGCCTTCGTGCTGCGCCACCACGAAGGCCAGTCGCTGGAGGAGATCTGCGGCGTGCTGGCGATCAATGTTTCGGCCTGCAAGCAGGCCATATTCCGCGCGGTGCGCAAGTTGCGCGGCGCGCTGGAACCGCTGAGGTAAGCGATGGACACGATTCGTGATTCCGACCTGATCCTGTACCACTACCGCGACGGCCTGGATGCCGCGGAACTGGCCGCGATCGCCCGGGCGCTGGAACAGTCGCCGGCCCTGCGCGCGCGCTACGCCGCCCTGGCCGCGACCCTGCAGGCCGCCGACGCCCAGCCGCTGCCGCAGCCCGACGCGGGCTTCGAGCAGCGCCTGTGGCAGCGTTTCGACGCCGAGGTCGAGGCCGCCGCCCCGCGCCAGGCGGTGCCGCACGCGCGCGAGGCCGCCGCGGGGCGCGAGCGCCACGGCATGGGCGCTCGCCGGCCGCTGCGCCTGGCCGCCGGCGCTCTGGCCCTGGTCGGCGCGCTGGGGCTGGGTTTCCTGCTCGGCCGCCAGCCGGCAGACGGGCCCACGGCGCCGGTCGCGGGCACGGGCATGACCAACCCAGCGGGCATGAACGCCGGCGATACGCTGTCCAGCCGCGTGCTCGACGCCTACGTCGCCGCGCACCTGCGCGAGACCGAAGGCGTGGTGCTGACCGCGGTCAACAGCGACAGCGCGGAACTGCTCGCCGGCAACCGCGAGCTGGCTGCGGGCCTGATCGATTCCAACCGCCTCTACGCCCAGGCCGCGGCGCGCGCGGGCAATGCGCGCCTGGCGAACTTCCTGCAGCAGCTCGAACCTTTGTTGATCGAGCTGGCTAACCCGCCGGGCGCTGGGCCCATCCAAGATTCCGACGGTCTGCGTGACTACGTCGACAAGACCGATCTGCTGTTCCAGCTGCGCGCGACCCAGGCGCGCATGGAACCGCAACGCCAGACCTCGACCTGATCCGGAGCAACAGATGAAAAAGTCAATTTATTCCATTGTGTTCGGTGCGCTGCTGGCCAGCCTGGCGCCGGTGCTGCCGGCCGCGCCGGCGGAACAGGACATCGCCGGCGCCGACCGCGAACTGAACCAGCTCTACCGCCAGGGCCAGGAAGCCCTGGCCAAGTCCGACTGGCCGGCGGCGCTGGAACGCTTCCGCCGCCTGGAAGAACGCATGAGTGCGCAGAATCAGGGCAATGCCGATGCGGCGGTCTACTGGCAGGCCTATGCGCTGACCCGCGCCAAGCGCGTGCCCGAGGCACGCCGCACGGTGGAGCGCCTGCGCGAGAAATACCCGCAGAGCCGCTGGATAGGCGAGGCCGAGACCCTGCTGCGTCAGGCCGAGCCGGTGGACGCGAACGCCGCGGCAGCCGGCGGCGATACCGAACTGGCCGAGATCGCCGTCGAGGGCCTGATGCACGCGCCGCCGGAGCGCGCCGTACCGCTGCTGAAGAAAGTGCTGGCCGGCAAGCAGCCGGACAAGGTCAAGCGCCGCGCCCTGTTCGTGCTCAGCCAGATCGACTCGGACGAGGCCCTGGCCGAACTCGGCGGCATCGCGCGCAGCGGCGGGCCGGAGCTGCGTTCCGAGGCGATACGCATGCTCGGCATCAGCGGCGAGCCCAAGGCGCTGGATCAGCTTTCCGCCCTGTACAAAACGGCGAACACCGAAGAAAAGCGCGAAGTCCTGCACGCCTGGATGCGGGCCGACCGCAAGGACCTGGTGCTGGCCGCGGCGCGGGACGAAGCCGATCCCAAGCTGCGCAACGATGCGATCAGTCTGCTGGGGGCGATGGACGGCATCGAGGAACTCAAGCAGCTGCTGCCCAGCACCAAGGAAATCGGCCTGCGCCGGCAGATCGTGCAGGCGCTGGGCGTGGCCGGCGATGTGGATGCGCTGGTGCAGATCGCCGGCACCGATGCGGACGAGGCGCTGCGCCTGGACGCCTACCGGGCCATCGGCGTCAGCGGCGGCAGCAGGGCCAGCGCGGCACTGGTCGGGCTCTATCCCCGCGCCAGCTCCACTGCGCAGCGCGAGGCGATCCTGCAGGGCATCCTCATCAGCGACGACGCCAAGGCCCTGGCCGGCCTCTACCGTGTCGCCAAGACCAAGGAAGAAAAGCAGCAGATCCTGCGCATGCTCACCGCCATGGACGACGAGGCGGCGCTCGAAATCATCGAGCACGAACTGAAGTAAATCCGCCGCGGCGCCGGTTTTCCCGGCTCCGCTGTGCGCCGGCCGGGCGAACGCGCCGGCGCGATCCCGAAACCTTTCCTGCCGCCGCGCGACCCGGTCGCCGCGTCGCGCCCGGCTTTTGCCTAGGAGAATCCCATGCGTCTGTTTTTCAGTCTGATCCTGGGCCTGGCGGCCCCGCTTTCCCTGTCCGCGGCCGGCCTGGAGCAGCGTCTGGCCGGCGCCGACGGCTGGGTGACCTGGCAGGTGCCCATGATCGCCGGCGCCGGCGAGCCCTGCTGCCATGAGATCCGCCGCGGCCAGGTCATCAACAAGGGCTGCGACCTGGACGAGCGCGGCTGGAACATCAGCAGCGGCGATACGGCCGCGGCGGGCGGCGCAGGCCTGCTGGCGTTGTATGCGCATGTGAAAGGCGGCAGCGTGGACAGGATCCGCGCCTATGCGGCCAGTTGCCCGGTGCGCAGCCGCGAAGCCCTGCGCACGCTGGACGCGGTCGATCCCGCCGCCAGCGTGGCCTGGCTGGACGGCCAGGCCCGGCGCAGCGACCGCAAGGGCAAGGACAGTGACGACGAAGCCGTGGCAGCGCTGGCCTACCATGCCACGCCCGCAGCCCTGAGTGCCCTGCAGGGACTGGCCGAACCGGCGCGGCCGCGCGAGCAGCGCGAGAAGGCGCTGTTCTGGATGGGCCAGGCGCGCGGCGCCGAAGGCGTGAACGCGGTCGATGCCTACGCCCGCGGCGATGCCGACGCGGAAATCCGCAGCCATGCCGTCTTCGTGCTGTCGCAGTCGCCCGAGCACGACACCTATCCGCGCGTGCTAGCCGTGGCCGGTTCCGACCGCTCCGCCGCGGTGCGCGGCAAGGCCTTGTTCTGGCTGGCCCAGATGGAAGATCCCCGCGCCGGCGACGACATCCTGGCCGCGCTGCGGCGCGACCCCGACGCGGAAGCGCGCGAACAAGCCGTGTTCGCCCTGTCCCAGCTGGAGGACGGCGCCGGCGACGCCGCCCTGATCCGCGTGGTGCGCGGCGACTACCCGCGCGAGGTCAAGCAGAAGGCGCTGTTCTGGCTGGGACAGTCGGGCTCGGAGACGGCGCTGGGGTTTCTGGACGAGGTGTTGAAATAAGGCCGGGATTGGTGATCCGGGATTCGTGAAAGCGGATTTGCTGCGCGATCCCGGCGCCGCTCTTGCCGATCCCGGATCCCGGCTCTTGCCGAATCCTGAATGACCAGGCCGTGACGGGATCGGTGTTCGGGATTCGTGAAAGCGGGTTTCGCTCCGCGGTCCCGCTGCCGCTCTTGCCAATCCGGATAACCAATCCCGAACCCAGCCCTGCCGCCGGTCCGGTTCGTGCGCCAGCGCGCAGTTGCCCGTCAATTCGAACAGGTATCGTTCGCCTGCCGTGCCCCGGGCAGCAGTGCTAAGCTCGCGGGGCGGTTGGACGAGCAAGGTCTGGCGGGGGCTGACCGCGATCGGTTCTATGGTCGGTTCAGCACGCCGCAGGTGCGGAGCCGGTTTCTGCAGCCCTGTTTGGAGGCGATATGTCGACCCAGCGATCGACGTGGATCCCGTCCTGGCCTTCGACGCTTCCCGAAACTCCGCCGGCCGCGCCGGCTGCCCCTGCCGCCGCCCAGCGCCCGCCGGCCGCACCGCCGCCGCAGCGCCCGGCGGCGCCGTCCGCTCCTTCCGTTCCGCCGGCCGCGGCTGCGCGCCCGGCCATGCCCACGCCGCCGCCCGCC
>NZ_JANFQO010000025.1 GCF_024437735.1 Tahibacter harae | reverse complement strand
CTCCCAGCTGAGTCATACAATCGCCACTGGCCACGGCCGGCCTCGATTTGTTGCCTAGACACCAGCAAGTCTGCCGGGTCGGCCGTGTGCCACCCACTCAGTTGGGCGAAGAACCAAAAAAAACGGGGGCAAGGCCCCCGTATGACAAAAGCCCTTGTTCTGAAACCTAGAAGCGCGTCGCCCAGACCGCCTCGAACTCCAGCTGGTTGCCGGCGAGGCTGTTGCGGGCGGCATAGCTGGCCGGAGCACCGAGCAGGTATTCCGACGGCGCGTAGCTGGTGATGAAGCGGAACTCGCCACCGCGGCCCATGGCGCGCGAGTAGCTGAGATCCAGGCTGTAGTTGGAGACGTCGCCGAGCAACCGGTCCAGCAGTTGCGCCGTCGGCGCCGGCTGGGTGCGCGTGCTGTAGCGCAGGGCCAGATCGCCGTAGCGGCCGCCGTGCAGCACCGAAGTCAGGCTGTAGACGTCCAGATCGGCCCACTCGAAGATGGGGCTGCCACCGCTGCCTATGGCCGCCAGGAAGCGGCGCGGCAAGGTCGGACTGGTGAAGGCACGGATGTCGCTGTACATCACGCGCTCCAGACCCAGGCCGAAGCTGAGCCAGGACGTGACGCCCAGGTCCAGGTTGGCGCCGAAGCTGGCCGGAATGTCGAAATCGCCCGGATCCGCGTACACGCCGCGATAGGAGTTGAACGCGTCCATGTTGACGCGGGACTGGTAGCTCGCCGTCAGGCGCAGGCGCGGCGCGAGCACCTCGCTAAG
This sequence comes from Tahibacter harae, assembly GCF_024437735.1. GTDB lineage: Bacteria > Pseudomonadota > Gammaproteobacteria > Xanthomonadales > Rhodanobacteraceae > Tahibacter > Tahibacter harae. The sequence continues at coordinate 92,042 of NZ_JANFQO010000025.1, read as the reverse complement.
TTCCACGCGCACACCACGGCCGTAGGCGACCGGGTCGGCGCCTTCCACCCAGCGCAGCGATTCAGGCAGCACGTCTTCGCTGCCAAACGAGGCATTGGTGAAGCGCTGGTAGGCGAACAACGCCGAGACCGACCAATGACCCGTATTGCCCATGCTGCGCACGTACGAGGGCGCGACGATGTAGCGGTGCAGACCCGGGCGGGCCTCCGCCAGCAGGCGGGGCGCCAGGCTGTCGTCGCCCAGGCGGCGGCCGGGCAGGTCTTCGACCAGCCCGCGCTTGACCGAGACGCCGATCAGCGACTTGTTGCCGAGGGGGACATAGCGGGTCGCGCTGTTGCGGCTGGCGGTGGCCAGCTCCAGCAATTGCGGCGCGACGGCGGGGGTTTCGGGTTCAGCCCAGGAGAAATCCGGCTGTATGCTCTGGCGGGCGTACTCCTGCCAGCGCTGCATCACCGATTCGCCGTGGAGCTGGGCCTGGGCTGCGCATGCGAGAAAATAGAAAGGGAGCGTCAGGCCAAAACTGATCGCTCCCATCGGCTTCCTCGACGCTGCTGTTGCGCTCGCCCGGTACATGACCCTGCCGTGTGGTTCCATGGCTTGTGGTGATTGTCGCGGTGGATTTTGGCAAGAACGCAACACCGCGTCAAGTACGCAACAGCCGATTTTGACCAGTACTGGTGCCGATTTAGGCCAACGGCCAGGGTCCGCGCCACCAACCTGTTGCAGGATTACAACAACATGCCCGTCTCTGCACGCCCCTGTGTGCTCACCGTCGCCGGCTCCGACTCCGGCGGCGGCGCCGGCATCCAGGCCGACCTCAAGACTTTCCACGCCCACGGCGTCCACGGCACCAGCGCAATCACCGCCGTCACCTCGCAGAACACCCGGGCCGTGACCGCCGTGCACGGCCTGCCCAGCCGGCATATCCACAGCCAGCTGCAGGCCCTGCGCGACGATTTCCCCATCCGCGCCTGGAAGACCGGCATGCTGGCCGACGCCCGTACTATCCGCGCGGTGGCCGCCGGCATGGCCGGCACAGCGGCGGACTACGTGCTGGACCCGGTCATGATCTCGACCAGCGGCGCCAGCCTGCTGCAGGCATCGGCGGTGTCCGCCCTGCGCAACCACCTGCTCCCCCGGGCGACCCTGGTCACGCCCAACCTGCCCGAGGCGGCGGCGCTGAGCGGTCTGCCGCTGGGCCGCCGCGGCGACCTGGACCGGATCGCCGCCAACCTGCTTGACGGCGGCGCGGGAGCGGTGCTGATCAAGGGCGGCCACCAGCGCGGCCCGCGCGTGATCGACCGGCTGTACGTGGACGGCGAGCTGCACACCTTTGAACACCCGCGCCTGGCGCGCAACGGCCACGGCACCGGCTGCACCCTGGCCGCCGCCATCACCGCCAACCTGGCCCTGGGCCTGGATCTGGCCGCCGCCTGCCGCCGCGCCGCCGATTACGTGCATGCGGCCCTGGCCGGGGCTTACCGGCCCGGCCGCAGTACCATCGACGTGCTCGACCACGGCGCGCACATCCCGCCGCTGCGGGCATCCCGTTCCCGATCCGGAAAGCGCAGGCCATGAAATACCCCACCTTCGCCCTGCTCGCCGTCTGCGGCGCGCTGACGACCGCCCCGGCCCAGGCCGGCGAACCCAGTTTCGGCGCCCTCGCCCTGACGCCGGCGCCAAGCGCCAAGTCGGACCCGACGCAGACGCCGTTCTCGCCGCGCCTGCTGCCGGCGCCGCAGCTGAGCGAGACCCGTGTGGTGCGGCTGCCGGACGGCAGTACCCGCATCGTCTGCGACGAGGTGCCCAATCCGCGCTACGAGAAGGTGCGCCTGCAGCTCAAGCAGGCGCGGGAGCAGCAGCGGTGAGGCCGCGCTGGATCGCCGCCCTGGCGCCGGGCCTGTTCGCCGCTGCAGTCCAGGCCGCGCCCACGGTCGCGCTGCAGAACGGCCAGCCGGCCAGCTTCAGCATGCCGGCGCAGAGTTATTCGACCAGTTACTACATCGACGTCGATGCGGCCAGCGCCCAGCTCAAGCTGGAACTGGGCAACAGCAGCGGCGGCGACACCGACCTGCTGCTGCGCTACGGCACGCCGTTCGCCGACCGCACCGCCAACGGCGACGCAGCGCCGGACCCCGGCCTGTTCCGCCAGTACTCGCACTACCGCAGCGCCAGCGCCGGCGGCAATGAAAGCCTCAGCGTGCAGAACTCCGGCACCTTCCCGCTGCGCGCGGGGCGCTGGTACATCGCGGTGCTGAACTACAGCAACCAGCCGCAGAACCTGCGCCTCAGCGCAAGCCTGACCCCGACGGTGGCGGTCAGCCCGATCCGCTTCGTATTCGATCAGGCCGGCGCCGACTGCGATATCGCCGGCTGGAACGACCCCACGCCGGTCACGCCCATCGACGGCAACAGCGGCACCACCCGCGGCCAACAGCGCCGCAATGCGCTGGTGCGCGCGGGCGAACTGCTGTGGCAGGAACTGCGCTCGCCGGTGCCGGTGACCGTGCGCGCCTGCTGGGACGCCCTGGGCGGCGACCGCGACGGCGCCACCATCGCCCAGGCCGGCCCCACGCTCATCGTCGCCAACGACATTGCCGACCGCAGCGCCTGGCTGCCGCGCCCGTACACCTGGTACACCATCACCGAGGCGGTACGCCTGGGCGGCACCAGCCAGTGCGGCGTGACCGGCGGCGGCTGCGGCAATGCGGATATCGAAGCCACCTTCAATTCCGACATAGACCCGCCCAACAACGTGGTGCGCTCGCCGTTCTATTACGGCTACACCGGCGCGGCCAAACCGCGCAACTCGATCGACTTCATCGCCACCGCCATGCACGAGCTGACCCACGGCCTGGGCTTCATCGGCCTGGTCAACGTGGACGCGGAAGACGGTCCGCTGGGCGCCCGCTTCCCGGCCGGCGACGAGGCGGACGGCCTGGACGACATCTTCAGCAGCAACCTCGTCGCCGTCGATACGCTGACGCGGGAATATCAGCCCTTCCTGGCGCCCCAGGTCAGCGACGCCCGGCGCGCCGCCGCACTGGTATCGCAGGACGGCCTGCGCTGGTCCGGCGCCGAGGCCGTCGCAGCGCTGGTGAATGCCAACCGCGAGCGGCCGGCGCCGGACAATTTCCCGCTCATGCTCGCCCCCTGCGACCGCGACGCGGCCGACGCGCCGTGCAAGACCATTCCGGGCACCACGCTGTCGCATACAGTGCAGTCCGGCGACCTGATGAACGGCTACGACACCGGCGAATCCACTCGCACGCTGGGCCTGGCCCTGCCCATGCTCGATGCGCTGGGCTGGTCCAATGCCGCGGCGGCACCCCCGGTGTTCCCGATCCCCGTCACCGGCAACTGGTTCGACCGCACGCGCAGCGGCCATGGTGTCGACTTCCAGCTGTACCAGCGCGATGCCGTCGCCGGCGACCTGTACTTCATCATTTTCTATACCTTTGAAGACGACGGCAGGCCGGAGTACTACTTCGGCCTGGGCCGCCTGGTGGACGGCCGCTTCATCGGCGCCAGGCAGGGCGACGGCATCTCGCTGATGCGCGTGCGCTACAACGCCGCCGCCGGCCGCGGCGACCTGGACACCAGCTCCAGCGGCGAAATCGCCATTGACTTCAACCAGGCGGCGCAGTCGCCGTACTGCCGCAGCGCCGACCGCAGCGGCGCCGGCGCGCTGGCGGTGCTGCGCTGGGTGATCCGCGGCGAGGAAGGCAACTGGTGCCTGGAGCCGGCGGTGATGCCGGCCAGCCGCACCACGCCGGATTTCTCCGGCCACTGGTACAGCGGCCTGGGCAACGACCAGGGCTGGGGCATGGAACTGCTCAGCGTGCGCGCGGCGGACGGTCAACCGCAGCTGGTCGCCATCGTCTACTACCCGGACCTGCAGGGCCGCTCGCGCTGGGCGGTCAGCGAGCTGACCCGGGTGAACCTGGCCGATACGCCGGCGCTGCCACTGTACGACGTGACCTCGGGTTATTGCCGCAGTTGCCCGGCACCGGCCGGCGCTGCCCAGGTGCGCCAGGTCGGCACTATCCAGCTCAAGCTGCGCCAGCCCACGCGCACGGAACCGGCCGACGGGGTCAACCGGGTCTCGCTGAACATCGAGATCCCCGGCATCGCCGGTTTCCGCCGCCAGGATTCGCCGCTGACCCTGCTGTCGCTGCCGCCGGGCCAATGAAAAAGGCCGCGCCCGTCTGGTGTGGACGGGCGCGGCCTGGCGCCGGACTACAGCGGCCGTCGCGCCGGCCACTTTTTACACTGTGGAAATCTGCAGCCCGGCACGCGAAGCCGGGCTTTTACCTCAGGCGTTCGCGCGCAGGCTGTCGATCAGCGCATCGGCGAAGCTCGCGGTGTTGCCGCTGCCGCCGAGATCCGGCGTGACCCGGTCCTTGCGCGCGACCACGTCGCGGATCGCGGCGCGCACACGCTGGGCCTTGTCCTCCATGCCCAGGTGGCCAAGCATCTGGCAGGCGGCCAGCAGCAGCGCGCAGGGATTGGCTATGCCCTTGCCGGCGATGTCCGGCGCGGAGCCGTGCACCGCCTCGAAGATCGCCGCCTGGGTGCCGATGTTGGCGCCGGGCGCCAGGCCCAGGCCGCCGACCAGCCCGGCGCACAGATCCGAGATGATGTCGCCGAACAGATTGGTGGTGACGATGATGTCGAACTGCTGCGGGTTCATCACCAGCTGCATGCAGGTGTTGTCGACGATCATCTCGTTGCACTGGATCTCGGGGAAATCCGCGGCCACTTCGCGCGCCACCTTCAGGAACAGGCCCGAGGTGGTCTTCATGATGTTGGCCTTGTGCACCACGGTGACCTTCTTGCGGCCCTGGCGGCGGGCCAGTTCGAAGGCGTAACGCACGATGCGCTCGGAGCCGCGCCGGGTCACCTTGATCTGCGAGTGCGCAGTGTCGCCGTCCTCGGACAGGGTCTGGCCCTCGGAACCATAGGCGCCCTCGGTGTTCTCACGCACGGTGATGAGGTCTATGCCCTCGTAGCGCGCCTTGGTGCCGGGAATGGTGATGGCAGGGCGTACGTTGGCGTACAGGTCGAAGCGCTTGCGCAGTTCCACGTTGAGCGAGGAGAAGCCGCCGCCGATGGGCGTGGTCAGCGGTCCCTTCAGCGCGACATGGTGGCGCGCGATGGAATCCATGGTCGCCTGCGGCAGCAGTTCGCCGCAGCGTTCCTGCGCCGCCATGCCGGCGTCGACGAAGTCATAGGAGAGACCGGTGTTCAGTTCGTCGATGACGCGCAGGGTCGCGTCCATGATCTCCGGGCCGATTCCGTCGCCACGGATGACGGCAATAGTCTTGCTCATGCGGATAACTCCAGGTCCCGGCTTGCCGGATGGCCAGAAAACTACGCATTATCCGGGATGCTCCCGCTGCCGAACAACCTCCGACGTATGCGACCAAAGTCCGTTGCCGCACTGATCGGGGCGCTGGTCCTGGCCACCCTCGGCGCCGCGGCCGCTGCAGCGGAACCCCGCCTGGAGCCGTACAGCCGCAGCCCGGAAATGCGCATCGAGGCCCTTTCGACCAAGGGCGGCGCCAGTCCGCGCCTGCGGCTGCAGGGCATGTGGCCTACGCCCTGCCGGCCCAGCGTGGACGCGGTCGCCCTGGACGGCAGCGAGCTACGCATCACCCTGCGTTCGCTGCGCCCACTGTGCGCGCGCGCGCCGCTGCCGTTCGACCTGGAAGTGGATCTGGGCAAGCGCCTGGGCAAGAGCTGGCCGGCCGCGCCGCTGCGGGTCAGCGTGCTGGCGGCCAACAGCGCCACGGCGCCGCCGCAGCTGCGTGGCTTCGCCCTGATCGAGCCGGCGTCGGCGCCGCAGCGCCCCATGCCGGCATCCGGCCTGTGGTGGCCGCTGCCGGAGGCCGATGCCAGCAATCCCATGGCCGGCACGGGTTTCAGCATCGAGCTGCAGTTCGACACCCTGGCGGTGGCCGTGCTCGGCCGCACGCCCAAGGGCGGGCCCAGCTGGTATTTCGGTACCGGCAAACTGCGCGGGCGCAGCGCGCGTATCGAGCTGATCGCCGCCGGCAATAATCCCGCCGGCACGGATACCGAATCCGGAGCCGACCTCGCCGGCGAAATCGGCAATGCCACCCTGTACATGGATTTCGAGGGCAACGGCCGCGCCACCGCCTGGCTCACCCACTACGATCTGGCCGAGACGCAGCCGCTGCTGCGCCAGCAGATCATCAACCTGGCCCACCTGCCCTTCACCGAACACACCGACGGCACGGCCTGGGACGGCGACTGGGTATTGCTGGGCGCCACCCCGGGCCAGCCGCGCAGCGCGCGCCAGATCCATCTCAACGGCACGGGTTTCAGCGCTTCGGCCGAATACCGCCTCGGCGCCGACGACGGCTCGGTGCTGGCCTGCGAGGTCGATCCGGCCGAATCCAAGCTCGCGCCGCCGCGGCGCTGCCGGCTCAGCGACGCCGCCGGCAAGCTCGTCGCCGAGTTCGACTCGGTCGACATCAACCGCCTCGACGGCTACACGCCGGAACGCACGCCGGTACAGCTGCTGCGGGTGGACCGGCGCTGAGGCGCCGGACCGGTTTCAGTGTTCGTGCGGCGGCGGCGCTTCCGTGCCGGCGGCTTCGAGCTGGTCGAGGAAATCCACCGCCCGGCGCAGATGCGGAATCACGATGGAACCGCCGACCACCAGGCCCACGCTGAAGATCTCGAAGAACTCGTCGCGGTTGACGCCGACTTCCTTGCACTGGGCCACGTGGTAGGCGATGCAGTCGTCGCAGCGCAGCACCATCGAAGCGACCAGGCCCAGCATCTCCTTGGTCTTCACATCCAGCGCGCCGGCCTTGTAGGTCTGCGTATCCAGGGCGAAGAAGCGCCGGACGACCTGATTGTCCTCGGCCAGGATGCGCTCATTCATGCGCTTGCGGAAATCGGTGAACTGCTTGACGCGGTCCTCGCTCATGCCTGGGTCTCCAGGATCTCCGCCAGACGGCCGCTGCGGTCGGCGGCGACCAGGTCGTCATGCCCGCCGACATGGATGCCGTTAATGAAGATCTGCGGCACGGTGCGGCGGCCGTGGCTGCGTTCGAGCATCTCGGCCAGCCTGGCCGGATCGGTGTCAATGCGGATCTCGCTGTACTCCAGGCCCTTGGACTTGAGTACGTTCTTGGCCGCCACGCAGTACGGGCAGATGGCCGTGGTATACATTTCGATCACAGGCACGCGCATTCTCCTGGGCGTCCGCCGCACATTGCGCGCAGCCGGACAATGGCCGCCATTGTGGGGCCGGAATCGCGTTCGGCAAGGGCCCGCTGCCGCGCCCGCCCGGGGCGCAACCCCGCATGAATGCCGCCGCCGCGGCCGTGGCCGCGGGAACCCTGGCTGGGTTAAGGTGTCGCAGCCATTCCCGATCCGCGGCGCTTCCCGGTCATGCGTAACTGGTTTCTCGTACTGCTCAGCCTGTGTGCGACCGGCGTTGCCGGCGCGCGCGAATCCGGCGTGCGCCTGCCCGACATCGGCAGTTCCGCCGCGGCCATCCTTTCGCCGCAGGAACAGCGCTCCTACGGCGCCAGCATGCTGCACGAGCTGCGCTCCTACAACATGATCCTGGATGACGCGCTGCTGGTGGACTACATCAACACCCTGGGCTACCGCCTGGTCTCGCGCAGCGACAAGCCGGAACAGTCCTACACCTTCTTCGTCGTGCGCGATGCGGCCATCAACGCCTTCGCCGCGCCCGGCGGCTACATCGGCATGAACGCCGGCCTGATCACCACCGCGGTGGACGAGGGCGAAGTCGCCGCGGTGCTCGCCCACGAAATCGCGCACATCAGCCAGGATCACCTGCTGCGTGCGTTCGAGGACTCGCAGAAAGCCTCATTGCCCATCGCCCTGGCCATGCTTGGCGCCATCCTTGCCTCCCAGGGCGCGGCCGGCGACGGCGCCGAGGCGGCCATGGTCGCCGGCACCTCGCTGATCCAGCAGCGCCAGATCAATTTCACCCGCAAGGACGAGATCGAAGCCGACCGCGTCGGCATCCAGACCCTGGCCCGGGCCGACTATGACCCGCAGTTCATGGCCAGCTTCTTTGCCCGCATGGAACGCGCCCTGCGCCCCGGCGCCGGCGACCGCGGCACGCCCGACCTGCTGCGCACCCACCCGGTCAGCACCGACCGCATCAGCGACGCCAAGGCTCGCGCCGACGCGCTGGCGCTGGAACAGAAGGCCGCGCGCGAACGCGGCAAGGCCCTGCCGGAACTGCCCAGCCGCTCCTGGCTGAAGCCGCAGCGGCCGGACGACCTCACGCCGCTGCCGCGCCTGCAGACCACGCTGGTGCGCGCGCAGGGCGAGAACCTGTACTTCGCCCTGATGCGCGAACGCGCCCGCGTGCTGGCGGCCGACCAGCCCAGCAACCTGGTCGGCTACTACGCCAAGGCCCGGGTCGAACCCGGCAGCGTTGCCGCCGCGGCCAATACCTACGGCCATGCCCTGACCTTGTGGCGCACCGGCCAGGGCGAAGCCGCCCGTGTGCTGCTCGCACCGCTGGCCGAGGAAGCGCCCGGTGTACTGCCCTACCAGATCGCCCTGGCCCAGGCCGAGGCCCAGGCCGGCCGGCGCACCGATTCGCTCAACCGCTACGAGCGCCTGATCGCCAATTCGCCGAGCAACCGCGCCATCGCCCTGGCCTATGCGCAGACCCTGATCGAGGACGGCAAGGCCGGCAGCGGCCGCCGCGCCCAGGACCTGCTGCGGCCGATGATGGCCGAGGAGATCGACGACCCCGAGGTCTACCGCGTCTTCGCCCGCGCCTCCGAGCTGGGCGGCGACAAGGTGCGCGCGGCCGAGGCCTATGCCGACGTCGCCCTGCTCAGCGGCCGCCTGGAAGATGCCATGAACCAGCTGCGCGCCCTGACCGACCGGCGCGACCTGGACTACTACCAGCGCGCGCGCATCGAGGCGCGCATCGCCGAAGTGACGCCTTACGTGCTCGAATTGCGCCGCCGTGGCATCAAGCCGCAGGACCAGGGCCGCCTGGCGCCGGCTTTTTCCTGCCAGGATTCAAACTCTTGTAGTTCCGTGTCATTGCAGCGTAACAATCCTGCATTGCAATAACGCCGCTGTCACGAAAGCGTCGCGCCGCGGCGCAACCCGCGTGCAACCGTGCAAAAACGCATCCTCATCGTTGAAGACGAAACCGCGATCCGCGACATGGTCGCCTTCGCCCTGCGCAAGGCCGGCATGGATCCGGTCCATGCCGCCGACGCCCGCATCGCCCAGTCGGCCATCGCCGAGCGCGTGCCCGACATGATTCTGCTGGACTGGATGCTGCCCGGCATGAGCGGCCTGGAATACGCCCGCCGCCTGCGCAAGGAAGACCTGACCCGGGAAGTGCCCATCATCATGCTCACCGCGCGCGGCGAGGAAGGCGACCGGGTCAACGGCCTGGATGCCGGGGTCGACGACTACGTGGTCAAACCCTTCTCCGCCCGCGAGCTGATCGCCCGCATCAAGGCGGTGATGCGCCGCACCCACGGCGACGAGGGCGACGGCGTGATCGAACAGGGCGGCCTGCGCATCGACGGCGCCGCCCACCGCGTCTACGCCGGCGACCAGACCGTGCAGATAGGCCCCACCGAATACCGCCTGCTGCATTTCTTCATGACCCACGCCGAGCGCGTGTATTCGCGCAGCCAGCTGCTGGACCAGGTCTGGGGCGGCAGCGTCTACGTGGAGGAGCGCACCGTCGACGTGCATATCCGCCGCCTGCGCAAGACGCTGGAACCGTACAAGCTGGAAAACCTGGTGCAGACCGTGCGCGGGGCCGGCTATCGCTTTTCGGTAACGCCCTGAACCGCGCCGCGACCAGCGCCGCCGGGGCTGCCGCATGAATGGACGCATGGACCGCGCCCTGCACGTGAGCCTGTGGCGCATCGCCGCCGTGCTGGGCCTGGCCCTGGTGCTGGGCCTGCTGCTGGGCGGACTGGCGTGGTGGCTGCTCGCCGCCACCGGCGGCGCACTGGTCTACCTGCTCTGGCGCCTGCGCCAGTTCGGCCTGTGGCTGCAGGGCCACTCGCGCCGCCTGCCCAATGACGACGCCGGCCTGTGGGGCTCGCTCTACCGCGGGCTGGTGCTGCGCCAGCGGCGCGAACTGCAGCGCCGGCGCCGCCTGCTCAGGCTGCTGCGCGCCTTCCGCACCACCGCGGCGGCCCTGCCCGATGCCACCGTCGTGCTCGATGCGGCCGGCACCATTCTCTGGTTCAACACCGCCGCGACGCGCCTGCTGGGGCTGAGCTATCCGCACGACATGGGCGGACATTTCTCCAACCTGGTGCGTTCGCCGCGGGTCACGCGCTGGCTGGAGGGCGGCGACTGGAGCGAGCCGCTGATGGACGTGCCGGCGCCGACCGACGATGCCCTGCGCCTGGGCCTGCGCATCATTCCGTACGCCGAAGGCCAGCGCCTGCTGGTCGCCCGCGACATGTCCAAATTGATGCAACTGGAACAAGTGCGGCGCGACTTCGTCGCCAATGTCTCGCACGAACTGCGCACGCCGCTGACCGTGGTGCACGGCTATCTCGACCTGATCGAGCCGGATCAGTCGCCCGAGCTGGAACCCATCCTGGTCGAACTGCGCTCGCAGTCGCGGCGCATGACCCAGATCGTCGAGGACCTGCTCACCCTGTCGCGCCTGGAAGCCCAGGACAGCCTGCCCGAGGAACGTGTCAGCATGACCGGCGTGCTGCAGACCCTGCGCCGCGAAGCCGAAGCGCTGAGCCTCGGCCGGCACGCGATCAGCCTGGATCTGCGCACCGACACCGACCTCACGGGTTCTACCAAGGAACTGCACAGCGCCTTCTCCAACCTGGTCAGCAACGCCGTGCGCTATACCCCGGCCGGCGGCAGCATCGCCATCCGCTGGGAACTGCGCGGCGCCGAGCCGGTGTTCTCGGTGACCGACACCGGCCAGGGCATAGCGCCGAGCCATCTGCCGCGCATCACCGAGCGTTTCTATCGCGTCTCCAGCAGCCGCTCGCGCGACACCGGCGGCACCGGGCTGGGCCTGTCCATCGTCAAGCACGTGCTGCAACTGCATCAGGCGCGGCTGTGCATAGAAAGCGAAGTCGGCGTGGGCAGCACCTTTTCCTGCGTGTTCGGCGCCGAACGCGCACTCGCCGCCGCCGCCGAAGAGACCGGCTGATGCGCGCACGGCGACGGCTGCTGCTGTGCTGCCTGCTGCCGGCGCTGCTGGCCTGGCGTGGTGCGGGCGCAGCGGAAACCCTGACCAGCGTCGGCTCCGACACTCTGGGCGAACTGCTGCAGGCCTGGGCCCGGCGCTATGCGCAGGAACAGCCGCAGCTGCGGTTGCAGATACAAACCCCGGGCTCGGCGGGCGCCGCACCCGCCCTGGCCAGCGGCGCCGCCGACCTGGGCCCGATGAGCCGCGCAATGAACGCGGCCGAGGAAGCCGACTACCGCCGGCGCCGCGGCCAGGCGCCCGGGCGCGTGCGCATTGCCTACGACGCAGTCGCGGTGTTCGTGCATCCGGACAATCCCGTGACCGGGCTGAGCCTGGCCCAGCTGGCCCAGATCTGGGCGGCCGATCCGGCCTGCGCCGCGGCGGCGCCGGCGCAGCGCTGGGGCGACCTGGCCGCCGCCGGCGCAGGCGCGGACCAGCCGCTGCTGCGCCTGGGGCGCAATACCGCTTCGGGAACTTATGAATTCTTCCACAGCGCCGCACTGTGCGACGGCCCCTACCGCGCCGACGTGGTGCAGTTTCCCGGCGCCGGCACCGTGGTCGCCGCGGTCGCACGCCAGCCCAATGCGATCGGTTATTCCGGCCTGGCCCATCTCAACGGCCTGGTGCGCGTGCTGCCGCTGCGGCGCGGCCCGGGCGAAGCCGCGGTGGCGCCGGATGCGCCAAGCGTAATCTCCGGGCGCTATCCTCTGAGCCGTTCGCTATACCTGTATTTCAACCGCGCCGCCGACGGCAGGCCGGATGCCAAGACCGCCGCCTTCCTGCGCTTCGCGCTCAGCGCCAAAGGCCAGGAACTGGTCTCCCGGCAGGGCTTCATCGCCCTGCCGGCGGCGGAAGTGAACACGGAACTGGGGCAACTGCAATGACTCTGCTCAACGGCGCCATGACCCGCGATCTGACCGATCCCAGCCTGTACATCAACCGCGAGCTCGCCCAGATCGAGTTCAATTTCCGCGTCCTCGCCCAGGCGCAGGATCCGCGCGTGCCACTGATGGAGCGGCTGCGCTACCTGTGCATCTCCAACAGCAACCTGGACGAGTTCTTTGAAGTGCGCGTGGCCGTCCTCAAGCAGCAGCTGGCGCTGAACACGCCCATGCCCGGACCGGACGGACTGCCGCCGGCCGAGGTGCTGACCCGCATCCGCGCCCGCGCGCTGGAACTGGTGCGCGCCCAGTACGATTTCTGGAACGACGTGCTGCTGCCGGAGCTGGGCAGCGAGGGCATACGCTTCGTCACCCGCGACAAGTGGACGGTGAAGCAGAAACGCTGGCTGCAGGGCTATTTCCAGAACGAGGTGCTGCCGGTGCTGTCGCCGCTGGGGCTGGATCCGGCGCATCCCTTCCCGCGCATCCTCAACAAAAGTCTCAACCTCGCCGTGGTGCTCAAGGGCAAGGATGCCTTCGGCCGCGAAGGCCACATGGCCCTGGTGCGCGCGCCGCGCTCGCTGCCGCGCATCATCCGGCTGCCGGCGGAAGTCTCCGATGGCCCCTACGATTTCGTCTTCCTCGCCGGCCTGCTGCAGCAGTTCATCGACGAGATGTTCCCGGGCATGCGGGTGGAAGGCTCCTATCAGTTCCGCGTCACCCGCAACAGCGAGCTGGTGGTGGACGAGGACGAAGTGGAGAACCTCGCCACCGCGCTGTCGGATGAGCTGGCCGGCCGCGGCTATGCGCATCCGGTGCGGCTGGAGATCGCCGAGGCCTGTCCCAAGCCCATCACCGAAATGCTGATGGCCAATTTCGAGCTGACCGAGCAGGACGTCTACCGCTGCGCCGGCCCGGTCAACATCAACCGCATCAACGCCATCTACGACCAGGTCGAACGCCCCGACCTGAAATTCCCCAAGTTCGTGCCGCGCGTGGCGCCCGCCTTCGCCGCCGCGCCCAACGTACCGGTGCTGGACGTCGTGCGCGACCAGGACGTGCTGATGCACCACCCGTTCGAGTCCTTCGGCGCCGTAATGGAACTGGTGCGCCAGGCCAGCCAGGACCCGGACGTGCTGGCGATCAAGCAGACCCTGTACCGCGTCGGCGACAACTCGCCGCTGGTCAACCATCTCATCGACGCGGCGCGCAACGGCAAGGACGTCACCGTCGTGGTGGAACTGCGCGCGCGCTTCGACGAGGAAGCCAACATCCGCTTGGCCAACCGCCTGCAGGAAGCCGGCGTACAGGTGGTCTACGGCGTGGTCGGCTACAAGACCCACGCTAAGATGCTGCTGATCGTGCGCCGCGAGCAGGGCCGGCTGCGCCGCTATGTGCACTTGTCCACCGGCAACTATCACCAGATCACCTCGCGCGTCTACACCGACTTCGGCCTGATGACGGCCGACAACGACATCGGCGAGGACGTGCACAAGATGTTCCAGCAGCTCTCCGGACTGGGCACGGCGATCAGGCTCAAGCGCCTGCTGCAGTCGCCGTTCACCCTGCACAAGGGCCTGCTGGAAAAGATCGAGCGCGAGATCGCCCACGCCCAGGCCGGCCGCCCGGCGCGCATCATCGCCAAGATGAATGCGCTGAACGAGGCGAGCGTGATCCAGCAGCTCTACGCCGCCTCCATCGCCGGCGTGCAGATCGACCTGATCGTGCGCGGCGCCTGCGCGCTGAAGCCGGGCATCCCCGGCGTATCGGAAAACATCCGCGTACGCTCGGTGATCGGCCGCTTCCTGGAACACAGCCGGGTGTACTGGTTCGGCAACGACGGCGCGGCGGAAATCTACTGCGCCAGCGCCGACTGGATGGAGCGCAACCTGCTGCGCCGCATCGAGACCTGCTTCCCCATCCTCGACCCGCAGCTGGCCCACCGTGTCTACGACGAGGCCCTGGCCAACTTCCTCGCCGATAACACCCAGGCCTGGATGCTGCAGGCCGACGGCAGCTACCAGCGCACCGAGCCCGGCGAGGACATGCCGCATTCGGCCCAGCTCGCGCTGATCGCCCGCCTGTGCATGTAACGCCGGCCGCTGCGGCGGCACGCCGCAGTGCCCGCCCGGCCCGGCGCCGGCCGTGGCAGAATTCGCCGGCCCACCAGCTCCTGAGGTTCGCGTGCCCAACGGCCTAAAGCCCATCCAGGACGGCGAGCTGCTCGCCGCCGTCGACCTCGGGTCCAACAGCTACCACATGGTCGTCGCGCGCTATCAGCACGGCGAGCTGCGCGTGATCGACCGCCTGCGCGACAGTGTGCGCATGGCTGCCGGCCTGCAGCGCGACGGCAGCCTGGACAGCGCCCGGCGCGACCGCGCCCTGGCCTGCCTGGCCCGCTTCGGCCAGCGCCTGCGCGCGCTGCCGCCGGGCCGGGTGCGCGCGGTGGCGACCAATACCGTGCGGCGCATGAGCAATCCCCACGCCTTCCTGCTGCCCGCGGAAACCGCGCTGGGCCATCCCATCGAGATCGTGTCCGGACGCGAGGAAGCGCGCCTGATCTACCTCGGCGTGGCGCACAGCCTGCCCGAATCGCGCGAACGCCGGCTGTGCATCGACATCGGCGGCGGCAGTACCGAGTTCATCATCGGCCTGGGCATGGAGGCGCTGGAAACCGAAAGCCTGCAGATGGGCTGCGTCGCCAGCACGCTGCGCTTCTTCGACGACGGCAAGCTCACCGCCAAGCGCTGGCGCCAGGCGCAGACCGAGATCGGCGTGGAGCTGCAGCAGTTCGCCGCCGACTACCGCGCCCGCGGCTGGGGCGAGACGATTGGCTCCTCCGGCACCATCCGCGCCATCGGCAACGTGGTCCAGGCCAACGGCTGGAGCGAGTCCGGCATCACCCGTGCCAGCCTGGAGCGGTTGCGCGAAGCCCTGCTCGGCGCGGGCAGCGTGGACCGCATCCGGCTGCTGGGGCTGTCGGAGGAGCGCCAGTCCGTCCTCGCCGGCGGCGTGGCCATCCTGGAGGCCGCCTTCGAGGCGCTGGCGCTGGAACATATGCAGGTGTGCGAGACGGCCATGCGCGAAGGCCTGCTGTACGACCTGATCGGCCGCGCCGAACAGCGCGACCCGCGCACCGCCAGCATCGAATCGCTGGTGCGGCGCTACGACGTGGACCGCACCCAGGCCAAGCGGGTCGAGGCCACCGCGCAGTTGCTGTTCGACCAGCTCGCCGAAGCCTGGCAGCTCGACGGCGATGCGCTGGACTGGCTGCGCTGGGCCGCGCGCATCCACGAAATCGGCATCGCCATCGCCCACAGCCAGCACCATCTGCACGGCGCGTATCTGGTGCGCAATTCGGATCTGGCCGGCTTCACGCGCCAGGAGCAGGATTTCCTCGCCACGATACTGCGCTGCCACCGGCGCAAGCCCGATCAGGAGGCCCTGGCCGCCCTGCCCGAGCGCTCGCGCCGCACCGCCGCGCGCATCACTGCCCTGCTGCGCCTGGCCGTGCTGCTGCACCGCGCGCGCAGCGCCGACCGCCTGCCGGCGCTGAGCGCCAAGGCCGACGAGCGCAACCTGGAACTGCGCCTGGGCCGGGACTGGCTGGAGCAGCACCCGCTGACCGTAGCCGACCTGGAGCAGGAGCGCGAACACCTCAAGGACCTGGGCGTGAAGCTGCAACTCCGCGGCACGGAAAAGGTCTGAGCGCGCCGGCGGCAGTCCCGTCCGGCCGCGCCCGCCGCGCCGCGTCCACGCCGCGTATCATTGTCTCCCCCTAGAACTCAGGAGTATTCCCGTGCTGAAGCCCTACTTGCTCGCTTTCGCGCTGCTGTTGCCGCTGTCCGCCCTGGCCCAGGCCCCGGCCAAGCCCGCCGCGCCGAAGCCGGAAGCCAAGCCGGCCGCGGCCAAGCCCGCCGAGAGCCCGGCCCCGGCCGGCGACGCCGCCAAGGCGCCCAATCCCCAGGTTGTGCTGCACACGTCCATGGGCGACATCACCCTTGAGCTGTATCCGGACAAGGCGCCCAAGTCGGTGGAGAACTTCCTGCAGTACACGAAGGACGGCTTCTACAACGGCACGGTGTTCCACCGCGTCATCAACGGCTTCATGGTCCAGGGCGGCGGCTTCACCAAGGAGCTGACCCAGAAGCGCACCCGCCCGGCGATCCAGAACGAGGCCGGCAACGGCCTGTCCAACCTGCGCGGTACCGTCGCCATGGCGCGCACCAGCGATCCGCACTCGGCCACGGCGCAGTTCTTCATCAACGTGGTCGACAACAAGCGCCTGGACTCCGCCACCGACCAGAACGGCGCCACCTTCTACGGCTATGCCGTGTTCGGCAAGGTCGTCGCCGGCATGGACGTGGTCGACAAGATCAAGGTGGTGGAAACCTCGGCCCAGGGCCCGCTGCCCAGCGATGTGCCGAAGGTGGCAATTACGATCGACAAGGCCGAGCGGATCAACTGACGCGCCCGCATCATCGTTAGTACGGAATGAAAAAAGCCGCGGGATCGCCAATCCCGCGGCTTTTTTGGTCAGCGCTGGCGCTGATCGGTCAGTCGATAGCGAAGTTCTTCAGCAGTACCGGCAGCGAGCCGTTGACCGTCACGGTGTACTGGCCACAGGTGGTGCTGCCCGGGTCTCCGGAGATCAGCAGGAAGTAGGAGCCGTTGGCCAGACCGGCGGCGTTCACTGCCTCGCCGGCGCCGACGCCGCCCGACGAACCGCTGCGCAGGCAGGGCGTGGACGAGGCGCAGGGCAGGTTCGGGCCGAGGAGCGCGATGATCGGGTTGAACGAGGCTGAGCTGGTCATCAGGGTGATATTGGTGGCGGTGTAGCCGTCCGCGCCGGCATTGTTCACAGGAAAGGAATAGATGGCGTCGTTGCTCGGCGACGGGAAGGTGTCGTCGCAGATGTCGCCGAAAAAGCTGGTACCAGTGCAGGTATCACCGAAAGCGGTGGGGGCGTTCGGGGTGGAATAGTTGATCATGCCAGGAGAAGCACAGGTCTGCGCGAAAGCGGCGCCGGCAAGGGCGAGGAACAAGCCGCAGGTCAGGAAGGACTGGCTGAACCGATTCATGGTCGTTTCTCAGGTCTGGGAGGTAGAAGGTCTACAACTGGCCGCATGGCGCCCCGGAACGAGCAATGCAAACTGCGTCGAATGCTACTGGACGTCACCGCCTGTTGCACGGGTAGTGAACGTGACCGCAATGCGTATTCCGTGGCTGTCGTCGCAGCTTGCCACCGACGCGGCATCGCTGGCGGAAAGCGGCCTGGAGAACCCTACCGCCGGACATCGCTTCGACGGTCTACGTCCCGATGCGCTGCGACGCAAACCGGAACTGGACGCAACGTCTAGCCAGTATCCGTTGCGACGGTCCTGGCCGGCCAATCCCCCAAAACGGCCGTTAGCGGAATTGCGGACTTGCCGCAGCCTTCCGGCGATGCCCGGGCCTGAAACGACGACGGGACCCGCAGGTCCCGTCGCTATTGTCAGCCGCCACCAAGGCGGCCAGCCGCGGCTCAGTGTGCCGCGACCGTCTTCTTCAGTATGGGCGAGAGGCGTTCGCGCCGGCCATCCATATAGATAGTAGTGACGTAGTACCAGTAGGTCTGGCCGGCCTTCGCGGATTTGTCGCGCCACGCATAATTCGCGCCCTGAGACTCGGCCGATATGCGCTTGATGATGGGGTGGCTGACGCGCAGGAACGGCCCCGTTTCGGCATCGGCACGGAATACCGCATAGCCATAGGACTGCTGTTCTTCCTCCACCTGCCACTTCAGCAGCGGCCCCGTGCCCGGCTCGGCTTCCAGCACCGACGGCGGCTGCGCGGACTGGCGCAGTTGGGCAAACAGCGGCTTGTTCGCAGCAACGGCGCTGGTGCCGCCGCCGGCCTCACGCTTTTCCTCGGCCTCCTTCACCGCCTTGTTGAAATCGATCACCTTGGTACCGGGTGCGGCGCGCAGACCGGTGACGCGGACGATGACCGGCTTGTCCAGCCCATCCACATGCACCGTAATATCCTCATTCACATTGCCGGTCTTGCTGGAAAGGGCCAACTCGAAGTCCAACTGCTTGCAGGCCTTGTCCTTCTTCATGCACTCGCTCACGCTGGTCTTGGCGATGCCGGCTGAATGTTCGACCTTGCCGATCTTGACCCGCTGGTTCTTGCGGTCGGTGAGGATTACGCGCGAGCGCTGCGGTTTGTTCGATTCGAACAGGCCCAGCACAACCACGTCGCTGTTCGGTGCCACGCGGCCGAAAGCGGTGCCGCTGACGCGTATCGATACATCCGAGGTGCTGCCGTCGACATTGCCAAGGCGTACGACCAAGCGTTCGGCAATGGCACTGAGCGGAATCGAGGCGTTCGGGGTGATGTCCAGCGCACGGCCGTCAGGCGTGATGCGGGTGTCGAGGAAATCCGGCTTCATGGGTACGCCGACGATTTTCAGCGGCGACTCGGACATGTCGGGAATTTCCCAGCGCACGGTCTTCAGCGGTTCGAGCAGATCGATGGGACCAAGCTCCAGCGGTCCCGGCAGATTGGTCAGCGGCGACCAAGCGTAACCGCTAACCACTAGTTCCATGTCGGGCTTGCTGTCCAGATCGAGGTAAACGGCCAGGCGCCGGCGGAACACGCCGCTGCCGTCGGAAAGGTCCATATCCAGGTCGACGGTTGCGGTTTCGCCAGGAGCCAGGGTAGCGGGGAATTTCACCGCCCGATCCAGCGAGAAAATGGGTTTGATTTCGCGGATGCTCACCGCCTTGTCACTGCTGTTGGTGAGCTTGACCGGTACCAGGACGTCGCGCGATGTGCCGATTTCGCCCAGGTTCACTTCTTCAGTCGTCAACTTTGCCGCATTTGCCGCCATGGCGCCCGCCAGGCTAAGACATGCTACTCCCCACACTTTCCAGCTTGCCATCTTGTCGACTCCAAAAAAAAAAGCCCACGTTGCCGTGGGCTTTTGTTCAACGGTGTAGCAAAGACAATCAATCGATCGCGAAGTTCTTCAGCTGAACCGGCAGCGAACCATTGGCGCTCAGGGTGAACGCGCCGCAGGTGGTGCTGCCCGGATCGCCCGAGACCAGCAGGAAGTACGAGCCATTGGCCAGGCCGGCGGCATTCACCGACTCACCGGCGCCGACGCCGCCCGAGGAGGCGCTGCGCAGGCAGGGGGTCGACGAGGCGCAGGGAGCGCCCGGGCCGAGGATCGCGATGACCGGGTTGAACGAAGCGGAGCTGGTGGTCAGCGAGATGGTGGTGGCGGTGTAGCCAGCCGGACCAGCGTTGTTGATGTTGAACGCGTAGATGGCGTCGTTGCTCGGCGACGGGAAGGTATCGTCGCAGATGTCGCCAAAGAAGCTCGTACCCGTGCAGGTGTCACCGGACACCGTCGGAGCGTTCGCGGAGGCGAAGCTGAACGTACCCGGGGTGGCGCAGGTTTGGGCGGCGGCCGTACCGGCCATGCCCAGAGCCATGCAGAGAGCGAGCAGAGACTTGTTCAGGTTGGTCATTTTTTAACTCCGTGTCGTGAAGCAGGGGCAATTAGTTGATGAAGGTCTGGCGGCGCGAATCGAATTCGTCGAAGCCAACTGCGCGGGTAGCCTGCGCGGTAACGTATTCGGAAGTCGGGGCAGACAGACCCATGAAGGTACGATCGACGCCAACCCAGCTGGAGTTGTCGACCGAACCCGTCGACGGAATGGTCTGGGTCGGGCTAGCTTCGGTGCCGTTGTTCACCCAGATCTTGACGGAGCCGGAAGCGCCGGTGACCAGGTCGATCTGCACACGGTTCCAGCCGGCAGCCAGGTCGATCGGAGCGCCCAGGGTACGATAGCTCGGAGCGACATTGTTGGACAGGAAGAAGCGGATCTGCTTGCCCGAGGCGCCGCCCGGCAGGATGGTGGCACGGAGCATCTGACGCGAGGAGCTGGCGCCAGCCGCAGCGCTCTGTACCTGCAGCACCTGGGCGCCCTGCAGACCGGTGAAGCCGGTCAGCGCGTCGGCATTGATGTAGAACTGGGCGCGGTAGCGCGCTTCGTTGGTCGGGGTGTCGTCACGGACGGTGGCGGAAGCCAGCGAACCGGCAGTAGCGAGAATGGTGGAGCTGCCGCGGCATTCGGTGGTGAGCGCGCCGCCGGTGGTAACAGCGAAGGTACCGTCGGTCTCAGCCTTGGCCGACCAGGCACCGCCTTCGGCAGTGGTCGGACCGGCCGGGCAGGCGGCCATCGAAGAACCGGCAAAAGCAAAGCCCGCCAGACCCAACACCGCAACCGACAGCGCCTTCATGGTGACATTGGCCTTCATTTGAATTCTCCCAAGTTGGATCGGGCGAGAGCTGAATCCCTGCCCACTCATAAGTTCATGGGGCCCGACAGCAAAGGAGTGTAATCAGCACAAACAAACGCCGTCAACGTCTTAGCGACGGGTCTGGGAGCGATTACACCATTCTCTGCCGGACCGTTTCCGGCACCCGGAATGGGTACTCGGAGGCTAGTAACGCAGCCGCGCGAGTTGACCGGACACTTTCCCCAAAAAATTTTTTGCGTTGACGGCAATCGCCGCCGATTGGGACAATCGCCTTTTCGCGCGCGCCGGAGTCCCGTGTCAAATCAACGAATTGGCTCACGATCCTGCCTGGCCGTCATGCCCGCGCGCAACGAGCAAGGCACGGTCGCAGAGGTCGTGCGCGGGGTGATGGCGGCGCTGGGCTGCGAAGTTCTGGTAATCAATGACGCCAGCACCGATGCCACCGCCGCCCGCGCCGAGGCCGCCGGTGCGACGGTCCTGAACCTGCCCTTTCAGCTCGGCGCCTGGGGCGCCGCCCAGGCCGGCATGCGCTACGCCTTGCGCAATCACTTTGAGCGCGTGATCACCCTGGACGCGGACGGCCAGCACCATCCGGAGCAATTGCCCCTGCTGCTGAGCAGCCACGACAACAGCGGCGCCGACGTCACCATTGGCACCTGCCCCGAGCGCCTGAGCGCGGCCAAGCGGCTGGCCTGGGCCTACTTCCGCCTGATAACCGGCCTGAAGGTGACCGATTTCACCTCCGGCCTGCGCGTCTACGGGCGCCGCGCGATCCGCGCGCTGGCGTCGCGCGAAGCCAGCCTGATCGACTACCAGGACGTGGGCGTGCTGATCCTGCTGCGGCGCAAGTCCCTGCGCATCGCCGAGACCGCCACAGTGATGTCGGCCCGGCGCAACGGCGGTTCGCGTATCTTCTCGTCCTGGTTTACCGTCGCGCGCTACATGATCGCCACCACCGTATTGAGCATCGCCCGGGTCGGCGTGAGGGAACGCCGCACCCGCAGTCCAGGCCTGGAGGCCAAAACGCCATGAGCGCACAGATCACGGCCGCCCTGATCGGCCTGGCTCTGGCCGGCAGCATTCTTTATCTGGTCCGCCGCGACCACCTGCACGGCCCGTATGCGCTGTGGTGGCTGGTCGTGGCCGCGGCCACCCTGGTGCTGGGCTTCGTGCCGCGCACCATCGACTGGCTGGCGCATCTCACCGGCATCGCCTATCCGCCGGTGCTGCCGCTGATCATCGGCGTGTCGCTGATCCTGCTGCGCCTGCTGCAGCTGGATATCGAGCGCTCGCGCCAGGAACGCCAGATCCGCCGCCTCAACCAGAAGCTGGCCATACTCGAAGAGGAACTGGCCTCGCTGCACAAGGCGCAGCGCGCCAAAGCCGCCAAAGCCCCGGCCTGAGCGCCGGCCGCATGCGCGTACTGCATATCGGCAAGTACTACCCGCCGGCGCCGGGCGGCATCGAGACCTTCACTGCGATCCTGGCACGCGCGCAAGCCGCCGGCGGCCAGACCGTCGCGGTGCTGGCGCACGCGGCCGCGCGGTGCTGGCGCAGCCGCAGCCGCAGCGACGGCACCATCGCGATCCACGAGGCGGGCCGCTGGGGCCAGCTCAGCTATGCGCCGCTGAGCCCGGCCTTTCCGTGGCAGTTGCAGCGCTGCATACGCCGGCACCGGCCGGACCTGCTGCATATCCACGTCCCCAACACCTCCGCCTTCGCCGCCTTGCTGGTGCCGGCGGCGCGGCGCCTGCCCTGGGTGGTGCACTGGCATGCGGATATTCCGCTGGACAGCGCCAGCGCGACCTTGCGCCTGGCCTATCCGTTCTATCGCCCCTGGGAACGCGCGCTGCTGGCGCGCGCCGACGCGGTGATCGCCACCTCGGCCGCCTACCGCGACGCCAGCACGGCGCTGCGGCCGTTCCTGGCCAAGGTCGAGGTGATTCCGCTGGCGCTGGAAACGGGCGATGCGCCGCCGCCCGGCCCCGACCTGTGGCCGGCGCCGGGACGGCGCCTGCTCGCGGTGGGCCGGCTCAGTCACTACAAAGGCTTCGAAGTACTGCTGGATGCGCTCGCCGCCCTGCCCGGCTTCGTCCTGCTGCTGATCGGTGCCGGCGAGCGCGAGGCCGCCCTGCGCGAGCGCATCCGCGCACTGGGCCTGGAAACGCGCGTGCGCATGACGGGCCAGGTCGATCAGGTCACGCTGGAACAGGCCTATGCCCAGGCCGAAATCTTCTGCCTGCCCTCGTTGGACCGCGCCGAGGCGTTCGGCATGGTGCTGCTGGAAGCCATGCGTGCCGGCCTGCCCTGCGTGGCCAGCGCGATTCCGGGCTCGGGCGTGGGCGAAGTGGTGGCCGCCGGGCACAGCGGCCTGCTGGTGCCGCCGAACGATGCCGCCGCACTGGCCGCCGCGCTGCAGCGCCTGGACCAGGACGCGCCGCTACGCACCGCCTTCGGCCGCAAGGGCCAGGCGCGCTGGCGCGAGCACTACCAGCCGGCGCCGGTCAATGCGCAGGTGGAAGCGCTTTATCGGCGGCTGCTTCGCGCCACAGCAGCGCCAGCAGGCTGACCGCCAGCGGAACCCAATGCAGCACCAGGCGGTTGGCTGCGGTGGCACTGGCCGCCCATTTCGCCGCCGGTGTGAACACGAACAGCACGAACAAGGCGCACAGGCCGCCGGCCAGCAGCAGCGCCAGCAGGCCGGTATCCGGCCGGCGCCGCAGGCTGTCGCGCTGCCAGAACAGCGCCGCCAGCAGCAGCGGCCAGAGCAGGTGCCAGTTGTTCTGCCCGAACAGGCCGTTGAGGAAGGCCAGCGCTGCGCTCCAGCGCGAGATATTCACGCTGTCGGTGGCGCCGCTGAGCACATCGCGGATCAATGTCACCCACGGCAGGTGCAGCAACCAGGCCAGCAGCAGTCCGGCCAGGCCAGCCGCCACGGCCGCTGCCACGACCAGCCCGCGGCGCCGCGCCGGCACTTCGACCAGCGCGCCCGCGCCCAGCACCAGCAGGGCCCAGACCGCACCTTCAAACTTGAACAATGGCAGCAGGGCCAGGCAGACCAGGGCCACAGCCAGCTGGCTGCGCTCGCGCGCCCTGCGCCAGCGCAACCAGGCGAGCACGCCGAAGCTCAGCGCCGCGGCCACCCACAAGTCGGCATAGCCGGCCAGCGCGCCGTGCACCGACAGCAGCGGCAGCGACGCCAGCGCATAGGCCAGTATCAGCGCCTGCCGGCGCGACACGCCCAGCGCCAGCCACTGCCCGGCGCAGCCGGCGATCAGGCTCAGCCACAGCAACGGCCAGGCCAGGCCGATCGCACCTTCATTCCAGGCGCCGGCCGCACCGGCCAGCCAGAGCTCTATGCGGCTGAGCAGTTCCGGATAGCGCCAGGCCAGCGCCGTGCGCGCCAGCGGATCGTCCGAAGCCCACCAGTCGGCCGGCGCCATGAACGGCGCCTGGCCCAGGCTGTACCAGGTCTTGGCCTTGAGCGACCAGGCATTCCAGGCATCCCAGGCGAACACCGGCCGCAGCAACGCCTCGTCCAGCAGGAAAACGAAGCGCACGGCAATGGGAATCAGCAGCAGCCACCACCACCAGCGCAGCGGCGCCGGCGCCGCAGTTGCGGCCGCCGCCGCAGGACCGGCGGCACGCCAGCGCCAGAGCGCCGCACCGGCGGCCAGCAGCACTGCCGCGGCGAGCAGCGGCAGGCTGGCGCGGAACAGCGCCTCGCCCGGCACTGCCGGCCGCAGCGCGGCCAGCAGGCCGCAGGCGGCAAGTCCCAGCAACGGCGCATGGCCGGCCGCGGCCAGCCAGTCGGCCCGGGCGCGCGGGCGTCCGGCCAGGGCTAGCCAGAGCATGCCTCCCAGCAGCAGGCACAGACACCATCCCGGCACGAGGTTGCTCATGGCGCGGCCGTCTCGATCACGCGGTAGATGCGCAGCGGCGGCGCCGCCAGCAATTCCTCGGCCGGCGTGGAGGATTCTTCGTCGAAGACCAGCCGCTGCCGGGCCGTGTCGAACTGCGGCGACTCGGTTTCATAGGCGACCACGATGCGGGGCGCCCCCTTGTAATTGAAGACGCCGTAACCGGTGAGATTGGTCGGCCCGGTCGCCGCCGGCGCCAGGTGGTAGACCAGCCGTGCGCGCAGGAAATCGCTGCCCGCGTCGACCAGGATGCGCACCTTGTCCGGATCCAGGTCCGCCGCGCGCAGGGTTTCGCGCACAGTCCGCGCCGCCGCCAGCAGTTCCGCATCGGGCAGGCGGTCCTGGCGCTCCTGCCAATCCAGGCCGGCGTAGATCTGCCGGGTCGCCGCATGCCGCTCGGCCAGGCTGCGGCTCCAGCGCAGGTCCAGCAGCAGCCAGGCGACGATCAGCACCACGGCACTGACCCGCAGCGCCTGCTGCGGCGCCCCGGGCAGGCCCCAGGCCAGCAGCAGCACGGTGAAACCCAGGCCCAGCGCCAGCAGCAGCACCGGCGAGGCCTCGCGCGGCGGGCCGGCATCCGGCCCCAGCGCGCTGATCGACATCAGCGACCAGGCGCGCCGCGCCGACCATTCCGTCGCGACCGCGGACAGGCGGCCCTGCCACGATGGCGTCGCCAGCTCGGCACCGAGGAAACGGAACGGCCGGAAGCCCTGCTGCGGCGGCACCGACTGCGCCACCGGATAGATCGCGAAACCCAGCTCGTTGATGCGCCCGCGCCATTCCTTCTCGCGCCGCAGGTCGATGCTGCCGCTGCCGCCGCGCGGCTGCGCCAGGGCGATGGTGCGCACGTCGCTGGGCGAATCGGCGCGGCGGTAGACCAGGGTCAGCTCCAGGGTCGGCGGCAGGTCGGCGAAGGAATAGCGCAGCAGCGGCCACTGGTCCGCGTCCAGGTCGACCGGGCGGATCAGCAGCGCGCCGTAATCCTGGTCGGGCTCGGTCACGGCCAGTTCCGCACCGTCGATCTGGCCGCCGCGCATGGCGGCAAAACTGGAACCTTCCATTTTTTCGCGCTGCGCCGGCCACAGCGGCGCCAATGGTGCGATGCCGGCGAACAGGCCGAGCAGCAGCAGCCAGCCCGCGACCAGCAGCAGGACCAGACGCCGGGTCATCAGGCCACCAGCCCGGCGAGCCGGTCCAGTTCGTGTGCGGTGAAGCCGGCGGCAAGGCGGTCGCGCCGGTTGAACGGGCCCTTGAGCACGCCGCGGCCGTAGCGCTGCAGCAGGTCGGTAAAGGTGTCGGCCGGGTCCACGCCGGCGCGTTCGCAGCACCAGGCGAACCAGCGCGTGCCGGCGGCGACATGGGCCACTTCCTCGGCCAGGATCTGTTCGAGGATCGCGACCGTGGCGGTATCGTCCACCGCGACCAGGCGCTCGATCATGCCCGGCGTCACATCCAGCCCGCGCGCTTCCAGCACGCGCGGCACCAGGGCCATGCGCTCCAGGCAGCTGTGCGCGGTGCGGCGCGCCATGTCCCACAGGCCGTCGTGGGCGGGCAGATCGCCGTAGGCCATGCCGAAATCGTCCAGGCGCCGGCTCAGCAAGGCGAAGTGGCGCGCCTCGTCGGCGGCGACGGCAATCCAGTCGGCATAGAAACCGGCCGGCATGCCGCGGAAACGGTAGACCGCGTCCCAGGCCAGGTTGATCGCGTTGAATTCGATATGAGCCACCGCATGCACCAGGGCAGCACGGCCGGCGGGCGAGCCCAGGCCGCGCTGGGCGAGCTGGCGCGGCGGCACCAGTTCGGGCCGGGCCGGGCGTCCGGGTTCGCCTATGGGCTGCACGGCGCCGCCATCGTCCAGCGTCAGGCGCCCGGCGGCATACGCCTGCGCCGTCGCCTGGGTGAGCGCGAGCTTGCGCTGCGGCTGGCATTCGGCCAGACAGTCCCGGGCGGCGGCGAACAGATTGGAATGGGCGACAGCGAGCATCGGGTCCCGTTCAGGCGCGGGGCGCAAACCCGATTATGCCCGCTGCGGCCATGGCGAGTGCTAGTGTCCGGTGAAGCTGTGATGCAATCGCCGCTTGGCGTACCCGAGGACGGACTGTTGGACCGACATTCGCGCAACACCGGCCTCGCGCCGGCCCAGCTGCTCGCGGCGCTGGAGGAATTTCTCGCCCTGCGCCGCGACACGGCCGATCCGTATGTGCAGGCCAAGCGCGCCTTCCGCCCGGCGCGCGAGGAACTGGTGCGCGCCTACCGCCATATACGCACGGCGCTGGCGCCGGGCCAGCAGGTACTGGACTGGGGCTGCCGCCACGCGGCGCTGTCCTGGCTGGCGCGGGCGGAGTTCGGCGATACGCTCGCCCTGCACGGCTGCGATGTCTGCGCGCCGCAGGAATACGCCGATTTCCACCGGCACCTGGGCCTGGACTACCGCCGCCTGCAGCACCCCTGGCGCCTGGACTATGCCGACGCGGCCTTCGACTGCGTGCTGGCCGGCGGAACTTTGGAACATGTACCCAACGACGGCGCCTCGCTGACCGAGCTGTGGCGCGTGCTCAGGCCCGATGGCGCGCTGCTCATCACGCATCTGCCGAATGCGGCCTCGTGGACCGAGTTCGTCTCGCGCCGGCTGTTCCCGCCGCAGGCGCACCGGCGCCGCTACCGCGCCGGCGAGTTCCGCCGGCGCCTGCTGCAGCATGGTTTTGAAGTGACCGCCGCCGGCCATCACCAGCTGATGCCCTCGGGCCTGCCGCCGGCGTTGCGGCGCCTGGACGGCCTGCTGCGACTGGCGCAGCCGCTGAATGTGCTGGAGAACCTGTGGCCGCTGCGCGGCCTGAGCGCGACGATGTGGCTGGTCGCGCGCAAGCGTGAGGGGTTTTAGGCGGGATTCGGGATTCGGATTCGCGGTACGGAACCGCGGTGGGACATGGCGCGGCGCGGTTGATCGTCGCCGCGCCTGCGGCGCCGGGCGAACGGGTGTCCGCGGACGCCGGCAGATGCGACCGCGCCGCCGACGCAGGCCCGCTCAGGACGCGCGCTTGAGCGTCTTGGCCTCGTCCGAGCGGGTGAATTCCAGTTCGCGCAGATAGTCGGCCTGCACGCCGGTGACGTATTCGCCGGAGAAGCACGAGGTGTCGAAAGTCTTCAGATCCTCGTTGCCCTCGCTGACCGAGGCGACCAGATCGTCCAGGTCCTGATAGACCAGCCAGTCCGCCCCCAGCAGCTCGGCCACTTCTTCCTCGCTGCGGTTGTGCGCGACCAGCTCCGCCGCCGCCGGCATGTCGATGCCGTAGACGTTGGGATAGCGCACCGGCGGCGCGGCCGAGGCGAAATACACCTTGGTCGCGCCAGCCTCGCGCGCCATCTGGATGATCTGCTTGGAGGTGGTGCCGCGCACGATGGAATCGTCCACCAGCAGCACGGTCTTGCGGCGGAATTCCAGGTCGATTGCATTGAGCTTGCGGCGCACGGATTTCACCCGCTCGCTCTGCCCCGGCATGATGAAGGTGCGGCCGATGTAGCGGTTCTTGACGAAGCCTTCGCGCATGGGCACACCCAGTTCGCTGGCCAGCGAACTGGCCGCAGTGCGCGCGGTGTCGGGAATCGGGATCACCGCGTCGATGCCATGGTCCGGCCGCAGGCGGCGGATCTTGTCCGCGAGCCGCTCGCCCATGCGCAGGCGCGCCTTGTACACCGACACGTCCTCGATCATGGAATCCGGCCGCGCCAGGTACACGTATTCGAAGATGCACGGCGTATGCGCATAGCCTTCGGCGCAGCGGCGGTGATGCAGGCTGCCGTCGAAGCCCAGCAGCACGGCCTCGCCGGGTTCAATGTCGCGCAGACGGCGGAAGCCGAGGATGTCCAGCGCCACCGATTCGGAAGCGACCGCGTATTCCTTGCCGTCCGGCGTGTCGCGCTCGCCCAGCACCAGCGGGCGTATGCCGTGCGGATCGCGGAAGGCGAGGATGCCGTAGCCCAGCACCAGCGCGACTACCGCATAGCCGCCGCGGGCGCGCTCGTGCACGCCGGCCACGGCCTTGAACAGGTGGTCCGGGGTCAGGTTCATGCGCTCCTGGATCTGCAGCTCGTGCGCGAGCACGTTGAGCAGCACCTCGGAATCCGAATTGGTGTTGATGTGGCGGCGGTCGCCCTCGAACAGCTCGCCGCTGATCGCATCCGCATTGACCAGGTTGCCGTTGTGCGCCAGCGCGATGCCATAGGGCGAGTTGACGTAGAACGGCTGCGCCTCGCCGACATCGTCCGAACCCGCCGTCGGATAGCGGCAGTGGCCTATGCCGACGCGGCCGCGCAGCTTGAGCATGTCGTCGCGCTGGAACACGTCGCGCACCAGCCCGCGCGCCTTGTGCAGGCGCAGGCGCGCACCGTCGACGGTGGCTATGCCGGCGGCGTCCTGGCCGCGGTGCTGCAGCACCGTGAGGCCGTCGTACAGGGCCGAGGCGACCTCGGATTTACCCACGATTCCAATGATTCCGCACATGACGACGCTACCGCTAAGAGGAAGATTTCTTGGCCGCCGCGGCCTGGGCCGCCGGCGCCGGAGTGGAAGGTGTTCTGGCCGGGCCGGTTGCCGCGGCCGGAGCCGCCGGCAGCGGAACTGCCGTCCCGGGCACAGCGGGCTGGCCCGCCGGCGCCGAAGTGGGGGCTGCGGGCTGGCCCTGCAACGGCAGCGCCGGCAAGGGCAGCAGGCCGCGCAGGTCGAGGTGGCTGACCACCGATTCGGGCAATTGCGCCGACAGCCATTCCGCGCCGCTGCGGAACCCCGGCAACAGCTGCGACTGCTGCCACCAGGGATCGCGCGGCAGCGGCGTGAAGCCCAGCAGCAGCACCGCGATCAGCACCAGCAGCAGGCCGCGGCCCAGTCCGAAGAACATGCCCAGCAGCCGGTCGGTGCCGCTGAGACCGCTGCCGGCGACCAGTTTGCGCAGCAGGAAGGAGACCAGCGCGCCGGCGATCAGCACGGCGAGAAAACACAGGCCGTAGCCCAGCAGCAGGCGTACCGAAGGCACTTCGACGCGGGTGAACTGCGCCGCCAGCTTGTCGCCGAACAGCCAGGCCACCCAGAACGAGGCGGCCCAGCACACCAGGGCCATTACCTCCGCGATCAGGCCGCGCCACAGGCCGATCAGCACGGACAGGCCGAGCACGCCGAGGATGAAATAATCGGCCCAGTTCACGGCAGGCGCGGCTCGGCTGCAAGGCTGGCCCGGTGCCGCGCCGGCGCACAGGCCCGGCTGTCGGGAGCTTTCACGCTGGCGCGGTACTGCGGCACTACGGAACCGTCACGATCATGCCCGTGATGGCGAGCTTCTGTTTGACCTGGTCGCGCAGTTTCTCCGTGCCGGCGCGATCGGGCTCGGGCCCCAGGCGCACGCGCCAGAGCTTGTCCGCGCCCTGGCCGGTGCTGTCGACGAAGCTGGGGAAACCCGCGCCCTTGGCGCGGGCCAGCAGCTTGTTGGCCTCGTCCTGGGACTTGAAGGCACCCAGCTGCACCGCCCAGCCGCCGGCGCGGTTGGCCGGCAGCGCCGCGGCCGGCGCGTCCTGCCGGGGCTGGGCCAGGGCGATCTCGACCACGCTGCCCTTGAGCTTGGCATCGGCCTTCTGCAGTTTCAGGCGCGCCGCTTCGGCGGTGCTGCGGTCCTCGTACGGCCCCAGGCGCACGCGGGTGGCGGGCTTGCCGTCGACATCGGCGGTTTCGGCATAGGCGCTGAGGCCCTGCTTGCGTGCGCTGGCAATCAGCGCATCGGCATTGGCGGCATTGGCGAACACACCCAGGTGCACGGCGTAGCGGCCGGTCGGGCTGGCTGCGGGTGCGGCGCGCTCGGGCGCGGGCTTGGCAGGCGCCGCTTCGACCGGCTTGGCCGTGGCGACCGTGGTCGGCTTGGCTGGCGCGGCGGGCGTGGCCTGCGGCTGCGCGCCCTGCTGCGGATAGGGAACTTCCACGCGCGGGTTCGGGCCGGCTTCCACCGTCGCGACCTTGTCGTCGCTGCCGGCCGCGGGCACGTGTTCGGGGATGGTGGACTTGCCGCCGGCGGCGGGCACCACGCGGGTCTGGAATTCGCGTTCGGGCGCCGGCGGAATGCTGAGATTCTCGGTCACCGTGTCGGTCTTGGGCGGCGTGCCGGAAAGGAACATGGGCACGAAGATCACCGCCAGGGCGATCAAGACGGCGGCACCGATGAGACGCTGCTTCAATGCGGAATCCATAGCCAGGCGGCCTCCAGATCAACGGTGGGATTATACGCGCCGGAGCAACAGGCCCGTCAGCGCGTTTTTCACTCGGTCACGATGCCGGCCTGCTCCGCCCAGCGCAGCGCGGCCGCGGCGATGTAGAAGGAGCCGAAGGCGAGGATGCGTTCGCCGGCCGCCAGATCGGACGCCAGCCTGTCCAGCGCCGCCGCGACAGTGGCCCAGCAGCTGCGCCGCACCGGGCCCAGGGCGGCGGCGAGATCCATGTCCAGCGCGAGCAGGTCGCGGCCGCGCTCGGTCTCCCGGGCCAGGTCGACCAGATGCCATTCGTCGATATGCGGCTGCAGCGGCTGCAGCATGCCGGCCACGTCCTTGTCGCTGAGCGCGCCGAACACGGCGCGCGTGCGCGTGCGCGGCTGGCGCGCCAGCCACTCGGCCAGCACCGCGGCGGCCTGCGGGTTGTGTGCCACGTCGATCACCAGTTCGCCCTGCCCCAGCGCGATGCGCTGCAGCCGCGCACGCACCGCCGCCGCGGCGACGCCGTCGGCATAGGCCTGCGCCGGCAGGCGCAGGCGCGGCGCAAGACTGTGCAGCGCGGCGATGGCCGCCGCCGCGTTGCCGGGCTGGCAGGCCGCGGCCAGGCGCGGCAGGGGCAGTTGCAGCGACAGGTCCGCACCTTGCCAGTGCCAGCCTTGCCCATGCATTTCGTAGCGATAATCGATGCCGGCACGCAGCAGCCGCGCGCCGTGTTCCTGCGCCGCGGCCAGCAGGCCCGCGGGCGGATCGGCCTCGGCGATGACCAGCGGCCGGCCCGGCCGTGCCACGCCGGCTTTTTCGCGGCCTATGCTGTCGCGATCGCTGCCCAGCCAGTCCTGGTGGTCCAGCGCGATGCCGGTGACGATGGCCGCATCCGCGTCGATCAGGTTGACCGCGTCCAGCCGCCCGCCCAGGCCGACTTCAAGCACGGCCACATCCAGCCCGGCCTCGGCGAATACCAGCAGCACGGCGAGCGTGCCGAACTCGAAATAGGTCAGTGGGACAGAGCCGCGCGCCTGTTCGATGCGCTCGAACGCGGCGATCAGCGCGGCGTCGCCAGCCTCGGCGCCATCGATCCGCACGCGCTCGTTGTAGCGCAGGATATGCGGCGAGGTATACGCGCCGCAGCGCAGGCCGCCGGCGCGCAGGATCGCCTGCAGGAAGGCGACGGTGGAACCCTTGCCATTGGTGCCGGCGACGGTGACCACCAGCGGCGCCGGCCGCGGCGCGCCCAGCCGGCGCCAGACTTCGCCGACCCGCTCCAGGCCCAGGTCGACGCCGCGCAGATGTACGCCGAGCTGGTAATCCAGCCAGTCCTGCAGGCTGCGCGGCGCGATGCCCGCAGCCGGCGGGGCCGCGCTCAGGCCGCGGCTCCGGCCGTGGCGGCGGGATGGCGCGGCTGGCGCATCAGCAGGGCGAGAATGTCGGCCAGCTTGTTGCGTGTCTCGCGGCGATCGACGATGAGATCGACCGCACCGTGTTCGACCAGGAATTCGGAACGCTGGAAGCCTTCCGGCAAGGTCTCGCGCACGGTCTGCTCGATCACGCGCGGGCCGGCGAAGCCGATCAGCGCCTTGGGCTCGGCCACGTTCAGATCGCCCAGCATGCCCAGGCTGGCGGACACGCCGCCCGTGGTCGGATGAGTCAGCACCGAGATATACGGCAGGCCGGCCGCGCGCAGCCGCGCCAGCGCAGCCGAGGTCTTGGCCATCTGCATCAGCGAGAACAGGCCTTCCTGCATGCGCGCACCGCCGGTCGCCGACCAGCACACCAGCGGCGTGCGGTCGGCCAGGGCACGTTCCGCCGCGCGGGTAAATTTCTCGCCGACCACCGAGCCCATGGAGCCGCCCATGTAGCTGAAGTCGAAGGCGACGGCGACCAGCGGACGGCCCTTGAGCAGGCCGCGCATGGCAATCATCGCGTCCTTCTCGCCGGTCTGCTTCTGCGCGGCGACGATGCGGTCCTTGTACTTCTTGGAATCCTTGAACTTGAGCGCGTCCACCGGTTCCAGCTCGGCGAACAGTTCCTCGGTCGAGGCTTCGTCGAAGAACGCGAGCAGGCGCTTGCGCGCACGTATCGCATGGTGGTGGCCGCACTGCGGGCAGACTTCGAGATTGCGCTCCAGCTCGGGCCGGTACAGCACGGCCGCGCAGCCTTCGCATTTTTCCCAGACGCCCTCGGGCACCTTGCCCTTGGCCGCGGTGCCCTGGGTGCGGATGCGCGACGGCATCAGTTTGGATAGCCAACTCATGTCACCAACCTCTCCGGTTTCCGCGGGCGGCTGCGGCGCCGCCCCGGTCGATTCAAGCGAAGGCGCCGCCGCCGGCGGCGCCTCGGGTTCTGCAGGTCCGCGCTCGCGCTTACGCGGCATGACCTGTGCGCAGCGCGTCCAGCGCGGCGCGGATGGGAGCGAGGAACGCGCCCGCGCGCCGTACCGCCTCGGCGGCATCGGCACTGTGGGCCAGTGTATCGACCAGGGCGCTGCCGATCACGACTGCATCGGCGAACTGGGCGATGGCCGCGGCCGAGGCCGCATCCTTGACCCCGAAGCCGACCGCGACCGGCGTGCGCGCCAGGCGGCGGATCTGGCCCACGCGCTCGCGCACCGCCTCGGTGCTCAGATGGCCTGCGCCGGTGATGCCGGCAAAGGACACGTAGTACAGGAAACCCTGGGCCGCGGCGCAGACTTTCTCCAGCCGCGCCGGATCGGTGGTCGGCGCGGCCAGGAATATCTGATCCAGGCCGGCTTCGCGCAAGGGCCGCGCGGTGGCGATTTCCTCGACGGGGCAGTCCACCAGCAGCACGCCGTCGACCCCGGCTTCGACCGCCTCGGCGGCGAAGCGCTGCACGCCGTGGATCTCCACCGGGTTGAGATACCCCATCAGCACCACCGGCGTGGCGGTGTCGCGGGTGCGGAATTCACGCACCCAGCCGAGGATCTGCGCCAGGCCCACGCCCTGGGCCAGGGCGCGCTCGCTGGCGTGCTGGATCACCGGGCCGTCGGCCATGGGATCGGAAAACGGCACGCCCAGTTCGATCAGGTCGGCGCCGGCCTCGACCAGGGCGTGCATGACCGCGACCGTGGCACCGGGCAGCGGATCGCCGGCGGTGATGAACGGAATCAGCCCGGGGCGGCGGGCGGCGTGCAGCGAGGCGAAACGGTCGGAAATACGGGACATGCGCAACTGCCGTTGAAAGGGGTGGGAAAGGCGCGGCGGCGGTGCCGCGCCGCCGTCTCAGGTCAGGTCGAGACCTTCGCGCCGGGCGATGGTATGCACATCCTTGTCGCCGCGGCCGGAAAGATTCACCAGCACCAGCTGGTCGCGCGGCAGCTCCCGCGCCAGCTTGATGCCCTGGGCCACGGCGTGGCTGGATTCCAGCGCCGCCAGGATGCCTTCGGTGCGCGCCAGCTCGTGGAACGCGGCCAGGGCCTCGGCATCGGTCACGCCGAGATAGCGGGCGCGGCCGCTGTCCTTGAGATAGGCATGCTCCGGGCCGACGCCGGGATAGTCCAGGCCGGCGGAAACCGAATGGGTTTCGATGATCTGGCCGTTGTCGTCGCAGATCACATAGGTGCGGTTGCCGTGCAGCACGCCGGGGCGGCCGGCGGCGAGCGAGGCGGCGTGGCGGCCGGTCTCGATGCCGTCGCCGGCGGCTTCGGCGCCGTAGATGGCCACATCGGCGTCGTTGAGGAAAGCGTGGAACAGGCCGATCGCATTCGATCCGCCGCCGACGCAGGCGACCAGCGCGTGCGGCAGGCGGCCGTACTGCTCCAGCATCTGCGCGCGTGCCTCGCGCCCGACCACGGCGTTGAAATCGCGCACCATCTGCGGATACGGATGCGGACCGGCGACGGTGCCTATCATGTAGAACGTGTCTTCCACGTTCGTCACCCAGTCGCGCAGCGCTTCGTTGAGCGCATCCTTCAAGGTCTTGGAGCCTGATTGCACCGGCACCACCTCGGCGCCGAGCAGCTTCATGCGGTAGACGTTGATGGCCTGGCGCTCCACGTCGACCGCGCCCATGTAGACCACGCAGGGAATGCCCAGCCGCGCGCACACCGTGGCGCTGGCCACGCCGTGCTGGCCGGCGCCGGTCTCGGCGATGATGCGGCGCTTGCCCATGTGCTTGGCCACGAGGGCCTGGCCTATGGTGTTGTTGATCTTGTGCGCGCCGGTGTGGTTCAGGTCCTCGCGCTTGAGCAGGATCTGCGCGCCGCCGACCTTCCGCGACAGGCGCTCGGCGTGATAGATCGGGCTGGGCCGGCCGACGTAGTGCTTGAGATCGTGCTCGTATTCGGCGATGAAGGCCGGATCCGTGCGCAGGCGCTCGTACGCGGCGGTGAGTTCGGCCAGCGGCGCCATCAAGGTTTCCGCGACATAGACGCCGCCGTAGGCGCCGAAGCGGCCATGGGCGTCGGGCAAAGTGTGGAAATCAATACTCACGTCAATGGTCCTGTTCTGCGCCGGCCGCGGCCAGCGACTGCATGAATTCGCGCATCCTGGACGCGCTCTTGATGCCCGGCGCGGCCTCAATGCCGCTGGACACGTCGACCGCGAACGGCCGCGCCGTGCGCACCGCCGCCGCGACATTGCCGGCGTTGAGGCCGCCGGCCAGCAGCAGCGGCCGGCCGAAATCGCGCGGCACCCGATGCCAGTCGAACGCCTCGCCGCTGCCGCCCTGGCCACCGGCCGCATGGCTGTCCAGCAGAAAACCCGCCGCCTGCGGATGCGTGGCGGCGTAGGCGCCCACGTCGGCAACGCTGCCCATGGGCACGGCCTTGAGATAGCGCCGGCCGTGGGCCGCGCATTCCTGCGCGCTTTCCTCGCCGTGAAATTGCAGCAGATCCGGCGCGACCCGGCTAATGACTTCGCGTACCCACTCCGGCTCGTCGTCCAGCAGCAGTACCACCGCCGCGACGAACGGCGGCAGCAGCGCACGCAGCGCGGCGGCCTGGTCCAGGTCGACGAAACGCTTGCTGCGCCGGGTCATGACCAGGCCGATGGCATCCACGCCCAGGTCGCAGGCGGCGGCCACGTCTTCGGCACGGGTCAGGCCGCAGAACTTCACGCGAGTGCGCGTCATGGCTGCAGATCCGCGCCGGTGACCTCAGCCGGCAGCTGCCACTGCGCCGGATACAGCGGCGCGATGAAGGTCAGCCCCTGCGACGGCGCCGTGGGACCGGCGACGGTGCGGTCGCGGCCGCGGAGCAGCTCGCCCAGCCATTCCGGCGCCTGTACGCCCTGCCCCACCAGCAGCAGGCTGCCGACGATATTGCGCACCATGTGGTGCAGGAAGGCGTTGGCCTGGATATCGAAATTGATGTAGTCGCCCTCGCGCTGCACGCTCAGGGCATGCACCGTGCGCACCGGGTTCGGCGCCTGGCAGGCGACGGTGCGGAAGGCGCTGAAATCATGCTCGCCGAGCAGATGCCGCGCTGCCGCCTGCATGCGCTGCGCATCCAGCGGCTCGCGCAGCCAGGCGACATAACGCGCATCCAGCGCCGGCCGCACCGGACGGTTGAGCAAGGTATAGCGGTAGCGCCGCGCCCGCGCCGAGAAACGCGCGTGGAAATCCCCCGGCAGCCGCTGGATCCAGCGCACGCAGACATCGTCCGGCAGGCGCGAATTCGTCCCCAGCAGCCAGCTGCGGTCGGCCCGCTCCACCGGCGGCTCGAAATGCACCACGTTGCAGCGACCGTGCACCCCCGCATCCGTACGCCCCGCACACGTCACCGCCACCGGCTGCGCCGCAACGAACGACAGCGCCTGCTCCAGCACACCCTGCACCGTACGCCCCCGGTCCAGCCGCTGCCAGCCCAGAAAATCGGTACCGTCGTATTCGACGCCCAGGACGATGCGCAAGACCGCTCCAGCGGGGGAAAGGGGCGGGATTGTAGCTTGAAGCGGGGATTGGGGATTGGGGATTCGCGGGCTGGGCTGGGCGAAAACCGGAGGCTGTCCCGACGGGAGCGCTGCCCCCTCACCCAACCCTCTCCCCCAAACGAGTTTGGGGGAGAGGGATCGCATGAATGACTGGCGGCGCCAGCTGCGGAAATAACAGTGCCATCACTGTTGCTTTGGCTTTGGCTTTGGCTTTGGCTTTGGCTTTGGCTTTGGCTTTGGCTTTGGCTTTGGCTTTGGCTTTGGCTTTGGCCGTTGCTTCTGCGCACAAGGATGTGCGCCGCCTTACCGGGGCCCCATAAGCCGCGGCGAGGCGGCGTAGGAAAAGCCCGCGCACCGCGCGGGTCGCGCCCAGGGATGGGCGCGAGTCCGCTGCAGGGCCAGGATGGCCCTGCAGCGGACCCCGGAGCCGCCTCGCGCAGCCGGAGGGCAGGATGCCCGCAGGCCGCGGCTTCTGGGGTGTGTTTTCTTTGCCTACTTTCTTTTGCACAAGCAAAAGAAAGTAGGTCGGCCGCCGCAAGGCGGACGAAACCGCCTTAAATCAAACAACTACAAACCACCAGGCGCAGAAACCCGTCTTCCCGGAAAACTAATCACGCACCAACACGCAGCCGCCAACGCACCCGCCCCCAACGCAAAAACTCTCTGCGAAGCCCCAAAAGCAAGAGGCCGGCAATCGCCGGCCCCAAGCAACCCAATCAAGCAACGCGCAATAACTCAGCGAATCTCCGCCAGCAACTTCCGCGCTTCCGACTTCTGCCCCTCGGACCCTTCGATCAGAACCTCTTCCAGCATGGAGCGCGCTCCATCCGGATCGCCCATGTCGAGGTAGGCCTTGGCCAGATCCAGCTTGGTACCGATTGCGTCATCGGCCGCGATCAGATCGTCGTCCACACGCGCTGCCGGCGGCGGTGCCAGGTCCGGGATCGGCGGCAGCGGCTGCACCTGGGTCTGGTAGTTGCTGCTCGGCGGCGGCGGGGTCAGGTCGAACGAGAAATCATCGCGCGCGGCGGACGGCGGCGGCGCGGGCGGCGCGCTGCGGTCGGTCAGGTCGAAGTCGAAGGCTTCCTCTTCGGCCGGCTTGGCCGCAGGCGGCGGCGGCGTGCCGAAACCGTCGTCGAAGCCGTCGAAACGCATGGGCTCGGGCGAGGCCGGACCGCTGCCGAAGCCGCCGAAAGCCGGCGCCACGGCGGTGGCCGCGGGTTCGGCGAACAGCGGATTGCTCGGCACCAGCTCGCGGCCCATGGCCTGCACCTGCTGCCATTCCGGCATGTTGGTGTCGTAGATGTGGGCGTACATGGCCTGGGCCGCGGCTTCGAACTTGTCCGCATCGCCCTGGGAGTAGTACAGGCTGGTCAGTTCCAGATGGGCCGAGGTGTCGTCCGGGTACTGGGCCAGGCGGTCCAGCAGGGCGTCTTCCTCGTCCTGCAGCGGCGAGGTGGCTTCGGCATAACCGCTGTCGACGGCAGCCGGCGCCGCCTTCTTCTTGCCCAGCACGCGGCTCAGCAGGAAGCCCAGCGCACCCAGCACGGCCAGGCCGCCCGCACCGTATATCCAGGTGTTGGGGTTGCTGTACCAGGGCTTCTCGACTTCCAGCGGCTGCACCTTGGCCGGGGTGGCCGGCTTGGCCGGAGCCGTGGTGCTGGTCGCCGGCTTGGCCGGCGTGGTCGTGGCCGGCGGCGTGGCGGCGGCCGGCGCCGGCGTGGCGGGCGCGGTGCTGCTGGCGGCCGGGGTCGTGCTGGCCGGGCTGTCGGTGGTAGCCGGAGCGGCCGGCGTGGTCGTGCCCGTAGTCGCGCTGGAGCCCGGCGTCGCGCTGCTCGCCGCCGCCGGCGTGGTGCCGGCCGGCGTCGTGCTGCTGGCAGCCGGCGTGTTCGCAGTCGACGAAGGCGCAGTGGCGGCGGTCGACGGCGCGGTCGACGCGCTGCTGCCCGGCGCGGCCGTAGTGGACGGCGTGCTGGCGGCAGTGGACGGCGTGCTGGCCGTGCTGCCCGGCGAAGCGCTCTTGTCGCCGGCAGCGGCACCCCAGATTTCTTCCTTGGTCAGCTCGCTGCCCGGCTTGGGCGCGGTCACCGTAGTCGTGGTCGAAGCCGGCGGCGTGGCCGCCGGTGCGCTGGCGGCCGGAGCCGTGCTGGCCGTGGCCGGCGCGCTGCTGGCAGGCGCCGCGGCGGCGGGCGCGGCGCCCGGCTTGGCGGCCTTGTCCTGCAGTTCCTTCAGCTTGGCCTGCAAGGCGGCCAGCTCGGAATCCTTCAGCGACAGCAGCTTGTCGTTCTTGGTCTTGAGATCTTCCAGCTCGCGCACGCGCGATTTCAGCTCGCCGGCTTCCTGATCGCGGCTGGCCAGGGCCTCCTTGGTGCGCGCCAGTTCGGCACGGACGCTGGAATCACCGCTGCCGCCGCTGCCCGGCCGTTCGGCGCTGGCGCTGGATTCCTTGGCCACCTTCGGCGGCACCAGTTCCAGGCGGTCGCTTTCGGTGCGGCTGGGCTTGGACGCGGCGGCGCTGGCCGGCGCGCTGGCGGCGGGCTTGCTGCCGGTGTCGGCAACCAGGGTGGGCGCAGCGCCGCCGCCGCGGGCGGCGTCGTTCTGGCTGCGCACTTCGGCCGCGGCCGCGGCGGCGGTGCCGGCGGCGCGGATCTCATCCGCGCTGGGCACGCGCAGGATGGCGCCGCGCTTGAGCGAATTGATGTTGTCCTTGAAGAAGGCGTTCGGGTTGCTGCGCAGCAGCGCGATCATGACCTGGTTCAGCGAGACGCTGTCGTCCGGCCGGGTGGCGGCGGCGACTTCCCACAAGGTCTCGCCCTGGGCAACCGGACCGTATTCGCCGGCGGCGGCGCTGCGCGGCGCGGCGGGCGCGGAAGGCTCGGCGGCCGGTGCGGCGGCGGTTTCGCGGGCCGGCTTGGGTGCCTTGCCCGGCTTGCTCGCCGGCAGCTGGGTCGAACTGGCCGGGGCGGAGCTGTCCTTGACCGGCGTGGTACTCGCGCGCGATCCCTTGATCGCCGGCGCCATGGTGGGCGGATCCAGCAGCACGGTGTATTCGCGCAGCAGCTTGCCCTTGGCCCAGTTCACTTCGATGAGGAAATCCAGGAACGGATCGCGCACCGGTTCCTTGGTTGTCACCTTGATCACCGCGTTGCCCTTGGCCCCGGTGGCGACGGTGAATTCCAGCGGTACCACGATGCGGGAGCGGGACAGTCCCACGCGCTCGAAATCGGCGGCCGCCGCGAGCGCGACATTGAGGCCGGCGGTTTCGTCCAGGCTGCCGTTGACCGGAATCTCGGCGACCAGGGGTTCGTTCAAGCCCGATTTGACCTGGATCATGCCCAGGCCCAACGCCAACGCATTGGTACTGCCCAGTGCGAGGGCAACGGCCAGCGTTAGTTTCAGCGATCCATTCATGAGGTCAGCCCCCTGGGTGGCAGTGGCCTACGGCCTGGTACTTCGTGTCTAAACAGCCCCGCGAACCACCGGCAGATGCGCGGACATCGGCCGATCCCCTTTCGCAGCATTTGTCCTGCGCGTTTCCTTTGCCGATCAGCGACTTGCCAGCCGATCGACGCGGCCGCGCCTCCTTGCGCAGCCGTATCCGGCCCCCAAAAAACCTGCCGGACAATCTCGAAAATGCCTTATAACACAATCGTAACTATAGATCACAGATACGATTTCACCAATAGCTCGGCGACCTGGACCGCATTGAGGGCCGCGCCCTTGCGGATGTTGTCGGAAACGACCCAGAGGTTGAGCCCGCGCGGATGCGAGATGTCCTCGCGGATGCGGCCGACAAACACCCCGTCCTGCCCCGCCGCATGCGAAACCGGGGTGGGATAGCCCCCGGGCGCGCGTTCATCCACGACTACGACGCCGGGCGCGCTTTCTAGCAGTTCGCGCGCCTGCTGCGCTGTGATCTTGTCGCGAGTTTCGATATGCACGGCCTCGGAATGGCCGTAGAACACCGGCACGCGCACCGCGGTCGGGTTCACTTCGATGCTGGCGTCGGCGAGGATCTTGCGCGTCTCCCAGACCATCTTCATTTCTTCCTTGGTATAGCCGTTGGGCTGGAAGTCGTCGATCTGGGGGATCAGGTTGAAGGCGATCTGGGCCTGGAACTTCTGCGGCCTGGCTTCCTGGAAGTTGAGGATGGCCGCGGTCTGGCGGCCCAGTTCCTCCAGGCCCGAACGGCCGGCGCCGGACACCGACTGATAGGTCGCCACATTGATGCGGGTGATGCCCACGGCGCGATGGATCGGCGCCAGCGCGACCAGCATCTGCATGGTCGAACAATTCGGATTGGCGATGATGCCGCGCGTGGTATAGCCGGCGATGGCATCCGGGTTCACTTCGGAGACGACCAGCGGAATGTCGTCCTGGTAGCGGAACTCCGAGGTGTTGTCGATGACCACGGCGCCGGCCGCGGCCGCGCGCGGCGCATGTACCCGGCTGACGCTGCCGCCGGCGGAGAAGAACGCAATGTCGACGCCGTCGAAATCGTACGCGGCCAGATCCTGCACCGTGACCTTCTGGTTGCCGAAGGCGACCTGACCGCCGGCGGAGCGCTCGCTGGCCAGCGGCACGAACTCACCGATCGGGAATTTGCGCTCTTTCAGAATGCCGATCAGGGTTTCGCCGACCGCGCCGGTCGCGCCAACCATGGCCACCTTGAACTTGCGTTCCGCAGAGCTTGCAGACATTTGTATTTCTCCAGTTTGATACTTCGAGGATGCGGACGGCCGGCCGCGCGCCCGCGCGGACGATCAGGGTTTGGCCGGAATTCGCGGAGTGACGGCAGCCACGTCGCCGCACTGGGCGCGGTGGCGCAGGGCCTGGTCCATCAGCACCAGGGCGACCATGGCTTCGGCGATGGGCGTGGCGCGGATGCCGACACAGGGGTCGTGGCGGCCCTTGGTGACGACGTCGACGGGCTCGCCGCGCACATTCACGCTGCGGCCCGGAATGAGAATGCTGGAGGTGGGCTTGAGCGCGATCGAGGCGAGCACGTCCTGGCCGGTGGAAATGCCGCCGAGCACGCCGCCGGCATGGTTGGACAGGAAGCCCTGCGGCGTGATCTCGTCGCGGTGTTCGCTGCCGCGCTGGCTCACCGCGGCGAAGCCGTCGCCGATCTCCACGCCCTTGACCGCATTGATGCTCATGAGGGCCGCGGCCAGTTCGCCGTCGAGCTTGCCGTAGATGGGTTCGCCCCAGCCCGGCGGCACATTCTCGGCCAGCACATTCACCCGCGCGCCGACCGAATCGCCGGACTTGCGCAGCTTGTCCATCCAGCTTTCCAGCTCCGCCACCATCGCGGCGTCGGGCCAGAAGAACGGGTTCTGCTCCACTGCATCCCAGTCGAACGCGGCCGGGGTCAGCGGTCCCAGCTGGGCCAGCCAGCCGCGTACACGCACGCCGTGACGCTGCTGCAGCCAGCGCTTGGCGATCACGCCGGCGGCCACGCGCATCGTGGTCTCGCGCGCCGAGGAACGCCCGCCGCCGCGCGGATCGCGCAGGCCGTACTTGTGCCAGTAGCTGTAGTCCGCATGGCCGGGGCGGAAGCGCTCGGCGATGTCGGCATAGTCTTTGGAACGCTGATCGGTATTGCGGATCAGCAGCGCGATCGGCGTGCCGGTGGTGAGGCCTTCGTACACGCCGGAAAGGATTTCCACCTCATCGGTTTCGCGCCGCTGCGAGGTGTGCCGGCTGCGCCCGGTGGCGCGCCGCTCCAGGTCGTTGCGGAAATCCTCCGGCGCCAGCGCCAGCCCGGGCGGGCAGCCGTCGACGACACAGCCTATGGCCGGGCCATGGCTTTCGCCGAAGGTGGTGACGCTCAACAGCTTGCCGAAGGAATTGCTGGACACGCGAGGGGTTTCCGCTCAGCTTCTCGATTGCAGCGCAGCGCGGATCTCGTCCGCATGTGCGACCAGATCGCGCCGGTCCAGCGCGAAAATGCCCATCTGGCCGACATTGAATTCGATCCAGGTGAACGGCACGCGCGGCAGCAGCTCGACCAGGGCGCGTTCGCTCTCGCCGACCTCGACGATGAGCAGCCCCTGCTCCGACAGATGCACCGGCGCCTCGGCCAGGATGCGCAGGGCGAAATCCAGACCGTCGTGACCGGCCTTCAAACCTAGTGCCGGTTCATGGCTGTATTCGGGCGGAAGATCGGCAAATTCCTGTTCCGTGACGTACGGCGGGTTGGACACGATCAGGTCGTAGACTTCGCCTTGCAGCGCGGCGAACAGGTCGGACTTGATCACGCGCACGCGGTCCTGCACGTCCTGGAAGCGCACGTTGACGTTGGCCAGCGCCAAAGCATCGTCGCTGATGTCGACCACGTCGACCTGCCAGTTGGGATTGTGCGAGGCCATGGCGATGCCGATGCAGCCCGAACCGGTGCACAGGTCCAGCGCGCGTTCGACCTCGATGTCTTCCAGCCACGGCGAGAAGCCGCTCTGGATCAGTTCCGCGATCGGCGAGCGCGGCACCAGCACGCGCTCGTCGACCTTGAACAGCAGGCCGGCGAACCAGGCCTCGCCGGTGAGATAGGCGACCGGCTTGCGTTCGCGCACGCGGCGCTCGAACAGGGCCAGCACGCGCTGCTTTTCCTCTTCCACCAGCTTGGCCTGGCCATAGTTGGGCGACAGGTCGTGCGGCAGGTGCAGGGCGTGCAGCACCAGGTGGGTCGCCTCGTCCAGCGCGTTGTCGTAGCTGTGGCCGAAGGTCAGCCCGGCGCCGGCGAAGCGGCTGGCGCCGTAGCGGATGAAGTCGACGATGGTGGAAAGTTCGGCGGTCATGAGGCATGCAGCGACAAAGGGCCGCAGAGTATAGGCCGCTGGAGCCGCCCCGTCCGCGTCTATACTGGCGCAATGACTACACTTCATAACCCCGGCCGCACCCTGCCGACCTATCTGATCCTGATTGCCGCGTTCGCCGCGGGACTGGGCCTGTGGCTGGGCAGCCGCTATTTCGGCGTCGACACCGCCCAGCCGCTGCAGGCCATCACCCGCTTCCCGGCACCGCGCGCGGTGGTCGATTTCCAGCTCACCCGCAGCGACGGCAAACCGCTGACGCGCAACGACTTCAAGGGCCGCTGGAACCTGGTGTTCTTCGGCTTCACCAACTGCCCGGACATCTGCCCCAACACCCTGGGCGTGCTCAAGCAGGTGCGCGCGGAACTGGCCAAGGCCGGCGCCGCCGACCAGGTACAGGTGCTTTTCATCTCGGTGGACCCGCAGCGCGACCAGCCCGAAACCCTGGGCCGCTACGCCGCCTTCTACGACCCGGGCTTCGTCGCCGCCACCGGCAGCGACGAGGAACTTACCCGCCTCACCCGCTCGCTGGGCCTGGTCTATGCGCGCACACCGGCCGAAGGCGGCAATTATTCGGTGGACCACAGCGCAGCCGTGGTACTGATCGATCCGCAGGCCCAGCAGACCGGCCTGATCCGCCCGCCGCTGAACCCGGCCGCGATCGGCGCCGACCTGCTCACCCTGCTGGCGACGCGCCGATGAAGCCGGCCATCGCCTTGCAATACGCGCTGCCGCACCGGCTGCTGTCGCGCCTGGTGTACTGGGCCACGCGCTGGACCTGGAAGCCGTGGAAGAATTTCCTGATCGGCCAGATCGTGCGCCGCTTCAATGTCGATCTGAGCGAGGCGCAGACGCCGGACCTGGCCGCATTCGAGCACTTCAACG
This sequence comes from Tahibacter harae, assembly GCF_024437735.1. Classification (GTDB taxonomy): domain Bacteria; phylum Pseudomonadota; class Gammaproteobacteria; order Xanthomonadales; family Rhodanobacteraceae; genus Tahibacter; species Tahibacter harae. The sequence continues at coordinate 47,864 of NZ_JANFQO010000025.1, read as the reverse complement.
CCTTCTTCACGCGCTTGCTCAAGCCCGGCGCGCGCAGCGCCGACCCGGCCGCCGACGCCCTGCTCTGCCCGGCCGACGGCAAGGTCAGCCAGGCCGGCCCCATCCGCGCCGGCCGCATCCTGCAGGCCAAGGGACAGGACTATACGGTGGCCGAGCTGCTCGCCTCCGAGGCCGATGCGGCCGTCTATGCCGACGGCAGCTTCGTTACCGTCTATCTGTCGCCGCGCGACTACCACCGCGCCCATATGCCGTTGAGCGGCACCCTGGTCAGCACGGTGCACGTGCCCGGCCGCCTGTTCAGCGTGGCGCCGGCACCGGTCGCGGCCATCCCCCGGCTGTTCGCGCGCAACGAGCGCCTGGTCTGCCATTTCGAGGGCGAGCACGGCCCCTTCGTGGTGGTGATGGTCGGCGCCATGCTGGTTTCCAGCGTGTCCACGGTGTGGTCCGGACTGGAGATCCCGCCCTATGCCAGCCGCGTGACCCGGCGCGAATGGCGCGACCAGAACATCCGCCTGGAGCGTTTCGCCGAGATGGCCCGCTTCAACATGGGCTCGACCGTGATCGTGCTGCTGCCGCCCGGCGTGGGCCAGATTGCGGCGGAGCTGGCGGCCGAGCAGGCGGTCAAGGTCGGCCAGCGCATAGGCACGCTGCGCGGCGCCTGAGCGCCCGGGCCGGCGCGGCGTGCCGGCCGATGGGCGGGTTCCCTAGAGCCGCGCCGACTGCACGGCGCCGGCTCACAGTCGCGCCGTGCCCGCTTCCGGCGCAGCGATTCTGTAAACAATTCTTGGGCGGCCTGACAGCCATTGTCAGTTTGTGACCCGTTCCGCTAATCTCCACCGCCTGTCGGATTACCATTGCCGGCGATCGCCGCGAACGAAACCAAGGGGAATTTCCATGCAGCAACTGATCTGGCGCCTAGTGGCGACCAAACGCGCATATCAGCTGCAGCGCGAATTCAAGGAAATCGACAAGCTGATGAGCGGCCTGAACAACGCCGCCCGCCTGCAGCTGGCGACCCTGACCCAGAAAGAATTTTCCGCCGCCGCCAAGAGCGAGTTCCCGCACCTCTACGGCACTCCGCCCGAGCAGCGCTACAGCGCCTGGGGCAGCGGCACCGACATAGGCCTGTCCCGCGCCCGCTCGGAAAACCTGCCGGTGCGCCTGCGCGGCATCGCCCTGTGGCTGACGGTGGCCTATCACGAAACCCGCGGCACCACCCTGCCGTCGCTGGACGGCGTACACCGCTCGCTGCTGCGCTCGCTGCGCTGGCTGCGCGAGACGGTGCCGGCGGCGACCTCCGACAGCTGGTTTTCCAGCGAACAGGCGGCCTGAGCACTAGATCGGGACAGCAAGACGGGTTTTTCGGGCTGGTATAGACCGGCGCGCCAGGGATGGCGCGCCTTTTCTTTTTCCGGGATTGGCACAGGCGGCCGGCGGCGCGCTGCTTTTCCGGTCGGCGAAACCTGTCCAGCCGGCGGCATTCTCATCCGCGGCGAACAGGCCGCGCCACGACAGGCACGGCCCGGATCCCGCCGGGCACCCGCTCAGCTGCCGCGCGGACAGGCTGGAATCTGCAAGGTCTGGCCCGGCTTGATCGCATAGCTGGGGCCGCGCAGGCGGTTCAGGCTGGCGATCTCGCGCACTTCGGTACAGGAATGGCGCCGCGCAATCGCGGCCAGAGTGTCGCCCTTGCGCACGGTATAGCTGCGGCGGCCGGCCGCCGCGCGCGAACGGGCGGCGGGGCTGGGTGCCGAGGCCACCAGCGGGACATTGGCCGCATGCAGCTCCGCCGCCAGCGCCTGCCACTGGCCCTGGGCACAGGTGCGCGGAAAGGCCGCTTCCAGCACGGCCGGCACTTGCAGGCGGGTGCCCGGAGCCAGCGCGGCCTGGTGGTCGTAGGCCGGATTCAGATTGCGCAGGGCGCGGAACCAGCCGTCATGGCTGCCGCCTTCCTGGCCGAAGCAGATCGACAGCTCGGCCAGCGACATGCTGCGCGGCAGGACTACGCTGCCCAGCTTGGTGTCGATCTTGGGAAAGGTCAGGTTGTAGCGTTCCGGGTGCATGAACAGCCATGCCGCCGCCAGCACCATGGGCACGTATTCGCGGGTTTCCGGCGCCAGCGCGGCATAGACCGAGGAATCCCAGAAGCGCCCGCGGCCGCCGCCGGCCAGGCGGCCGACGCGGCCCTCGCCGCCGTTGTAGGCGGCCAGGACCAGTTCCAGGTCGTTATTGAAGATGCGCAGTTGCTCGTTGAGATAGGCCGCGTTGGCCCGCGCCGACAGCGCCGGGTCGAAGCGCTGGTCGAAGCCGTTCTCGGTGCTCAGGCCGAAACGCAGGCCGGTCGCGTACATGAACTGCAGCGGGCCGCTGGCGCCCGAGCGCGACACCGCATGCACCTTGCCACCGGATTCCTTGGCGATGAAGCCGAACAGCAGCGCCTCGGGCAGGCCGGCCTTCTGATATTCCGGCCACATCAGCTGGCGCATGTACTGATAGTTGACGTAGGACTGGATCAGGTTGGGCCGGTACTGGGTCAGCCATTCCTCCAGCGCCGCCTTCACCGGCTCGTTCACCGCGATCATGTCGGCCAGCGGCCGGCCCTTGAGCAAAGTGATGGAGCGCGCCGTCTCCGGCAGGTCGGCCACCAGCGGCGAGCCTTCGCCGGCGGCTTCCGGCACGTCATCGCCGCGGATCTGCTCCGCCTCGCCGCCGGCGGTGACCGGGGCATCGCGCCGCAGCAGGCCGTCGAAGGCGGAAAGGAAGCGCTCTTCCTCGCAGCCGGGCAATTGCTGGCAGCGCAGGGCGGCGGCGCGCAGATCGTCCAACGCCGCATTGCCCTCGCGCGCGGCGCGTTCGCGCTCGCCGGCGGCAGCCAGATCGGCACTGCCCTCGTAGCGTTTCACCGCCTCGCCCAGGCGGGTGTACAAGGTGCCGATCTCGGTTTCGTCCACGGCGGCCGTCGCGGCGGCGGCCTTGTCGGCCTTGGTGGTCTTGGCGGGGGAGCCGGCGCAGGCGGCCAGCAGCAGCGGAGCGGCCAGGGCGGCGGCGAGGCGATAGGAAAACATGAGCAAATTCCAGCAGTACCCAAACAGTCCGCACGTTACACAGCAGCTAGGCCTGATACAACTCTGAAAGGCCGGGATTTGGGATGGAGGGATTCGGGATTCGCAAAAAACGGACAGGCTGGCGTTTTGTGAATCCCGGATCCCGAATATCCAGTCCCGTCGCTACAATCCCCCTTCACGCCGAATTTGCACGACTACAGAGGGAACGACCGTGACCGATATCCTGGTGGGCAAGAGCGACATCGATGTCCTGCTGCGGGCCAAGTACGCCAACCGCCATGGTCTGATCGCCGGCGCCACCGGCACCGGCAAGTCGGTCACCCTGATGCGCCTGGCCGAGGGCTTTTCCCAGCTCGGCGTGCCGGTATTCCTGGCCGACGTGAAGGGCGACCTGGCCGGCCTGTGCCAGGCCGGCGGCGGCAACGCCAAGATCGACGAGCGCGTCGCCCAGTTGCAGGTGGAATGGAAGGCCGCGGCCAACCCGGTGGTGTTCTGGGATATCTACGGCCAGCTCGGCCATCCGGTGCGCAGCACCGTATCGGAGATGGGCCCCAACCTGCTGGGCCGCCTGCTCGAACTCAACGACACCCAGGAAGGCGTGCTCGAAGTCGTGTTCAAGCTGGCCGACGACGAAGGCCTGCTGCTGCTGGATCTGAAAGACCTGCGCGCCCTGCTCACCTTCGCCGCGGAAAACGCCAAGGCCATTTCCCAGCGCTACGGCCTGATTTCCTCGCAGTCGATCGCCGCCATCCAGCGCGCCCTGCTGTCGCTGGAACAGGCCGGCGGCGACCAGTTCTTCGGCGAGCCGGCGCTGGACCTGGCCGACTTCCTGCGCCAGGACATGGGCGGCCGCGGCATCATCAATGTGCTGGCCGCGGACAAGCTGATACTCAAGCCCAAGCTGTATTCCACTTTCCTGCTCTGGCTGCTGTCGGAGCTGTTCGAGCGCCTGCCCGAAGTCGGCGACCTGGCCCAGCCCAAGCTGGTGTTCTTTTTCGACGAAGCCCACCTGCTGTTCGACGACGCGCCGCCGGCGCTGGTGCAGCGCGTGGAGCAGGTGGTGCGCCTGATCCGCTCCAAGGGCGTCGGCGTGTACTTCTGCTCGCAGAATCCCGACGACGTGCCGCAGACCATCCTCGGCCAGATGGGCAACCGCGTGCAGCACGCGCTGCGCGCCTTCACCCCGCGCGATCAGAAAGCGGTCAAGGCGGCGGCGGAAACATTTCCGCCCAATCCCAAAATCAAGAAAGTCGCCGAAGTCATCACCCAGCTCGGCGTTGGCGAAGCGCTGGCCACCACCTTGCAGGACGGCGGCGTACCGCTGCCGGTGGAACGCCTGTTCGTGGTGCCGCCGGGCTGCCGCATCGGCGCGATCAGCGACGAAGAACGCGCCGCGATCCGCGCACGCTCGCCCGTAGGCGGCAAGTACGACACTGCGGTGGACCGCGAATCGGCCTATGAAAAACTGGCCGCGCGCGCAGCCGAAACGGCCGCGGCGGAAGAGGAAGAAGCGGAAGCCGCGCCGAAGAAGAAGGGCAAGGCCGCCGCCGAGGAAAGCAACGGCTGGGGCGACATGATCAAGGGCGCGCTGTTCGGCACCGGCCGGCGCCAGGGCGTGATCGAGGCCGCGGCCAAGTCCACCATGCGTTCCGTGGGCAACCAGCTCGGCCGGCAGATCCTGCGCGGCGTGCTCGGCTCCATCATGGGCGGCAAGCGCTGAAGCGCCGCGGCTGCCCGCATCCGCCGACGCTCAGGAACGGCCTCGGCGGCCGGACGCAACCGGCCGGCAGCGCCGGCCGCAAATAACGACAGGGATCATCGGGGAAATCATCGACATGAACGACCAGGCCATAACGCCGTTCTGGCAGCGGCTGCGCGAAATCTCGCTTTATCCGGCCCAGACCAGCGCCCTTATCACCATAGGCGTGCTGGCAGTGGCCCGCTTGCTCGGGCTGCTGCCCGGGCTGGCCGGCTGGTTCCTCGACCTGCTGGTCACGGTGGCGCTGTACCGGTTCGCCTTTGAAGTGCTGCGCGCCACGGCCAATGGCCGCATGGAGCCGCCCGAGGGCATGACCGAGGTCGACAGCTCCGTCGGCTGGATGGGCATTTGGCTGCAGGTGATCTTCATTGTCGTCGGCGTGCTGCTGATCCTGCTGCTGGGCTGGATCGGCATTGCCCTGTGCGTAGTCATGATGTTCGGCTACCCCGGCGCAGTGATGTCCCTGGCCATAGACCAGAACCTCGGCCACGCCCTCAATCCGGGCACCTGGTTCCAGATCATGACCCGGCTGGGCTGGCCGTATTTCCTCGCCTTCGGCCTGATGCTGGTCATCTTCATCAGCGCCGGCAATGCCCAGGCCTGGCTGGGCAGCCTGCTGCCGCTGGTGATCGGCCTGCCGCTGTTCCATTTCATTTCCGGCTACGCCCTGATCGCGACCTTCCACCTGATGGGCTATCTGATCTGGCAGTACCACGAGGAACTGGGCTACGAGCCCGAGGCGCAGGTACGCCTGTCGCGCGCGACCGATGACCCGGACCAGTTCATCCTCGACGAGGTCGCGCAGATGGTCCAGGACGGCGAAACCGACATGGCCACCGAGGCCCTGCGCAACCACCTGCGCGAGCGCGGCGGCACCGAAGCGGTGCATACCCAGTACCGCAAGCTGCTGCGCCTGAAGGGCGATACCGCCGAGCTGCTGCGCCACGGCAAGGAATACCTGCCCATGCTGCTGGCCCAGGACAAGGAAAAGGCCGCGGTCGAGCTGTACCGCGAACTGTCCGAACTGGAACCGGCCTTCCTGCCGGCGGATGCGGAAGGCAACGTGCGCCTGGCCAAGCGCGCCCACGCCCTGGGCCATGCGCAGATCGCGCTGCGCCTGATCAACGGCTTTCACCGGCGTCATCCGCGCAGCGCCGACATTCCGGCCATGTACCTGATGGCGGCGCGCCTGCTCAGCGAACGCATGGGCAAGGACGCCGAGGCCGCCGCCCTGCTCAACCAGATCCGCAGCGCCTATCCCAACCACGAGCTGCTGCCGCAGGTCGACGCCCTGCTGGCCCTGATCGAGAACATCGCCAAGAAACCCAAGCCGGCCTGAGAAAAGCGCGCGAGAACGAAAACGCGCCGGCCCGCCTGAAAGCGGGCCGGCGCAGGGAAGCGGACTCAAGCCGGGGTGAAACCATGGCTGCGGCGGTAACGGCCCAGTCCCGGGCGAAGCTCCGGCAGCCGGCGCGAGACGGGCTCAGCCTACGGTGAAGCTCTCGCCGCAGCCGCATTCGCCGGTGGTGTTCGGATTGTGGAACACGAACTCGGCATTCAGGCCTTTCTTCTGGAAGTCGATGGCCGTGCCGTCGACCAGGGGAAGGCTCTTGGCATCCACCACCAGGCGTACGCCGGCGTCCTCGATCCAGTGGTCGTCGTCGCGGATGCTGTCGGCCAGGTCGACCACATAGCTGTAGCCAGAACAGCCGGTGCGCTTGACGCCGAAACGCACGGCCTTGGCATTGCTGTCGCGGGCCAGGAAATCGAGCATGCGCTGGCGCGCGGCGGGAGTCAGGGATATGGACATGCGGCGGATTCTAGCAGTCTGCAGGGAAAGGCCGGATCGTCCCGGCCACCCCGACCGCATGGGGTCGCCCGCGCGGATTGCAAGGCCGGCGTCGGCCCGGCCGCAGTTCCGCTATCATTCCAGGCTTTCCCGGCGCCTGGCTGCGCCCTGTTTCGTGGAGTAGAAGTTCATGGCGGTAGTCAGCATCAAGTCCGCTCTGGCCGGCGCGCACGCGATCGGCAGCGAAGTCACCGTGCGCGGCTGGGTGCGCACCCGGCGCGATTCCAAGGCCGGGCTGTCCTTCGTCAATCTCAGCGACGGCTCCTGCTTCGACCCCATCCAGATCGTCGCTCCCAATACCCTGCCCAACTACGACAGCGAAGTGCTGCGCCTGAGCGCCGGCTGCGGCGTGATCGCTACAGGCACCGTGGTCGAATCCCAGGGTAAGGGCCAGAGCTTCGAGATCCAGGCCAGCACCATCGAGGTCACCGGCTTCGTCGACGATCCGGAAACCTATCCGATCCAGCCCAAGCCGCATTCCATGGAATTCCTGCGCGAGGTCGCCCACCTGCGCCCGCGCACCAACATCTTCGGCGCCATCACCCGCGTGCGCCACTGCCTGGCCCAGGCCGTACACCGTTTCTTCCATGAGAACGGCTATTACTGGATCAACACGCCCATCATCACCACCAGCGACGCCGAAGGCGCCGGGCAGATGTTCCGCGTGTCCACGCTGGACCTGGCCAACCTGCCGCGCACCGACAAGGGCGCCATCGACCACAGCAAGGATTTCTTCGGCAAGGAAGCATTCCTCACCGTTTCCGGCCAGCTCAATGTCGAGGCCTACTGCCTGGCCCTGAGCAAGGTCTACACCTTCGGCCCGACCTTCCGCGCCGAGAACTCGCAGACCTCGCGCCACCTGGCCGAATTCTGGATGATTGAGCCCGAGATCGCCTTCGCCGACCTCGCCGCCGACGCCGACCTGGCCGAAGCCCTGCTCAAATACGTGTTCAAGGCCGTGCTGGAAGAGCGCGGCGACGACATGGCCTTCTTCGCCGAGCGCGTGGAAAAGACCGCGATCACGCGCCTGGAAAGCTTCATCAATGCGCCGTTCGCCCGCATCGACTACAGCGAGGCGGTGAAGATCCTGCAGAACTCGGGCAAGTCCTTCGAATTTCCCGTCGAATGGGGCATGGACCTGCAGACCGAGCACGAGCGCTACCTGGTCGAACAGCACGTCGGCCGCCCGGCCGTGGTGATGAACTACCCGGAGCACATCAAGGCCTTCTACATGCGCCTCAACGACGACGGCAAGACCGTCGCGGCCATGGATATCCTCGCGCCGGGCATCGGCGAGATCGTCGGCGGCTCGCAGCGCGAGGAACGCCTGGACCTGCTCGACGCGCGCATGGCCAAGATGGGCATAGATCCGGTCCACTACCAGTGGTACCGCGATCTGCGCCGCTACGGCACCGTGCCGCATGCGGGCTTCGGGCTGGGCTTCGAGCGCCTGGTGGTCTATACCTGCGGCCTGGCCAATATCCGCGACGCGATTCCGTATCCGCGCGTCCCTGGCCACGCGGAATTCTGACGGCGCCGGGGCGCAGCGCATGAATCGCGCGAACCGCGCCGGAACCTTGCAAGGCCGTGTGCCCGCCGCGGCGTACGGCCTGCCGAAGGCCTGCGGCGCGCTGTCGCATGCACTTGCACGGATGCCGCTGCGGCCGGGCATGATCGCGCCGTATCCTGTCCACGACGAGGTTGCCTGACGTGCTATTCCTGCTGCTGCTCGCCCTGGGCATTGCCATCTTCGGCCTCACCGCCTACGTAATGAGCTGGCCGCTGGTGGCGACCCAATTGCGCGACCGCCACCCGCAGGAGCGCCCGCGCATGGGCGCGACGCCGTTCTCGCCCAGCGCCTTCGTCTGGTTCCTGCGCTGGACCTGGCGTTCCTCGCCCGACCGCGACCTGCGCTTCCTGGCCATGCCGGGCAGCGTCGCGGCCTGGTCCATCGCCCTGGGCGGCGCGGTCGCCGCGGTATTGTTCGTATTGCGCGCCAGCGGAGTGCTGCTATGAACGACGAAAACGACGATATCGTCATCGACGAGAACGCGCCGCAGCGCGTGCACAGCTACTGGTGGTGCGCCGGCTTCGGCGACACCCTGATCTGGTCGCGCCTGGACGTCTACGACAGCGGCCTGGCCGAAGTCTTCGGCGCCACCGGCGAATACCTGCGCTACGACGACGAGACCGCCGCGCGCATGGCCCTGCTCGACGCCGAATTCCGCGAATTCGACGGCCTGGACGAGGAAGACGCCGCCGTCATGGGTTTCGACCTGGACAGCATGCACGAGCCCAGCGGCGACAGCGACGAGGAACTGCTGCCGCGCATGGTGCACAAGATCGCGCGCGGGCTGGGCTGAGGCAACGCAGGCGCAGCGGCCGCATCGGCAAGGATCGCCGGCGGACCGCGCAGCATCCCGCACAATCACCCGCACCACATTTTCCGTTTTCCCGATTTCCCCGGACAAACAACAGGAGCCGCGCATGCAGCTGCAACTCAACGGCAGGCACGCCCTGGTCTGCGGCGCCTCCCAGGGCATAGGCCGCGCCGCGGCCCACGAACTGGCCCTGCTCGGCGCCGACGTCACCGTGCTCGCGCGCAACGCGGAGACCCTGGCCGAAGTGGTCGAGGCCCTGCCGCGCACCCACGCCGCCCAGACCCATGCCTTCATCGCCGCTGACGTGGCCGAGCACGACACCTTGCGGCGCAAGGTCGAAGGCACCGCCTCGGCCGCGCCCATCCATATCCTCATCAACAACACCGGCGGCCCGCCCGGCGGCCCCGCCCGCAGCGCCGCCATCGACGCCTTCACCGACGCATTCCAGCGCCATCTGCTGGCCAACCACGTATTGCTGCAGGCCGTGCTGCCGGGCATGCGCGATGCGGGCTTCGGCCGGGTGGTCAATGTGATCTCGACCTCCGTGAAGGAACCGATCCGCAACCTCGGCGTGTCGAACACGATACGCGGGGCGGTGGCGAGCTGGGCCAAGACGCTGTCGGCCGAACTCGGGCCGTTCGGCATCACCGTGAACAACGTGCTGCCCGGGTATACGCGCACACAGCGGCTGGAGCAGATCATTGCCGACCGCGTTGCCGCAACCGGCAAGACGGCGCAGGAGATCGAGCAGACCATGCTGGCGAGCGTGCCTGTCGGACGGTTTGCTTCGGCGGAAGAAGTCGCGGCGGCGATCGCGTTTCTGGCTTCGCCCGCGGCGGGATATGTGAATGGGGTTAGTTTGGCGGTGGATGGGGGCAGAATGCAGTCGATTTGACGCTGGGGCGGTTTTTTGTTCGCCCGGGTTGGTGGCGGGTTGGTTCTTCCGTTTTCTGTGGGGCGTATCTGGGGTGCCGGCCTCCTGGATTTTTCGGGCGGCGCGTCTGTGATTTTGTTTTGTTCGGCTTTTTTGTTTGTAGGGTGGAGTGGTTGAAATAAGGCGTTTTGTGCGCCTTCGGCGCGATGCTTGTTTTAAAGCGGTTTCGTCCGCCTGCGGCGGCCGACCTACTTTCTTTTGCTTGTGCAAAAGAAAGTAGGCAAAGAAAGCACACCCCAGAAGCCGCGGCCTACGGGCATCCTGCCCTTCGGCTTCGCGAGGCGGCTACGGGGTCGTGCGAAGGGCCATCCTGGCTCTGCGCACGACTCGCGCCCATCCCTGGGCGCGACCCGCGCTGCGCGCGGGCTGATCCTGCGCCGCCTCGCCGCGGCTTATGGGGCCCCGGTGGAGCGGCGCACATCCCTGTGCGCAGAAGCAACAGCCGAGCTGAGCACAAGCACGAGCAGCAGCAACGGCAATGGCAACAGCAACAGCAACAGCAAAACGACGGCACAGACATCAGCACCGGCTCCTCTGCTCCGGCGGTAACGGCAACGTCGCCAGCGCCAGCGCTAGCACCGGCGTCGGCGTCGGTGTCGGTGTCGGCAACAACACCAGCATCGACGAAAGCTGCGCAAAAAACCGCGGCTGAAGCCATGACTACGGCAGCGCGAGGCTGCTGTCGAAATTCGGGCAGAAGCAAGATCGCAAACGGCATTTCGGGTGATCGCTCGGACAACAGCGATACCCACCGACCTGCCTGCCCGAAAATCCCGAACGCACCAAACTCTATAAATCCAGGCGCAAAAAACCCTCTCCCCCAAGCGCGTTTACGCGCTTGGGGGAGAGGGTTGGGTGAGGGGGCGGCGCCGCAATCGCGACAGCGCAGGATTTTCGCCGTCACGCAAGATATGCCCCCGCTTCCGCGAAACCCGCCGAGAAGCAGTCAGCACGCCCCGCCATCGTTGAAATTCCATTTGTTTTCGCAACAAAGATCCGGCCGCCATCCAATCGACAACAGCAGCCACACGCCTGCCTTGCACAACCAAATACCAATCCGCTCGCCCGCTCAAGACCCGTTCCTCGCCGCCCCAACCTGAACCCTTCCCCATTCCCACCTGAACGCTTTACCCAGGAAAAACCACCAATCCGCCCCTGAGCCCGCATCGCGCAATTGCCAACACCTCAAATACGGACTATTGCAACAGGCAAGGCAACCGCGGCGCGCGGCGGTGCGCACACTGTGGTTGCGTGGTGTGGCAGCGGATGAGGTCTGCGGCGTGCGAGCGCGTAGTGTACAGATCGGTGTGTTGTCGGCGATCGTGCTGATGCAGGCGCTGCTGATCGGCCTGGACGCGCGGCGCGTGCTGCAGGCATTCCGGCACGCGGCGGCGTGTTTCAGCCTGGCGGAAAGTCTGCAGGAGTGGCTGAGTCTGGGGCCGGCGGGGTTGGCGTCCTGGGTCGCCGGAATGCTGCCGTTCGCGATCGCGCTGGCGCTCGGCGCTGCGGCGGTGTGGGGGGTGCGCGCAGTTTCCGGGACGGCAGTGGATCGCAGCGGGTTGGGACGGGCGGCAGCAGTATTGTTGCTGGCGCAGTCGCTGCTGCTCGCGCTGTGGTTCTGGCTGCTGCCGGCGCCGGCGCCGATCGGCGACTGGGAGAACGACGGGCTGGCTTATGCGGTCCTGCTGTTGCTCACCGCAGCGGGCTGGGTGTTCTGCAATGCCATGCTGCTGTGGTGGGCGGTGAGCGGCGAGCTGGCGCGTACGGATCCGCGCGAATTGCAGCGTGCCTATGCGCTGGCGCGGGCACATGCCCGGGCGCGCGCGCGGCGCGAGGCGCTGCGCGCGCAGCCGCCTTCGCCGCCGCCGGAGGCCTGAACACGATCCCGGCCGCCACGGCTTGGCTTAAAGTAGCGGGATGAACAATCAACCGCTGAGCAATCTCATCGACGGCCGCCTGCAGGCGCCGGTCAACGGCCGTTATCTGGACGTAATCGAGCCAGCCACGGGCGAGGTATATACGCGCTGCCCGGATTCGGACGCCGCCGACGTGGCCCTGGCTGCAGCCGCAGCGCAGCGGGCGTTTCCGGCCTGGTCGCAGACGCCGGCGGCGGAGCGGGCACGGCTGCTGGAGCGGCTGGCCGAGCGCATAGAACAGCATCTGGAAGAGTTCGCCCTGGCCGAGTCGCGCGACAGCGGCAAGCCGCTGCAGCTGGCGCGCAATGTCGACATCCCGCGCGCGGTCAGCAACCTGCGCTTCTTCGCGGCGGCAATCACGCAGTGGGCGAGCGAGGCGCATGCGATGGAAGATCGCGCACTCAACTACACCTTGCGCCAGCCGCTGGGCGTGGTCGCCTGCATCAGCCCGTGGAACCTGCCGCTGTACCTGTTCACCTGGAAGATTGCGCCGGCCCTGGCCGCGGGCAATACGGTGCTGGCCAAGCCATCGGAAGTGACGCCGCTGACCGCGCACATGCTGGCCCAGGCCAGCATCGACGCCGGCTTTCCGCCCGGCGTGCTCAACATTCTCCAGGGCAGCGGCCAGCACACCGGCCAATCCCTGGTCGATTCGACCGCAGTCAAGGCCATTTCCTTCACCGGATCCACCCGCGTCGGCGCGCAGATCGCGCAGAGCGCCGCGGCGCAGTTCAAGAAGGCATCGCTGGAGCTGGGCGGCAAGAACGCCAGCCTGATCTTCGCCGACTGGGAAGGCAGCGAGGCGCAGCTGGATACGCTGGTGCGCTCGGCTTTCGCCAACCAGGGCCAGATCTGCCTGTGCGGTTCGCGCATCCTGGTCGAACGGCGCATCTATGCCGAATTCCGCGACCGCTTCGTGGCCCGCGCCAGGGCCCTGCGCGTGGGCGATCCGGAGACGCCGGGCAGCGACCTGGGCGCCCTGGTATCGCAGGCGCATTTCGACAAAGTCATGGCCTGCATAGACCTGGCCCGGCGCGAAGGCGGCCAGATCCTCTGCGGCGGCGAGGCGGTGAATCCTGGCGGACGCTGCGCCGGCGGCTGGTTCATCGCGCCTACGGTGATCGACAACCTGGGACCGGACTGCCGCACCAACCAGGAAGAGATCTTCGGACCGGTCGTGACCCTGCAGGCCTTCGATGACGAAGCCGAAGCGCTGCGCATCGCTAACGGCACGCCATACGGCCTGGCCGCGACGGTATGGACGCGGGATCTGAACCGGGCTCACCGCGTCGCCGCCCAGTTGCAGAGTGGCATCGTCTGGGTCAACTGCTGGATGCTGCGCGACTTGCGCACGCCCTTCGGCGGCGTCAAGCACTCCGGCATAGGACGTGAAGGCGGCGTGGAGGCGCTGCGCTTCTTCACCGAGGCCAAGAACGTCTGCATCGCGCTGGGCTGAGGCCGCGGGCGGAATCATTTTTGCCCGGGCCGCCACCCGGGCTATGCTTGCGCACTTTTTTTCGGGAGCAGCCCCATGAACGACCTGTCCGACCTGCTCAAGCGCAACAAGGCCTGGGCCGAGGCCATGCGCGCGCAGGACCCGGCTTTCTTCAAGCGCCTGTCCAACCAGCAGGCGCCGAAATTCCTCTGGATTGGCTGCTCCGACAGCCGCGTGCCCGCCAACCAGATCACCGACATGCAGCCCGGCGAAGTGTTCGTGCATCGCAACGTGGCCAATGTCGTTGTCCATACCGACCTCAACTGCCTCAGTACCATCCAGTTCGCCGTCGACCTGCTCAAGGTCGAGCACATCATGGTGGTAGGCCATTACGGCTGCAGCGGCGTGCACGCCAGCCTGACCGGGGTGCGCGTGGGCCTGGCCGACAACTGGCTGCGCCATGTCGGCGACGTGGCGCAGAAGCACGCCGCCATGCTCGACGCGCTGGAACTGGACTCACTGCGCCACGCGCGCCTGTGCGAACTCAACGTGATCGAACAGGTGTTTAACGTCTGCCAGACCACCATCGTCGAGGATGCCTGGTCGCGCGGCCAGCAGCTCAGCGTGCACGGCTGGATCTACAGCCTGTTCGACGGCCGCATCACCGACCTGGGCATGACCGTCAACAACCGCGACGCCCTGGCCGATGTATACAAAAGCTCGCTGCAGCGGCTGGCCACGCGCGACTGAAACCGCCGCCGCGGCAAGCGCGCAGGCGGCGTAACGCACACGCGCTGCAAAACCCACCACGCCGGCGCTGTTCTATGCTGCGCCAAACCGGAGGGAATCACCCATGCGAACACGCCTGCCTGTACTGACCACCGCCGCCGTCCTGCTGCTGGCTGCCGCCGGCGCAGGGGCGGCCAGCTGGAAGGAACAGCAGATCGCCGCGGCGGAAAAATCCGAATCCATACTGCGCCAGGCGGAGAAAGTGCGCGGGCTGCTGGCCCAGTACCAGATCCTGCGCGCCGCCTATGTGGCGGACGAGGGCAAGGCTTTCCGCCTGATCTTCGGCCAGTACCTGAGCTGGCACCAGACCTACCTCGGCCTGCACGACGAGGCGCAGCGCTCCTTCTCCATCCAGCAGATCCCGGAGAAGCAGGACGCCCCCTCGCCGCTGGAAGGCGATGCCTGGACGCTGCAGCCCGCGGCCGATGTGGTCGCGCGCCTGGCTGCGAATGAGCGCGCGGTGTTTTTCAACGAAGCGCACAATGCGGCGATCACGCGCTCCTTCACCGTGGCCATGCTGCCGCGCCTGCGCGAACTGGGCTATACCCATTTCGCCGCGGAAACCCTGTACGAAACCGACAAGGACCTGGCCAGGCGCGGCTACGTCAACGAGGAAAGCGGCTTCTACACGCGCGAGCCGGTCTATGCGGAGATGGTGCGCACGGCGCTGAAGCTGGGCTTCACCGTGGTCGCCTACGAAGCCGACTCCGAAGCGGTGGGCGATGCGCGCGAGCGCGAACAGGCACGCAATCTCTACACCCGCGTATTCAAGAACAATCCGCAGGCCCGCGTCGTGGTCAACGCCGGCTATGCACACATCGTCGAAAGCGGCAAATACCTCGGCGGCGCGAGCATGGCGCAGCATTTCCGCAAGATCGCCCACATCGATCCGCTGACCCTGGAACAGACCATGATGATGCCGCACGACGAAGCCGTGCAGGATCATCCCTACTACCGCGCCCTGCTCGCCCGCGGCCCGCTGACCCAGCCGTCGATCCTCGTGGACCGGGATGGCAAGCCCTGGTCCCTGCGCGAAGGCCAGTACGACGCCAGCGTGATCCTGCCGCCGTATGCGCGGGAGAAAAGCGGCCGCCAGAGCTGGCTCAGCCTGGGCGGCGCGCGCGTGCCGTACAACGTGGACGGCGAGATCTGCCGCTCGCGCATGCCCTGCCTGCTGGAGGCACGCTACGCCGGCGACGGCGACGACGCCGTGCCGGCCGACCGCATCGTCATCGGCCTGCCCGATGCAAAGATCAGCGACCTGGAAAACCGCCTGCGCACCACCGACGACATCCAGACCGACCTGTACCTGCGCCCCGGCCGCTACCGCCTGCGCGCCATCAGCGCGGAAAACCAGGTCATCAGCACCCAGAACATCAATGTAAGCAACCGGGAACGCCAACCGTGAGCGACGCCGTACACGCCAGCAACGCCCCCGCGCCCGTAGGCGCCTATCCGCACGCCCGCCGCGTCGGCAACCTGCTGTTCCTTTCCGGCGTAGGCCCGCGCCGCCCCGGCAGCAACGAAATACCCGGCAATGTATACGATGCGCAAAACCGCCTGACCGGCTACGACATCGAAGCCCAGTGCCGCCAGGTCTTCGCCAACGTGCGTGCCGTGCTCGAAGCCAGCGGCGCGCGCTGGGAAGACCTGGTCGACGTCACCGTCTACCTCACCAACATGGCGCGCGACTTCCCCGCCTACAACCGCCTCTACGCCGAACACTTCACCACCGCCCAGCCTTGCCGCACCACGCTGGGCATCACCGCGCTGCCTACGCCGATTGCGATCGAGTTGAAGTGTGTGGCGGTGCTGGGGCAGGACGCGGCAACGCAACGGACGTAAACAGCCAGGCGGCGCGCATTCCCGCCTGCGGCAGCAACAAACGGAGCACCCGATGAACCAATCCCTCGGCCTGGTATCCCTGGTCGTACGCGACTACGACGAAGCTATCGCCTTCTTCGTCGGCACGCTGGGTTTCCGCCTGGTCGAGGACAGTCCGGTGCCCGAGCAGGGCAAGCGCTGGGTGGTCGTTTCGCCGCCGGGTGCGGCGGAGAGCCAGTTGCTGCTGGCGCGGGCGTCCACGCCGGAGCAGGAATCGCGCATCGGCGCGCAGACGGGCGGACGGGTGTTCCTGTTTCTGTATACGGATGATTTCTGGCGCGACTACACGGCCTATCGCGCACGCGGCGTGGTGTTCGTGCGCGAGCCGGTGGAGCAGCCCTATGGCACCGTGGCGGTGTTCCAGGATCTGTACGGCAACCAATGGGATCTGCTGCAGCCGTCCGCTGCGCATAGCCGGATGCGCAGCGGCGGCTGAGTCCTGCGGCGAGCGGGATGGTCTGCAAATCGGCGAAAACCGTACCGCGACACGCGCGCGGCTACTGGAATCCGCTTGCGAAGATCCGGTCCGATCCCAGCCTGGCCACGAAGCGCAGCCGCTGCGCCGTAGTGTCGGCGTCGCCGACGGCGCCGTCCTCGACGCTGAAGCTGTAGCCGTCCGCGTGCAGTTGTGCGTCTTCGGCGCTGCCCCAGACGGCGCTGTCGGCGATGGCGCTGTCGGTGGGGCCGTAGATGCGTACCACGTCGCCGCGGCCGGCATCCGGCGCCAGCGCGGGGCCCCGCACGGTGATGCGTGCACGGGTGCAGTCGGGCAGGCCGAAGGCGATGGCGTCGGAGCGCACCGCGCCGCGGTCCGCGGCCAGTTCCTGGGCTGACTTGCGCGCGACGTCTTCCAGTACGGCGCAGGTACCGGACAGCGGCGTCACCACGACGGTGAGATAGCCGCCGTCGGCGCCGCGCAGCGCTTGCGCATCCGGCGGCGCGGCGAGCCGGCCGGCTTCGGCTCCCTGCCCGCCTTGCGCCGCTGCCGCGGGCGCAGCCAGGGGCGCGACCGAGGCAACGTGTGCCTGCTGGCTGTCGGCAACCGCATCGAAATTGCCGTCGCCGCCGTTGGGCGCCGCGGCTTCCATCGCGCTGGGCACGCCGTCGAGGTCGTTGTCGGCGGCGCGGGTCACAGTGAACAGGCCGGTAATGCCGCCCAGCAGCAGGCGCGGCTGCGGCGCCAGCGTGTCCAGGGTCAGGGTCGCGTTCGAGCCGGCGTAAAGCCCGGCGGAGAGCGAGCCCCAGGTCGCGCCGCCGTCCTCGCTGGCGTAGACGCGGCGGTAGAAATAGTCCTGGTAATACAGGCGCGCGGTATTGGTCGGATCGATCAGCAGATCGCGCGGTTCGCCCTGCAGCGCCGTACTGACCGCGGTCCAGCTGTTGCCGCCGTCGTTGCTGCGGTACAGCGCGCCGGGCTGGCCCGGTGTTCCGATGATGGCACTGACCGCGGCGAAAACGATCTGGTCGTTGCCCGGCATCACGGCGATCGCAGTGACGTCGCGGTGCGAGGTGGCGCCGTCGCCCGGTGTGCGATGCGGCAGGCCGTTGCTGGCATGGGTCCACACCGTGCCGCCGTTGGTGGAGCGGAAAACGCCGTTGGCGATGCCGGGTACCGGATCGTTGCTGTTGATGTAGGACACCTCCAGCACCGTGCCGGCGTAGAGAGTGCCATTGCTGGCGCGGGCCAGTACGACCGGGCGCGGCGCCGGACCGCGGTAGCTGCGCCCGGGCACGCAGGTCGGCTGCGGCAGGCCATCGGCAGAAGACCAGCTATCCGCACCGTTGCTGCTCTTCCACAGGCGCGCTGCGCTCAGCACCACACCGGGCGTGCCGCTGGCGCAGTTGTCGGTGAAGCGTCCGTCCAGGGCCAGCCATAGCGTGCGCGTCGCGGCCGAGGCGGAACTGGGATCAAGCAGCAGATGGCGTGTGTTGGTGATGCCCTGAGTGGCGACGATGCCGGTATCGGCTCGGGTCCAGGTGGCGCCGCCGTCGGTGCTGCGGGCGAACTGCGCGCCGGTGCTGGGGTTGATCGGATTATCCGAGGCATACAGCGTGGCATTGGTGATGTCGCTGCCGGCGGCCGGGTCTATGCGCAGCTCGGCGCTCTGCTGGGTGCCGAAGGGATACTGGCTGCTGACCTGCGTCCAGGACGCACCGCCGTCCAGCGAACGCACCAGCATGCGCGACAGGCCGGTGGCGCTGCTGGAATACGCGCCCAGGCGCATCAGCACCGCCAGCATCTGGCCAGGCTGGGTGGGATGCAGGACCAGTTCGTTGACGCGGGCACCGCCGGAAAACAGCGGCTGCTCGACCAGCGCAGCGATGCCGTCGCTGCTCTTGAAGATGCCGGCGCGGCTGTTGGCCACCCAGATCGCGCCGTTGCCGGCGACCTGGATGCCGTCGGCACCCAGCGGAAGGTTGGGCGTATCCAGCAACAGGCCGGCGTTGGCGCTGGTCCAGGTCACGCCGTCGGTCGTGGTGTTCAGGCCCAGGCCGCTGGCGATCAGGCGCGGGGTGGCTTCGCTGGTCCAGGACAGCTGGCCGCTGCCGCCCTGTATGGTGCTGGGTACGGTGGTGCCGCTGGCGAAGGTGAGGCCGTTGTCCTGGCTCACCAGCAGGCGCCGCGGCGTGGCCTGGAGATAGGCCGCCATGCGGCCGCCGGGGCCGAAGGCGATCGCCCGCACCGAAGAGCCGGATGCCATCACCGAGGCAAGGCCGGTGACGCTGGGCGTCCACGAGGCGCCGCCGTCGCCGGAGCGGTAGAGCGTGCCTGGGGCGGCGGAAAGATTGGTCGACTGGTTGTACAGCGCGAACACCAGGCCCGGCGTGTCAGGACGGCAGCCGACTGCCGCGACATAGGGCTCGTTGGCGGCTACGCCGCTGTTGGCCGGCGCGAAGCTGGCGCCGTTGTTGGTCGAACGGAACAGGCCGCCGGTGGTGCCGACGTAGATGGAACTGCCGCACCAGTCCAGATCGCGGATCAGCTTGTAGGTGGCGACGATGGGCGGCTCGGCCAGCAGCTGCCAGCTCGCGCCGTTGTCGCGGGTTTCCCACAGGCGGTTGGCGACGGCGGTAATCCAGCGGTCGGGGTTGGCCGGGTCGGCGGCGATATCCTGCGGGAAAGTGTCCGGCGGCAAGCCCTGCGAAGCGCGGCTCCAGCTGGCGCCGCCGTCGCTGCTGCGCAGCAGGAACACGCCGCCACGCACCATGATGCGGTTGGGATCGGCCGGCGAGACGGTGACCCGGTCCACGCCATAGGGCACGTCCAGCCGGGTCCACGCATTGCCGGCTGCCCGGGCAGCGCCGGCGCCGGCAAGCAGCGCCAGCGCCGCACCGCCGAGCAGGAAGGCCGCCGCGGCCGGCCGGCGGCGACGGTACCGCCGTTCCGATTCGCTGAACATCATGATTTCCCCCTGTGATCCCTGCATGCCGATTGTGCACCCGGACGACAGTCCAGGCTGCTTGCATTCATGCCATCGGTGTTGCAGCAGCGACGATTCTCCCAGGCCGGGAGGGACGGCTGCGGCCGGTCGCCTGCGCGCAATCCTCGCAACATTGCTGTTGGTCGGCCCGGGCGGCGCGAAGCAGTGGCCGCAGGCGGAGCGCAACCGCAGCGACGGGCGGGCCGGGCAGAACCGTTCGCGACGCCCCAGCTGAACGCGCATCCCCTCGGCGCGGCCGGGCCGCGCGCCCGGCTGGCCGGATTTCGCGCAAAAAAAAGCGGCAGTAAGAACTGCCGCCGTAAGACTCAATGTTGTTGCGTGAAGGTGCCGACACGAATTAATACAAATTCGTTGCTGTGATGCAAGTCACTCTTTGACGTTTGAATATTCCTTTGCGTACTTTTCCTGTCCGGCGGCCCCCTCAGGACGATTTTGCTGCGGCGCAGTGCAGGTCAGGCTGGTGCTGACCGCCGTCAATACGGCCTCGGCAGTACGCGGGCGCTTGCCGCCTTGCTTGAGGTAGTCGAACAGCAGCAGGCGCGAGCTGCCATCCGCCAGGGGCAGGTCGAAGGCCAGGTATTCGTGGCTGTCGCCGAAGAAGGTCATGCCCATGCGCAGGGCCGTGACCTCGCGCCCGCACCACTGCACGGTCTGGGCCGTTTCCACCGCCTCGGCCGGAGCCGCGCGCTCGCTGTGCAGCGTGCCCTGCAGCAGTTCCAGCAGGGTACGGGCAAAGGCCGGGTCATAGCTGTCGCGGACCTGCACCTGCAGCTCGAAGTCGCCGCGCCACAGCCGCCACTCACGCTGCTGCGCGTCGTAGCTGCCGCGCAGCACCGCCGGATAGTCGAAACGGATGCCGGCCTCTTCCTCGAAGCGCGCCAGCGGCTTGAGCGCCTCGGCGCCGGGCTCGCCGCTCAGCTCGTCGAAGAAGGCGCCCCAGAACGTGCTCCAGGCGCTGTCGGCGGCATAACCCGGCTGCTCCGCCGGGGCCTGGCCGCAGCCGGCCAGCAGCGCCGGCACGGCGATCCACTCCAGCCACCTCGTCCGCATTCTGCTCATCCCTTGCTCGCTCCCTGTCCTGCCGGCCACATCCCCGGATCCCGCCGCCCGGATACCCGATTCCGCATCATGCGTGCGCCGGCGCAAGCCGGTCCAGCACCGCCGCCGGATGCGCCGCCGGATAGCGCCAGCGGCTACACTGTCGCGTCCCGTGAACGGAAAGCCTCCATGTCGCTTGCGCCGCCTCTGAACTTCCAGCGCTGGATCGAGGAGCACCGCCATCTGCTCAAGCCACCGGTGGCGAACAAATGCATCTACGACGGCGATTTCATCGTCATGGTGGTGGGCGGGCCCAACCAGCGCACCGACTACCACTACGACGAAGGCCCGGAATTCTTCTACCAGCTCGAAGGCGAGATGGTGCTGCGCATCCAGGAAGACGGCCAGCCGCGCGACATCCCCATCCGCGCCGGCGAAGTGTTCTACCTGCCGCCGCGGGTGCCGCATTCGCCCCAGCGCATGGCCGGCTCCATCGGCCTGGTGGTGGAGCGCAAGCGCCTGGCGCACGAGCGCGACGGCCTGCTCTGGTTCTGCGAGCGCTGCAACAACAAGCTGTACGAGGAATTCTTCCACCTGCACAACGTGGAGACGGATTTCCCGCCGGTGTTCGACCGCTTCTACGGTTCCGCCGAAGCCCGCACCTGCAAGGGCTGCGGCCTGCTCAACCCGGCGCCCGCGCGCTACGGCTGAAGCCGGCCGCATCCGCCGCATTCCCGTTCCGGACCGCAGACTCATGCTCAAGATCGACACCCACGCCCATATCCTGCCGCGCGACTGGCCCAACCTGGCCGAGAAATACGGCGACGACCGCTTCCCGGTAATCGTCCACACCGACGGCCGCCACCGCATCTACAAGGACGGCAAGTTCTTCCGCGAGATCTGGGAGAACACCTGGGACCCGCAGATCCGCGTCGCCGACTACGCCAAGTTCGACGTGCAGGTGCAGGTGATCTCCACCGTGCCGGTGCTGTTCTCCTACTGGGCCAAGGCCAACCAGGCGCTGGAACTGCACCGGCATCTGAACGACCACACCGCGGAAATCTGCCGCGACCACCCGCGCCACTACGCCGGCATAGGCACGGTGCCGCTGCAGTCGCCCACCCTGGCGATACAGGAACTGCAGCGCTGCGTGGAGCAACTGGGCCTGTGCGGCGTGCAGATAGGCTCGCATGTGGAAAACTGGAATCTGGATGCGCCGGAACTGTTCCCGTTCTTCGAGGCCGCCGCCGACCTCGGCGCCGCCATCCTGGTACACCCCTGGGACATGATGGGCCGCGAGACCATGCCCAAGTACTGGCTGCCCTGGCTGGTCGGCATGCCGGCGGAACAGTCGCGCGCCGCCTGCTGCCTGATCCTCGGCGGCGTGCTGGAGCGCCTGCCGGAACTGCGCGTCTGCCTGGCCCACGGCGGCGGCTCCTTCCCCTACACCATAGGCCGCATCGAGCACGGCTTCCGCATGCGGCCGGACCTCGTCGCCACCGACAACGCGCGCAGCCCGCGCGAATATTTCGACCGCCTGTTCTTCGATTCCTGCGTGCACGATCCGCAGGCGCTGCGCTACCTCATCGACGTGGCCGGCGCCGACCGCGTGATGCTGGGCACCGACTACCCCTTCCCGCTGGGCGAGCAGCAGCCCGGCAGCGGCATCGCCGCACTGAACCTGGATCCCGCCGACTCCGCGCGCCTGTACCACGGCACGGCGCTGCAATGGCTGGGACTTTCCGCCGCGCGTTTTTCCTGACCTACGGAGGCCGCATGCCCGTCAAGACCATCCCCGCCCTGCTCGGCGCCCTGCTCGCACTGGCGGGCACGGCGGCCGGCGCCGCCGATTTCAAGCTCAACGACGGCGCCATCGCCTTCAGCGCGCCGGACGACTGGCCGGTCATCATGCAGATGACCGAAGGCAATCCGCAGGTGATTGCGTTCCAGGTGAAAGATCCGGCCGACAGCGGCACCGACGATGCGAGCCGGGTCAGCGTGACCACGCGCAAGCTTGACGACGCCCAGGGCTTCCAGAGCTTCGTCGACGCCGGCCTGGACAAGGCCAAGCAGACCCCGGGCTACGAAAGCGAGACCGGCGCCGACAGCGCCAACCTGCGCTACACCGGCCTCAACGGCAAGACCCGCTACCGCTACCGCGAAACCTATTTCTTCCGCAACGGCGTCGGCGTGCAGCTGCGCTGCGTGCATCCGCTGCTCAAGGGCACCAGCGCCGCCTGGACCGCCGCGTTCGACAAGGGCTGCGACCAGATCGCCGCCACCCTGCAGAAGTGACGAGGACACGATGAGTTCCATGCAGGAATTCCAGCCCGGGCTGGAGTGGGCGCGCGCGCAGGACGCGGCTGATGAACTGGCGGGTTTCCGCAGCGAGTTCTGCATTCCGCCGCACGGTACGGACGAGCAGGTCTATCTCTGCGGCAATTCCCTGGGCCTGCTGCCGCGCGCGACGCGCCAGGCCGTGCTGGACGAACTGGACGACTGGAGCACCCACGCCGTGGAGGCGCATTTCCGCGGCCGCCATCCGTGGATGCCGTACCACTCCTTCGTGCGCGAGCACCTGGCCGCGCTGGTCGGCGCCGAACCGGCCGAAGTGGTGGCGATGAATTCGCTGACCGCCAACCTGCACCTGATGCTGGTGAGCTTCTACCGCCCCACGCCGGAACGCCATGCCATCCTGCTGGAAAAGCGCGCGTTTCCCTCCGACCAGTACGCCCTGCAGTCGCAGGTGCGCCTGCACGGCTACGACCCGGCCACGGCACTGATCGAACTCGAAGGCGACGAAGCCGAGGGCACCATCTCGCTGGACGCCGTCGCCCGCGTGCTGGAACAGCACGGCGAGCGCATCGCCGTGGTCGTGCTGCCCGGCGTGCAATACCTCACGGGGCAGGTGTTCGATCTGAAGACCATCACCGCGCTCGCGCACGCCAAGGGCTGCATCGTCGGCTTCGACCTGGCCCACGCCGTCGGCAACGTGCCGGTGAACCTGCACGACAGCGGCTGCGATTTCGCCGTGTGGTGCCATTACAAGTACTGCAACTCCGGCCCCGGCGCGGTCGCCGGCTGCTTCGTGCACGCACGCCACGCGCACAGCGAACGGCCGCGCCTGGCCGGCTGGTGGGGCCATGACCAGTCCACGCGCTTCCAGATGGGGCCGGACTTCGTGCCCACGCCCGGCGCCGACGGCTGGCAGCTGTCCAATCCGCCCATACTCGCGCTGGCGCCGCTGCGCGTGTCGCTGCAAATCTTCGCCCGCGCCGGCATCGACCGGCTGCGCGCGAAATCGCTGCGCCTGACCGGCTACCTGGCCCAGCTGATCGCCCATGAAGTGCCGCAGGTGCTGGATGTGCTCACGCCGACCGAACCGCAGCGCCGCGGCTGCCAGCTCAGCCTGCGCGTGAAGGGGCCGCGGGACAGCGGCCGTGCGCTGTACGAATACCTGGGCAGCCGCGGCGTGGTCGGCGACTGGCGCGAACCGGACGTGATCCGCGTGGCGCCGACGGCGCTGTACAACCGCTTCGAGGATGCCTGGCGCTTCGTCGATACGGTCAAGCACTGGCACGCCGGACGGAACTGAAGCATGAGCGCACAGCGCGAAATCACCCTGGTCGGCGCCGGCCTGGTCGGCGCCCTGCTTGCCACCTTGCTGGCCCAGCGCGGCTTCCGCGTGAACGTGTTCGAGCGCCGGCCGGATCCGCGCCTCCACGGCTTCATCGGCGGGCGCTCGATCAATCTGGCCCTGGCCGAACGCGGCTGGCACGGCCTGCGCGTGGCGGGGCTGAGCGACGTCATCGCGCCGATCGCGGTGATGATGCGCGGACGCCTGGTGCACGACGCCGCCGGCAATACCAACCTGCAGCGCTACGGCCGCGACGATTCGGAAGTGATCTGGTCGGTCAGCCGCGGCCAGCTCAACTGCGTCCTGCTCGACGCGGCGGAACAGGCTGGCGCGCGCATCCATTTCGACCAGCGCCTGGATACGGTGGACTGGGACGCCCGCCGCCTGCATCTGCGCAGCGAAGCGGACAACGTCAGCCGCACGCACGACGCCGGGCTGCTGCTCGGCGCCGACGGCGCGGGCTCGGCCCTGCGCCAGGCCATGGCCAGGCTGGCCGATCTCGGCGAGCGGCTGGAACCGCTGGGCCACGGCTACAAGGAGTTGGAGATTCCGCCGCTGCCGCAACTGCCCGAGGCGGCGCTGACGCCGGCCCTGCGCGAAGCCCGCGCCCGCGGCGAGCTGTTCGCGATGGAACCGCATGCACTGCATATCTGGCCCCGCGGCAGCTACATGTGCATCGCCCTGCCCAATGCGGAAGGCAGCTTCACCGTCACCCTGTTCCTGCCCGGCGAAGCGAAGAACGGCGTGCCCGGCTTCGACGCGCTGACTTCGCGCGAAGCCGTGGAAACATTCTTCCGCCGCGACTTCGCCGATGCCGTGCCGCTGATGCCGGAATATCTCGACGACTTCATGCGCAATCCCACCGGCCTGCTGGCCACGCTGTACCTCGAACGCTGGCATGTCGACGGCCAGGCCCTGCTGCTGGGCGATGCGGCGCACGCCATCGTGCCCTTCCACGGCCAGGGCATGAACTGCGGGTTCGAAGACGCGGTGGAACTGGCCGGCCTGCTCGCCGCCGACAGCCGCGACCCAGCCGGCGTGTTCGCCGAATTCCAGCGCCGGCGCAAGCCCAACAGCGATGCGATCGCGGCGATGGCGCTGGACAACTACATCGAGATGCGCGACCGCGTGGACGATCCGGACTACCTGCTGATGCGCGAACTGGAACGCACGCTCGCCGCGCGCCATCCGGACCGCTACCAGCCGCGCTACGCCCTGGTCACCTTCACCCGCCTGCCGTATGCATTCGCGCGCGAGCGCGGCGCACAACAGACCGCACTGCTGCGCGAGCTGGTGCGCGGCAAGGCGTCGCTGGCGCAGATCGACCTCGCCGCCGCCGACGCCGCCGTGCTCGCGTGCCTGCCGCCGCTGCCGGCCGCATGAGCCGGCCCACGCTGCTGCAGCTGTACCTGGTCAGCCAGTACGAAGTGCGCCTGCCGGCCACGCCGATGCGCAGCGTGCTGCGCATCGCCCAGCCGCTGCCGCCGGCGCTGCGCGCGTGGCTGGGCGACGCCGCCGGCTGCGCCTTCATCACCGCCTACAACCCGTATTCCCAGCTGCGCGACGCCGCGGACAACCGCCGCGCCCAGCGCCGCCTGGTCGAACAGGTACAGGCCGCCGGCGCGCGCTGCCTGCCCGGCGCCGGCCGCGTACCCGGCCAGCCCTGGCGCGAGCCTTCGCTGCTGGTCGCCGGCCTGGACCTGCCCGCGCTGGACCGCCTCGCCGACGAACACGGCCAGAACGCCGTCGTCACCGCCGGGGCAAGCGGGCCGGTACGGCTGCGCCTGTACGGCGACGGCTGGGGCGCCGAGCATGCGGAGTTCATCGAACTGGCGGGTTGAAGAGCCGGGATTGGGGATTCGGGACGGGAGATTGGACAACAGCGCCCGCTTCGCACCGCGAATCCCAATCCCGGCTCCAAATCACAGTCCGCGCTGCAAGCGGCTCACAATCCCGCGAACCGTGCATTGACGCGCCGGGCGCCTTCGCTGAAAGTGCAGCCGTCATTCCCCGGCGGCCTTCCATGCACGATGACGTAACCGCCCTGCTCGCCGCTTCCAGCCAGGGCGAGGGCGCGGCGCGGGACAAGCTGTTCGCGCTGCTGTACGAGGAACTGCGCCAGTGCGCGCGGCGCCAGCTGCGCGGCAACGCGGTGCTGACCCTGTCCACCACCGCCCTGGTCAACGAGACCTACGTCAAGCTGGCCGCGGCCAGCCAGCTCAATCCGACCACGCGCCAGCACTTCATGGCCCTGGCCGCGCGCGCCATGCGCCAGGTCATGGTCGATCACGCACGCCGCCTGCAGGCGGACAAGCGCGGCGGCGGCGCGATCATGGTGACGCTGGACGAACGCCTGCCCGACCAGCCCGACGACGCCGTCGACGTGCTCGCGCTGGACCAGGCCCTGCTCACGCTGGAACAGATCGACGAACGCGCCGCGCGCGTGGTGCAGCTGCATTTCTTCGGCGGCCTGGCCTTTCCCGAAGTGGCCGAACTCGAAGGCCTCACCGTACGCACCGTGATGCGCGACTGGCAGGCGGCGCGGGCCTTGCTTGCGGCGGAAATGGCCACGCCGCCGCCGGCCGCATGAGTACGGACGACCTCGCGCGCAAGCGCCGCGCCTACGCCCTGCTGCGCGAGGCGCTGGAACTGGCGCCGGAGCAGCGCGCCGCCTTCGTGGATACCCGCTGCGCCGGCGATGCGGCGCTGCACGCCCTGCTGCGGCAGCTGCTCGCCGCCGAAAGCGCACCGCACCTGCTCGACGACGGCGCCACGGCGCTGGCCGGCCGCCTCGCCGGCGACAGCGACGACGAACTCGCACCCGGCACGCGCATCGGCGCCTGGGCCATACAGCGCCGCCTCGGCCGCGGCGGCATGGGCACGGTGTTCCTGGCCGTGCGCGACGGCGACGGCTTCGTGCAGCAGGGCGCGCTGAAATGGATCAAGCGCGGCATGGATTCGGGCGAGATCCTGCAGCGCTTCCGGCGCGAGCGGCGCATCCTGGCCCAGTTGCAGCATGCGCAGATTGCGCGCCTGCTCGACGGCGGCGTGAGCGAATCCGGCCAGCCCTGGTTCGTCATGGAATACGTCGCCGGCCTGCCGCTGAACGAATGGGCGGCAGGCACGCGCGCCAGCCTGGCGCAGCGCCTGGACCTGTTCGTACAGCTGGCCGAGGCGGTGGCCTACGCCCACGGCCAGTTGGTCGTGCACCGCGACCTGAAGCCCGGCAACGTGCTGGTCGATGCGGCCGGCAAGCCGCACCTGCTGGATTTCGGCGTGGCCAAGGTGCTGGAGGAAGACAGCGGCGAGCAGCACACCGTCACCGGCGCGCGCTTCCTCAGCCGCGCCTACGCCGCGCCGGAACAGGTGCGCGGCGAACACGTGGGCACGGCGGTGGATGTCTACGCGCTGGGCGTGCTGCTGTTTGAACTCCTGACCCAGGCGCGCTTCCACGACAACCCCGCGGCGCAGACCGGCGCGCCCAGCGAGCGCCTGGAAAAGGCCGCTGCGGCCACGCCCGGCGGCCTCGCACCGCGCCAGCTGCGCGGCGACCTGGGCATCATCGTCGCGCGCGCTACCGACACCGATCCGGCGCGGCGCTACAACACCGCCCAGGCCCTGGCCGACGACGTGCGCCGCTTCCTGCGCGGCGCGCCCATCCTGGCCCGGCGCGACTCGGGCTGGTACCGCCTGCGCCGCTTCGTCGCGCGCCACAAGCTGGCCTCGGCCGCGCTGCTGTTCGGCCTGGCCGCCATCGTCGCCGGCAGCGCCCTGGCCCTGTGGCAGGCGCGCCGGGCCGAACGCGAGGCCGAACTCGCCCGCGCGGCCCAGCGTTTCCTCACCGGCGTGTTCGACGCTTCCGCGCCCGACGCCGCCGCCGGCGCCCGCGTCACCGCGCGCGAGCTGCTGGACCAGGGCGCCGCCCGCATCGGCCAGGAGCTGGCCGGCCAACCGGCGCTGCAGGCCGAGATGCGCCAGACCCTGGGCCGGCTGTACCGCCAGCTCGGCCAGTTCGACCAGGCCGCGGCCCTGCTCCAGCAGGCGCGCAGCGCCTTCCTCGCCGCCGGCGACAGGAATCTACTTGTGGAAAACGCACTGCAGCTGGCGGAAGTGCAGCGCGAGCAGGCGCAGTACGATCCGGCCCTGGCGCTGCTGGCCGAGGCCGAGACGCAGACCGCCGATCCGCGCCAGCGCAGCGCGCTGCTGGCCGAGCGCACCCAGGTGCTGGACCGTCAGGGCCGTTTCGCCGAAGGGCTGACGGCGATCCGCGCCGCCGCGGCGCTGAGCCAGCAGCTCGGTGCGGACGGCCTGGTCGAACAGGCCCGCGACCGCCATCTGGAAGCACTGATGCTGACCCGGCTGGCCCGCTACGACGAGGCTGCGGCCGCCTTCCGCGACGCCGTCGCGCGCGCCGAGGCGGCCTACGGCCGGGAACACTCGGAACTGGCCGTCGTGCACAACGACTACGCCATCGCCCTGCTCGACCGCCAGGCCAGCGCCGAGGGCGAACGCGAGGCCCGCATCGCCGTGGACATGCGGCGCAAGCGGCTGGGGCCGCAGCATGCCGCGGTCGGCGAAAGCCTCAAGATCCTCGGCATCGCGCTGCGCCAGCAGGGCAAGCTGGAGGAGTGCGCCGCCGTACTGGATGAGGCGCTGGCGATACAGCGTGCCGCGCTGGGGCCGCGTCATCCGGATGTGGGCTCCACGCTGAACTCCCTGGCCACCCTGGCCATGGGCCGGCAGGATTTCGAGGGCATGGTAAAGCTGCTGCTGGAGGCCAAGGCGATCTACCGCGAGAGCAACCTCGCCGATTCGCCCCAGGGCCAGACCATCGACAGCAACCTCGGCATAGGCCTGACCCGGCTGGAACGCCTGGACGAGGCCGAGCCGCTGCTGCGCGCGGCGCTGGCGCGCAACCGCGCGGCGGTCGGCGACGTGCACCCGCTGGTGATGGCCAGCCTCAACGGCCTGAGCCAGCTGGAACGGCGCCGCAACAACGGCGCGGCGGCAGAACAACTGGCGGCCGAAGCCGCCGCCATCGCCGACAAGCTGCTGGCCGAGAGCCGCGACAACGCCGCCGTGCGCCAGACCCTGGCCGCGGCCCAGCTGATCAACGGCCACGCCGCGGCGGCGCGGGACAATTTCGCCGCCAGCCGCGCGCTGCTGGAGAAACTCGGCGCGCAGAACGAGGTGCGTTATGCCGGCGCCCTGCTCGGCCTGGCCCGGGCCGAGCTGGCGCTGGGCCAGGCCGGCGCGGCACAGGAACTGGCGCGGCAGCTGCTGCCGGCGGCCGCGCCGCCGCCGGCACTGGCTTCGCCGGCGGTCCAGGCCATGGCCTGGGCGATCTGCGCCGAGGCCGCGCGGCGGCAGCGGCAACCCGCGCAGGCGGCCGCGGCACAGAAGGAGGCCGAACGCCTGCTGCCGCTATGGACCAATCCCGATCCGGAAAACCTGCGCCAGTTCCGCGCCCACCTGGGGCTGCCGCCGGGCTGAGCGCAGGCCGGCCGCGCCTGCGGCGCAATGCCACGGTGCATGGCAAGCGCCGCCCCGCGCAGGTAGGATTGCGCCCGCATGAATTCCCCCGCCCCCCTGGAGGCGCCCGCCCTGCTGCAGGCGCGCGGCCTCGCTTACCTGCGCAACGACGAGCCCATCTTCGGGCCGCTGGACTTCGCGCTGTATCCCGGCGAAGTGGTACTGATCGAAGGCGACAACGGCAGCGGCAAGACCACCCTGCTCAAGGTGCTGTCCGGCCTGCTCGCGCCCTCAGCCGGCTCAGTGTTGCTCAACGGCGAGCCGCTGACCCTGGCGCGGCTGTCGCACCAGGTCGCCCTGCTCGGCCATCTGCTCGGTATAAAAGCGGAATTGTCGCCTTTGCAGAACCTGCGCTTCGCCATCGGCCTGGGCGGGCTGCGGCCGGGCATCACGCCGCACCACGCGCTCAAGAGCGTGGGCCTGGACGGCTACGAGGACGTACCGCTGCGCCAGCTCTCGGCCGGGCAGAAGAAGCGCGTCGCGCTGGCCCGCCTGCTGCTGGTGCCGGCGGCGCTGTGGCTGCTGGACGAGCCCTACGCCAATCTCGACCGCGAAGGCATGGCCCTGGTCAATCGGCTGCTCGAAGTACACGCGCTGCGCGGCGGCGCGGCGCTGATTACTTCCCACGGTGCCTATGCTTATACCTCGGGCACGCCGCGGCGCCTGCAGCTGCATGCGCCGGCGGAGAAGGCCGCATGAGCCACGGCACCGCCCTGGGCGCCTGCCGCGCCCTGATCGTGCGCGATCTCGCCCTGCTCTGGCGCCGCCGCGGCGATGCGCTGAATCCGGCCCTGTTCGCGGTCATGGTCATCATGCTGTTCCCGTTCGCGCTGGGGCCGGAACCGCAGATGCTGGGCCGCATCGCCGCCGGCACCGTACTGGTCGCGCTGCTGCTGGCGGGACTGCTGTCGCTGGACGCGCTGTTCCGCTCCGATCTGGAAGACGGCTCGCTGGAACAGCTGGTGCTGTCGCCGCATCCGCTGCCGCTGCTGCTGGCCTGCAAGATCGCCGTGCACTGGCTGACCACGGCCCTGCCGCTGCTGCTGGCCGCGCCGCTGCTGGGCGAGCTGCTGTTCCTGCCGCCCCAGGTACTGGGCACGCTGATGGCGGCGCTGGCCCTGTCCACACCGCTGCTGAGTCTGATCGGTGCGGTCTGCGTCGCCCTCACGGTCGGCATGCGCCGCTCTGGTATGCTCCTGGCGCTGCTGGTGCTGCCTTTGTATGTGCCGGTGCTGATCTTCGCCGCCGGCGCCTGCGATGCGGCGCAGCAGGGTTTGCCGGTCGCCGCGCCGCTGCTGTGGCTGGGCGCGGCGCTGGTGCTGGCGCTGGTGCTGGCGCCGCTGGCCTGCGCCGCGGCGCTGCGGATTTCGCTGAGCTGACGGCGAGGACGCTGCGGCGACGGCATAACTCCATGTGCACGAATCCATGAATCCACTCGTACTCTGGTTCCACAAGCTCGGCTCGCCGCCGTATTTCTACCGGCTGGCCGGCCGCCTGCTGCCGTGGCTGTGGGGCCTGGCCGCCATCGGCATCGCGGCGGGACTGTACGGCGGCCTGGTGCTGGCGCCGCCGGATTACCAGCAGAGCGACGCCTTCCGCATCATCTACATCCACGTGCCCAGCGCCTGGATGAGCCTCTTCATCTATTTCTTCATGGCGGTGAACGGCTTCATCGCCCTGGTCTGGCGCATCAAGCTGTCGGAAATACTGGCCATGGCCGCCGCGCCGGTCGGCGCCGCCTTCACCTTCATCTGCCTGGCCACCGGCTCGCTCTGGGGCAAGCCCATGTGGGGCACCTGGTGGACCTGGGACGCGCGCCTGACCTCCGAACTGGTACTGCTGTTCCTGTACCTGGGCGTGATCGGCCTGTACCACGCCATCGAGGACCGCCGCCAGGCCGCGCGCGCCGCCGCCTTCCTCGCCCTCATCGGCATCGTCAACCTGCCCATCGTGCATTTCTCGGTGAAGTGGTGGAACACCCTGCACCAGGGCTCGACGGTGAAACTGTTCGGTCCTTCGCTGATCGACAGCCGCATGCTCTGGCCGCTGCTGATCATGGCGGTGGCGACCAAGTTCGCGTTCGCCGCCAGCCTGCTGTCGCGCGCCCGCGTCGATCTGCTGGAGCTGGAATCGGGCAAGGACTGGGCGCGCCAGATCGCCCTGGCCGAGGAGACCTCCGCATGAGCGAGTTCTTCGCCATGGGCGGCTACGGCGCCTACGTGTGGGGCTCCCTGGCCGTGTTCTTCGTCGTGCTGGGCATCGACGCGGCTGCCCCGCTGGTCAAGCGCCGCCGTGTGCTGCGCGAACTGCGCGGCCGCCTGAAGCGGGCGCAGAAACGCAACGAGGAATCCGCATGAACCCCACGCGCAAACGCCGCCTGATCGTGATTTCGCTGATCCTGGGCGCGGTCGGCATCGCCGCGGCGCTGACCGTGCTCGCGCTGCAGCAGAACATGACCTATCTCTACACGCCGGTCGAAGTGCTCGGCGGCAAGGTGCCGGCGGAGGCGCGCTTCCGCCTCGGCGGCATGGTCAAGGGCGGCTCCATCCAGCGCTCCAGCGATTCGCTAAAGGTCAGCTTCACCGTCACCGACGGCGACGCCGAACTGCCGGTGGAATACAACGGCATCCTGCCCGACCTGTTCCGCGAGAAGCAGTCGGTGATCGCCACCGGCACCCTGCAGGGCAAGCATTTCGTCGCGACCGAAGTACTGGCCAAGCACGACGAGAACTACGTGCCGCGGGATGTGAAGGAGGCGATGGCCAAGGCGCACGAGAAACATTCGGTGCCGGAAGCGGCGGGCAAGGCCAAGTCCGAGGCGAAATGATCCACGGCCGCCCGCGCGGGCGGCACGCTACCCAACCCGCGCCGCATCGGCGGTGCTGACAGAGGCAAACGCAAACCATGCTGCCTGAACTCGGCCAATTCGCCCTGATCCTGGCCCTGCTGCTGGCCATCGCTCAGACCGTGCTGCCGCTGCTCGGCGCCTGGCGCGGCAATGCGGCCCTGCTGGCGACGGCGCGGCCGGCGGCGGCGGGCCAGGCGGTGTTCGTCGCCATCGCGTTTGCGCTGCTGACGGTGGCGTTCCTGGAACAGGACTTCTCGGTCGCCTACGTGGCGCAGAATTCCAATTCGGCCCTGCCCTGGTATTACCGCTTCTCCGCAGTCTGGGGCGCGCACGAGGGCTCGCTGCTGCTGTGGATACTGATACTCAATTTCTGGACCGTTGCCGTCGCCGCATTCAGCCGGCGCCTGCCCGAGGTGTTCATGGCGCGCGTGATCGGCGTGCTGGGTTTCGTCAGCGTGGGCTTCCTGCTGTTCACCCTGCTCACCTCCAATCCCTTCCTGCGCCATGTGCCGGCGCTGGCCGAGGGCAACGACCTCAATCCGCTGCTGCAGGACTTCGGCCTGATCGTGCATCCGCCCATGCTGTACATGGGCTACGTGGGCTTCTCCGTCGCCTTCGCCTTCGCCATCGCCGCGCTGCTGGGCGGTGCGCTGGATGTGGCCTGGGTGCGCTGGGCGCGGCCGTGGACCAATATCGCCTGGGCCTTCCTCACCCTGGGCATAGCCCTGGGTTCCTGGTGGGCGTACTACGAACTGGGCTGGGGCGGCTGGTGGTTCTGGGATCCGGTGGAGAACGCCTCCTTCATGCCCTGGCTGGTCGGCACCGCGCTGATCCACTCCCAGGCAGTGACCGAGAAACGCGGCTCCTTCCGTGCCTGGACCCTGCTGCTGGCCATCGCCGCGTTCTCGCTGTCGCTGCTGGGCACTTTCCTGGTGCGCTCAGGCGTGCTGACCTCGGTGCATGCCTTCGCCAGCGATCCGCAGCGCGGTCTGTTCGTGCTGATCTTCCTGGTAGTGGTGGTCGGCGGCTCGCTGGCGATCTACGCCGTGCGCGCGCCCAAGGTCGCCGGCGGCGAGCCCTTCGCCGGAGTCAGCCGCGACACTTTGCTGCTGATCAATAACCTGCTGTTTTCCATCGCCGCGATGATGGTGCTGCTGGGCACCTTGTATCCGCTGCTGGGCGAGGCGCTGGACGCCGGCCGCATCTCGGTGGGGCCGCCCTACTTCGGCTTCATGTTCACCCTGCTGATGGCGCCGGTGGTGGTGCTGCTGCCGTTCGGACCGTTCCTGAAATGGCGCCAGGGCAACCTGGGCGCGGCACTGCGTTCGCTGCGGCCGGCGCTGGGCCTGGCTGTGGTCGCCGCGGTTGCGGCGCTGCTGCTGGCCGGCGAGCTGCCGTTCAAGGCGGTGATCGGTGTGGCGCTGGCGCTGTGGGTCGGCATCGGCATCGCGCTGTATGCCCTGTCGCGCTGGCGCCATGCGCCGCCGGGACGGCGCTATACGCCGGAAATGCTGGGCATGATCTGCGCGCATTTCGGCGTGGCCGTGTTCGTCGCCGGCGTGCTGGTGACCGAGTCCACCGGCATCGAGCGCGACCTGCGCTTCGCCCCCGGCGAAAGCGTGCGCATAGGCACGCTGGATTTCCGCTTTGAAGGCGCCCGGCACGCCCAGGGCCCGAATTACGAGGCCGACGCCGGCACCGTCGTGGTGAGCAAGGACGGCACGACCGTCGCCACCCTGCATCCGCAGAAGCGCCGCTACCTGCGCGGCCAGGTGCAGACCGAATCGGCCATCGACCCGGGCTTCAGCCGCGACATCTACGTCGCCCTGGGCGAGCCGGTGGGCAATGACGGTGCCTGGTCCGTCCGCGTCTATGTCAAACCCTTCGTGCGCTGGATCTGGCTGGGGGCGCTGCTGATGATGCTGGGCGGATTCATCGCCGCCGGCGACCGCCGCTTCCGCAGCCTGGCCCTGGCGCGCGACGCCCAGCCGGCTGCGCCCGCGGCGGCGCAGCCTGCGCCGCTGGCCGCCGCCGCAACCGCGCAGGAGCCCGTCTGATGGCCCGGCTGATCCCGCTGATCGCCTTCCTGCTGCTGGCCGGCCTGCTCGGCTTCGGCCTGACCTGGAACATGTACCACGACCAGCGCGAAGTGCCCTCGCCGCTGATCGACAAGCCGGCCCCCGCTTTCAGCCTGCCGCTGCTGAACGATCCCGCGCGCAACTTCGGCAGCGCCGATCTCAAGGGCAAGCCCTACCTGCTCAACGTATTCGGCAGCTGGTGTCCCAGCTGCGTGGACGAGCATCCGGTGCTGGTCCGCTACGCCAAGGAGCTGGACCTGCCCCTGGTCGGCTACAACTGGAAGGACGATCCCGCCGACGCCAACGCCTGGCTGGCCCGCTTCGGCAATCCCTACGATGTGATCGTGGCCGACGCCCAGGGCCGCACCGCGATCGACTTCGGCGTGTACGGCGCGCCGGAGACCTTCCTGGTCGACGCCGCCGGCGTGATCCGGCTCAAACGCATCGGCGCGCTGACGCCGGACTATGTGGAAAAGACGCTGAAGCCGGCGATTGCGCAATTGCGCGGCGGCAAGCCGGGGGCCGCGCCATGAGTCGCCGCTTCCTGCTGCGGGCCTTGCTGTTCTGCCTGTTGCTGCCGCTGGCCGCCCACGCCGTGCAGCCGCTGGAATTCAAGGATGCGGCCGAGGAAAAACGCTTCCAGCACCTGACCCGCCAGCTGCGCTGCCTGGTCTGCCAGAACCAGAACCTGGCCGATTCCGATGCCGGCCTGGCCGGCGACCTGCGCCGCGAGGTGTTTGAGCAACTGCGCGCCGGCAAGACCGATGCGCAGATCAAGGATTACCTGGTCGAACGCTATTCGCGCTACGTGCTGTACGACCCGCCGCTGAGCGGCTCTACCTGGCTGCTCTGGTTCGGCCCGCTGCTGCTGCTGGGCGCCGGCGCCGGCGTGGTGTTCGCGCTGGTGCGGCGGCGTGCCCGCGCGGCCGCGGCCCAGGCCGCAAGCCCCACCGCCGCGCGCGAGGAGGAAGACTGGTGAACACCGCATTCGTACTGCTGGCCGGCCTGATGCTGCTGGCCGCCCTGGCCTGCGTGCTGCTGCCGCTGCTGCGGCATGACCGCGGCGGCGCACAGGCGCGCCAGCTGCAGCGCCGCCGCGCGCTGGACGAGGCCCTGGCCGCCGGCGTCATTAACGCCGAGGAACATGCCGCCAAGCGCGCCGCCCTCGACGCCGAAACCACGTCCGCCGACGCCGCGCCGCCGCGCACCCGCGGCGCCTTCGTCAGCGCGCTGCTCACCCTGTTGCTGCTGCCGGCCGGGGCGATCGCGCTGTACCTGTCGCTGGGCAATGTGCACGCCATGGATCCGGTGCGCATGGCCGCCGCCGCGGCGGCGGAAGGCCAGGCCGGCCCGGACATGCAGGCCGCGGTCGAGGGCCTGCTCACCAAGCTCAAGGCCAGCCCGGACGACGTCGAGGGCTGGATGCTGCTGGGCCGCAGCTACAAGGCCATGGAACGCTTCGCCGATGCGCGCGATGCGCTGAAGAACGCCTACGACCGCGCGCCGGACAATGCCGACGTGCAGGTCGACTACGCCGAAGCACTGGCCCTGGCCGGCGAGAACCGCCGCATCCAGGGCCAGGCACGCGAACTGCTGGAGCGCGCGCTCAAGAGCACGCCCGATCACCAGCGCGCGCTGTGGCTGCTCGGCATCGCCGAATACCAGCAGCAGAACTACGCCGCCGCGGTGGATTTCTGGGAACGCCTGCGCACGCTGCTGCCGCCCCAGGCCGAGGCGCGCGCCTCGCTGGAGAATCAGATCGCCGATGCGCGCCAGCGCGGCGGGCTGGTTGCCGGCGCCGGCACGACGCCGGCGACCGGCGCGGCCCAAACCGGTGCAGAAACTGCAGCCGCCGGCGCAGCGCCCGCCGCCAAGGAAAAGCCTGCGAGCCAGGACGCAAGTGCGCCGGCCGGCAGCGAAGCCGCGGACGCTATCCGCATCGCCGTGGAAGTCTCGCTGGATCCCAAACTGCGCGAGCAGGCACCGGCCGGCGCCAGCCTGTTCGTGTTCGCCCGCGCCGCCAGCGGCCCGCCCATGCCGCTGGCGGTGCAGCGCCTGAGTGTGTCCGATCTGCCGGCCAAGGTCGTGCTGACCGAGGAAATGGGCATGCTGCCCAACATGAAGCTCTCGCAGTTTCCCCAGGTCGTGGTCGGCGCGCGCATTTCCGCCAGCGGCAATCCCCGGGCGCAGAGCGGCGACCTGCAGACGCTGTCGGCGCCGGTCGACGTCAAGACGCGCGCACCGGTGCGGCTGGTGATAGATCAGGTCGTGCCCTGATTGCGGAGTCGCTGCGGCGCGCCGGATTGTTTTCGTGTTGACAACAGGATCATTTTTGCAACAGAAGCAAGAGTGGTCCGGCAGGAGCAAGAGCGATACAGCAGCGGGCGAAGCGATCCTGATTGTCGGCAGGACTGGCTGCAAGGCTGCGGGCGGCGGTTCCTTGACGGCGGAAATCCAGGCGCTGCCGCGGTTTTTGGCGCTTCCCCCTCACCCCAACCCTCTCCCCCGACGGAGTCGGGGGAGAGGGAGCCAAAGGCTTCGAGTCTCTTCCGGGACAGAGTCAGTCAGAGGCAACCAAAGGCTTTGAGCCCTCTTCCCCAAGCTCCGCTGGGGGTCGGGAGGGAGCAACGCTCCAGCCCACCGACCAGCCCTGGTTTTCGCGGCAGCCCGCAAACGATCCACACCGCGGAATTCCTGCACTATCGCCATTGTGAACATCCGCGACGCCCTCTTCCCTCACGGGAGCCAGGGAGCCCTACGGCGACTTTTCCCCCATCGAACCGAGCGCCGGTTCTTCACGCCACGCGGAACCGCCATCGATGGCAGCCCCATCATCGCCGCAACGCAAAACCACCGGACTCGACGCCCCTCCGCAACAGCGGAGCCGCCCCGAACGGCAACGCCATCAATCGATCAGATGATGCCGCGCCGCATAGCGCACCAGTTCCGCGGCATTGCGCACGTCGAGCTTGGCGAACACGCGCTGGCGGTGGTTCTCCGCGGTCTTGATGCCTATGTCCAGGCGCAGGGCGATTTCCTTGGTGGTCAGGCCGTCGACGATAAGGTGGAACACCTCGCGCTCGCGCGGGCTGAGGTCGCGGTAGGGATCGGTGGGAATCGGCCGCGCCTGCTGTACCTGCAGGGCCATGGCGCGGGTCGCGTGGGCGCCGAAATGCAGGCCGCCGCTGCCCAGGCTGCGCACCGCCTCGATCAGCTCGGCCATGGCGGCGTCCTTGCGCAGGTAGCCCGCGGCGCCGGCGCGCAGCATGTGCAGCACGTATTCCTCTTCCTGATGCATGGTCAGCACCAGAATGCGCATCTGCGGCAGTTCCGCGCGCAGGCGGCGCACGACCTCGATGCCGTTCAGGCGCGGCATCGAAATGTCGACTATTGCAATATCGGGATGCAGGCGCAGGCACTGTTCCACGGCGTCTATGCCGTCGGCGGCCTGCCCCACCACCAGACATTCGCCGCTGGCGTCCAGCGCGGCGACCAGGGTTTCCCGCACTATCGTATGGTCATCGGCAACCAGCACGCGGATCATCATTCGCCCCTTGCGACGCCGCGCAGCGGCAGCTCGATGCAGATGTTGAAACCCTTACCCGGGCTCGATTGTAAATCTAACTTGCCTTCGAACAAGTCGACTCTGTCGCGCATACTGCCCAAACCGCTGCTTTGACCATCGCTGCCGCGCGCCAGTGCCCGCGCCAGATCGCAGCCGCGGCCGTCGTCGCAGATTTCCAGACGTAGCCAATGCGGCGTCTGCAGCCCCAGGGCCACGCGCACGCGGCGCGCCTGGGAATGCCGCGCGGCGTTGGACAGCGCTTCCTGCACCACGCGGAACAGCAATGTGGAAACTTCCTCGTCCAGCGCCGGCAGGGTGTCCAGCGCCAGCTCCACCGCCAGCCCCTCGACGCTGCGGGCGAGCCAGCGCAGGGCCGGCTCCAGGCCCAGGTCGTCGAGGATCTGCGGCCGCAGCAGGCGCGAGAGCGAGCGCGTGTCGTCCAGGGTGAGCTGGGCCAGCTCGCGCAGGCGCTGCAGGCCGGCACGGCCTTCGGCGGCGCTGTCCGGCAGGGCCGCGGCAATGGTGTCGACCTGGCGCATCAGCGCGACCAGATTCTGGCCGACGCCGTCGTGCAGCTCGCGCGCGATGCGGCGGCGCGCTTCCTCCTCGATGCGCCAGACCGAACGCCCCAGATGACGGCTGCGGCGCTGGTCCTGCTGCAGGCGGCTGAGCAGGCCGGCGTGCTGGCGCATGAGTTCGTCGATGCGCTGGTTCAGCACGTGGATGCTGTCCGCATCAGGAGCCGTCGTCATGCAGTCCGCTCTCCAGGCCGCGCTGCGCCAGCACCTGCCTGAACTGGCCGCGCAGCGGCTCCGGCGCGGCGGCAAGCAGCTGCTCGCGCGCCCGCGCCGCGGCATTGGCCGCATCGGCGGCTTCGGCGCGTTCGCCCGCCCTGGCCAGCACGCGCGCGCCCAGCGCGTGCAGGCGGGCCTCGCCGCTCCAGCGGCCGAGCTGGCGCAGCAGGTTCTGCGCCTCGCGGTAGCGCGTCAGCGGCGGCTTGCCGGCGCTGACGCCGCGCAGCAGTTCCAGTTCGATCACGCTGAGCCGCAGCGGCGCCTGGCCGCGCCGCTCGGCTTCCTGCACCAGCCCGGCGAGCTGGGCATCCACCGCCGCGCCCTGGCCGGATTCCAGCGCCCGGCGCAGCTTGTCCACGCGCGCCTCCAGCACCAGGGCGGTGTTGTGCGCGGCGCCGGCGATGCGCTCGGCTTCAGCCAGCGCGGCGGTCGCGCCGGCGGCATCGCCCTTGAGACCGGCCAGGCGCGCGCGCGCCAGTTGCAGGCCGGCCTGCTGCTCGGGACTGAGCTGGTCCGGATCGATGCTCTGCAACGCCGCTTCGGTGCCGGCGGCATCGCCGAGGAAGACATGGCCGCGCGCCAGCAGCAGGCGCGCCTCGTTCAAGCCGCGCTGGTCGGCGCGGCGCTCGAAGCCGGCCGCCGCCGCCGACGCCGCACCGAGCGCATCGGCGCTGCGGCCTTCGGCCAGGGCCAGCTCGCCGCGATAGACCTGGGCCACGTCGATCTCTTCCGGCAGCTGCAGGTCCTGTGCCTGCTGCAGCGAGGCATCGAGGCGCTGGCCGGCTTCGGCGTAATGGCCGCGGCTGAGTTCGAGCAGGCCCATGCTCTGGATCACGTGCAAGGCTCCTTCGCGGTCGTCGATCTGCTGGTAGGAGGCCAGCGCCTGCTGCCAGTAGACCGCGGCATTGTCGGTCTCGCCGAGCTGGAAATAGCAAAAAGCGACATTGTTGAGACTTTGCGCCAACAGGGTCGGCGTCTTCAACTGCTGGCGCAGCGCCAGCGCCTCGCGGTAGGCGGCCAGCGCGGCGCGGAAATCGCCGCGCTCCTCGGCCACCACGCCGCGGTCGTTGTGCAGGTCGGCGATGCTGGCGCGGTCGCCCAGCGATTCGAGCAGGCCGCGGGCCTGTTCCAGGCTGGCCTCGGCCTGGTCGCGCTGGCCGCGTATGGCCTGGACTATGGCGAGGTTGCGCAGGCTGGTGGCCTGGCCCTGGACATCGTGCAGACGTTCGCGCATGGCGCCGGCGCGGGTGTACTGCTCCGCCGCCGCATCGAGCTGGCCCAGGCGTTCGTAGCCCACGCCCAGGGCGTTGCGCGTCTCCGCCTCGGCGCGGGCATCGGCCGCGCGCGTGCTCAGCACCAGGGCGCGCAGCAGATAGTCGTCCACGGCGCGGTGGGCCTGGCCCTGCTGGATCGCGATGCGGCCCAGCATCAGCCAGACGCGCTGGTCCTGGCTGTCCTCGGCAGCCAGGGCTTCGAGCTGGCCCAAGGCGGCTTCGCCCTGGCCGTCATCGGCGCGGGCCTGGGCCTGCAGCTGGATCAGCTCCGGATCGTGCGGATGTGCGGCCACAGCGCGTTCCAGCTGTTGCAGGCGGGCCTTGCCGTCGCCGTCCAGGGCCAGGGCCAGCGCGGTCTGCGCGGCAAGTTCGGCCGGGTTTGCCTGGGCGCGGCGGATGCGCTCGCGCGTGGCCTCGGCCGAGACTTCCTGCCGCGCCGCGGCCTGGGCGCGCAGCAGATCCAGCTGCAGCAGTGCGCTCGCGTCCCGCTGCGCCGCCGGCAAGGCTTCCAGCGCCTGCGCCGCCGCGGCCGGCTGCTGCGCATCGAGCTGGCGCAGCGCGCCGCCGTAGGCCACGGCCGCGGCATCGGGCAGCTGTGGCGCCGCGGCCGGCGCGAACGCGGCGAACTGGCGCCGGTAGTCGGCAAACAGTGCCGCAGCGTCCGCGCCCGCGGCACGCAGGCTGCGCGGCGGGCCGCCGGGCTGGTCCAGCTCCAGCGCCAGCACGAGCTGGCCGTTGTCGCGCCGCAGGCCGCCGCGCAGCAGGCGTTCGGCACCGGCGGCACGCGCGACCTCGGGCAGGCGCCGCTGCAGCGCGTCCTGGTCCAGGTCGGGCGCGGTGCGCGCCAGCGCCGCGAGCGTGCGTGCCCGCGTCGCAACGGCCTGGCCCGGCTCGGCACGCAGCCAGTAGCGCGCATGTTCCTCGATGGCGCGGGCCAGGTCGGCCAGCTCCGCGTCCTCGGCCGCCGCGGCCAGCGGCAGCACGGCCAGCCGCGGCACGGCGGCGGCGACCGCGGCCGGCGGCGCCAGCAGATCGGGCAGATGGCGCCGGCCCAGCTCGAACAGCCCCAGCACCGCGGCCAGGGCCAGCCCGCCGGCCAGCAGCGCACGGCGGTTCAGCGGCGCACGCGGCACGCGCTGCTGCTCCAGCGCGCGCAGCGCTTCATCGGCGCTGGCGAAGCGCTGCGCCGGATTGAGCTTGAGCAGGCGCTCGCAGAAGGCATGCAGCCAGGGCGGCAGATCCGGCCGCAGACGCGCCAGCGACGGCGGCGGCCGCACCAGGCGGCGCATCACGGTCTCCGCCGGCGTGCCGCCGGCGAACGGCAGCGCGCCGCTCAGCGCCTCGTACAGGATCAGGCCGACGGTATACAGGTCGCTGCGCCCGTCCAGCGTCTCGCCGCGGGCCTGTTCGGGCGAGAGGTATTCGGGCGTGCCTATGATCAGGCCGGTCTGGGTCAGGCCGGTCGCGCCCAGGCTGCGGGCGACGCCGAAATCGGTGATGCAGGCGCGGCCGTCGCGGTCGAACAGGATATTGGCCGGCTTGAGATCGCGGTGGATCACGCCGCGCAGATGCGCCGCCGAGAGACCGGCAAGCAGGCCGCGCACCAGCGCAACGGCCTCATCCGGCGCCAGCGGGCCGTCGCGCTCCAGGCGGCGCTCCAGCGAATCGCCGGCGATGTAGTCCATGCTGATGAGCCAGCGCTCGCCGTGCTGGGCGATGTCGTGGATGCGCACCACGTGCGGGCTGGACACCTGGCGCGCCAGCAGCAGTTCGTTGCGGAAGCGCTCGAAGGCCTCGGGCCGGCGCGCCAGCTCCGGGCGCAGCAGCTTGATCGCGACGTCAATGTCCAGCGACAGGTCGCGCGCACGGTAGACCACGCCCATGCCGCCCAGGCCGAGCAGGTCTTCGATACGGAAACGTCCGGCGACGATCTCGCCCAGTTTCAGTTCATGCGCAACGATCAGGCCAGTGACCGTGGCCTGGGCATCGATGCCGGGCAATGCCGCAGGGGTATCGCTCATGCGCGCACGATAGCGCAGAACTCCGCCGCCGCAGCAGAGCCGGACCGCATCAGAGCGGGCGCAGATCCTTCCAGCGCGGCGCGGCCACGCCGGCATCGCGCGCCGCTTCCAGCAGATCGTCCACCGCGCCGCGCAGGCGCGCCGCCGCCAGTGCGGCCGCGGCCTGCTGCGCCAGGCCTTCGATCAGTTCCAGGTCGAATTCGGTCAGCAGCGGGCCGGCGCTGCGGCTGTCGGCGTAGATCGCGCCCAGCAGTTCCCCGCCCAGCAGCAGCGGCACGCAGACCAGCGAACGGATGCCGCCCAGCACCACGCTGGGCCGCGCGCCCAGCCAGGGCGAATCGGAGGTGTCGCAGCAGATCACGCTGCGCCGCCCGGACAGGCAGCGCTCGACCGAACCGGCGCTGCCGGCGAAGCCGCGCCGGCCCAGTTCCTCGTGGCGCAGGCCCTGCACCGCGCGCACGCGCAGGTCGCCGGCCTGGCCGTAGAGCACGAATCCGCGCTCCAATTGGGACATTTCCAGAACCGCACTCAACGTCTGCTGCAGCAACGGTTCCACGCCCGGCAGGTACTGCAATTGCTGCGACAGCGCGCGCGAGGTCGAACGCCGCACTTCGGCGAAGGCGGCCGCATCGCGCGCCGTCTGCGCGCTCAGCGGCTCCAGCCAGCAATACACATCGCCGATGGCGAACCAGGTCGGCGAGCTGAGGCTGGCCTCGGATACCAGGCGGCCGTCCACGCGCAGGCCGTTCTTGCTGCCCAGGTCGAGCAGGCGCCAGCCCTCGCCGTCGTGGGCGATCTCCGCGTGCATGCGCGAGACCGAGGCATGATCCAGCTGCAGCTCGCAGGCCGGCGCGCGGCCTACGCAGTAGCGCTCGCCCTCGGCCAGCACACGGACGACGGCGGCGCGGTCGGGCGGATAGGCGCTGAAGCGTGCCGGCATGGATCCGGCAGCCTCAGGGGCCGCCGTTGAGGCGCTGGATGCTGTAGCGCAGCGAGCGCGCCAGGCCGTCCAGGTCGCCGGCATCGTTGACCAGATCGCGCTGCGCGCGCCAGACGTTGGGAATGCCGGTGCCGGCCTCCTGTTCTATGCGCAGGATCATCTGATCCAGCTGGGCGATGGCGGTGCCGTAGTCCAGCACGATCAGGGCCAGCTGCACATTGGTCAGCAGCGCGCCCAGTTCCAGCCGCAACACGTTGTCCAGCAGCGCGGCGACGATGCGCAGCTCCAGCTCGGTCACCTTGAGCAGCGCGATCACCGGCACGCCCAGGCCGGGCAGGCCGACCAGCTCGGGCCGGGTGTCCTTCACCAGCAGGAACTGGGAGAAACCGCCGCTGCGCCCGCGCCCGCGCACGCTGCCATTGTTCACATCGGCGGTGATGTCGTAGAACGCCCCGCCCACCGGCGCCTTGAACACGCGGTACGGCGTACCGGGCGTGTACACCAGCTCGTGGGTATGGATTTCCATGTGGTAGGCGTTGAGGAAGCGCAGATTGCCGTCGGGCGTCTCGTGCAGCTGCATGCCCGAGGCGAAGATGCGCTCCACCGTGATGGGCTCAATCGTGATCAGCACCGGAAAGGCCGGATCCACCGCCACGCCCAGCGGCAGGCGCGCGGCCAGGGCCGGGTCGGAAGAATTGACCAGCTGGGCCTGGAAATTCAGGTTGGGCACGGTGAGGTTGGCCGGCGAGTCGAACTCGATGGTGACTTCGCCTTCGTAGGTGTTCAGCCCGCTGACCAGGGAAATATCCGCGTGGGCCACGTTGCCGTTCACAGTGACTGTGACCTGGGCCTGCGCCGTCCCGCAGAGCAAGGCCAGGACCAGCAGCAGCCCGGCCAGCCCGAACCCTGAGTGTCCACGCCACGTCGCGTTCATC
The DNA here is from genome assembly GCF_024437735.1 of Tahibacter harae. Lineage (GTDB taxonomy): Bacteria > Pseudomonadota > Gammaproteobacteria > Xanthomonadales > Rhodanobacteraceae > Tahibacter > Tahibacter harae. Next base: position 3,747 of record NZ_JANFQO010000025.1, on the reverse strand, counting down.
GTCACTTCCCCTGCCACGCAGCCGCGCGCAGGCGCTGCGGTCTGGCTGGCAATCTAGCCGGCCTAGACAACAATGAACAGCGTAATGCTGTGAGGAATGTTTGCGGTACAGGCACTTGGGCGCAATTTCTGAGGCGGTTTGGGGGTTTTCCCGGTGGCCGGTGAAAAAAGCTACCGCGCGGCAGCCTCTGCCCGGACCCGCCACAGCCGGTGACCCGAATCGCGGTATTTGGCCTCGAACGGCGACAGGGCCGCGGCGTCGGCCGTTTCGTCGAAGCAATCGATATGCCAGCGGCGCCCGGCCAGTTGCAGCGCTTCGCCCCATTCGCGCGCGTAGATCTCCCAGTTGCTGCGCAGTTCCAGTGCGCCGCCGCAGGCCAGCAGCGCCGGCAGCACCGGATGGGCGGCCCAGCGCCGCTGCACGTGCTCCGGTTTGGGCCAGGGATTGGGATAGAGCAGGTACTGGTGCTGGAAACACCAGCCGGCGCGCGCGGCGAGCAACCAGAAGTCCACTAGGTCCAGGCGCAGCAGGCATACGTTCTGCGGTGCGCCGGCGCGGGCCAGCAGGCGCTGCCCCGTGGCCAGGCGCGCGGCGGACTTGTCCACGCCCACCACCAGCGCCTGCGCATGCCGCCGCGCCAGGATCAGGCTGCTGGCACCGGTGCCGCAGCCGGCGTCCAGCACCAGCGGGCGCGGATCGCCGCGCAGCTGCTGCGCCAGCTGGTCGAAACGCGCCTGCGCATCCGTGCTCACCGGCCGGCGGTACGGATGGCGCAGGTGACGCTGCACCATTTCCGCCAGACGCGGATGCGGCCCGGGCTGGGCGCTGCTGACGGGACGGGAATTGGCGTACATGGATATGCGCAGGCGGCGTATGCCAAGCCTTGGATTGACCAGGGCATGAGTTTACATTCGCGCCTCCGCGCAGCCGCAGGATGACCGCACCATGGGCGATGCCCGCCGTTATTTCGCATTGCCTTCGCCGTTCGCCATGAAGCGCGGCGGCGCGCTGGAGCAGGCCAGCCTCGCCTACGAAACCTGGGGCGAACTCAGCCCCGCCCGCGACAATGCACTGCTGATCTTCACCGGCCTCTCGCCCAGCGCGCACGCCGCGTCGAACGCGGAGGATCCCAGCCCGGGCTGGTGGGAAGACATGCTCGGCCCGGGCAAGTACATCGACACCAATCGCTGGTACGTCATCTGCGTCAACACCCTGGGCAGCTGCAAGGGCTCCACCGGCGCAGCTTCGACCAACCCGGCCAGCGGCGAACCGTACCGCCTGGATTTCCCCGACCTGACCCTGGAAGACGCCGCCAACGCGGCCAAGGCCCTGATCGACGGCCTGGGCATAGAACGCCTGGCCTGCCTGCTGGGCAATTCCATGGGCGGCATGACCGCGCTGGCCTATCTGGCCCAGCATCCGGGCAGCGTGCGCGCGCATATCAGCATCTCCACCGCGCCCCAGGCGCAGCCGTTCGCCATCGCGATCCGCTCGCTGCAGCGCGAGGCCATACGCCTGGATCCACAATGGAACAATGGCCGCTATTCCGATGAAAGCTATCCCGAGGCCGGCATGTCCATCGCGCGCAAGCTCGGCGTGATCACCTACCGCTCGGCCATGGAATGGGTGGGCCGCTTCGCGCGCATACGGCTGGATTCCGACCAGCGCGAGGAAGACCCCTTCGGCGCCGAATTCCAGGTCGAGTCCTACCTCGCCGGCCATGCGCGCCGCTTCGTGCGCAATTTCGATCCGAACAGCTATCTGTACCTGTCGCGCGCCAGCGACTGGTTCGACGTGGGCGAATACGGCCAGGGCGGCGTGGCCGCCGCGCTCGCCCGCACGGCGCTGGAACAGGCCCTGGTCATCGGCGTGGAGACCGACATCCTGTTCCCGCTGAGCCAGCAGCAGGAAATCGCCGACGGCCTGCGCGGCGGCGGCGCCCAGGTCGAGTTCGTCGCGCTGGACAGCCCGCAGGGCCATGACGCCTTCCTGGTCGACATCCCGCGCTTCGGTGCCGCCATCGCACACTTCCTGGCGCGGCTGTAAAATCGCCCGGCACCCGAACCGGACCCCGCCATGCTCACCCTGCAATTCCCCGGCGCCGAGCGCCTGGTCGCCGCGCTGGACCAGGCGATCTGCCGCGACTGCCCCACCGAGATCACCGACCAGCTGCGCCACACCCTCTGCCGCCTGATCCGCGATCCGGAAGTGAAGCTGCCCGACTGCGTATTCGAACCCGTGGGCGACCACTACGCCCGGCGCGAGCTGTACCGCAGCGAGGATCACGGCTATACGGTCATCGCCATGACCTGGGGCCCCGGCCAGGGCACGCCCATCCACGATCACGCCGGCATGTGGTGCGTCGAGGGCGTCTGGCACGGCCTGCTGGAAATCACCCCGTACGAACTCACCGCGCAGCAGGACGAGGAACGCTTCCGCTTCGAGTCCCGCGGCACCATGATCGCCGGTGCCGGCTCGGCCGGCAGCCTGATCCCGCCGCACGAGTACCACACCATCATGAACCCCAGCGACAACGACGTCGCTGTCTCGCTGCACATCTACCGTGGCCCCATGACCAGCTGCAGCGTGTTCCGCCCGCTGCAGGACAGCTGGTATCAGCGCGACCAGCGGCAGTTGTCGCTGGATCAGACGCACTGAAGCGCCCGCGCCGGCGGCTGGGCCGCCGCGCGCGATTCCCGCCGTATCGTCCGTACCGCCGTAGCCATGCCGTCGCGTACGACGGCAGCGGCCGCAGACGTATTCTTGACAGGCCCAAGGCCGCACCAGTAGCCTTGCCGGCTTAGCGTCGAGCACTGGTGTTCCGGAAGAAATCCCAGGCCTCGCGAACAGTTAGCCAGGACTGTTCAGGTTTGCCGTAGCAGCTGTAGCGACCGGCACGCAACACGCCCGAGTGGTGGAATTGGTAGACGCAGTGGACTCAAAATCCACCGCCGCAAGGCTTGTCGGTTCGAGTCCGACCTCGGGCACCATCTCTCAGAAAGCCATCCCTGCAAGGGGGTGGCTTTTTTGTGGTCGATAGTTGCCCTTTCTTGGGCCTGCCAGCGCCCCGCCACTTTCTCGCCATCTCGCCCAGAGGTACCACGCGCCAAGACCTATAACCCAAACGCGCGCTTGCCAGGTGAGAGTTGGCCTAGCAAGCTACGCAGCGCCAACCACTTCAATTTGATCAGGCGTAACCAGTTTCCTATCGATAAGCTCCTGTCGGGCCGCGTCGGGGCTAGCCGTAAAGAAAAGGACGCGCAAATCTTCAAGGGCTCGGGAAAATGACACATAGGCAAGCCGTCGCCCTCTACCATTCTGACCCTCTGTAGGCACACCCGGCGTGCCAGGAGTCAGTGTCTTGTTGAAGTTGTAAAGGTTCCAAGCCGCCTCGGTATCGTCATAAACGATCAGTACGCCAAGTCGCCGTTGATGGGCAGCACTAGATTTGGCCTGGCGAGGGCACCCGCATCCAGACGTACAAAGCACTATCTGAGCCGTCGGCTCGATCCTCGACAAGACGAAGCAGTCGGGACGTACCTTGCTCGGGGGAATCGGCGCATGCGCGAACTGTAATGACCCAGCGGTTTCTGCACAGGTCACGCCGCTAATCGATACGCCTCAGCGGGTGTCTTCATGCCCAGCGCCTGATGCGGTCGCCGGGTGTTATAGAACTGGATCCAATCGCTGATCACGCGGCTGGCGTGCTGCTGGCTTTCGAAGCGGTGGCGGTGGATGCATTGCTCC
>NZ_JANFQO010000024.1 GCF_024437735.1 Tahibacter harae | reverse complement strand
TGCGACGGATGCGTCGTCGTCCAGCCCGGCACCAGCGCCTCGGATACCTGGAAATAGCAGTTCGACGGCGCCGCACTCGGCAGCTCGAAGCCCAGGTTGACGAAGGTGCGTTGCACCTGGGCCGCCGCGGAGCCCGCGGCCAGTCCCAGCAGCAAGCCCGCGGCAGCGCGCCGGGCCGTCGTCAGTAACGGTAGTTTCATTGTCGTATCCCCGAAAAAAACGTGGCCAGACCGCCGACTACGGCCTGCCCGCACCCGATCCGGAGTGCGGCGTCCGGGGATAATCGGAAAACCAGAAAAAACAGAGTCAGGAAATTTGCGGCCCGTTTTCCGGGCAAGGGACCGGACGGGAATTCACCCGCGCCGCGGGCTTTCCGGTCCGCCACGGGCTGGCCAGCGCCCACACGGTTTTGCAGCGCGACAAAGAAAAAGCGGCCCGCAGGCCGCTTTTTCCTTCTGCCCCTGCTTGCGCAAGGCTATTCGGAAATATCCACGTCCTTGGTCTCGCGCAGGAACAGGCTGCCGATGACGAAGGTGCCCAGTGCGACCACGATGGGATACCACAGGCCCTGATAGATATTGCCGGTGGCCGCGACCAGGGCGAAGGCCGTGGTCGGCAGGAAGCCGCCGAACCAGCCATTGCCGATGTGGTAGGGCAGGCTCATCGAGGTATAGCGGATGCGGGTCGGGAACAGCTCCACCAGCCAGGCGGCGATGGGGCCGTAGACCATGGTCACGTAGATGACCAGGATGGTCAGCAGGATGAACACCATGAAGTGGTTGATCTGGGCGGGATCGGCCTTGGCCGGATAGCCGGCCGCGGTGACGGCGTCGCCGAGATCCTTGGAGAAAGCGGTGTTCTTGGCCTTGAACTCATCCGCCGACAGGCCGGCACCGTCGAAGCTGGGAATGACCTGGCTGCCGACCTTGACGTTGGCCACGCTGCCGGCCGGCGCCGCTTCATTCACATACGGAATGTTCTTGCCGGCGAGGAAGCCCTTGACGATGTCGCAGGAGCTGCGGAAGGTCACGTGCGATTTCAGCTCGCCGGGCACGAACTGGAAGGCGCACTGGGCCGGATCGGCGACGACGGTGACCGGCGAGGTCGCCGCCGCGCTTTCCAGCGCCGGGTTGCCGTAGTGAGTCAGCGCCTTGAAGATCGGGAAATAGGTCAGCGCGGCGATCAGGCAGCCCGCCATGATGATGGGCTTGCGGCCGACCTTGTCCGACAGCCAGCCGAACACGACGAAGAACGGCGTGGCCAGGGCCAGCGCACCGGCCATGAGCAGGTTCGCTGTTGTCGCATCCATCTTCAGGGTCTGTGTCAGGAAGAACAATGCGTAGAACTGGCCCGCATACCAGACCACGGCCTGGCCGGCCGTGGCGCCGAGCAGTGCGAGCAGGGCGATCTTGCCGTTGCGCGAGAAGAAGCTCTCGGTGATCGGCGACTTGGAGCCCTTGCCCTCGGCCTTCATCTGCTGGAACAGCGGCGATTCGTTGAGCTGCAGGCGTATCCACACGGAAATGCCCAGCAGCACCACCGACAGCAGGAAGGGTACGCGCCAGCCCCAGGCTTCAAAGGCTTCCGAACCCAGCCAGGTGCGGCAGCCCAGGATCACCAGCAGCGACAGGAACAGGCCCAGCGTGGCCGTGGTCTGGATGAAGCTGGTGTACAGGCCGCGCTTGCCGTTGGGCGCATGTTCCGCGACGTAAGTGGCCGCGCCGCCGTATTCGCCACCCAGGGCCAGGCCCTGCAGCAGGCGCAGGGTGATCAGTATGACGGGCGCGGCTATGCCTATGGTCGCGTAGCTGGGCAGTATGCCGACGAGGAAGGTCGACAGGCCCATGATGACGATGGTGACGAGGAAGGTGTACTTGCGCCCGATCAGGTCGCCGAGGCGGCCGAACACCAGCGCGCCGAACGGACGCACGGCGAAGCCGGCGGCGAAGGCAAGCAGGGCGAAGATGAAGCCGCTGGTCGGGCTCAGCGCGGTGAAGAACTGCTTGGCGATGATCGCCGCGAGCGAGCCGTAGAGATAAAAGTCATACCATTCGAACACGGTGCCGAGGCTGGACGCGAAGATCACGCGCTTGTGGCCTTGGGTGAGCGGCGCACCGCTGCTGGCGGCGGCCGAGCCGTAGGGAACGCTTGCCATCGTGGATCCTCCTCAGAACGAGTACTTGGCCATGAACTGCAGGCGATCGATGTCGCCGTCGGCACCGCTTTCGAGTTCGCGCCGGCCCAGCATGTATTCGACGCCCACATCGAGCTTGGGCAGCGGCGAATAGATCAGGTTGAGGCGGAAGCTGGACGAACTCTTGGTGGCGCCCGTTCCGGTGTAGGCCACGGGGTTGTCGTAATCGCTGCGGGCGTACATCACGTTGCCGCGCAGTTGCTTGCTGAAGATGTGGCGCCAGGCGACGTAGCCGGCCCAGCCGTCGATGCTTTCGAGATTGTTGTCGGCATCCAGCACCGAATCGGCGGTGATGCCGAAGCCGATGTAGCGGCTCATGCTGCCGGCGCTGAGCTGGTAGCGGATGTCGTTCTTCTCGCCCAGGTTCCACTTGCCGCTGACGCTGAGCGCGCCGCCGAAGCGGCTGTCCTCGATCGCCGGCGCGGTGCCCGCGGCGGCGCGGTCCACGCGCAGGTCGCGCAGCAGCGCGGCGATGCCGAAGTGGCCCCAGCTGCCTTTCCAGGTATAGCGCGCGGCCAGGTCCGGCACGGCGCCGCGGTCGGAACTTACCGACGCGCCGCCGCCGCGCGGCATCACCGTGGTCTGCGGGTCTTCCAGCGAAATCTGGAAATTGCCGCTGGTATAGCGCACCTGCGGCTGGCGCACGAAGACCACGCCGTCGGTGGGACCGACGAAGTCGACCGCGTCGGGCAATGCGGCCGTATCCACGAAGGTGGACCAGGTCTGGCCGGCCAGCCACTTGTTCCAGTAGGCATAGGCATGGCGCAGGGTGACGCCGTAGGTGTTGGTCGCGTTCTCGTTGCCCAGCGCGCCGCCGAAGAAATCGAATTCGACGAAGGCGCCGAGCTTGTCGTTGTTCTCCGTGACCGTGTCCACGCCGATGTTGACGCGCGAGAACTTGGCGCCGGCGTCATAGTCGGTATTGGAATTGTTGCCGCCGACCGGCGTCTGGCCCGGCAGGTACAGGTCGCGGCCGGTGGCTGAATCGGCGAGCTGGCCGCTGTCGGTACGGGTAAGCATGAAATCGGTCTTGATGAAGCCGCCGATCTTGACCGTGGTGCCGGGGTTGGCGCCCGGCGTCAGGGTGGTGACCTGGATCGGCGCCTTCACGCCGGGTGCGGCCGGGCCGGCGGCCGCCGGTGCGGCGGCGGGTGCGGCGGCGCTGGCCTTCTTCTGGGCATCTACCGCGGTCTTGAGTTCGGCCAGCTGCTGTTCCAGTTGCGCGATGCGGGCTTCCAGCGCCGCTTCGCTGCGGCTGTCGGCCTGCGCCGCACCCGCCAGCGACAGGAACACAGCCGCGGCCAGGGCGCTGCGACGTAGTGAAAAATGAAGCGAGATAGCCATTGGACAACCCCTCCCAAGGTGTGTGGCCGGGCGAGGTTGCGCCGTGCGCCGTTTGGACGCCTATTCGCCATTGGTCGAAGCATGCCGGCGTTTCGACTAAAGTCGGGTTGGTTGCGTACGCCGCTGGGCTACTGTTGATGCGATGCAGCAGGGGAGGGCCGCCGCGCACGCGGGTACTTTGCTGCCAAATATGAAGTTAAAAAAGGATACTGAGAGATGAGCAACAAGATCTATCCGGTGGACGCGGCCTACGCCGCGCAGACGCGCATCACGCGCGCGCAGTACGAGGCGCTGTACGCCGAGTCGGTGGCCGACCCGGAAGGCTTCTGGAGCCGCATCGCGCAGCGGCTGGACTGGATCAGGCCGTTCACCCAGGTCAAGGACGTCTCCTTCGCGGTGGAGGACTTCCGCATCCGCTGGTTCGCCGACGGCGCGCTCAATGTCTCGGCCAACTGCCTGGACCGCCACCTGGCCAGCCGCGGCGACAAGACCGCGATCGTGTTCGAGGGCGACGACCCGGCCGATTCGCGCCGCATCACCTACCGCGAACTTCATGCCGAGGTTTGCCGCGCCGCCAACCTCCTGCGCAACCTCGGCATCGGCAAGGGCGACCGGGTCGCGATCTATCTGCCCATGATTCCCGAGGCCGCCGTGGCCATGCTCGCCTGCGCCCGCATCGGCGCCGTGCACTCGGTGGTGTTCGGCGGCTTCTCGCCGGATTCGCTGGCCGGCCGCATCGCCGATTCCCAGTGCAAGCTGGTAATCACCGCCGACGAAGGCCTGCGCGGCGGCAAGAAGGTGCCGCTGAAGGCCAATGTGGACGAGGCCCTGACCCGGCCCGGCACGACCTCGGTGGAAACCGTGCTGGTGGTGCGCCGCACCGGCGCGCCGATCGCCATGCAGACCCCGCGCGACCGCTGGTGGGCCGCCCTGGTCGCCGAGCAGGCGGCCGAATGCGCGCCGGAGGCGGTCAATGCCGAAGATCCCTTGTTCATCTTGTATACCTCCGGCTCCACCGGCAAGCCCAAGGGCGTGCTGCATACCAGCGGCGGCTATCTGACCTATGTCAGCTACACCCACGAATGCGTATTCGACCTGCGCGAGGATGACGTCTACTGGTGCACCGCCGACGTGGGCTGGGTCACCGGCCATTCCTACGTGGTCTACGGCCCGCTGGCCAACGGCGCCACCACGCTGATGTTCGAGGGCGTGCCCAACTGGCCCGACATCAGCCGCTTCTGGCAGGTGGTGGACAAGCACCAGGTGACCATCTTCTACACCGCACCGACCGCGATCCGCGCGCTGATGCGCGAGGGCGAGGAGCCGGTCAGGCGCACTTCGCGCCAGTCGATACGCCTGCTCGGCACGGTCGGCGAACCGATCAATCCCGAGGCCTGGGAGTGGTACCACCGCGTGGTCGGCGACGGCCGCTGTCCCATCGTCGATACCTGGTGGCAGACCGAGACCGGCGGCGCGCTGATCACGCCGCTGCCCGGCGCCATCGACGCCAAGCCCGGCTCGGCTACCCTGCCCTTCTTCGGCGTGAAGCCGGCCATCGTCGATACCAACGGCGCCGTGCAGGAAGGCGCCTGCGAGGGCAACCTGATCCTGACCGACTCCTGGCCCGGCCAGATGCGCACGGTCTACGGCGACCACGAGCGCTTCATCGACACCTACTTCCGCACCTACCCCGGCGCGTATTTCACCGGCGACGGCGCGCGCCGCGATGCCGACGGCTATTACTGGATCACCGGCCGGGTGGACGATGTCATCAACGTCTCCGGCCACCGCATAGGCACCGCCGAGGTGGAAAGCGCCCTGGTCGCCCATCCCAAGGTGGCCGAGGCGGCCGTGGTCGGCTGCCCGCACGATCTCAAGGGCCAGGGCATCTACGCCTACGTCACCCTCAAGGCCGGCGAGAACGGCAGCGAGGAACTGCGCAAGGAGCTGGTGCAGTGGGTGCGCAAGGAGATCGGCCCCATCGCCTCGCCGGACTACCTGCAATGGGCGCCCGGCCTGCCCAAGACGCGCTCGGGCAAGATCATGCGGCGCATCCTGCGCAAGATCGCCGAGAACGCGACGGATCAGCTCGGCGACACCTCGACCCTGGCCGACCCGGGCGTGGTGCAGAACCTGGTGGAGCAGCGCCTGATCCGCGCCTGAGCGCCGCCGCAGCGGTCGGACCCGGTGCCTGCACCGTGGCGCAGCCCACATTCGGCCGCGCCCGCCATTGCCGCGGGCGCGCGCCGGTGCCATGCTCGGACGCATGTCCGAAATCCTCATCGCCGACGACCATCCGCTGTACCGCGATGCCCTGCGCCGTGCCCTGAACCAGGCCGCGCCGGGCGCCACCCTGTACGAGGCCGCGACCGTGCCGGATCTGCTGGCCCTGGTCGAAGCGCACCCCGACGCCGAGCTGCTGCTGCTGGACCTGCACATGCCCGGCGCGCGCGGCTTCTCGGCCTTGGCGCATCTGCGCGGCCAGTATCCGGGCCTGCCGGTGATCGTGGTTTCCGCACATGAGGAAGGCAGCGTCGCACGCCGTGCCCTGGCGCACGGGGCGACCGGCTATATCCCCAAATCCAGCTCCGCCGAAACCATCGTCGAGGCGATACGCCAGGTGCGCGACGGCGAGGTCTGGCTGCCGCCGGCGCTGGGCGCGCAGACCACGCCGCTGAAGGACGACGAGGCCCGCGTCGCCGCCCGCGTGGCCGAACTCACGCCGCAGCAGTTCCGCGTACTGGCGATGATCGCCGAAGGCCTGCTCAACAAGCAGATCGCCTACGAGCTGGGCGTATCCGAAGCCACGGTCAAGGCGCATATGACCGCGATCATGCGCAAGCTCGGCTGCAACAACCGCACCCAGGTCGCGCTGGCGGCCAGCCAGCTCGCGCTGGAACCCAATACGGCGCTGCCGCCGATGGATCCGGACGAGGCCTGAGCGCCGTGCCGGTGCGGGACCGCAGCACGATCTGATTGCGAGGCCGCCCGCCGCCGGGCGTATCCACGCACAGCGGCTTGGCCAGGTCCCGTTTCGGCAGCAAGCGCAGCAACCGGCAAATCCGCGCACCGGCGCCGCCCGCTGCCGCCACCGTCAACCCAGCCCGTAGGCCTTGCGCTTGCGATACAGCGTGGACGCATCGATGCCCAGCTGGCGCGCCGCCACATCCAGCGTCGGTGTGGCCCCGAGCACGGCCTCGATATGCGCGCGTTCCAGTTGTTCTATGGTCACCGGATCGCCCGCGCGCGGCGTCGCGCTGGCCAGGCTCGCAGTCACGCCGGCGGCGGCGAACGGCAGGTGCTCGTAGGCGATTTCCTCGCCGGCGCAGAGGATCACCGCACGTTCGATCGCATTGGCCAGCTCGCGCACGTTGCCGGGCCAGGAATAGGCCAGCATGGCGTTGCGCGCCGATTCGGCGAAGCGCCGCGCCGGCCGGCGGTAGCGCGCGACCAGGCTGGCCAGCAGGCGGTCGGCGATGGCCGGGATGTCCTCCGGGCGCTCGCGCAGTGCCGGCACGGTCAGCGCGATCACGTTGAGGCGGTAGTACAGGTCGTTGCGGAAGGTGCCTTCGGCCACCGCGGCGGCAAGGTCGCGGTTGGTCGCCGCGATCAGGCGCACATCGGCCGTGCGCGTGCGCGGGTCGCCAACGCGCTCGTATTCGCGGTCCTGCAGGAAGCGCAGGAACTTGGGCTGCAGCGACAGTGGAAATTCGCCGATCTCGTCCAGGAACAAGGTGCCGCCCTCGGCCACCTGGACGCGCCCCTGGCGGTGATCGTGGGCGCCGGTGAAGGCACCTTTGACATGGCCGAACAGTTCGCTCTCCAGCAGTTCCGCCGACAACGAAGGACAGTTCACCGTGGCGAAGCCGGCCTTGCGCCGCATGCTCCACAGGTGGATGTTGCGCGCCAGCACGTTCTTGCCGGTGCCGCTCTCGCCCAGGATCAGCACCGTCGCATCGGTTTCCGCGGCCTGGCGCGCCATTTCCAGCAGCCGGCCCATGACCGGGTTGGCGCTGTCCAACTGCTCCGGCACGGTTTCGGCGCGCGAGGATTCCAGTTCCTCGATGCGCCGCTCCAGCCGCCGCGCCTGCACCTGCTGCGCCACCGCGTGCAGCAGTTTCTCCGGTTCGCAGGGCTTGATGAGGTAATCGGCCGCGCCGGCGCGCATGGCGCTGACGGCGATGGCCGCATCCGACTCGGCCGTGGCCATGATAATGCGCATCCACGGCGCCGCCGCGCGCAGCTGCGGCAGCAGGTCGAGGCCGAATTCCTCGCCGATGTGCAGATCGAGTATGCAGACGTCGAACACGCTGCGCGCAACCGCGGCCAGGGCGGAGCTGGTGTTCGGCGCGGTATTGACCTGGTAGCCCTCGTCTTCCAGGCACAGACGGAAGTTGCGCAGCACGGTCGCGTCGTCGTCGACCAGCAGGATGCGTTCGCGCGGTGAATTGATCGTTTCGCTCATTGCGGCTCCATTGTCGGCGGCGCCCCCTTGCAGTCTGCACGGGCCGTCTCCGGTTTCCTGCAATCCGCCGCCGGGCCGAACCGCAGGGATAATTCCAAAGTCATGAAAATAAAGAAGAATTTTTTGGCGACGGGGCTGGCATGCGGAATGACTTGTCTTATCCGACCACGGTGACCTGTCTTCGATCCGTGGAAACGGAAGCCAACCAGGAGAATCCCATGCTGCACTACGCCGTTGTTTTCTTCGTTGTCGCACTGATCGCCGCGGTGCTGGGCTTCGGCGGAATCGCCGGTGCAGCCGCAGGCATCGCCAAGATCCTGTTCTTCGTGTTCCTGGTCCTGTTCGTAATTTCCATGATCACGGGTCGGCGCCGCGTGTAGAGCGTGCCGCCGCCCGGAACGGCGCTTCGTCCACCTTTCGCAGCCAAGGAGAAATCCATGAGCACCAGCAGCAACCTGAAGGACCTGATCGAACTTCTCAACGATGGCGAGAAGTTCTATGCCGAGGCCGCCGCCAAGGTGAAGATCCCTGCCTACGCCAACCTGTTCCAGCGCATGGCGCAGCAGAAACAGGCCATCGCCAGCGATCTGTCGGCGCGCCTGTCCGCGCTGGGCGAGTCCGCCCCGCAGGGCGGCACCATGCTGGGCTCGCTGCGCAAGTTCTACACGGATGTGCGTGCCAGCATGAGCAAGGACAGCGAGGCAGTCTATGTCGGCCAGCTGGAACAGACCGAGGACCGCATCCTCGAAGCCTTCCGCGACGAGCTGACCCAGAGCGAGGATCTGGAACTGCGCCGCATCGCCGAACGCCACTATCCCGATCTCAAGCGCACCCACGACGAAATGCGCGATCTCAAGCGCCGTCTGGCCGCCTGATCCCGGAGCCGCCCCATGAACAAGGACATCATCCAGGGCAAGTGGAAACAGCTCGCCGGCCAGGCCCGGGTCAAATGGAACAAGCTGACCGAGGACGACCTGGGCGTGGTGGACGGCCACCGCGAATACCTCGTCGGCAAGCTGCAGGAGCGCTACGGCTGGGCGAAGGACCAGGCGGAGCGCGAAGTGAAGCAGTTCGAGTCCACCCTGTGACCCGACTGCTGCGAGCGCCGGCCGCCGCCGCAACGCGGCGCGCGGCCGGCGCGACGGGGCCTTGAAACCAGGCACCGAGGAGCCATATCGCTGACACGGATGTTGAATTCCCCAAGTGGATCGGTCACTGCTGAACCCTTCCCCGACCGACCGATCCAGCACCGCTGTGAAGCGGCGCGGCACCGCCCTACCCCAAGAGGGCCACGTGCAGACCCGAAGCGGCGACGTTCCCCTGCGTCGCCGCTTTTTTATGCGCGGGATTCGGGATTCGGGATTCGCAGGGAGTGTGCGGCGGAATCCGGAGTTTTTTGGTAAGTGAAATTTGCCGGATTTCTTCGAGAAATAGCGGAAAGCTCCGTCTCTCCGCGCAAGCGCGGGGAAGAGAGACAGTCCGCACATCGCAGTGGGGGCGGCGAAGAGGAAACGATGCAGCATCGTGGAGGAAACTACGGGGCCGGAACTGCGCCAGCGGTTCGGCGTCGCTCAACAAGGCTGGTCTGCCATCACCCAGAGATCCTGGCAGCGGCGCCAGGATTTCCCCGGCCTGGGCGCCTTGCCGTGAATCTCGGCGACCGGGTTGTCCAGGCGGTGCGTATCCTTCCGTTCGTGACGGCGGGAATCGACGGACTGGCCGGAACAGGAAACCGCGGCCAGCGCCAGGGCGAGCACATGGACCGCGTATCTCGCTGCGTTTGCGCACGGCCGAAGCACACGCGGAACCGGCCGCCCCCGTAGTCCGGCAGGCATGCGGCCGCTGTTTGCCGGGGAAGCGGCCTTGGACCGCAACGAAAAGCCGCATTCCCCAGCGGTGCCCCGGGCAACAGCCCCGCCGGCCCGCTCACGGCGCCGACGCATCCTGCACCCGCCGGTAGTACGCCCTGCCCGCTACATGTTCCACCGTCACGGCGCGCACCTTGCCGAACGCATCGCGGTGGAATTCGTACTGGGTCGCGAACACGCTGGGCGCGATGAAGCGTGTGGGGCCAAGGGCCAGCAGCTTGCCGGTTTCATCGGGAATGCTTACGGACAGCGTGCCGGCGCTGTGGCGGATCTCCAGTTCGTCCACGTCGAAGAAATCGGTGAGTGCGCGGCGCTGGTCCAGCGGGAAATCGCGCTCCAGGCGGTAGCGGCCGGCGAATCCGGCGATACCGGCAGCAACGGGATCCAGCGCGATGCTGTGCACCGGCGGATTCACGCCGCAGCCGATCGCATCGGAGAGTGCGTTGCGGATTTCGCCGCGCAGGCGCGCGCCGCTGTCGCTGTTGGTGAGGATGACGAAGCCGGCGCCGCTGTGCGGATAGCCTTCCATCCAGGCGTGGTAGCTGTCGTTGGATCCGCCGTGATGGAACACGCGCGTGCTGCCGGCGCCGTCCAGGCGCGGCCCCAGGCCGTGCCAGCTGGGCGCGACCTCGCTCATCATCTGCAGCGCCAGCGGCTGCGGCAGGTAATCGCTGCGGCCCTGGTAGCTGCGGATCAGCGCGGCGGTGAATTCGCCCAGTTCGCGCGCCGTGGTCCACCAGCCGGCCGGCGCCTGCTGCGGAAAGGTCTGCCAGCCGCGCGGCAGGGCTTCGGGCCGGCCGTCGCGGTCGTGGGCCTTGGCCACGTTGAGCGTGTCTGCCGGCAAGGGGCTGGCGAAGGTGCTGCGCGAGAGTTTCAGCGCGGCGGCGAGTTCGCGCCGGGCGACCTGCTCCAGCGCCTGGCCGCTGACATCCTCGATCAACAGCTGCTCGACCAGGGTGCCGCCGCCGGAATAGTCGCCGAGCAGGCCCGGCGGCCGCTGCAGGCGCACGGGCTCGTTGCGCGCCGGCGCCTTGCCGTCCAGCGACTGCAGCGTCGTCGGCACGGCTTCGCCGGGCAGGAAATCCGGGAAGCCGTGCACGTTCAGGCCCGCGGTATGCGACAGCAGCATGCGCAGCGAAACCTTGCCCGCGCCGGCCGCCGCGGCCGGCGGTATCTGCCAGGATTTGAGATAGCTGTTGACGTCGCGGTCCAGCTCCAGCTTGCCCTGGGCGACCAGGCGCAGGGAGATCGCGGCGGTGGCGATCTTGCTGATCGAGCCGACATTGAACAGGGTATCGGCATCCACGCGCGATTCGCCGCCGGCCTGCAGCACGCCATAGCCGGCTGCGGCCGCGACCTTGCCGTCGACGATGACGGCGACCGCAACACCGGGCACGTGCAACTGCACCATGCGCTGCCGCAGCGACCAAGCCGGCAAGGCTTCGCCCGGCTGCAGCACGCTGGGGCGCAGACCGTGCTGCAGGGCAGCCAGCAGTTCCTCGCCACGGGTTCCGCCTGGTGCGCAGACAGCGGCCGCGGCAGCTGGAACCGCCGCCGTATACGACAGCAACGCGGCGGCGACGGCGCGCGCCAGGCGAGGTGTTCGAGCCGGTTTGCTCATGATTTCGCTTCCCTGAAGTGATGGGGAAACGAATCTAGTGCGGACCCGGCTGCGCTTCGCGCGCGAGGCCGGCGAGTCGTGCGCAGCTTGCGTTGAGCCGGGATTCGGGATTGCGGATTCGGGGAGCGAGAGTGCGCTGGCGGATCCACGCCGTGCCCGGTTTGCCGGCGCTAGAGCCGGCTATGAAAAGCGGCCGGATCCGCCGCTGCGTATCCCGGCCGGAACCGGAATTGAGGATGCGGTGCCTGCGATTTGCCGGCGCGGGAGCGCGCCGGCAAATCCTCCCGTCATCGGCCCTGTGCACCGGGCAGCGATCGGGAAACGGAAAGCGCAGAAGCGGCTTTCCCGAATCCCGAACGACAAATCCCCGTCTTCAGAACCGCTGCCGATAACTCGCATACCAGAACCGCCCCGGCACATCGTTGTCCGGGATGGTGGAATTGAACTGGCTGGAGAAGGAGATCGGCGGATCGCGGTCGAAGGCGTTGCGCACGCCCAGGGTGAAACGCGCCTGCCAGGGCGCGTCCCAGCTGGTTTCCAGGTCGAAATAGGTGATGCTGCCGATGCGGTTCTGCGGCGCCGCCGTGGCGACGCCGGAGCCGTCGATGTCGATTTCGCGATCCGGGTTGGAGCACAGCCGGCGCAGTTCGGGCTGTTCCAGGAAATCGGCGGTCTGGGTCACGACGCTGCAATCCTCGTCGCTGGGCGAGAAATAGCGCACGCCGACGGAGCTGCTCCAGGCGTCGCGCTGCCATTGCAGGCTGAGGTTGGAGCGCAGGCGCCAGACCACGCCGTAGAAGCCGCCGGCGACGCGGTTCTCGGCGACGGTATTGCCCGAAGCCAGCGAACCGTCGGGCAGCAGCGCATTGCGCGGCGGCTGGTGCAACTCGCCGTAGTAGCTCACGTAGGCATTGTCCCAGGCGACGCTGAAATTGCCGATGTCGGTGCTGCGGCGGTAGGTCAGGCCGAAATCCACGCCCTCGGTTTCCAGCCCGCCGGGCAGGTTCTGCGCGACGGCGATGACCTTGGTCAGGCTGCCGTCGGCGCCGCGCTGTATGCGCGCGCAGGCGCCGGCGTCGCCGCGTTCGTAGCAGTCGGCCAGCACGCCTTCGACGGCACGGTTGCCGATCGCATCGCGGATCTGGATGCGGTACCAGTCCACCGTCGCCTCGAAACCTTCCAGCCACTGCGGCGAATAGACGAAGCCGGCCGAACGCGACAGCGCGCGCTCGGGCAGCAGGTGCGGGTTCGCGCCGAAGGTCACCAGCGCGTCGGTTTCCTGCACGTCGGCCGGCACGCCGGCGGCCTGGCAGCGCGTCAGCACCGCCAGCGTGGGCGAGTTGGCCGCGGCGCAGGGATCGCTCAGCGGGCCGATGCTGTCGTAGGCGCCGGAGAACAGATCGAACAGGCTGGGCGCGCGGAAACCTTCGGCGATGTTGGCGCGCACCAGCAGATCGCGCGCCGGTTTCCAGCGCAGGCCGAGCTGCGAATTGGTGGTGCCGCCGAACAGGGAATAGTCGGAATAGCGCGAAGCCAGCGACAGGTCCAGCAGCTGCGCCAGCGGTTTTTCGCTGAGCAGCGGCAGGTTCATTTCCAGCCAGGCTTCGTTGACCGTGTAGCGGCCTTCGGTCGCGTCGTAGGTGACGCCGGTGCCGTTGGCGTCGCCGCTGGCGATGACCTGGTCGGGACGGTTGTAGCCGCTTTCGGAGCGCCGCTCGTAGCCGGCGGCCAGGCTGACCGGGCCGGCCGGCAGGTCGAACAGCTCGCCTTCGGCATGGGCGACGAAATCGCGCGAGTCCGAACGCTTGCGGTTGTGCGCGGAGATGCCGACATAGGCCAGCATTTCCGGCGTGATCGAACCCGGCGGGCCGAACAGGTCCAGCGGCACGCATCCGTCGATCACCGCGCCGGGCCGGCCGCAGCGGGCTACGCCGGCGGCGTCGCGGAAGGATGGCCCCAGGGCCAGCGCAAGCCGCGCGTTGGCGGCGTAGGGCGAGACGAATTCGCGCTGCTCCGCCCGCGTCGCGCTGTAGTTCACGCCCCAGCTGAAATCGCGCGAACCGAGCTGGAACACGCCGTCGACACTGAGGTTGACGCGGGTGGTGTCCACTTCCTGCTCGAAGCGGCGCGGCCCGGCCTCGATGAAGCGGCGCGCGCCGGTGATGATGGCTTCGTCGAAGGGGTTGTAGACATTGTCGGCGCTGATGCCGATGGGCTGGCCGGCGGGATCCAGCACCGCGCGCGAGAACGACACCGTCGGCTCGGCCAGCTGCTGCGCGGAGCGGCGCTCGTTGCGCAGCACGCTGGCGCTCAGGGCGAGCTGCGGGCTGATCTCGTAGCGGCCCTGGCCGAACAGCGCGCGGCGTTCCTGCGGGGTCTGCAGATAATTCTGCAAAGTGTAGTTGTAGCCATCGGTAGCCGCATCCAGCGGGCGGAAATCGTCCGGGGAAGTACCGTTGCGGCCTTCGATCAGGCGCAGCAGTCCGGGAGCGGAAGCGGGCCGGAAGCGGGTATAGCCGGTGATGAGCGAACCGGTCGCGCTGATGGGCAGGCCGTAGACCGGCAGGCGGGTGATCTCGCGGTCGCGCGCGAAGATCGGTTCGTCCTTGCTGTAGGAGGCGCCGGCGGCGGCGCTCCAGCCTTCGCCCTTGCTTCCCCAGGTCAGCTCGTAGGCGCGGCGCTGGCCGTCGTTATGGTCGTTCTCGCCGAAGTACATCATCGCTTCGCCGCCGCTGTAGTCGCGCCGGGTGACGATGTTGACCACGCCGGCGATGGCGTCGGAGCCGTAGATCGCCGAAGCGCCGTCGCGCAGCACTTCCACGCGCTGCACCAGCGCCAGCGGGATCGCGGTCAGGTCCACCGCGCCTTCCAGACCGGAGACCACGCGGTGGCCGTCCAGCAGCACCAGGGTGCGGTTGTCGCCCAGGCTGCGCAGGTTGACGCGGGCCTCGCCGTTGCCGCCGTTGTTGACGTTGCGGTTGAGGGTCTGGCCGTTGCTGGTGATGGTCTGCAGGATGTCGGCGACATCGGTCAGGCCGGTCTTGAGCAGGGCTTCGCGTTCGATCACGAGTACCGGATGCTGGGTCTCCAGATCGACCCGGCGCAGGTGCGAGCCGACGACTTCCACTTTCTCCAGCTTGATCGCTTCGCTGTCCACCTTGAGCTGCTGGGCCAGGGCCTGGTTGCAGGCCAGGGCGAGCAGGGCGGCGGAACAGGCGCGGAAGGATGGGTAAGACACGGTGTGCGGGCTCCCCTGGTTGGCGCGGCGGCGCGCGAGCCCCGGATAGTAGCGAAGCGGATAGATATAGGAAATCTTTCGTACGAAAGTGGCTTTAGTTGAGTGGCGCCGCTGCGGACCTGGATCGGTACGGCCCGCCGCCGCGGTACGGCGCCGGTCCTGGCCGCCGCGGCCGCGGCTTGCCACACTGTGGCTCGTACCCGCCACCGGACCGACCATGCTGAGCCCGCCACAGATCGTCTGCCTGCTCATCATCGCCCTGACCCTGCTGCTGCTGATTACCGAATGGCTGCGCGCCGACGTGGTGGCGCTGGGCGCGGTGGTGGCGCTGGTCGCCACCGGCGTGCTCAGTCCCGAGCAGGCGCTCAAGGGTTTCAGCAGCGAGCCGGTGATCGCGGTGATCGGCGCCTTCGTGCTGTCGGCGGCGGTGGTCAATACCGGCCTGGCCGAACGCCTGGGGCAATGGGTCACGCGGGTGGCCGGCACGCATCTGCTGTGGGGCCTGCTGGTACTGATGCTGGCCGCGGCGCTGCTGTCGGCGCTGACCCACCACCTGTTGATTACCGCGCTGATGGTGCCGATCGCGACCACGGTCGCGGCGCGCGGGCAGTTCTCGGTTTCGCGCCTGCTGATGCCGGTGTCGCTGTCGGCTTCGATAGGCACCACCCTGACCCTGATCGGTGCGCCGGCCTTCCTCGTCGCCGACCATGTGCTGCAGGAAGCCGGGCGCGAGGGCCTGGGCATCTTCTCGCTCACGCCCATCGGCATGGCCCTGGTCGCCTGCAGCCTGGTCTACATGCTGCTGCCGGGCCGCTGGCTGCTGCCCGAGCGCGTCGCCGGCGGCAGCAGCGGCGCGCGTTTCGCGCTGGACGACTACTACACCGAGATCCTGATTCTCGACGGCGCGCCCCAGGTCGGCCTGAGCTTCGCCGCGCTGGCGCAGCGCTACAGCGGCCGCTTCGAGATCATCGACTGGCTGCGCCGCGGCGATCCCATCCGCCACGGCCGCGAGGAACGCAGCATCGAGGCCGGCGACGTGCTGCTGGTGCGCTCCACGCCCGAAGGGCTGGCCGACATCGCCGACGAGAAAGGCCTGGCCCTGCACGCCGTGGCCAAGTACGGCGAAACCGCCGACGCCGCCACGGCCGAGCAGTTCGGCGACGAGCGCCTGGCCCAGCTGGTGATCGCGCCGCGCTCCTATCTTTCCGGCCGCGCCGTGGGCGAGGTGGATTTCCGCCACCGCTACGGCGTGATCGTGGTCGGCCTGTGGCGGCGCGAAGGCTGGCTGCGCGGCGAACTGTCCGGCGTGCGCCTGCAACCCGGCGACACGCTGGTGGTGTGGGGCGAGCCGGAACAGATCGACGGCCTGGGCGCGCAGCGCGAATTCCTCATGGCCCTGCCCTTCCGTACGCGCCGCCTGCGCCGTTCGCGCGCCTGGTGGGCGCTGGGCATACTCGGCGCCAGCGTCGCCACCGCGGCGACAGAACTGCTGCCGGTACACGTGGCCTTCCTGGCCGGCGCCATCGGCGTGGTACTGGCGCGCTGCCTCAGCGCCGAGGAAGCCTATGCCGCGCTGGAGCTGCGCGTGATCGCCTTCATCGCCGGCGCGATCTCGCTGGGCGCTGCGCTGGAGCAGACCGGCCTGACCACGCTGGCCGCCGCCGAATTCGCGCCGCTGCTCGACGGCTTCGCGCCGTTCTGGATCCTGCTCCTGATCTTCAGCGCCGGCGCCATCATCACCCAGGTGCTGTCGGATGCGGCCACCGTGGTGCTGCTCGCGCCCATCGTCGCGCGCATGGCCGCGCCGCTGGGACTGGCGCCGGAGGCGATGGTCGCCAGCCTCGCCATCGGCGCGGTCGCCGCCTTCCTCACCCCGCTGGGGCACCACGGCAACCTGCTGGTGTACGCGCCCGGCGGCTACCGCTTCGGCGATTTCTTCCGCGTCGGCGCGCCGCTGACCGTGCTGTTCGCGATCATCACAGCGCTGGTCGCGCTGCGCCTGTGGCCGGGCGGCTGATCAGGCCAGCAGCAGCTCGAAGGCGAACACGCTGCCGCCGCCGGGACGCGGCTCGAACCACAGATAGCCGCCCATCTGCTCGATATCGTCCTTGGCGATGGCCAGGCCCAGGCCGGTGGACAGGGTTTCGTCGGCGTCGGTGCTGGTCTGGGCGATGCGGGCGAAACGCTGGAACAGCTTGGTGCGCTCGGTCTCGGCGATGCCGGGGCCGCGGTCCATCACGAATACGCGGGCGTAGCCGGGCCGGTCGGCATCCAGGTGGACTTCGATCAGCGAATCCCGCGGCGCGTAGCGGATCGCGTTGGACAGCAGGTTCTGCAGCACATTGCGCAGCGCCGCCGCATCGGCCTGGGCCGACAGTTCCACGCCGCTGCGCATCACCTGCACGCCGCGCGCCTCGGCCGCGGCCTGCTGCCGCGCGATGGCGCGGTCGATCAGCGGCGCCAGCGCGACGGCGGCCAGTTCCAGGCTGCGCACGCGTTCTATCGTGGCGCGGCGCTGCAGGAAGCGCTGCACGAACTCGATCGCCTCGTCGCAGCAGCTGACGATGTCGTCGATCAGGCTGGCCTGGCGCTCTGCACCCAGCCCCGGCCGGCGCAGCATCTGCGCGGCGAAGCGGATGTTGGAAATGGGGTTTTTCAGGTCGTGCGCGACGATCGCGGTGACGTCCTCGCGTTCGCGCGCGATCAGGCGCAGGTGTTCCTTGGCGCGCTTGAGGTTGATGTGGGTGCGCACGCGCGCGAGCAGTTCCTCGGGCACGAACGGCTTGGTGATGTAGTCGACCGCGCCCAGCTCGAAGGCGCGCACCAGGAATTCGCGCTCGGTCGCCGCGGTGAGGAAGACCACCGGCACCTCGACCAGCTGGGCGTCGAGCTTGAGCCGGCGGCAGACCTCGAAGCCGTCTATGCCCGGCATCAGCATGTCGAGCAGGACCAGGTCGGGCCGGCGCGCCTGGGCGCGGGCCAGGGCCTGCTCGCCGGAGGTGGCCGGCATCACCTCGTAGCCGGCGCCGGAGAGGATCTGGCCCAGCAGCTGCACGTTGCCAGGCTGGTCGTCGACCACGAGCACCAGGGATTCGCGCACGGGAGCGGAAAGCGGCATATTCAGTTCACGTCATGCTGGTGCGCCGCAAGACGGGCGCGCTGGAGGGGAAAATCGGCGAGGCTGGTTTCCAGTGCGACCGGGTCGAACTGCCCGGCTGCCGCACTGAGCTGTTGAGCATAACGCCGCAGCGGTGCGGAATCGCAGCGTTCGGCCAATTGCAGCACGGCGGCGGCGAATTGCGCGGTTTCATGAACGGCCAGGGTCGCGCGCAGGCGCGGCCAGATTTCACTTTCCCATTGTGCAAGCTGCCGCAGCACCTCGCCCAGGGCCTGCGGCTGCCGCGGCGGTTCGTCCGTTTCGCCGGCAATGCCGGCCGGCAGCACGCGCTGCAGTTCGGCCAGCAGCAGCTCGCGCGTGATCGGCTTGCGCACATAGCCGTCGAAATGCTCGCGCAGGCGGGCTTCCTCCGACAGCAGGCTGGATGCGGTGATCGCGATGACGCGCGTGGCCGCCAGCTCGCTGTCGGCGCGGATGCGCGCCAGCGCCGCGACCCCGTCCAGGCGCGGCATGCGCACATCCATCAGCACCACCTGCGGCCGGTGCGCCCGCGCCAGGGCGACGGCCTGTTCGCCGTCCTCGGCCATGATCAGGCGATGGCCGCTGCCGCGGAACAGGGCTTCGATGAGCTGGCGGTTCAGGGCCACATCGTCGGCGACAACTATGGTCAGCGGCGCGGTGCCGCCCAGCGCCGACGCCGCCACCGCGGCGCTTTCGGCCAGCACCGCCAGCGGCACCTGCGGCAGGCGGATGCCGAAGCACGAACCCTGCCCCGGCGTACTTTGCAGGCTGATTTCCCCGCCCATCAGCCGGGCTAGGCGGCGCGTGATCGACAGCCCCAGACCGCTGCCCTCGCGCTGGCGCAGGCCAGGTTCGGCCTGGGCGAAGGGTTCAAAGATGCGTTCGCGGTCTGCCGCGGCGATGCCTATGCCGCTGTCCTCGACCTCGATCAGCACGGTGGCGCGCAGCTCGTCGTCCGGATCGGCGGTGGCGCTGGCGCGCAGGCGGACATGGCCGCGGTCGGTGTACTTGATCGCGTTGCCGACCAGGTTGAACAGCATCTGGCGCAGGCGCGCCGGATCCAGCTCCACGCCGTCGGGCAGCGAGGCGTCGATGCGCACCTCCAGGCGCAGGCTCTTTTCCGCCGCGAGCTGGGAGAACACCAGCTGCACGCCGTCGATCAGCTCGCGCAGGTTCATGGGCACGGCGCGCACATCCAGCTTGCCGGCCTCGATGCGCGACAGGTCCAGCACATCGTTGATCAGTGCGAGCAGGGAACGGCCGCTGCTGACGATGGCGTCGACATAGCGCTTGTCCTCGGGATCGGTGACGCGCTCGGCCAGCAGCTGGCTGAAACCGAAGATCGCGTTCATCGGCGTGCGTATCTCGTGGCTCATGTTGGCCAGGAATGCGCTCTTCTCGCGGCTGGCCCGGTCCGAACGCGCCGCCTCGGCGCGCAGCGCCCTTTCCTTGCGCAGCGAGGCCAGATGCCGGCGCAGCAGCAGGAAACCGGCGAAGCTCGCCACTATGGCCAGGCCCAGCGCGCTGAAGATGGAGATGTTGCGCTGGACGATGACCTTCTCCAGGCGCCCCTGCTTTTCCGCGATCAGACCGCGCGTATCCACGGTGAGGCGGCCGATGGAGCGGCGGATCTCCTCCATCACTTCGTTGCCGAAGCCCGAGCGGATCATGGCCAGCGCATGCTCCGGCCCCTGTTGCTGGTATACGGCCAGCGAGGCGGCGATCTCGCCGCGCTTCTTGGCCAGGGACTGCTCGATCGCGGCCAGCTCGGCGCGGGCCTCGGGGTATTCGTCCAGCGCCTCGTCCACGTCGCGGAAGGCCGTGGGAATTTCGCTTTCGGCTTCGCGGTAGGGCTTGAGATAGGCCTCATCGCCGGTGAGCAGGAAGCCGCGCTGGCCGGTTTCCAGATCGACCACGCGGGCCAGCAGCACCGACAGCCGCTTGGTCGCTTCCTGCAGCCGGCTCACTTCGCGCAGGGTCGCGTTGAGTTCCGCGCCGGTGCTCAGCGCGGCCCAGCCCACGCCGACCAGCAGCAGCACCGCCAGCAGCAGGAGCAGCAGGTAGCGCTGCCAGAGATTGCGCTCGGACAGCGTACCGGCTGCCGGGTCGGGGCGTGCTTCGTCGCTCAAGCGGGTTCCTCGCCGGCCGGGTCGGCCGCGGCACCGTGCGTTCTGCACGGGCGGCCAACCATAGAGTGGGCCTAGTGCAAGCCAGGTGATTTTTACCACTCAAATAAAATCAACAGGTTAAAAAATGGTCGTGGCTGGCACGAAGCCTGATCCGTTGTTGCTGCCGTCAACAGCACCGACCGGAGTAGCCATGAAGACCAGACCGCTGTTCCTGAGCGCCGGATTCGCCGCCGCCCTGCTGCTGGGCGCCTGCGACCGGCCCGAAGATCCCGCCAAGACTCGCGCCGACGTAGCCAAGGCCCAGGCCGAAGGCGCGCAGAAGGTGCAGGACGCCCGCGCCGAGGCAAACAAGGATGTCGCCGCCGCCCAGTCCGACCTCGCCAAGACCCAGGCCGATGCCAGCAAGGACGTCAACGCCGCCGAACGCAAGGCCAGCGAGGAACGGGCCGAGGCCAATGCCGATGTCGCCAACGCCGATGCCAAGGCCGCCGACAAGGTGGACAAGGAGCAGGCCGCGACCCTGCGCACCAAGGCCAAGGCCGATTACGAGGTTGCCAAGACCGAAGCCGACGCCGCCCACAAGGTGGCCGGCGAACGCTGCGACGCGCAGACCGGCGCCGCCCGCGACGCCTGCCGCGACAAGGCCAAGGCCGACCACGACGCCGCCGTGGCCGCCGCCGAAGCCCGTCGCGACCAGGCCCTGCGCGAGGCGGATGCGCTGGAACAAAGCCACAAGACCTGAAATCCCCCGTACCGCCAGGCGCCTGACAACCAACAAAAAGGAGTTCAGCCATGAAAGCCAGCTTCAAGACCATTGCCCTGCTCTGCGCCCTGCTGTTCGCCGCCACCCACCTCAGCGCCTGCCACACGGTCAAGGGCGCGGGCAAGGACATCGAGCGCGCCGGCGAAAAGATCCAGGACGCTTCCGACGACGCGCGCAAGTAAACCCCGCGCCCGGCACCTCGTTCCGGCCCGCGCCACCTCGCGGTCCGGAGTGGACCCCGCTCCGTGTGGAGCGGGGTTTTTTGTTTTGGGGGTTTTTGATTCTGGGTTTTGGATGGCTGGGGGTGGGGTGGTTTTTGTGTTTCTGATCGTTCGTTCCGGGTCTTCTGTTTCTGATCCCTTGTTCCGGATCCTCTGTTACCGATCCTCTGCTCCGGCTCATCTGTCCCGATCTGGTCGCAACCTCGAATCGCGATTCCGCAGCGGGAAAAGCCCTCTCCCCCAGGCGCGTTTACGCGCTTGGGGGATAGGGAGCTTCCCGCTTTTTCTCAAAGAAAACCGGCAAATTTCACTGAAAAATCAGATTGCGCCGCACACTCCCTGCGAATCCCGAATCCCGAATCCCGAATCCCGAATCCCGAATCCCGAATCCCGAATCCCGAATCACGAATCACGAATCACGAATCACGAATCACGAATCACGAATCACGAATCCAAACCTCGAAATCCCAAACACCAACCCTACGAACTCCGCTCCCTGCTCCGCGATTTCTCCTCATGCGACTGCAGCGCCTCGTCCACCGAATGCGTCTCGTGCACGCCGCCGTGCTTCTGCGCCAGTTCGGCCAGGCGGCAGTAGAAGCGGCGCAGGGTGGCCAGTTCGTGTTCGTCCAGGTCTTCGATCGCGATGAGGCGGTTGCTCGCATGGCGCTGGGAGGCGAGCAGTTCGTTGAGCTTCAGGTGCAGGGCCAGGCTGTCCTTGTTCTGCGACTGCTGGATCACGAACACCATGAGGAAGGTGACGATGGTCGTGGCGGTGTTGACCACCAGCTGCCAGGTCTCGGAAAAGCCGAACAGCGGCCCGCTCAGCGCCCACAGCAGGATGGAGACCAGGGCGATGCCGAAGGCCAGCGGCGTGCCCACGGCGTGGGTGACGGCGCCGGCGGCGCGGTCGAACCAGGAATGGCGCTTGCCGCGGCGGACGGTCTCCGCGGTCGGTACGTCGTCGGGCAGATTTTTCATGCGGAGGCTCCGGGCGCGGGATCGCGTCCAGGCTTGCACAGCGTGGGTAAGCGGCGGGTGAGAGCGGCGCCTGCCGGGAGTGCGGCGGTGGTCCTGCGGGAGGTCGCGGCATGGTCGACGCGCCGGCGACGAAGGCCCCAGCGCAAGGCATTCCACCGGCGTCCGCCCCGCATCGGGGTTGGTGGCCCGGCGACATCGGCGACACTGCCGCGCCCAGGCCTGGTCAGCACGAACGCGATGGACAGCAGCCGGCGCAACACCGTTGCACGCGCGCCGCGTCGCGGCGTGCAGCGCAGCTACCGGCTGGTTACGCGGCCGCGGGCAGTCCCAGCAACAGGGCCAGTCCCAGCGCGATGCGGTACCAGGCGAACGGCGTGAAAGTGTGCGTACGGATATAGCCCAGCAGCCACTTCACCGCGACGAAGGCGGTGATGCAGGAAACCGCGAAGGCGATGCCGAGCAGGCTCCAGTCCTCATGCGCGCCGTCATGCCTGAGGTTCTTGTACAGCTCGTAGCCCGAGGCCGCGAACATGGTCGGTATGCCGACGAGAAAGGCGAACTCGGTCGCCGCAGCGCGGCTGGTGGTGCCGGCGAGCAGGGCGACGAAGATGGTCGCGGCCGAACGCGAGGTGCCCGGAAATACGCCGGCCACCACCTGCAGCAGACCGACCAGGGCCGCGGTATGCCAGGCGATCGCCGCGGCCTCGGGCCGGTTCGCTACCCAGCGCTCGGCCAGCAGTATCCACACACCGCCGATGACCAGCGCCCAGGCCACCGGCGTCACCGCCGTCGGCAGCTTGAAGCCGCTCTTGGCCAGGGCCAGGCCCAGCACCGCCGTGATGCCGAAGGCCAGGGCCAGCTTGGCCGCGTAGTCGCGCTGCGCCGGGTCGCCGAGGTTGGTCGCCAGCTGCCACAGGCGCTGCCGGTAGATCAGGCAGACCGCGAGAATCGCACCGGCCTGGATCGCGATATTGAACAGGTCCGAACGCGCGCCCAGCCACTGCTCGGCAATCAGCAGGTGGCCGGTGCTGGAGATGGGCAGGAATTCGGTAATGCCTTCGATGATGCCTAGCAGGACGACGTTGAGGATTTCGTTCATGACAACGCGGGCACGGGACAGACCGCTAGCTTAGCGGTTTGGTACAGGCCGGATGAGGGCGGGCGGATGGCCGTATCCAGGCGGAATGCTGGCGCCGATCCAGGCGTCGGCGGCCGGCGCACTTACTCCCAAATTGGTGCAATTCGCCCACGAAAAGCACCAATTCAGTGCACAAGATACTGGGCCAGCAGCCGCTGCATCATGGTATCTGTTTGATATATAACACTTTGCTGCAATGGCACAACCCTTGCCATAGGCAAAGCGTTCTCAACCCCACAGAGGCTATACCCGCAATGTCCGCCGACAAGGTTCTCCAGCTCATCAAGGACGAAGGCATTGAATTCGTCGATCTGCGTTTCGCCGACATGCGCGGCACCCAGCATCACGTGACCTTCCCGGCCCATGCCATCGACGCCGGCACCTTCGAGGACGGCAAGATGTTCGATGGTTCGTCCATCGCCGGCTGGAAGGGCATCAACGAATCCGACATGGTGCTGCTGCCGGATCCGGCCAGCGCGGTGATCGATCCGTTCTTTGCGCACAAGACCCTGGCCATCACCTGCGACGTGCTGGAACCCAGCACCATGCAGGCTTATTCGCGCTGCCCGCGCTCCATCGCCAAGCGCGGCGAGGCCTTCCTCAAGTCCACCGGCCTGGCCGATACCGCCTTCTTCGGCCCGGAACCCGAGTTCTTCATCTTCGACTCGGTGCGCTGGCAGAACGACATGGGCAAGGTGTTCTACGAGATCGAATCGCAGGAAGCCGCCTGGAGTTCCAAGTACCGCTACGAGGAAGGCAACTCGGGCCTGCGCCCCGGCGTGAAAGGCGGCTATTTCCCGCTGCCGCCGGTGGATTCGTTCCAGGACCTGCGCGCCGAGATGTGTCTGGCGCTCGAAGCCCTGGGCCAGGTGGTGGAAGTGCACCATCATGAAGTCGCCAACGCCGGCCAGTGCGAGATCGGCACGCGCTTCAACACCCTGGTGAAGAAGGCCGACGAACTGGCGCTGATGAAGTACGTGATCCGCAACATCGCGCACAAGAACGGCAAGACCGTCACCTTCATGCCCAAGCCCATCGTCGGCGACAACGGTTCGGGTATGCATGTGCACCAGTCCCTGTCCAAGGGCGGCCAGAACCTGTTCTCCGGCGATCTCTACGGCGGCCTGTCGCAGACGGCGCTGTACTACATCGGCGGCATCTTCAAGCACGCGCGCGCCATCAACGCCTTCACCAACTCGACCACCAACAGCTACAAGCGCCTGGTGCCGGGCTTCGAGGCGCCGGTGATGCTGGCCTACTCGGCCCGCAACCGCTCGGCCAGCTGCCGCATTCCGTTCGTGACCAATCCCAAGGGCCGCCGCATCGAGATCCGCTTCCCGGATCCGATGAACTCGGGCTACCTCACCTTCACCGCGCTGATGATGGCCGGCCTGGACGGCATCCTGAACAAGATCGACCCGGGCGCGCCCATGGACAAGGATCTGTACGACCTGCCGCCGGAAGAAGAAAAGAACATCCCCACCGTCTGCCACAGCCTGGACCAGGCGCTGGAAGCGCTGGACAAGGACCGCGACTTCCTCAAGGCCGGCGGCGTGTTCTCCGACGACTTCATCGATGCGTATATCGAGCTGAAGATGCAGGAAGTGACCAAGTTCCGCGCTTCGACGCATCCGTTGGAATATCAGATGTATTACGCGATCTGATGGGTTGGGATCCGGGAATGCTGAATTCGAGATTCGAGATTCGAGATTCGAGATTCGAGATTCGAGATTCGGGATTCGGGATTCGGGATTCGGGATTTTGTAGAGCTTCGAGCCCTCTCCCCCAAGCTCGCTTGGGGGAGAGGGTTGGGTGAGGGGGCAACGCCTCAATCGCATCGCCGTCGTGGTTTTCGCGGACAGCTAGCGTGTACGGGCTTCTGGCGAAAACCTGGGCGGAACGCCGGGGTTTCAGCGTCGCCTCCTCACCGCAGCCCTCTCCCCCCACGCAAGCGCGGGGAAGAGGGAGTTGAAGCGCTGGTGCTTGCCGTGAAGGGCGGCGACGGCGCTGCAGTCGAACCATGAAATCCGGAAGAACCAAAACTAGAAACTAGAAAAAGCAAAAACAAGAACAGAAACAGAACCAGACGCCGCGCACGAAGCGCAGCGTTCGGGAAGGGCGGCGTGCGGGCTTTCGCGAGGCATCGCGCACCGGCCGCAGGAAGCGGCGATCGAGGTCTGTCCTGCGTCAGCAGCAGCGCGGGCGGAACCAAGGGGCGGTACAGCCCCGTGGTACCCGGAGTGGAGCGGCAAGGACTGCCACCGCCACGCGCGAGCGCGCGTAGCGGCGACCCAACTCACCGAACGGGATCACCTTCATGCCTCGCCTCAACGCCACGCTTTGCGTGGGCGCCGTGCTCGCGTCCACCGTTTTTGCCGCCAGCCGCGCCGCCGCGGCCACCAGCGGCACTCTCGCCCTGACCAGCGACTACCTGTTCCGCGGCATTTCCCAGACCAACCAGAAACCGGCCCTGCAGGGCGGCATCGAATACGCCCACGACAGCGGCTTCTACCTCGGCGCCTGGGGCAGCAACATCAGCTGGCTGTCGGACTATTCCAGCGCCGCCGCGCCGATCAGCAGCAGCCTCGAACTCGACGTCTACGCCGGCTGGCGCGGCAATCTGGGCGAATCGCTCAAGCTCGATGCCGGCATCTACAGCTACTACTACCCCGGCGACTATCCGCACGGCTTCGTGCGGCCGTATACCACCGAAGTCTATGTCGGGCTGGCCCTGGGCCCGGCCGCGCTCAAGTACTACCACAGCGCCGGCAACCTGTTCGGCTTCGCCGACTCCGACGGTTCGGGCTATCTCGATGCCAGCGTCAACTACGAATTCAGCCCGGGCTGGCTGCTCAACGCCCATGCCGGGCGGCAGCGCGTAAAAGGCAACTCTGCGGCGTCGTATACCGACTGGAAGCTGGGCCTCACGCGCAATTTCGACCGGGGCTGGTCGCTGGCCCTGGCCTACGCCGACACCGATGCGGAGCGCGCCGTCTACACCAACGCCTACGGCAATTTCCTCGGCCGTTCCACCGGCACCCTGACCCTCACCAAGGCTTTCTGAGCCAGGAGCAGCGATGAAACTGATTATCGCCATCATCCGACCGTTCAAGCTCGACGACGTGCGCGAGGCCCTGGCCAGCGCCGGCGTCAGCGGCATCACCGTGACCGAGGTCAAGGGCTATGGCCGGCAGAAAGGCCATACCGAGCTTTATCGCGGCGCCGAGTACGTAGTCGATTTCGTGCCCAAGATCCGCGTCGAGGCCGCCGTGCCCGACAGCCTGCAGGAACTCGCCATCGAATCCATCGTGCAGGCCGCGCGCACCGACAAGATCGGCGACGGCAAGATTTTCGTGCTCGACCTGCAGCACGCCGTGCGCATCCGCACCGGCGAATCCGACGATGACGCGCTGTAAGGGAGAACGACCATGACGACGACTGCTTTTCCCCGCCGCGCCCTCGCCGGCACCGCGCTCGCCCTCGCCGCCGGCCTGGCCGCGCCGCAGGCCCTGGCCCAGGCCGCCGCCGTGCCGAACAAGGGCGATACGGCCTGGCTGCTGGTCTGCGCGGCCATCGTGATCTTCATGACGCTGCCCGGGCTGGGCCTGTTCTACGGGGGCCTGGTGCGCTCCAAGAACATGCTGTCGGTGCTGATGCAGTGCGTGCTGGTTTTCGCGCTGGTTGCGGTGCTGTGGACGTTGTACGGCTACAGCCTGGCCTTCACCCCGGGCAACGCCTTCTTCGGCGGCTGGGACCGGCTGCTGATGAAGGGGCTCACGCCGGAAGCCAACGCGGCCACGTTCTCCAAGGGCGTGGTGGTGCCGGAACTGGGTTATTTCGCCTTCCAGGCGGCGTTCGCCTGCATCACCTGTGCGCTGATCGTCGGCGCGTTCGCCGAACGCATGCGCTTTTCGGCAGTGCTGCTGTTCACCGTGCTCTGGTTCACCTTCAGCTATGTGCCGGTGGCGCACATGGTCTGGTTCTGGCCCGGCCCGGATGCGTTCACCGACGCCGCGGCCGGCGAGGCGGCAACGGCGGCCTCGGGTTTCCTGTTCCGCCATGGCGCGCTGGATTTCGCCGGCGGCACGGTGGTGCACATCAACGCCGCGGTGGCCGGACTGGTCGGCGCCTGGCTGGTCGGCCGGCGCCTGGGCCACGGTCACGAAGCCATGCGCCCGCACAATCTGGCCCTGACCATGACCGGCGCCTCGATACTCTGGGTGGGCTGGTTCGGCTTCAACGCGGGCTCGGCGCTGGAAGCCAACGGCACCGCCGCGCTGGCCTTTGCGAACACCTTGATCGCACCGTGCGCGGCCATCCTGGGCTGGACCCTGGGCGAATGGCTGGGCAAGGGCAAGCCGTCCATGCTGGGCGCGGCCTCGGGCGCGGTGGCCGGCCTGGTCGGCATCACCCCGGCGGCGGGCTTCGTCGGCCTGGGCGGCGCGCTGGCGATCGGCTTCATCGCCGGGCTGGCCTGCCTGTGGGGCGTGACCGGACTCAAGCGCCTGCTGCGGGTGGATGACGCGCTGGATGTGTTCGGCGTGCACGGCGTCGGCGGCATCGTCGGCGCCCTGCTCACCGGCGTGTTCGCCGCGCCGTCGCTGGGCGGCACCGGCATCTACGACTACGTCGCCAACAAGACGGCGGAGACGTATTCGATCAGCGGCCAGTTGCTGGTGCAGGCCGGCGGCGTGGGACTGACCGTGGTCTGGTCCGGCGTGGTTGCGTTCATCGCGTTCAAGCTGGCCGATCTCACGCTGGGCCTGCGCGTGCCGGCGGACGAGGAACGCGAGGGCCTGGACATCACGGCGCACGGGGAATCTGCGTACGACCGGTGAAGCCGGTCATGGGATTCGGGATTGGCGATTCGCAAGAGCGTTTCCGCCGCGGCGGTACGCCCTGGCCTTTGCCAATCCCGAATCCCGGCCCTACCGCAACGGCACCCGCCGCAACATGATCGGCGCGGCACGCTGGCCGTCGCGCAGGCGCTGTTTCTGGTCGTCCCATTTCCAGATCTGGCTATTGGCGATGTAGACGAAGCTGGTGGGCGTGAGCGCGCCGGTGGTCGGTTCGTTGAGATCGACGATGCCCGATTCCAGGGTCTCCACGCGGCTCAGGCTCTCGCCGTCGCCGGAAAGGCGCATGCGCAGCACGCGGCCGGCGCCGAAGCCGTTCTGCACGCCGACCAGGCTGTTGCCGTCGAGGTAGAGGCCGTCGATGCCGCCGACCGCGGCGCCGCGCGGCGTATCCATGAGTTCGGCGGCGCCAGTGCCGGTATCGACCCGGCTGATGCCGTTGTAGACGGCGACATAGACCGCCCCGCGCGCGTCGTCGCAGGCCACGCCGTTGGCAGCGATGACGTGGCCGGGCTCGTCCCACAGGCGCAGCTCGGCCGCGCCGGGCGCGGCCTGCAGCAGGCGGCTGTTGGCGCTGTCGCTGGCGACGATGCGGCCGTCGCGCAGCAGGCAGAGGTCGTTCAGATAGCCCGCCTCCGGCGCCGGCAGGCGGCGCAGCTCGCGGCCGTCGGCCAGATCCAGCAGCAGGACGAAGGCTTTGTCGCCGGCCGCGCGCCGCGCGGCGGTGGGATTGACCGCGGCGTAGAGGGTGTGGCCATCGGCGGCTACGGTCATGCCGAGCACGCTCAGCGCTTCGTCGGAAGCCCAGATCCGGGTCACCTTGCCGCGCAGGTCGACGGCGTGGATCTGTGCCCGGTTGTAGGCGCCGATGAGGTAGCGCTGGCGCTGGCCGTCGAAGGCCAGGCCTTCGGGAATCAGGCCGGCGACATTGACCAGCACTTCGCGCTGGCCGCGCTCGCGCCGCTGCTGCTGGCGCTGCAGCTCGATCTTGATGGCGCGGAATTCTTCGTTGCCCTGCAGGCTGGGGAAATCGCGCGGGTTGATGCCCAGGTCCCAGCCGCGCTCGTCGAGCTTGCCCAGCCAGTCCAGCGCGGCTTCCTGCTGGCCGGCGTCGGCGTTGAAGCGGGCCAGCAGGTAGGCCAGGTAATGCGCCTGGGGCTGTTCCTGGTAGCGCTTGGTCAGTGCGGTGATCGCGTCGCCGGATTCTTCCTGTTGCGGCTGCTGCGCCTGCGCCGCGGCGCAGGCCAGCAGCAGCATTGTCAGTCCGATTCGCCGTATCACGCCCTGCTCCTGTACTGCCGGCCGGCCGCCGCAAACCCGAAGCTAGCGCCTGCGGCGGGCAGTGCTCAAGCCACGATGTTGCCAGGATTGCGGGCCAGGGCGACAGCGGCGGCGGGCGGATCCTGTTCACGCAGCCATCTCCCGGGCACGGCGTCGCCGCGCCGGATACCGCATGGCGGCGTATGTACAGGCCGGTGCCGCCGACCCGGCCGGCGGCACCGACCGTGACCGGCGTGCCGCGCAGGAGGCTGCAACGCTTCAGGGTGTGGCGAGCACGAAATTGTCGAACACCGCGCTGGTGCCGGCCATCTTCTGCCCGGCCACGACCAGGCCGCTCTTGCCGTTCTGGAATTCAGCGTCCTTGGCCTTGATGCTGCCGCCGTCCTGGGCGGAGAAGCGCAGTTCCTCGCCGCGGCAATCGACTTTCAGGCGCGTATCCACGGTGCCGGGCATCACGCTCTTGAGCTTGGCCTGGGCCAGCAGGGTGGGCTGGCCGTCCTTGACCTTGACGATGGCCATGACCGCGTCGCCGCGGGCGACGAAGGCGTAGAAGTTCTGGTGATCCTGAAAGCGGCAGGCCAGGCCGCCGGAGCCTGCGCCGATGCCGGCGTAGAGGAACAGGTCCGATTCCAGGTGTACGTCGCCGCCGTCGGCCTGGCGCGGCGCGGCGATGAAGCCGAGGGTGGAATCGCTGACCGGCGTCATCTGGTACTGGCCGCCGTCGGTGTATACGGCGAAGCCCAGGTCGCTGTCGCGGGTGGCGGCCTTGTTGGTCCAGCCGCTGGAAGCGTTGGAGAAATCGTCGCGCAGGAGTTCGGCGGCGGCGGCAGGCAGGGCAAGGCCCAGGGAAAGGGCGAAGGCGAGGACACGCAGGGACATGGGCAGGCTCCAGTGACGGCACCATGCCGTCTCGGGGCGCTGTACGCAGGATCGCGAAGTTTCCTCCGCCGGGTCGAAACGGCGTTCACCGGGCTGGCTCGGTGGGGATTGGTGCGGGATTTCTCCCGCGCGGTGGAAACGGCGCGAAACTGCGTACCGCCGGGCAAGCCCACTGCCAGCCAGGCGCGCCATGGCCCTGTCCTTTCCGCTCCGCCCTGCCCCGGCGCGCCTGCGCGCGCCGCGGCGCCTGCTGCGTCCGCGACGCAGCGCACGGCCGGGACTGCCGCCTCGGGTATGCTTGCCGCCCATGGAAAACGCGGCCGACATCACCGGATGGAT
The DNA here is from genome assembly GCF_024437735.1 of Tahibacter harae. Lineage (GTDB taxonomy): Bacteria > Pseudomonadota > Gammaproteobacteria > Xanthomonadales > Rhodanobacteraceae > Tahibacter > Tahibacter harae. Next base: position 65,231 of record NZ_JANFQO010000024.1, on the reverse strand, counting down.
TCGCGACTGGCAGCAGGGCGACGCGCTGGCCCGCGACCGCGTGTTCGCCCAGCTCTATGCCGAACTCAAACGCCTGGCGGCCGCGGTGCTGCGCAGCGAATCCGGCCATGACACGCTGCAGCCCACCGCCCTGCTCAACGATGCGCTGATCAAGCTGATCGAGGCTCAGAAAGCGCCGGCCGCCGAGGACCGCGGCCATTTCGCCCGCATCGTCGCCCGCGCCATGCGCCAGATCCTGGTCGACCGCGCCCGGCGCAAGCTGGCCGACAAGCGCGGCGCCGGCGTGGTACCGGAATCGCTGGACGCCGGCCTGGAAATTCCGCTGATGGCCAATCCGGCCGAACTGGTCGCGCTGGACGATGCGCTGGCCACCCTGGGCGAACTGGATCCGCGCGCCGCGGCCGTGGTGGAGCTGCGCGTATTCGCCGGCCTCACCATCGACGAGGCGGCGCAGGCGCTGGACATCAGTCCGTCCTCGGTCAACCGCGAATGGGCGCATGCCTGCGCCTGGCTCAAGAACGACATCTTCACCCCGGGCTGAAGGCGCAATGGACGCCGCCGCCTACCTGCGCCACAAACAACACTTTCTCGACCTGCTGGAACTGGACGCAACCGCGCGCGAACAGGCCCTGCAACGCCTGGCCACGGACGAACCGGAACTGGCCGCGGCGCTGCGCCGCCAGCTCGCCGCGAATGAAACTCCCGTCGCCCTGCTGGACCAGCCCGCCGCCGGCGCACCGCCGCAGGTCGCCCACTACCAGTTGCTGCGCGAGCTGGGCCGCGGCGGCATGGGCCAGGTCTGGCTGGCGGAGCGGCGTCTCGGCGAGGCGGCCCAGCTGGTCGCGCTCAAGCAGATCCTGCACAGCCACTGGAACGCCGAGGACCAGCGCCGCTTCGAGCGCGAGATACGCATCCTCGCCGCGCTGGAACATCCGCACATTGCACCCCTGGTCGATGCCGGCACCGACGCCAACGGCGCGCCGTTCCTGGCCACGGCCTATATCGAAGGCGAGCGGCTGGACCGCCACTGCGAGCAGCACGGCCTGAACCTGGCGGCGCGGGTGCAGCTGTTCTGCCAGCTGGCCGACGCGGTCGCCTATGCCCACCGCCAGTGGATAGTCCACCGCGACATCAAGCCCTCGAACATCCTGGTCAGCAGCGACGGCAATGTGCGTCTGCTCGATTTCGGCATCGCCCGACTGCTGCGCGAGGACGCCATCACCGCCAGCGGCGCCAGCCAGCTGACCCTGCGCTACGCCGCGCCGGAACAGCTGCAGGCCGATGCGGGCGCCGGCGTGGGCAGCGACATCTATTCGCTGGGCGTGGTGCTGTACGAATTGATCAGCGGCCGCTCGCCCTACGGCGAGGCAAAGGAAAGCAAGGCCCTGGTCGCCGCGATCCTGAGCCAGGAACCGCTGCCGCCGTCGCAGGCGGGCGCGCGCCGCGGCATCAACCGCGATCTGGATGCGATCTGTCTCAAGGCGCTGCGCAAGGATCCGGCCCAGCGCTATCTCAGCGCCGAGGCCCTGCTCGGCGACCTGCAGCGCTGGCTGCGCGGCGAAGCCGTGGAGGCGCGCCGCGGCGAACGCGGCTACCGCCTGCGCAGCACGCTGCGGCAGTACTGGCCCTGGCTCGCGGCCGCGGCGGCGGCGGCGCTGTTCTTCGCCTTCCATCTGTACCGGGTGCAACGCCAGCTCGACGAAACCCAGCGCGAGCGCGACAAGGCCCGCGCCGTGGCCACCTTCTTCCAGGAACTGTTCAACGCCGCCAACCCCGGCGAGACCCGCGCCGGCGAGATCAGCGCGCAGGAACTCCTGCGCCGCAGCAGCCGGCGCCTGCTGGAGGAAGGCGATACGGTGTTCGGCATGGGCGAGGACGCCCGCGCCAACATGCTGGCCGCAGCCGCGCGCGTGATGGCCAAGCAGGGCCTGAACAACGAGGCCGAATCCCTGTACAAGCGCGCGCTGGCGCTGTGGCAGCCGCTGCCGCAGCCGCCGGAGGACGACATTACCGACGCGCTGCATGAGCTGGGTGTCATCGCCTACGCCCGCGGCGACTACGCCGGCGCGCTGGCGCTGGAGCAGCAGGCGATACAGCGGCGCACCGACCTGGGCGACGACGACAGCTATTTCCTCGGCGTGCTGTACGGCAATGCCTCGGTCTACCGCCTCATGCTCGGCGACCGCGAAGGCTCCCGCGCCGACCTGCGCCGCGCCGCCGGCGTGCTGCGGGCGAACCTGCCCGGCTCGCGCGCGAACTACGCCGTCACCCTGAGCAGCCTGGGCATGACCGAGCTGTACCGCGGCGCCGCGGCGCAGGGTCACGCCTACCTGCTGGAAGCGCGCGCGCAGAATGGGCAGCTGGTGCCGGAACGCACCGCCGGCCGGCTGCAGATCGAACGCGGCATCGCCGCCAGCCTGCGCGAGCTGCGCCGCGACGCCGAAGCCGAGGCGGCCTATGCCAAGGTGCTGGCCGATGCGCGCGCCTTCTACGGCGACACCCATGTGGAAGTCGCGCGCATCCTGCATTCGCAGCTGCAGCTGTACCTGCTGCGCCGCGACTGGCCGCGCGCGCTGGCCGTGATCGAGGAAACCCGCGCGCTGGAGACGCGCCTGCAGGCGCAGAACAATCCGCGCCTGCTGTCGCTGCAGGCCGACCGCGCCCGCGTGCATCTGGGCCGCGGCGAATTCCGCGAGGCCGAAGCCCTGCTCGCTCCCGTCATCGCCGGCCGCGGCAGCGAACGCGCGGTGGAATCGGCCAGCGTCGACGCCGAGCGCGCGGCACTGGCCTATGCGCGCTGCCGCCTGGCCGCATCGGCGCAGACCCACGACAGCCTGGCCGCCGCCGTGGTCGCCCTGCGCGAGCGGCCGCCGCTGCCCTATGCCGGCCTGGCCCAGGCCGAAGGCTGGCTGGCCGACTGCGGCGTGCGCGTCGTGGCGGCGGCGGCGCGCGACTGAAGCCGGCACAGCGGGCTTTCAGACACCGCCGCTGACCGCCAGCGGCGGAGAAAGCGGCCCACCGCTGCGTACTGCAAGACGCGCACTCCGGCGCGTCAAGCGGCACTGCCATGATCCTGCCTCGTCTTTTCCTGCTCTGTCTGAGTTTCTGCGCGACGACCGGCGCGGCCCAGGCCGCCAACGCACTGGACCCGGCCTTCGGCGACGGCGGTCTGCGCCACTATGGCTTCCAGCCGGTCAGCGGCGGCAACAATGACCAGGGCGTAGTGGCCTGCGCCAGCGCCAACGGCACCCTGACCGCGGCCGGCATCGCCTCGAATAGCCGGCGCGTGGTCACCATCCGGCTGCACGCCAACGGCGGCTACGATCCCGCCTTTGGCGTGGACGGCAAAGCGAGCTTCGACCTGCCAGGCACTTTCAGCGGCTACATTCCCGGCCTGTGCCAGCCCGACGGGAACCTGGTCCTGGTACGCACGCTCACCGGCCAGGACGGCGAGCAGGCCCTGCAGATCGTGCGCGTACTCAAGCAGAGCGGCCAGCCGGATCCATCCTTCGGCAGCAACGGCGCGGCCGACATCGACCTGGACAGCTGGATACCAGGCCTGGGCCAACGCGAAACGCCGCTGAGCGTGAACGCCCTGCCCAACGGCGATCTTGCCATCGGCGGCGATGCCCAGCTGGCCGACGGCAGCTCGCGCGGATTCATCGCCCTGCTGCGCGCCGACGGCAGCGTGCGCACCGTGCAAGCCCTGGCCAACCTGCGCTCCGCCAACGTCTATGCCGCAGTGCAGGCGCCGGACGGACGGCTCTGGGCATTCGGACGCAACGGCCGCATCAGCGGCGTGTACCGCGCTACGCTCAACCGTGACTCGCTGGCCTGGGAAGGCGTGCTGGAATACGCGGCGCCGCCCGGCTACGTGTACGCGCTGGGTCCGGCGCGGCCGGTCGACGCGGATACCGTCGTCATGCCCGCAGCGACGGTGTCGCAGAATCCCGGCGCGGCGCCTCAGGTGATCGTGTTCCGCGCCAACAGCATCACCGCGCTGCCGCTGCCGGGACCGCCGGCCGGCTACCTGGCCAGCGGCGATCTGGGGCTGACCGTGTTGCCCGGCCGCCGCGTGCTGCTTTCCAGCCTGGCCTCGACGAGCGGCAGCAACAGCCGCTCGGCCATCCATTTCGCCACCGCGCGCATCGGCTACGACACGGATGGCGACCGCCTGGAAACGCAGTTCGGCGACGGCGGCACCCAGCTCGTCTCCTTCCGCGCACCCGATCCGGCCTGCGCCACCGTGGTGCCGCTGCACAGCTTCCTGCGCCTCACCCTGTGGGACGGCCTGCCAGTGCTGGCCGGCGGCGTGCTGCAGAACTGCCAAGGCGGCACGGATGCGCTGGATTATCTGATCGGTCGCCTGCGCCCGGACTACCTGTTCGGCGACGGCATGGACTGAGCCGAAAAACGGAAAACGGAAAACGGGTCAGGTTCACTTACCTGAAAAATAGAAATTGCCGCGCAGTCCGCGTACGTGGACCTGATCTCCGTTTAGGCACAAATACCCATTTCCATAAGTACGCGCGGCACCGCCTGCCTGAACGCCGCCCCACCGCGCCGCTGCAGCGCGGAGAAAACACCGTCCCGCCGCGTACTGCGCCCTGCGCCGTCGGGCGTCAACGCGAGAAGCCACCATGAAACCGTTCACCTTGTCCTCGATTGCCCTGTCGCTGGGCCTGACCGCCGCCGCGCTGGGCGGCAGCGCCGGCGCCCATGTCGGCCCGCTCGATCCCGCCTTTGGCGACGGCGGCATGCGCAACTACGCCTTCCAGGCCGTCAACGGCGGCAGCAACGACCAGGCCTCGGTCGGCTGCGCCGCCGCCGACGGCAGTTTCACCGTCACCGGCATCGCCTCCGGCGAGAACCGCCTGGTCACCCTGCGCCTGAAGCCCGACGGCGACTATGACGAGACCTACGGCGCCCAGGGCCGCGTCAGCGTGACCTTGCCGGGCAGCCCGAACGATTTTGTGCCCGGCCTGTGCCAGCCGGACGGCCACATGGTGATGGCGCGGGCCAGCACTGCCGCCGGCGAGGAGCAGAACCTGCAGATCCTGCGCGTGCTCAAGCACACCGGCCAGCTCGATCCGCAGTTCGGCAGCGGCGGCATCGTCAACCTCGACCTGGATGCGCAGGTGGTCACCGCACTCGGCCGGCAGGAAATGCCGCTGGGCGTGAACGCCCTGCCCAACGGCGATATCGCCGTCACCGGGCAGGCCCAGCTGCAGGATTCCAGCGAGTACCGCGGCTTCATCGTGCTGCTGGCCGCCAACGGCAGCCTGAAGCGCGCGCGCGTCTTCACCACCGACATCAGCGACAACGCCACCACCACGGTCGAGGCGCCGGACGGCCGCCTCTGGGTGTTCGGCCAGAACGGCCGCAACGGCGGCGCCTACCGGCTGACGCTCAGCCGCACCACGCTGGAGCAGGAAGATATACTCGAACGGCCGCTGCCGTTTTCCAACAGTGCGGTGGTCGGCGCCGGTCGCGCGCTCGATGCGCGGACTGTCGCACTGGCCGGCGCCATCCGCTACAACGTCCGCGGCAACAGTGCCGACCGGGTGCTGCTGTTCGTCTTCGACGAAGACTCGGCTTCGGTCGACGAGCTGGAGCCGGTCACGCTGGACGGCCAGCCGGTGACGATCGACCTCGCTCCGGGACGCCAGCTGATTACCGTGCTGCCGGGACGCCGCGTACTGCTCAGCGGCCAGATAAGGCCCTACAGCCACATGCAGCATTCCGGCATCTACCTGGGCATGGCGCACGTACGGCGCGACGGCGCGATCTACACCGAAAACGGTTTCGGCGCGACGGAGTCCAGCGTCATCGCCTTCCGTCCCGCCACGCCGCCGTGCGCCGGAACGCCGCCGGAACACCGCGTCTCGCGCCTGACCCTGTGGCTGGGCATGCCGGTGCTGGTCGGCGGCGTGACGCCGGATTGCGGCGCGGAGGCGAACAGCGAGGATTATCTGGTCGCGCGCATGCGGCCGGACTATCTGTTTGCCGATGGCTGGTAACAAGCCGGGATTCGGCATGTGGAAGCCGCCGGGGCGAGCGGCTGGGTGGAAGCGTTCCGGCCCGCCGCCCGCTATACCGCCTGGCCGAACGCACGCAGCAGGTAGTCGATGAACACGCGCAGGCGCAGCGGCATATGCCGCGCGCCGGGATACAGCAGCGAGAACGGCCGGGAACGGCCACCGTAGGGCTGCAGCAACTCCACCAGGCGGCCGCTGGCCAGGTCGTCCTCGACGATGAAGCGGTAGGTCTGCAGCACGCCGGCGCCGTGGCGCGCCAGGGTGACGGCGCAGAGCAGGTGTTCGCGGGTATGGATGGCGCCGCTGGTCGGCAGCTCCAGCTCGCGGCCGTCCTGGCGGAACAGCCAGGGCACAGGCTGGCCGTTGCGCGGCAGCAGGAATTGCAGGCAGTCGTGCGCGGCCAGGTCGGCCGGCGTGCGCGGCGTGCCGTGGCGCGCCAGATAGTCCGGCGTGGCCACCACCACCAGTTCCGCATCGCAGAGCTTGCGCGCGACCAGGCTGGAATCGGGCTGGGCGCGGCCGCGCACGGCCAGGTCGTAGCCCTCGGCCAGCAGATCGACGTTGCGGTCGCTGAGCTGCACGTCCAGCGATACCTCCGGATGGCGGCGGCGGAATTCCGGCAGCAGCGGCAGGATGCGGCAATGCCCCAGCGGCGTGGGCAGGCTGATGCGCAAGGTGCCGGCCGGACGCTGCTGCTGGCCGCTGAGTTCGCGCTCGGCCTCGGCCAGCTGGTTCAGCGCCTGGCGGCACTGCTGGTAGTACGCGCGGCCATCGTCGGTCAGGCGCACCTGGCGCGTGGTGCGGAAGAACAGGCGCACGCCCAGGCGCTGTTCCAGCCGGGTCACGGCACGGCTGACCGCGGCCGGCGTCAGCCCGGCGGCGGCGGCCGCGGCGGTGAAGCTGGCGTGCTCGGCGGTGAGGCAGAACAGCTCGATGCTGCCGAGCATGAGGTCGTCGAACTGTCGGCTCATTGCTTACATCAGGTAATGAATGAATTGAATGATGCGGGATTACTGCGCGGCGTACACGCAATTACCGTGGTGAAAACGGGGTCAGGTTTACTGACCAGCGGCACGACAGCGCTTTGCCTGCTCAGGTAAGTGAACCTGACCCCGTTTTCTCCTTCCCTGAAATCCGGAGTCGCCATGAACACGTGGAAGCAGACCGAACTGATGCGCCGGCTGGACCTGTCCCTGCCGCTGGTCCAGGGCCCGTTCGGCGGCGGGCTATCGGCGGCGGAGCTGGCTGCCGCGGTCAGCGAGGCCGGCGGCCTGGGTTCCTTCGGCGTGCATCACCTGGACGCCGCCGGCATTGCCGCAACCGCCGCCGCGATCCGCCAGCGCACCGCGCGCCCGTTTGCGCTGAACCTGTGGATCCCGTTCGAGGGCAGCGACGCCGCCAGCGCTGACGACGCCCAGTTCGCCGCCTGGCTGGCGCCGCTGCAGCCGTATTTCGACGAACTCGGCGTGGCGCCGCCGCAGCGGCCGGCACGCTACTCGCCGGCGTACGCGGAACAGGTCGAGGCCGTGCTCGCGGCAAGGCCGGCGGTGTTCAGCTTTGTCTACGGCATTCCCTCGGCCGACATCCTCGCGCGCTGCCGCGACCTCGGCATCTTCACCCTGGGCGCAGCGACCACGCCGGACGAAGCCGTCGCGCTGGAACAGGCCGGCGTGGACGGCGTCGTCGCCAGCGGCTTCGAGGCTGGCGGCCACCGCGTGTCCTTCCTGCGTCCCGCGGAAGAATCGCTGACCGGCACCCTGGCCCTGGTGCCGCAGGTGGCCGACGCGGTGCGCGTGCCGGTGGTCGCCGCCGGCGGTATCGCCGACGGCCGCGGCATCGCCGCCGTGCTGGCGCTGGGCGCCCAGGCCGCGCAGATCGGCACCGGCTTTCTCGCCTGCCGCGAATCCGGCACCAGCGATCTGCACCGGCGCGCACTGCTGGGGCCGCAGGCGCGCGACACCGGCCTCACCCGCGCATTCAGCGGCCGCCTCGCGCGCGGCATCCGCAACCGCTTCATGCGCGAGCTGGCGGCGCAGCCGGTGGCGCCGTATCCGCAGCAGAACTGGCTTACCGCACGGCTGCGCCCGGCCGCGACCGCGCAGGGCCGCGCCGATCTTATGTCGCTGTGGTGCGGCCAGTCCGCACCGCTGCTGGCCACGCCGGATGCACCCGAAGCGACCTTTCCCGCCGCCGCCGACTACATCGCGCGGCTGATGCGCGAGACCGCCGCCGCCGTGCAGCGACTCGAAAACGGGGTCAGGTTCACTTCCCCGAAGGGATAAGAACTGCCCTGCAATCCGGCAGGTGAACCTGACCCCGTTTTCCCCGGCGCGGCAGACGGCAACGCCGTACTTGCCGCGCCGCTGCGATTGCGCATAAGTTCCGATCTCACAATTCGTACCAGAAGTGCACGGCAACCCGCGCCGTGCACGGCGCGCGTGAGGCGGAGGGGCTGATGGCGCACAAGGGCAGTCTGGTTTGCGTGGGCCTGGGCATGACCCTGGGCTCGCACCTGAGTCCGCTCGCACGCAGTCATATCGAACAGGCCGACGTGGTGTTCGCCGGCGTCTCCGACGGCATCGTCGAGCTGTGGCTGCAGCGCCTGCACGCCGATGTGCGCAGTCTGCAGCCGCATTACCGCGAAGGGCAGTCGCGCCTGCACACCTACGAGGCCATGGTCGAAACCATGCTCGCGCCGGTGCGCGAGGGCCGCCGCGTGGTCGGCGCGTTCTACGGCCACCCCGGCGTATTCGCCCTGCCGCCGCACCGCGCCATCGAGCGCGCCCGTGCCGAAGGCTACGCGGCGCACATGGAACCGGGCATCTCGGCCGAGGACTGCCTCTACGCCGACCTGGGCATAGACCCGGGCCGGGTCGGCTGCCAGCATTTCGAGGCCAGCCAGCTGATGTTCTACCGCCGCCGCCTCGACACTTCGGCCTATCTGGTGCTGTGGCAGGTCGGCATTGCCGGCGACCTGTCGCTGGCGCGTTTCTCCACGCCGGCCGAGTATCGCCAGGTGCTGGTCGATGTGCTGGCGCAGGACTATCCGGCGGCGCATCCGGCGATCATCTACAAGGTCGCCACCCTGCCCATCCACCCGCCGCGCATCGAGCACACGACCCTGGCCGGCCTGGTCGATGCCGACATCGACCTGCACGCGACCGTGGTGCTGCCGCCGGCGCGCGCGCTTGAAGTCAATCACGAGATCCGCGAACGCCTGCGCCGCCTGGACCAGGCCGTGGGCTACGCATGAACCCGTCCGCCGCCGCCGCCGGCTTCGAGACGCCGCGCCTGCGCGTGCGGCCGCTGGCCGATGCCGACGAGGCGCTGTACTGCGGGCTGTATACCGACGCCGAGCTGATGCGCTACGTCGGCGCGCCCCTGCCCGCCGCCGCCGCGCAGCGCAGCTTCCGCGCCGCCCTCGCCGCCGCGGCCAGGCCGCAGCCGCCGCACCTCTACCTCAGCCTGCGTCCGCACGACGGCGGTGCGGCGGTAGGCGTCTGCGCGCTGCGCGCCATCGACACCGCCGCCAGCCGCGCCGAACTGGGCTTGATGCTGCGGCGCGAAACCTTCGCCCAGGGCTACGCCTGCGAAGCACTGAGCGGCCTGATCGCCTGGGGCTTCCGCCGCCTGCCGCTGGCGCAGCTCTACAGCCTGACCGATCCCGCCAACCTGCGCGCGCGGCGCCTGGCCGAGCGCGCCGGCATGAAATACCAGCCGCATCCTGCTGCCGGGCCGGCGGAAGGAGCCTGTCTGTTCGTTGTATACCGGCCTGATGTCCAACCCAGCACCACCACCAGCCACTGAGGGGAAAGTGATGTCCAACGTCATCGAGTTCCTGGAAAAGATGGGCAGCGACGCACGCCTGCGCCATTCCGGCACCGGCCAGATCGCCGCCACGCTGCAGCAGTCGAACCTGGATCCGGAGCTTGCCGCCGCGATCCTGGCCGGCGACCAGAAGCGCCTGGAAATCCTGCTGGGTGCGCGCACCAACGTGATCTGCGGCATGGCGCCGGCAGAAGAGGAACAGCAGCCCGACAAGGACCGCGAGGAAGAGGAAATCCGTCCCGCGCGCGCCGCGGCAGGCTGACTTGCAAGGTCGGTTGCGCAGGCTTGCAGCACCGCTGCGCGGCGGCCTTCGTGCCGGCGCGGCGGTGCTGTGTGCGCTCCTCGCCGTGGCGGGCGGCATCGCCGCCCAGCCCGGCGACTTCGACCGCAAGCTGGGCGAAGCCGACGCGCTCAAGAGTTCCGACTACCCGCGCTTCGCCGCGATCCTCACCGACGTCGATGCCGCCAAGGCCGAACTGGCGCCGGCCCAGCTGCAATACCTGAACTACCTCAAGGCCTGGGAGCGCGGCTACGCCGGCGACTACGAACAGGCCATCCCGCTGTACAAGGCGGTGATCAGCCAGTCCGAAGACGCGGTGCTGCAGTTCCGCGCCACCGCCAGCCTGGTCAGCAACCTGACCATCGCGCGGCGCTACCAGGAGGCCTATACCTACCTCGACATGCTGGTCGAGCGCCTGCCGCAGACCAGCAATCCGCAGGCACGCGAACAGGGCCTGCACGCCGCCGCCCTGCTCAACATCCAGGCCGGCCAGTACGACCTGGGCCTGGATTTCAGCAACCGTCTGCTGCAGGAACGCAAAGGCCTGCGCGGCGAATGCATCGCACGCGAGCTGCGCGTGGAATCGTTATACAAATCCAACCGGCTCGACCCCGAAGGCGAAGACGTCGCCCTGGCCCTGGAAACCTGCAACAGCCACGGCGAGGTGGTGTTCGCCAACATCGTGCGCGGCTACCAGGCCAAGGCGCGCATCGACAAGGGCCGCTACCGCGACGCCATCACCCTGCTCGACGCGAGCTATGAGGAACTGCAGCGCACGCGCTACCTGCGCATGGTGTCGGAGTTCGACGTGTTGCTGGCCAATGCGCATTTCAATCTCGGCGACCTGGCCAAGGCCCGCGCCTATGCGCTGCGCTCGGTCGACAAGCGCGTGCCCAACGAGGTGACCGAGCCGCTGGTCGCGGCCTACCAGCTGCTCTACCGCATCGCCCAGCAACAGGGCGAAACCAAGACCGCGCTGGCCTATTACGAGAAATACGCCGAAGCCGACAAGCAGCACCTCGACGATGTCAGCGCCCGCGCCCTGGCCTACCAGATGGCGCGTCACCAGGCCATCGCGACCAAGCTGCAGATCGAGGCGCTGAACAAGCAGAACCAGGTGCTGCAACTGCAACAGCAGCTCGCCGGCAAGGCCGCCGAGACCAGCCGGCTGTACATCGCCCTGCTTATCGCCGGGCTGCTGATGCTGTTCCTGTGGGCCTTCCACACCAAGCGCCGCCAGCTGCATTTCCGCCATCTTTCCCAGCACGACGGCCTGACCGGCATCATCAACCGGCCGCACTTCATCGACGTCGCCCGCCGCACCCTGGACGACTGCCGCCGCAGCGTGCGCGAATGCAGCCTGATCCTGCTCGACCTGGATCACTTCAAGACCATCAACGACCTGCACGGCCATGCCGCCGGCGACCAGGTGCTGAAACAGGTCGTCGCCGCCTGCTCCACCTATCTGCGCCCCAACCAGCTGTTCGGCCGCATCGGCGGCGAAGAATTCGCCATCCTGCTGGCCGACTGCAGCGCCGTCCGCGCCATGGCCCTGGCCGAACAACTGCGCCAGGCCGTCGCCGCCACCAGCGTCGGCAGCGGCCTGCCCGGCGTGAACATCTCCTGCAGCTTCGGCGTGGTTTCCAGCGTCACCGCCGGCTATGAACTGCGCCAGCTGCTGGCCAGTGCGGATGCGGCGCTGTATCAGGCCAAGCGGGATGGGAGGAATCAGGTGGTGCTGTATCAGGGGAAGCAGGGGGCGTTGGGGGCGGTGTTGCCGTAAGCGTGTGAGCGTTGGGTGGTGCGGCGATAACGGTGCCGTGCTGCTGCAATGCCTTGATATCGTTCCGTGTGGATTTGGGTCTGCGCAACTTCGCGCGGCGAATTGGTCTACGCCATTGCGGTCCGGACTACCGATGACTCGACGGGCCTTTCAGCGGAAGTTGAAAACCTACCTGGGCCCCTTCGCTATATCTGAGGGCTTTAGCGTGGGCTCTACAGCGGACAACATCTTTGTACACGATCTTGAACAGGCTCTTGTATCTCCTGTCGACACTTCCCGCATTGCTGCCTGCACCGGCGGCGTATGCGCTGAGCGCGGGTGCGCCGCAGTTGGCCAGCCGGGCATGGTACGGCGGTCCTACGGATGGCCCTTGTGGCTTCCCCAATCTTTCCACCAATGGTCAGTTCATCGCGTTCAGCTGCGCCGCCGATGACCTGGTGCCGGACGATAGCAACGAGCGCTATGACGTTTTCCTGCTCGACCGGCGAACCGGTGTGCTGCAGCGTGCCAGCCTCAACGCGGCCAATACCGAGCAGAGAAACCACGCCGATGTAGGCTTCCCGTCGACGGATGGCAGCCAGGTCGTATTTCTCGGTCAGGGCATGTTTCATCCCGATGTAAACGGCGATGCAGACCCCAATGGTGACGCGACGGTCGCGAATGTATTTCTCAGGGACTTCACCGTGCCCAGTACCGAGATGCTGAGCCGAGGTCCCGATGGCGGAGGCAATCCTGGAGGACGCAGCGCACTTCTTCAGGCTGCGAACCTCGACCGGCAAGAAGTACTGTTTTCGAGCAGCGGCAACTTCCTCACCAATAGCCCACTGATATTGAACGACGCGCAGCTGTTCGCACGCAGCTGGCTGACGGGCCAGATTGAACTGATTTCCGCACGGCCCGACGGTGAAATCAGCCGCCGGGGCTCAGGCAATGCCGGCTGGTCGGGCGATGGTCGCTTTGTGGTGTTCCAGTCCGGGGCTACCGACCTGACCGGCGATAATCCGTTGGGCTACTCGCAGCTGTTCCTGCGAGACCGGCTGGCACGCACGACGCAGCGGCTTGCGCGCCCCTGGAACGGCGGCGAGTTTCCTACCGGCTTTATCTACTATGGAAAGCCCGCGCTGACCCGCGATGGCAGATTTGTCCTGTTCCTGGTTGGATTGGTAGATGGCATAACACCTGACGACAATCCCGGCGTCAGCGACGTCTATTTGTTCGATCGGCACACCCAGTCCACGCAGTTGGTCACACGCAGTCGAAACACTGCCCCTGCTGATGGGTACGCTTATTCCCCGGACATCAGCGCCGACGGCCGCGTCATCGCCTATTTCTCACGTGCAACCAATATGCTGCCGGGCGTGACCAGCCCGCCGGCAGTCTATGTCGAGGATCGACTTACGGGCGAGCGGATCACCGTCTCCACCGCGCTGGCACCGCTGTTCGGCAACTTCTCGCCGCAGGTCGATCTGTCCGAGGACGGCCGTACCGTGGCTTTCAGTTGGCGAGCCGACGACACAGCGGATCCGTCGCTGCGCCGCCGATACCTGATTTATGTCGTAGATCTCGATGGCCTGGAGCCGCCGGCTTCCACCGCAGCGGCCGTACCGGCAGCTTCGCCTCGAGCCCTGTTTGTCATCGCCGGATTGCTCGCTGCAGCCGCCCTGGGGGCCCTGGCCGGTCGCCGATGAACGGGTCAGGTTAACTTCCAGCTCGTTGTTCGTGGAAGTTAACCTGAACCCGTTCGCCTGGTTTCCAATCCAAATAGGTAGGCACATGCCATGTCCACTCACCTTCTCGACAAACAACGGATAGCAGCGATCAACGCTCGGGTCGATGCCGCAACCAAGGGACCCTGGAAACCCATGATCGAGGGGCGAGACCACACAAGCGGGTCCAGTTGCATCGTGACCTCAGCAGGTGGAATTGACCTTGATGGCGCCTCTGACGAGGACATCGAATTCTTGGCACATGCGCGCCAGGATATTCCGTATCTCGTGGCGGAGTTGTGCCGTCTGGAGGCGATGTTGGAAGCGATACAAGCGACTTAGGAGCCTTCCCGGGTCCCTCCCCGTCGGCTGACCAGCCCACATCGCACCTGAACGCGCAACGGCAGCACACTGGATCAAATCAATTACAGCTACGACGGTTTCCCCAACCTGAAGAGCCCGGCCCGCGCGGGCAACAGCGCGACCCAGGCCTATGACCGGCGAAACCAATTGAGAGCGCGGATGAGCCGGACTGTTCGCCACGGCGAATCCTTCGCGCGATCCAGGAAAATCAAGATCGGTGTGATGGGCGCTCTCGCGATTCCGATAAAAGCGCATCGGGATTCGACAGGGAAGCTTCTGCTTCCCGGCTGCTTGTACAAGGAAACGCCATGCACGACTGGACGCTTTCGCTGGTCACGATCGATTGGATTTCCGGTTCCGGGTCTCTGCAGATCCGCAGAGACGGACAGGAACGCGAGATACGTTTTCAGGGCACCCAGCGCCTGGTCATGCCCAGGGAATTTCCCTGGGGACACAGCATCAGCATCAACACCGTCGATGGCCCTGTGCAATTCCAGGGCAAGCTGCAGTTGAAGATCGAAATGCAGTCGGGCGATGTCATCGAGATCATCGCAGACCGCTTCAGCATTCCTGCGGCTGGTGCCTGAGCGGTGGCCAACCGTCAAAACGATCGGCGCGGTTTGGTCCATTTCGGCAGACTCGGATAAACCGCCCCAGAGCCTGCCTACAGAGCCGGCACCGCATTCCTGCCATTCCGGGCTTCAACCCGCTACCGCACTACCCGCCCGCCAGACGCCCCCGCCCCGCTATGGCAAGCTACCCCCATGCAAGGCGTCCCCACCCACTTCGACTCCCCCACCGACGCTGCCGAATTCCGCCACCCGGCGCACCGCGGCGGCATCGAACTGTACCGCGCGCATATCGTGCGCCACGCCTTCGAGCCGCATATGCATGCTGCTTTCGGCCTGGGCGCGATCGAAAGCGGCGTGGAGCGGTTCCGCTATGCGGGGGCCGAGCATCTGGCGCCGCCGGATTCGCTGGTGCTGATGAACCCGTGCGAGGTGCATACGGGCCGGGCGGAAACCGAGGGTGGCTGGCGCTATCGCATGATCTATCTGGATGCGGAGGTGCTGGAGGAAATCAGCGGCGAGCGCAGCTGGTGGTTTACCGCGGCGGTGCAGCACGATCCGCAGCGCGCGCGGCGGGCGGGGCAGTTGCTGGAGCGGTTGTGGCAGGCGCAGTCGCCGCTGGCGCTGGACAGTCTGCTGCTGGAATTGCTGCGTGAAATTCAACCGCACGCACGCCGGCCGCGGCCGCTGGCGGCGGAGGGACGGCAGCGTTTTGCCGGGGTGATCGACTATCTGCAGGCACATATGGCCGAACGGATCACGCTGGAGCAGCTGGCCGCCGTAGCGGGACTGAGTCCGTTCCATTTCCTGCGCCGCTTCCGCGACCAGTACGACGCCACGCCGCAGCAGTGGCTGATGGCGCTGCGGCTGGAGCGGGCCAAGGGCCTGCTCGCGCGCGGGGTGGCGCCGGTGCGGGTGGCGGTGGAAACAGGCCTCGCTGACCAGGCCCATCTGACCCGCGCCTTCAGCCGCCGCTACGGCACCACGCCGGCGCGCTACCAGCGTCAGCTGCGCGGCTGAGCAATCTGGTGCAAGACGGTGCCGGCGCGCCGGCGCATGCTGGCGGCATGCTTACCGGAACGCTTTACGCACTCGCCGCCGGCCTGATGTGGGGCCTGGTCTTCCTCGGTCCGCTGCTGCTGCCGGACTATCCCGCGGCATTGCAGTCGGTGGGACGCTATCTCGCCTTCGGCCTGATCGCCCTGCCGCTGGCCTGGCTGGATCGCGCCGAACTCAGGCGCCTGTCCCGCGCCGACTGGATCGAGGCGCTGAAGCTCTCGGCCATCGGCAACCTGCTCTACTACGTCTGCCTCGCCGCCGCGATACAGCGCGCCGGCGGGCCGCTGCCGACCATGCTCATAGGCACCCTGCCCGTGGTCATCGCGATCTGCGCCAATCGCCGCAATGCCGGCCGCGACGGCCGCCTGCCCTGGCGCAGGCTGGCGCCATCGCTGGGGCTGATCGCGCTGGGCGTGGCCTGCGTCAACCAGGTCGAATTGCAGGCGCTGCGCGCGGATCCGCAGGCCGATGCCTGGCGTTACGCCGGCGGTGCGCTGCTTGCTCTGATCGCCGTCGCCTGCTGGACCTGGTATCCGCTGCGCAACGCGGACTGGCTGCGCGCGCACCCGGACCGCAGCCCGCGTGCCTGGGCGACGGCGCAAGGCCTGGTCACGCTGCCGCTGGCGGCGCTGGGTTATGCGCTGCTCTGGGGCGGCATGCGGCTGGTGGACAATCCCTTTCCCATGCCGCTGGGTCCGGATCCGCTGCGTTTCGTCGGCCTGATGGTGGCGATTGGCCTGTTCGCGTCCTGGCTGGGCACGATCTGCTGGAACCAGGCCAGCCAGCGCCTGCCTACGGTGCTGGCCGGGCAGCTGATCGTGTTCGAGACGCTGGCCGCGCTGAGCTACGCTTTCATCCTGCGCGGTCACGTACCGCCGGCGCTGACGCTGTCCGGCATTGCGTTGCTGATCGCCGGTGTGCTGTGGGCCACCCAGGTCAAACCTGAGCCGGCAACGACGGCTCAGACCCAGCCGCTGACGTAGAACACGCCGATCACCACGAACACCGCCGCGGTCTTGATCAGGGTGATGGCGAAGATGTCCTTGTAAGCCTGGCGGTGGCTCAGGCCGGTCACGGCGAGCAGGGTGATCACCGCGCCGTTGTGCGGCAGCGTGTCCATGCCGCCGGAAGCCATCGCGGCCACGCGGTGCAGTACTTCCATGGAAATTCCCGCGGCCTGGGCATTGGCGACGAAGGTCTCGGCCATGGCCGCCAGCGCGATGCTCATGCCGCCGGAAGCCGAGCCGGTGATGCCGGCCAGCGCAGTGATGGTGACGGCTTCGTTGACCAGCGGATTGGGTATCGCCGCCAGCGCCTGGGCCACCACGACGAAACCCGGCAGCGCCGCGATCACCGCGCCGAAACCGTACTCCGAAGCCGTATTCATCGAAGCCAGCAAGGCGCCGCCGATGGCGCTCTTGCTGCCTTCGGCGAAGCTGGCCATCACCGGCTTCCACGCCGTCAGCAGCACGCAGGCGATGCCGACCAGCAGTGCGCCTTCCACCGCCCAGATCGCGGCGACCTTGGAAACTTCCTGTACCACCGGCGCAGCCGTGCCCATGGCAGCCGGCACGAATTCGTGTTTTGCGCCATAGAAACCCGGGATCAGCGCGGTGAACAGCTTGTTCGACACGCCGACCAGCACCAGCGGCAGCAGCGCGACCAGCGGGTTGGCCAGCGTGCTGCCGGCGAACGGGGCCGGCTCGTTGAGCAGGCTTGCCGCATCGCCATAGCCCTCGCCGGCGGCGGCCGCGGCGCGGCGGCGCCAGTCGAGATAGACCAGGCCCACGATCAGGATGAACACCGCACCGGCGCAGCCCAGCACCGGCGCGGCCCAGGAATTGGTGCCGAAGAAGGTCGACGGAATGATGTTCTGGATCTGCGGCGTACCGGGCAGCGCATCCATGGTGAAGGTGAAGGCGCCCAGGGCGATGGTGCCGGGGATTAGGCGCTTGGGGATGTTGCTCTGGCGGAACAGCTCCGCCGCAAAGGGATAGACCGCGAACACCACCACAAACAGCGACACGCCGCCGTAGGTCAGCAGCGCGCATACGGCGACGATGGACAGCATGGCGCGGTCGGCGCCGAACAGGCGGATGGTGGCGGCGACGATGGCCTTGGAAAAGCCCGACAGCTCGATCAGCTTGCCGAAGATCGCGCCCAGCACGAACACCGGAAAATACAGCTTGAGAAAACCGACCATCTTGTCCATGAACAGGCCGGTGAACATGGGCGCGACCAGGGCCGGGTCGGTCAGCAGCACCGCGCCCAGGGCCGCGACCGGCGCGAACAGGATCACGCTGTGGCCGCGGTAGGCAATCCACATCAGAAAACACAGCGCGGCCAATACGATCAGAAAAGACATTCCCTGGCTCCAGAGCCCGACCCGGCGAGTGTCGGGAAGCCGCCCGGGACGGCCCATTGTCCGAAGGTACGATGCCGCGCGGCGGGGGCGCGGCCTAGCCTGTGCGGAGAACGGCGGCAGGGGTCCGCCCACAAGAAACACACCCGTAGGAGGGGCAGCATGAAGCGCAACTATCTGGCTCTGGCGATCGGCTGCGTGCTGCTCGCGCCCATGGCCTGGGCGAACGATTCGGCGGAAAGCACGGCGGAAACGGCAGCCGAGACCGCCGCCGCGGACAGCCCCGATGGCGCCGCCGACAGCAAGGCCACCACGCTGGATCAGGTCACCGTCACCGCGCGCAAGCGCGAGGAAACCCTGCAGGACGTGCCCGTCGCCGTCACTGCCTTCACCGCCGACGCGATGGAGAAGCTCAATGTCGAGGACATCGGCGACCTCGATGCCCAGGTGCCCAACCTCACCGTCTACGCTGCGCGCGGTTCCAGCAGCACGGTCACGGCGTATATCCGCGGCATAGGCCAGTCCGATCCGCTGTGGGGCGTGGATCCGGGCGTGGGCATCTACCTCGACGATGTCTACATCGCGCGGCCGCAGGGCGCCCTGCTCGATGTGTTCGACGTGGACCGGGTCGAAGTGCTGCGCGGTCCGCAGGGCACGCTGTACGGCAAGAACACCATCGGCGGCGCGATCAAGTACATCTCCAAGAGCCTGCCGAAAGAGGCCGAAGGCTATGCCCAGCTCACGGTCGGCAGCTACGGCCAGCTCGACGCCAAGGGCGCGCTGGGCGGTCCCATCGGCGGCAGCGACAGTCCGATCCGCGCGCGCCTGGCCGTGGCCAGCCTCAACCGCGACGGCTTCGGTGAGAACCTGACCAACGGCGCACCGGTCAGCGACAAGGAGATCAATGCCTTCCGCGCCAGCATCGGCGCCGATGTGAACGAACGCTTCGACCTGCTGTTCGCCTTCGACTGGATGGACGACCAGTCCGGCGTGCGCGGCGCCAAGATGCTCGCGCCGAACCGCTTTGCGCCGACCGTCGCGCCGCTGAGCGACCGCTACGACATCCGCAGCGGCATGCCCAACGTCAACGACACCAAAATGAAGGGCGCCTCCGGCACGGCAAACTGGCGCGCAACTGATTCCTGGGCCTTCAAATACGTATTCGCCCGGCGCGATTCCGATACCGAAACCAATATCGACTTCGACACCCTGCCCAACAAGATCGCCGACGTGAAGGCGTTCTACCGCGATGAGCAGACCACCAACGAGCTGCAGGCCAATTTCGACGGCGGCGGCAAGGCGCGCGGCGTGATGGGCCTGTACCACTTCGACGGCGAAGCCGGCGGCCAGGTGCTGAACAACTTCTTCAACGCCTCCTTCGGCGACACCCAGGGCACGGTCTATACCAAGGCCTTCGCCGCCTATGCGGACTGGACCTTCGATTTCACCGACCGCCTGTCGCTGGATGCCGGCGCACGCTGGACCGACGAGGAAAAGCACGCCGTCGTGCTCAACCGCGGCTATACCGACGCCACCTTCACTGTGCCGACGACAACCGTGGCGAATTTCAACCGCAAGGTGGACTTCACCAACGTCTCGCCCAAGCTGGCGCTGGATTACAAGCTCAGCGACACGACCATGCTCTACGGCGTGGCTTCGCGCGGCTTCAAGTCCGGCGGTTTCAACATCCGCGCCAATTCGGTGGCGGTGCCGCGTTCGGCCGAGCCCTTCGACGACGAGAAGGTCGACAGCTACGAGATCGGCACCAAGATGGCCCTGGCCGAGCAGTCGCTGTTCCTCAATTTTGCCTACTTCTACAACAAGTACGAAGACATCCAGCTGTCGGTGTTCACCGCCTTCGACAGCAACGGCGACGGCACCGACGACGCCTTCTTCGGCGATTTCACCAACGCCGGCCGCGGCCATGTGCAGGGCCTGGAAATGGAATACCAGTGGCTGCCCAACGAGCACTGGCTGCTCAGCGGCAACCTGGCGTGGCTGGATGCGAAGTACGACGAGTTCATCACCTCGGGCGTGGATGTTTCCGACAGCCAGAAATTCACCAACGCGCCGCGCTTCTCCGGCGCCGTGAACCTGGAATACCGCACCGAGCTGGCCAGCGGCGGCAATCTCTCCACGCGCGTGGGCTACAGCTACCAGAGCGAAGTGTGGCCGACCACCGATCTCAGCCCGGTGATACGCCAGGACGGCTACGGCCTGCTCAACGCCGGCGTGATCTGGCGCCTGAACCCGTCGCTGAGCTTCTCGCTGCAGGGCACCAACCTGACCGACAAGGCCTACCGCACCACGGGCTACAACATCCCGGTGCTGGGCGTGCTGACCGGCTTCTACGGCCCGCCGCGCCAGTACACCTTGAGCGCGCGCTACGATTTCTGATCGGCGCGACTACCGGCGCGCGGGCTGCCTCCCCTCCAACGCCCGCGCGCCGTCCTTTTTTCGGGCGGGCAAGGATGCCTTTTTCTGCATCGCATCCGGACACTGTTCCGGATGACGGCGAAGCCGTATCGACCCGGTTGCGCCGCCTGGGCTGACCCTTCCGCGGCGCCGCGGGGCCCTGCCTGCCGCTGCAACGGCAGCAGCGCGGCGCCGGCGGCGGCCTGCGCTATGCTCGGCCGCAGCGCGTCCACACCCCAGCCCATGCCTGCCAGAGCCTTTCCATGCTGAGCGTCAGCCTGGTCGTCTTCGCCGCCCTGGTCTGGCTGGGCGCGCTGTTCGGCGTGGCCCTGTACGCCGAACGCCGGCCGGCTGCGCTGGCGCGCTGGTGGCCGTACGTCTACGCGCTGTCGCTGGCGGTGTACTGCACCTCGTGGACCTTCTACGGCACGGTCACCCAGGCCGCGCGCTACGGCTGGCCGCTGCCGCCGACATTCATCGGCACCATCCTGCTCTACGCCTTCGCGACGGTGTCGGTGGTGAAGCTGGTGCGCCTGGCGCGGGCGTCCAATGCGACCTCGCTGGCCGATCTCATCGCCAGCCGCCTGGGCAAGGATTCGTGGATCGCCGCCACCGTCACCGCCGTCGCCGCGCTGGGCCTGATTCCCTATATCGCGCTGCAGCTCAAGGCCGTGGCCATGAGCTATGCCGTGCTGACCCAGTCTGCCGCACAGGCGCCGCAGCCGCTGTGGCAGGACGGTGCGCTGTACGTGGCCCTGGCCATGGCCCTGTTCGCCATGCTGTTCGGTACGCGCCGCATCAGCGCGGCCGAGCACAACCGCGGCCTGGTGCTGGCCATCGCCTTTGAATCGCTGTTCAAGCTGGCGGCGATGCTGGCGCTGGGCGTATTTGTCGTGTTCGGCCTGGACATGCCGGCCGCCAGCGTCGCCCCCGCGCGGCCCGAGACCGGCGGCTTCCTGCCGCTGGTGCTGCTGGGCGTGCTGGCCATGTTCACCCTGCCGCACCAGTTCCACGTGGGCGTGGTGGAATGCCGCGACGAATCGCATCTGCGCACGGCGCGCTGGCTGTTCCCGCTGTACCTGCTGCTGATCGCGCTGCCGCTGCTGCCGCTGGCCCACGCCGGCGATGTGCTGCTGGGCGGGCAAGGGCTTTCGCCGGACCTGTACGTGCTGGCCCTGCCGCTGTCGCAAGGCCATGCCGGCGTGGCCCTGTTCGGCTTCCTCGGGGGGCTGAGTGCGGCGACCGGCATGGTCGTGGTCAGCACGCTCACCCTTAGCCTGATGATCGGCAACCACTGGCTGGCGCCGGGCCTGCTGCGCGGCGCCTGGCTGCGTTCCGGCGGCGGCGATCTGCGCGCCACGGTGCTGCGTCTGCGCCGCATCGGCATCGTGGCCATCATGCTGCTGGCCTGGGCCTACAACCGGCTGATCGCCGGCAATGAGGCGCTGGCCGATGTGGGCGCGGTATCGTTTTCCGCATTGGCCACATTGACACCGGCCCTGGGCTTTGCCGTGTGGCGGCCGCAGACGCCGCCGCGTGCGGTGGTCGCCGGCATCATCGCGGGCTTCGTCATCTGGTGCTGGGCGCTGCTGGTGCCGCTGGCGGCGCAGGTGCGCGGCGTGGCGCCGGAATGGCTGCAACAGGGACTGTACGGCCATGCCTGGCTGGCGCCGGATGCCCTGTTCGGCCTCACCGGCTGGAGCCGGCTCGGCCGCGCGGTGGCCGCCAGCCTGTTCGTGGGCACGGCGGTCACGTTTGTCGTCGCGGCCTGGCGGCAGGGCCCGCGCCTGGCCAAGCCTGGCTTCGATCTGCGCGCGCTGCGCAATGCCGGCCGCCGCTTTCTGCCGGAACCGCGCCTGGACGAACTGCTGCGCGACGCGCCGCCGCGCGGCCCGGTGCCGGCGGCGATCGAGGCGCGCCTGGAACATGAGCTGGCCGCGGTGCTGGGCAGCGCCTCGGCGCGCCTGCTGCTGGACGCGGCCCAGCGCGAAGCCGGGCCGGATCTGGACACGGTCGCCGCCATCGTCGGCGAAGTCTCGCAGGACCTGCGCTTTAACCAGCGCCTGCTCGAAGCCGCGCTGGAGAACATGAGCCAGGGCATCAGCGTGGTGGACGCCCAGCTGCGTCTGGTGGCGTGGAACCGGCGCTATGCGGAAATGTTCGGTTTTCCACACGAGCTGCTGCGCGTGGGCGCGCCCATCGCCGAGCTGGCGGAATGGGCGCTGCGCCGCCTGCCCCACCGCGGCGACGCCGCCCAGGCGCTGCAGCGCCGCCTGGACTTCATGCGCAACGGCACGCCGCACCTGTCCGAGCGCGTGTTTCCCGACGGCAGCATCGTGGAGATCCGCGGCAATCCCATGCCCGGCGGCGGCTTCGTCGCCACCTTCACCGAAGTCACCGCCTTCCGCCGCGCCGAGGCCGCGCTGATCCAGGCCAATGAAACCCTGGAACAGCGCGTGGCCGACCGCACCACCCTGCTCGAACACGCCAAGCGCGAAGCCGAGCGCGCCAACGAAGCCAAGAGCCGCTTCCTCGCCGCCATCGGCCACGACCTGCTGCAGCCGCTGCACGCGGCGCACCTGTTCACTGAGGCGCTGGCCCAGCAGCTTACCGGACCGGCCCAGCGCGAACTGGTGACGCAGACCCGCGGCGCGCTGGATTCGACCACGGACCTGCTCACCGGCCTGCTCGACATGTCGCGCCTGGAAGCCGGCGGGCTTTCCGCGCAGCTGCGCGATTTCCCCCTGGCCGAAGTGCTGGAACCGCTGGTGTCGGAATTCCGCGTGCTGGCGGCGGAACGCGGCCTGCAATTCCGCTACCGCCCCAGCCGCGCCTGGGTGCGCAGCGATCCGCAGCTGCTGCGCCGCGTGCTGCAGAACTTCCTCGCCAACGCCGTGCGCTACACCGCACGCGGCCGCATCCTGCTCGGCCTGCGCCGCAACGGCGGCACGCTGCGGGTGGAAGTCCACGATACCGGCCCCGGCATCGCGGCCGCCGAACAGCAGCGCATCTTCGAGGAATTCCGCCGCGGCGACGACGTCGCCGGCCCGGGGCTGGGCCTGGGCCTGGCCATCGCCGAGCGCATGGCCCAGTTGCTGCAGGCGCCGCTGGGCCTGCGCAGCCGCGTAGCCGTCGGCACGGTATTCGCCATCACGCTGCCGCGCGCCGCGGCGCGCAACAAGGACGAACCGGCAGCCGGCGCGCGGCCGCGCCTGGCCGGCACCCACGTACTCGTCGTCGATAACGAAACCGCCACGCTGGAAGCGCTGCGCAAGCTGCTGGCCGGCTGGGGCTGCCGTGTCAGTGCCGCCGCCGCCGGCGAGGCCGCGCAGCGCGTACTGGCGACGCAGCCGGCCGATCTGTGGCTGTTCGACTATCACCTGGACGGCGGCGACACCGGCGTGGCCCTGCACGAGCGCCTGCGCCCGCTCCACGGCCCGCGGCCCGCGGTCATCCTCAGCGCCGATCCCGGCGAAACCGTACGCCGCGCCGTGCACGAAGCCGGCCTGCCGCTGCTGATCAAGCCCGTCAAGCCGCTGGCGCTGAAATCGGTGCTGGACCGGCTGCTGGCGGCGCGCAGCGTGCAGTAGAAGACACGCTGCGCTGGCTTCCGCAGGATTCATTCGACTGATGTCAGCCCCGCTGCTGCGCGAAGCTGCTCGCCGCAAGTTTCTTCCGGCACTCCGAGCGGTCCAAGCAAGTTCGCTTCTCGATACTGTGTACTTCAAGCGAGTTGCAGTGTCTGCACGCATTTGAGCAAAGCATGACGACCGAAACTAGCAGCAAAATTTTGCAAAATCGATCAGGACATAAACCAACGATCCAGGTCACTGCACAGCTTCCTGAAAGATCTGCAGCGCTCATATGCGGCGTCCATGTCCATTTTAGCAGCAAAAGCGGGTTGGTCTGTTGTTTCCCCGTAGCTACGCGCGCCCATACGACTACGCAGCCATCCTTTTGCATCGCGAGGCTGCTCTGGGTCAGATTTTAGATCAGCGGGAGATATTGTGAGTCCGCGGTAACCATCCAGCGACTTTGCAGCACCTATGTACCAAGCCTCAAACTCACGATTAGCAAGAACAACAGATACCGAACGGTGCGGAATTGCGTGGCGTGCGCGCTGCAGGAGGAAAGGTCCGAATGACGCAGGGCAATCATCGTCAGCATCGAGCAGCACCAGAACTGCATCCTCTTCCCTGGATTTCATCCCTGCAAGTTGCATGAAACGTTTGAACTGTTCTTCATCGTTAAGGAACTGGTCCCGCTTCACTCGAATAGGAGGAAGGACGTCGATATGACGTTCGGGGAACCGCCATGCGGCAATACGTCGAAGTAAGACGGGCAAAGCGATTACCTCGCCGTGTCCCTCCACTATGCAAATCACACGACTCATCCGACTGCCTCGTCGAAAAGATCGCGCTGGCTCGTAGATTGCTGACGAAGCAAATCCGGATCTGGCTGCAGCTGTCCAAGCTTCAGCAGTTCGCCTGCAGAGAACAGTTCTTCGCGTATTGCCTTGCGCGATGCACCGTCGACCGGTGCCAGCCTGGTTTCTCCCGCGTCGGAACTAACAGCGAGAATGTGGTCATCGCGTATTGATGTGTCATCCAGCAACTCGGGGCTGTGGCTAGTCACGATGACCTGCGTATGAGTCGAAGCGAGAGCCAGCGCCTCCCTCAATGCCGCACTGGCTGCTGGATGCAAGGCAGTTTCAGGTTCCTCAATGCCTATAAGTGTCGGTGCAAAGTCGTCGTTTCGCTGGAACAACGCAGTCAATACACCCAGCGCGCGCAGAGTTCCATCCGACATATTTTGGGCTGTGAAACGCCAAGGATCACGCGCGCCCGGGACATCCTGACGAAACTCCAGCGTTTCCATTGGACCAACTGCCAGCCGCTTCACCGCATGTACCGTAGGAACTACAGTTTGCAGATATTCCTCTATCGTGCGCAGTCCTTCGGGACATACTCGTTCCAAATGGCCTATTACGCTGGCGACATTCTCCCCAACCGACTTCAACAGACGCCCCTCCTGTGGTTTTTGTAGGTCCCGCATCAGCTTGGGGTTTAAGTTGTAAAACCCCATCGACGTAAGACCATCGAATATCGGGCGGAAAGAGCTGAGTCCAGATAGCGCCACGAGCGCCAGACGATCCTTGGTTAACGCAGGCAACGTTGGCTCGCTGCTTGCTTTTAAGACACCTCGTTCAATTCGGTAATATGGACCTTTCCCTGGTCCACCCAAACTGCAGATCTCTGTCTGCACTTCAAAGCCCCGATCCTTGAGTGCGGCGACGTTGAACGCGTAGATACCGGTTTTTCCGTCTATGTTGTACTCAAGTCGCACACCAAAATGGGTGGGGTGTCCACCGGAGCGACGACGTACTTCAGACAGTCCGCCACGGGTGTTCAGTGCCTGTTCCAGCGAGCTGGTCAGCGCATCTGAAACCAAATGAAGCGCGTCAAGAAAGTTGCTCTTTCCAGCGCCATTAGGCCCAACCAGGTATGTGAGCGCTCCCAGAGCCACATCGCACTGACCTATGCTGCGATAGTTGCGCAGCATGACTCGTGAAATGAAGGGTGCGCTCATTCGAAGTGATCCATTTGGACAAGGGCCCCATGGTATCAGGCGGAATTCGGAAAACGACGCAAATCCTTTACCTCAAAGGCTATAACTGCCGCGCCGGATCACTCAACTCCAGCTCGCGCAACACCACCCCCGCCTGCGTGCGATTGCGCACTCCTAGCCGCTCGAAGATCGCGGTGAGATGTGCCTTCACCGTGCGTTCCTGCACGTCGAGCCGGTCGGCGATCTGTTTGTTGAGCAGGCCTTCGGCCACCAGCACCAGCACGCGGAATTGCTGCGGCGACAGGCTGGCCAGGCGCGCGGCGAGGTCGGCGTCCTGGGCGGAAGACTGGGCGCGGGCCACGCTGCCGCGCAGGGCCGGCGGCAGCCATTGTTCGCAGGAGAGCACGGTACGGATGGCGTCGCGCAGTTCGTCGAAGCCGGAGCTTTTCGGTAGGTAGCCGGCGGCGCCGTGGTCCAGCGCGCGGCGGATGACGCGGGGATCGTCGTTGGCCGAGACCACCACCACCGCCACGCCCGGGTGCTGCGCGCGGATCGCGGCCAGGCCGGCCAGGCCGTGATTGCCGGGCATGTGCAGATCGAGCAGCACGAGGTCTATGTCGGGTTCGCGTTCCAGCGCAGCGAGCACGCCGTCCAGCGAATCGGCTTCGTGCACGCGCAGATCGGCGACGGCGTCGGCCGCGGCACCGCGCAGGGCGGCGCGGAACAGCGGATGGTCGTCGGCGATCAGCAGCGAAGGCATGGGCGTGTGCACGCGGCCGGTGGCGCGGCGAATATGTGCCGGCGCCGGCCTGCGCCCGTCACGGTTACTGCACCGTCCAGCCGCCGTCCACGTCGATGGTGTGGCCGGTGATGTTGCGCGCGGGCGGCGAGATCAGGAACGCGGTGATGCCGGCCAGTTCGTCGAAGCCGATGAACACGCCCTTGGGCATGGGCTTGAGCATGACGTCGCTGACGACTTTTTCTTCGGGTATGCCGCGGGTGCGCGCCTGGTCGGCGATCTGCTTGTCCACCAGCGGCGTCTTCACGTAGGTCGGGCAGATGGTGTTGATGGTGATGTCGGTATCGGCGGTTTCCAGCGCGATCACCTTGGAGAAACCGAGCAGGCCGTGCTTGGCGGCGACGTAGGCGCTCTTGAACGGGCTGGCCACCAGCGAGTGGATGGAGCCGATGTTGACGATGCGGCCGAAGCCGCGCTCGCGCATGCCCGGCAGCAGAGCGCGGGTCAGGCGGGCTACGCCGACCAGCATCACCTGGATCAGGAAATCCCATTTCTGGATGGGGAATTCTTCCAGCGGCGCGACGTGCTGCAGGCCGGCGTTGTTGACCAGCACGTCGACCGGGCGCGAGATCGCGGCGAGGGCGGCGGCGACACTGTCGTCGGAAGTCACGTCCAGCGCCACGGCCTCGGCCGAGCCGCCGGCGGCGAGGATCTGCGCGGCGACCGCATCGACTGCGGTGCGGTCCAGGTCGGTAAGCACGATATGGTGGCCGGCCGCCGCCAGTTCCGTGGCGATGCCGGCGCCGATGCCGCTGCCGGCACCGGTGATGAGAATGCAGCGATGGGTCATGGGTTTTTCTCCTGGCGCAAGCCTAGCAAGCACCCTGCACGCTGGCTTGGTACGAAAGTACGATAGTCGAGGATATCGGGCTTGCTAGGGTGGGCGTATGAAGATCAGACCGATGACGCGCATTTCCTCCGCCCTCGCCCTGCTCGCCCTGCTGGCCGGCTGCGAGCGCGCCCCGGCACCGGCCGCGCCCGCTCCCCAGCCGGCCGCCAGTCCGCCCACCGCCCAGCCTGCGCCGCGCGGCGCCCCGGAGGATGCCGCCATGTTCAGCGCCCAGCGTGTCAGCGAGCACCGTGACGGCGACGACCTGCTCAGCGCGGGCCTGGGCCTGGACGGCCTGCGCGGCATGGCGCCGCCGGCGTTTGCCAAGCCCGAGGCGCCCACGCCGGCCGAACTGCGCCGCCGCGCGCTGTGGGCGAACTGGCGCGGCATCGCCGATCTCGCGCCGGGCGGCGGCTATGGCGATGTCTACGGTTCCCTGGCCGCCGTGCCCGGGCGTGAATTCCAGGCCCTGGCGCGGCTGCCGGGCGCGAAGCAGCCGCACCGCGTACTGGCACAGATTCCCGACCGCTTCGACGCGAAGAAGCGCTGCCTGGTGGTGACAGCCTCGTCCGGTTCGCGTGGCATCTACGGTGCCATCGCCGTCGCCGGCGCCTGGGGCCTGCCCAAGGGCTGCGCGGTGGCCTATACCGACAAGGGCGCGGGCACGGACTATTACGACCTGGCCGAGAAACGCGGCGTGCGCGTGGACGGCACGCTGGGCGGCGCCGACGAAGTGCTCGCGTTCAAGCCGGAAACCGCAGCGGGCAGCGGCATCGCCTTCAAGCATGCCCATTCCCAGGACAATCCCGAGGCCGACTGGGGCCGCCATGTGAAACAGGCGGCCGAATACGGCCTGCAGGCGCTCAACGAAGCACTGCCGCAGCAGGCGCCGTTCACTTTCGCCAATACGCGCGTGATCGCCGTCGGCATTTCCAACGGCGGCGGTGCGGTGCTGCGCGCGGCGGAGCTGGACGGCGACTGGCTGGCGGCGGTGGTCGCGGGCGAGCCGAATGTCTACGTGCAGGGCGCGCGCGCGCTCTACGACTACACCACCGAAGCCGCCCTGCTGATGCCCTGCGCCCTGCCCCAGCTCGGCCTGCCGGCGGTGCCGGATATCGCGGCGCGCTGTACGGCGCTGGTCGAAGCCGGACTGATCCAGGGCGCCGATCTGGCCGCACAGCAGAAGGCCGCCTATGCCGCACTGCACGCCAGCGGCTGGACCGACGAAGCCCTGCGCGCCGGCTCCATCAGCGTGACCTTCGATCTGTGGCGCGCGGTCGCAGTGACCTATGCCGCCGCCTACGGCCGCTATGCCGCCGGCGAGGAGCCCTGCGGCTACCGCTTCGCCGCGGTGAACGCCGACCGCAGCGCCCGTGCCGCCACGCCGGCCGAACGTGCGGCCTGGTGGGCCGACGGCAGCGGCATTCCGCCGGGCGCCGGCGTGGGCATCGTCGATGCGGAGGCGGCGGCGCCGTGGAAGGGCCTGGGCTGCCTGCGCGCCCTCGCCAGCGGCAGCGATGCCGCGGCCGCGCGCGTGCAGCAGGGCATCGCGCAGACCCGCGCCGCGGCGCCGCGCAAGGGCCTGCCGGTATTCGTGATCCACGGCCTGGACGACGGCCTGGTGCCGGCCGCCTTCAGCAGCGCGCCGTATGTCGCCCTGGCCAAGGCCGCCGGCAGCGATGTGCGCTACTGGCAGGTGCGCCATGCGCAGCATTTCGACGCCTTCCTCGGCCTGCCGCAGTACGGCGCCAATTACCTGCCGCTGCTGCCTTACGTCTACAGCGCGCTGGACCGGGTCTGGGCCAAACTCGATGGCGGCGGCGAGCTGCCGGCCGATGCGGTAATCGAAACCACACCGCGCGGCATGGGCAAGCCGCTGCAGGCGGACAATCTGGCCATGCCGAAGTAGCCTGCTGTCCTGCGGGTGGCGCAGATACGCCGCCCGTCTTTGGCATTGCCGCAAACCGGAGCGCCGCATGACCACGCGAGAAGCCCACTGCAGCTGCGGCGCCCTGCGCGTGACGGTGGAAGGCGAGCCGGTCCGTGTGTCGATCTGCCATTGCCTGGCCTGCCAGCGCCGCACCGGCGCGCTGTTTTCGGCCCAGGCGCGCTTTGCGCGGGCGAATGTGCGCATCAGCGGCGTCGCGCGCGAGTTCGTGCGCCGCGGCGACAGCGGCGGCCTGCTGCGTTTTTATTTCTGTCCCGACTGCGGCGCCACCGTGCACTACCAGCTGGATGCCCAGCCCGACCTGATCGCCATTCCCGTGGGCGCCTTCGCCGATCCGGATTTCCCGCCGGCCTGGATTTCCGTCTACGAAAGCCGCCGCCACGCCTGGCTGGAACGGCCGCCGACGCGGGAACACCACGACTGAAACCGCCCCGGCGGCCAGGTCCGGCTCAGGGCCAGGTGGCAACTACGGGCGCGCCGTCCAGATAGTTCGCCGCAGTCGTGGCATTGCCGGTCTGGTTGATGTTGTAGGGCGAGACCGTGCCGGGATAACGCACTTCCATCGGCCGGTGGAAGAGCTGGGCGCCGACGAGGGTCCTGTCGTCGGGAAAGTTGACTGCCCAGATCGCAAAGCTGTCGCCATCGAGCGGATCGGTGCCGCGCGGGGCGTATTTCAGCACCGCCTGACGGAAGCTGCCGTCGCTGTAGTTGACCCGCAGCACCAGGTCGGCGCCCCACCAGAAGGCATCGCCGGAAATCCAGCTCTTGATGTCGGCGAAATCCGCCGGATCGCTCGGGTTCCAGGTTTTCTTCAGATGCCCGGTGTAGTGCATGGGCGGGCCTATCATGCGCGCCGCCGGCGTGGTGGTGCTGAAGGAGCCCCAGATCGTCACCACCTTGGTGTTGTGGCGCTGCGGGTAGTAGTGCTTCATCTGGTTGGCACTGAGCGCCGGCGGCGCCTGCTCGACGTAGTCGGCCAGCGCGGCATCCCACTTCTTCAGGAAGGGCTGCGGCCGGTTCGGCTGCAGCGCGACGACACGGCCGCCCTTGCCGGGAAAACTGAACGGCGTGGCGGCGGCATTGCCTGAAGGATCGCGCGGATAGGCCACGGTACCGGCATAGGTTTCCGCCGCGCCGACCAGGAAGCGGAACAGGAACAGCGAGGAATAGTCGCTGAAATAGTCATACGCCTGGCCCGCCGGCAGGCAGCTGCTGCCGCTGCGCTGCATGGGTTCCTGGCGCTCCTTGCCGGTGCCGGCGCAGACCGGCGCGATGAAACGGTCGGCGGCCAGGTCGTAGCCCCAGCTGTTGCCGAAGCCGCCGCCGGTGGGATTGGCCGGCAGGCTGCCGTATTCGCCCGCATACGGATGTTTCTGGCTGTTGTCGGCGGCCACGCGGCCGTACCAGCTGGTGCCCCAGTGCGGCATATCGGCGCTGTGGCCCATCTCGTGGTTGAAGGTCAGGCCGTAGTCGTCGCCGGCACCGACACCGCCGCCGGCCAGGCCGCCGCCGACGTGGGTGTTCGCCGCCATCGTGCCGTAGATCTGCGCATAGCGTTCCAGGCCGTTGGCATTGCGTATCGCGCCGAGCACGCCGCGGGCGCCGTTGAGCACCGCATAGCCGCCATAGCGCGTGCAGTTGCCGGCGCCAGCCTGGGCCGCGGTGCAGCTCGGCGCGGTGGTCGCGATCAGGGCCGGCTGCGGCGCGGCGACGCCGAAGCCGTCGCGGCCGTCGCTGCGCGGTTCTATCGGCAGGCGGTCGCTGACGATGGGCGCCAGGGTGGACACCTGCAGCGCGCTCGCCATCAAAGTGGACAAATACTGGATTTCCCAATTGGGCGGCTTGGGCGTGGGCTGCTGGTCGCCGAACAGGTACAGGTCGGGCGCAAGCAGGGCCAGCACCGGTTCCGGGCCAACCTTGAGCGTGGCCGCATCCAGCACCCGGCTCGCGCCGCCGGCGGTGACGGTGAGCGCCAGGCCGGGCTGCAGCCAAGCCGCGGGCAGGGTGACGGTGAAGCTGTCGGCGCGGGTCTGGGTGGCGGTGTCCACGCTCGCCGGCAGGCTGGCCGGGCCGGCCAGGCACAGGCTGCCCAGAGCGACCGCGCCGGCCGTCGCGCTGACCCGTACCTGGGGCGAAGCGCCGCTGCCCGTGACGTTCACCTTGAGCAGGGCCGGCCGCCGCGCCGCCAGCACGAACAGCGGGTGCTCGGGTTCCAGCACGTGGGTCTGGGCCAGGTAGACGCGGTCGATGCGGGCCGAGGCATTGGCGGCGCCGCTGCACGCAACGGCGTCGTTGCGGTCGGGGATGCGCACGGTGCGGAAGCCGATGCCGCTGTCGAAACCGTCGCCGAACATGGGTTCGTCCAGGGCCGCGGCCTGCGGGAACGGCAGCGCGCAGCACAGCGCGGACAGGCACAGCAGCGGCAGGCGCATGACGGCTCTTCCCGGAGCGACGGACAGCCGGTTTTTACTGCGCAGCCCCGGCAGCCGCAACAAAAGTGACATGCGCCGGCGGACGGCCGCCCCGCGGGTGCCGGCGCGAACACGTCAGGCGCAGCGATCCGCAGCGCTTCAGTCGCTGGTGTCGCCGCCGGCCAGATTAATCACGATCAGTGCCGCTTCGCCGGCGGCCGCCTGGGACGGGAGGAAGCGCAGCTCCTGCACCAGACGCCAGGCGGCACGGGCATAGGTCCAGTCGGGCCAGGCGTGGTCGATCTTGAGTTCCTGCGTCATGCCCGCCGCGTCGATGCGGAAGCGGATGCGCGCACAGCCCCAGCGCGCGCTGTTGTGGAACAGTGCCGCCGGCGCCTCGCCCGGGGCCGAGCGCCGCAGGCGCGCGCGCGTGGCGCGGATCAGCTGGCGATCGGCCGCGGCCAGGCCGGACATGCAGCGGTCGTCGAAGGGTTCGGTTTTCTGCGCGGCCGGCGTGACCGCTGTCGCCGCGCCGGCCGGCGGCGTTGCCGGTACGGCCGGCGGCGGCGTGAACGGCGCATCGGCAGCCGCCGGCGGGGCCGCAACCGCCGCCGCGCCGGCGGCAACCATCACCGCGACCGGCAGGCGCCGCAGCGCGGGCCGGAACCGCCCGGCGCGGCTCACGGCGGATTCCGCAGCGGCGCCAGCCTGGCCATGGCCGACAGCAGTGCGCGCAGCGCGGCCGGCTTGACCGGCTTGTGCAGCAGGGCGTAGCGGCGCAGGCGTGCGCGCTGCTTGAGTTCGGGGCTGCGGTCGGCGGTCAGCAGCGCGGCCGGCGGCGGCGGGCTGAGGCTGCCCTGCAGTTCGGCCAGGGCGTCCATGCCGTCCTGCACCGTGCCCAGGTGGAAGTCGGCGATGATCAAGTCGGGCCGGCGCTGGGCGATGGCCGCGCGCGCCTCGTCCAGGCTGGCGGCGAGATCGCAGCTCATGCCCCAGCGCGTGAGCAGGGCGGACATGCCTTCGAGGATCGCCGGCTCGTTGTCCAGGCACAGCACATGCAGCGGCGACAGATCGGCACTGGCCGGTTCGCGTTCGCGGCTGCTGCGCGCGGCATCGCGGGCGCGCCGCGTCACCACCGGCACGCGCACGGCGAAGCAGCTGCCCTTGCCCGGCTGCGAATGCACGCTGAGGCGATGGCCCAGGATGCGCGAGATGCGCTCGCAGATCGACAACCCCAGGCCCAGGCCCTGCTCGCCCCACGGCGAAGCCTGATCCAGGCGCTGGAACTCGTCGAAGATGCGCTTGAGCTGGGCCGGCGCTATGCCCGGGCCGGTGTCCCAGACCTGGATCAGCACATCCGGCCCGCGCGGCCGCACGCCGACTACGACACGGCCGCTGCGGGTATAGCGCAGCGCGTTGGAAATGAAGTTCTGCAGGATGCGGCTGAGCAGGTGGGCGTCGGTGCGCACCACGACACGGCTGGGGTGGAAGCTCAGCTCCAGCCCGCGCCGCTCGGCGATCATGGCGAACTGCTGCTGCAGCGGCTCGACCACTTCGTTGTAAGCGACGCTGGCGATATCCGGGCGGTATTTGCCGGCGTCCAGGCGCGAGGCTTCGAGCAGGGCGTCGAGCAGGGTCTCCGCGGCGCGGAAGGCGGTGTCTATGCGTTCGGCCAGCTGGGCCGATTCGGCATCCAGGCCAGGCTGGTGGCGCAGCGCCGAGGTAAACAGCTTGGCCGCATTCAGCGGCTGCAGCAGGTCGTGGCTGGCGGCGGCGAGGAAGCGGGTCTTGGACTGGTTGGCCGCCTCGGCCTCGAACTTGGCCCGCTCCTGCGCGGCCAGCGCGTTGGACAGCTGGGCGGTGCGCTGGGATACGCGCTGCTCCAGGGTTTCGTTGGCCTCGCGCAGGGCCTGCTCGGCGCGCTTGTAATCGGTGACGTCGGTGAAGGTGGTGACGAAGCCGCCGCCGGGCAGGGGCTGGCCGCGCATCTCCAGCACGCTGCCGTCGGCGCGCACGCGCTGGTAGACGTGGGC
Organism: Tahibacter harae; assembly: GCF_024437735.1. Taxonomy (GTDB): domain Bacteria; phylum Pseudomonadota; class Gammaproteobacteria; order Xanthomonadales; family Rhodanobacteraceae; genus Tahibacter; species Tahibacter harae. The sequence goes on along the minus strand of NZ_JANFQO010000024.1, from coordinate 31,240 downwards.
GGTACCGGCGCGCATGTGCTGCAGGCGCTTGGCCACGTGCGTCTCCACCTCGCCCGGGCCGCATTCGCCGTGCTCGGCGTTGTAGCGGATCAGGTCGGCGATGGGCCGGCCCACGTAGACCGAGTCGTCGGGATAACCGAACATTTCCATATAGCGGCGATTCCATGCCACCAGGCGCATGTCCGCATCGACCACGCTGATGCCCTGGGAGATGTTCTCCATGGTGGTGGACAGCAGCTCGCGGTTGTAGCGCAATTCCTGCGAGGCTTCGTCCAGCAGGGCCACCGCCTCGCTGAAATCCAGGCCGGTGCCGCGCAGCGCGCTGGTCAGCATGCGCCGGGCCGAGGCCGCGCCGATGGACGCGGCCAGGATGCGCTCGCTGTGCTGCAGCAGCGGCCGGTCGGCGGCGGCGGCATCCTGCAGCGGCTTGGCGGTGGCGGCGGCGTAGTCGTCGAAGGCGCGCCGTGCGCCGCGTTCGCCGATGATGCGGCCGACGATGGCGCGCAGGTCGGCCACGCTGACGCGGCCGCGCCATTCGCCGACCACGCCGCTGCTGCGGTCGGCGGAAAGATCGAGGAAGCTGGCTGCGCGCAGGCGCTCTTCCATGCTCGGCCGGTGGCGCAGCGACAGCACCAGGCAGCAGGCAGTATTGGCCAGCAGCGACCAGAAGGTGCCGTGGGTGAGCGGATGCCAGCCGCTGAGCTGGAACAGGGCCTGCGGCCGCAGCCATTCCAGGCCCCAGGGGCCGTGGCTGAGCCAGCGCGTGTCCATCCAGCCGGCCACCGACAGGCTGGGCAGCAGCAAGGTATAGGCCCAGACCACGAAGCCCACCGCCAGCCCGGTCTGCACGCCGACGCGGCTGGCGCTGCGCCAGTACAGCCCCGCGACGATGGCCGGCGCGAACTGCGCCACCGCGGCGAAGGAGAGCAGGCCGATCGAGGCCAGCTGCTCGCCCTGGGGCATGGCGCGGTAGTAGGCCATCGCCAGCAAGGCCATCACGACGATGGCCACGCGGCGCACGCCGAGCACGACGGCGGAAAGATCGTGGCGCTGGTCCAGCCGCAGCGCGCGCCAGCGCAGCAGGGCCGGCATCACCAGGTCGTTGGAGATCATGGTCGCCAGCGCCACCGAGGCGACGATGACCATGCCGGTCGCGGCGGAGAAGCCGCCGATATAGGCCAGCAGGGCCAGCACGTTGTTGTCGTGGGCCAGCGGCAGCCACAGCAGCCACACGTCCGGGCTCAGGCCGGTGCCCGCGGCCGCGCTGCGTCCGGCGGCGACGATCACCGGCACGAACAGGCAGATCAGCAGCAGGTACAGCGGAAACAGCCAGCGCGCGCGGCGCACGTCCTGCGGGTCCTCGCACTCGACCACGCCGACGTGGAACTGGCGCGGCAGGCAGAACATGGCGGTGAAGGCGAGCAGGGTCTGGGCGAGGAACGCTGGCGGCAGCTGCGCATCCAGGCGCAGGTCCACCTGCGCCGCGGGCAGATCGGCCAGGTGCTGCTGGGCGTACAGGCCTATGACCAGGAAGGCGATCAGCTTGACCAGGGATTCCACCGCCACGGCCAGCACCATGCCGTGGTGGTGCTCGGTCGCATCGACCCGGCGCGTGCCGAACAGGATGGCGAACAGGGCCAGCATCAGCGCCGTGTAGAAGGCCGAGTCGTGCAGCAGGTCCACGCCTTCGCGGGCCAGCTCGCCGCGGCTGAGCACGCCGATGCTCAGCGCCACGGCCTTGTATTGCAGGGCGATGTAGGGAATCGCCGCGACAATCGCGATCAGCGTGACCAGCGCACCCAGCGCGTGCGACTTGCCGAAGCGCGAGCCGATGAAATCGGCGATGGAGGTGATGTTGTTGGCCTTGGCCACGCGGGTCAGGCGCTCGGGCAGGCCGCTGCCGAACAGGAACAGCAGCATGGGCCCGAGGTAGATCGGCAGATAGGCCAGGGTGGAACTGGCGGCGCTGCCCACCGCGCCGTAGAAGGTCCAGGAGGAGCAGTACACCGCCAGGGCCAGGCTGTAGACCCAGGGCCGCAGCCCGGGCCGGGCCGGATACAGCGGGCGCGTGTCGCCCCAGTAGGCCACGCCGAACAGCAGGGCGACGTAGGCCAGCGACACCAGCAGCAAGACCCAGCCTGCGATCATTGCGAAATTCCCCGGATGGACGCCCGATTGTAGTGAATGCGCGCCGCCGTGCTTGACCGCCGCCGGCCGCCGGCCCAAGCATGCCGCATGGACCAGCCCTTCCCGCCCGCCACCGCCCCGCAGCCGCTGGCGGCCGATGAGATCCACCTGTGGTTTTGTGAATTTTCCGCCAGCACCGGCACGCGCGTGCAGGCCCAGCGCCTGCTGCTGCACCTGCTCTCGGCCTACTGCGGGCGGCCGGTCGGCAGCGCCGACCTGGACACCGGCGAACACGGCAAGCCGCGCCTGGCCGGCGGCCCGGGTTTCAACCTGAGCCACAGCGGCGATGCCGCCGTGGTCGCGCTGGCGCCGGGACTGGAGCTGGGCGTGGATCTGGAGCGCCCGGGCCGGCGCCGGCGGCATGCCGAACTGGCGCGGCGCTTTTTCTGTCCGCGCGAGGCCGACGCCGTCGCCGCCGCCGAAGGCGCGGCGCGCGAGGCGCTGTTCCTGCACCTGTGGACCGCCAAGGAGGCCGTGCTCAAGGCGCTGGGCCGCGGCCTCGCCTTCGGTCTGGAGCGGCTGGAATTCGCCGCCGGAGTGCCGGCGCAGCTGCTGCACATCGCCGCCGACGGCGGCGAGGCGCAGCACTGGCAGGTGCATGCGCTGAGTGCCGCGGCGCCCTGGAACGGACACGTCGCCTGGTACGGCCAGGCGCGCACGCTGCGCCGTTTTCGCCTGCCGCCGCAAGTTCTGGCGCAGGCGTGAAACATGACAGCGCAGTGACCGGCGACCAAGCCAATCGCCAGTTGTGGCTCACGCCCTAACGGGCTAAGTTCCGGTTAAACCCCGCGTCGCCGAGATCAGCCGTCAACATGTGGAAGCTGCTGCGCAATCTGCTGCTGTCGGCTGTCGTGCTCGCGATCGCGCTCAAGCTCGCCTTATGGACGGCGGCGCAGCAGCAGGCGCAGTGGCTGGCGGCCAGTCTGGCGCGCTGGGGCACGCTGAGCTGGTCCAGTGCCAGCGGATCGTTCAACGGCGAGATCCACCTCGGCGGCGTGCGCTTCCAGCCCAGGCCCGGGCACGAGATCGCCAGCTTCAGCGCGGCCGAGCTTAGCCTGCGTCCGCCCGGCCTGCTCTGGCTGCTCAGACGCGCGATCACGCGCGATGATTCGGTACCCGAACAGCTGGGCCTGCGCCTCAGGGACGTGAGCCTGCCGGCGCTGGAGCGCCTGGCCATGCGCACGGATCCGCCCTGGTTCGGCCCCCTCAGCCTGGTGCCGTTCGAGACCTTCGCCTGCGGCGAACCGGCGCGGCTGGGTCCGCGCGAATACCAGTCCATGCGCGTGCAGCCGGCGCTGCCGCAGCTGGAACTGGATTACCGCCTGGAAAGCGCCGGCACCGAACTGCGCGCCGATGCGCGCATCGGCAACGCGCCGTTCGCCGCGCTGCGCCTGCACCTGGAACTCAAGCCGTTCACCCTGCGCCTGCTCGACGACGCGGCGGCGCGCGAGGCGCTGCGCATCGCCTCGGCCGACGTGGAATACCAGGACACCGGCTATCTGGATCAGCGCAACAAGTACTGCGCGCGCCAGACCGGCGTGGACGTGGACACGTTCGTCGAACGCCATATCGCCGCGGTGCAGGAACGCCTCAAGGCGGCCCACCTGGTACCGGCCGAAGGCGTGGTCGAGATCTACCGCGACCTGCAGCTCAAGGGCGGCCAGATCAAGCTGTTGAGCCTGCCGCGCGAGGACATCGCCCCGGCCCAGTACGACACCTACGATCCCGAAGAAGTAATGCGCTGGCTCAACCTGACCGCGCGCCACAACAACGCGCCGCCGGTGCTGTTCAAGCTGTTCTTCCTGGCCGAACCGGTACAGGCCCTGGCCGGCATAGACCGCGCCCTGGTGCACGATCCGTTGGCCGAGCCGGAACCGGAAACCGTGGTCGTGCGTCCGGAAGCCAATCCGGTGCTGGCGACGACGACCGGCGTGCCCGCGGCCGCAGCGGCACCACCCGCCGCGCCGCCGCCGGTGGCGGAACCCGCGCCTGCGGCGCCCGCACCCGCCGAGCCCGTCGCCGCCGCGCCGCCCAGCCCGCCGCCGGAAAGCAGCCGCCCCGTCGTGGAGCGCCTGCCAGCCCGCGAGCCCGCCGCGCCTGCCGTGGTCACCGCGCGGCCGTCCAATACCCGCATAGACCCGCGCATCGCCGGCATACCGTCGGCGCCGCCGCCGCCGCCGGGTTCCACCGCGGCCCTGGTCTGGCAGGGTCCGCGCATAGATCGCCTGCCCGAGACCCAGACCACGCCGCGTGAACGCCCGTTCAGCGTGGTCGCCTACGGCGGCTTGTCCGCCCTGGTCGGCAGCCGCATTGTGTTGATAACGAACGCCGGCAAGGAGATCGACGGCAAGATTGCCGCCGTGGACGGCGACGGCGTGACCGTCAGTGTCACCCGCGAGACCGGCCAGGCCCGCATCTACGTCGAGCGCAAGCGCATCCTGGAGATCCGCGTGCCGCGGCGGGGCTGAACGCAGCGGCAAATGCCGGCCGGCTGCGACGGCCGGCGCCGCCGCAGCGTCCGAGGTTTCAGCATGAACATGAACTCCCCAGAACCCAGATCCGGCTTCGCCCAGGAGATCGACGCGGTCACCCTGGCGCGGGCGCGCCGCGGCGACGTCTCGGCCCATGCGGTGATCTACAAGACTTTCGCCCGGCCCTGCTACACCCTGGCCATGCGCGTACTGGGCAGCCCGGCCGCCGCCGAGGACATCGTCCAGGATGTCTTCCTCAAGCTGATGGACGCCGTGCGCCAGTACCGCGGCGATGCGCCGTTCGGCGCGTGGCTCAAGCGCATGACGGTGAATGCGGCGATAGACCAGTTGCGCAGCCAGCGTCATATCGGTCCGGACGATCCCGAGCGCCTGTTCGCCAATGCAGCGGAAACCGGCGCGGTGCTGGCCGCGGATGTGCATGACGTGATGGCCCTGCTGCAACGGCTGCCGCCGCGGGCACGTCTTATCCTCGTGCTGCATGAGCTGGAAGGCTATACGCACAAGGAACTGGCCGAGTTGTTCGGCCAGACCGAGAGTTATTCCAAGTCCATCCTGTCGCGCTCACTCAAGCGGCTGCAGGAATGGCTGAACACCAAACCCGACGTGGAGCTGCAGGCATGGCCGAGCAGGAGTTGAGTCTGAAATCGCTGCGCCTGGCCGGCCTGCCGGAATTCGATCCGCCGCCGCAGCTGTGGGCGCGCATCGAGGCCGCCCACGCGCGCCGCCGCCAGCAGCGCCGCCTGACGTACTGGAGCGCCGCCGCCGGCGTGGTGCTTGCCGTGGCCGGTCTGGTTGCCGTGGTGGCACCGCCGGCGCCGGCCAGGCCCAGCGCCCTGCTGCAGTTGGAGCGGCAATCGCAGGAATTGGAGCAGGTCTACGCGGGACTGGCGCAGCCTTTCTCGCCGCTGGAGAGCGAAGTGGAATTGCATGCGATCGAGACGGCCCTGCAGCAGGCCTACGACCGCGGCGCGGCGGCAGAAGAATTGGCACCGCTGTGGGAACAGCGCAATGCCGTGTTGTCGAGCCTGATCGCACTGTCGGCTGACGGTGCGCAGCTCACGCGGATTTGAGCGGAGAGTACGATGTTGATGTTCAAACACCCTGTTGTCGGATTGATCGCCCTGCTCGCCCCGGCCTTTGCGCTGGCGCAGGCGCCGGCGGGCGAGCAGCGCCTCAGCGAAGAAGTGCAGCTGGCCCTGGTGCGCCTGATCGAATCCGGCGCCTTCGCCGGGCAGTCCAGCGAGCAGATCGCCTTCACCCTGGACGAGCCCGCGCGGCGCGTGACCAACCTGGGCCTGCTGGTGGACAGCGCCAGTGCCGAGCGCGCCCGCGACGGCCTGCGCGTGCTTGGCGTGACGCCGCGCAGCAGCGCCCAGCGCATGGGCGTGAAGGCCGGCGACCGTATCCTCGCGATCAACGGCAGCAGCCTGGTCGGCCTGGGCGCCGACGCCGCCGGCCGGGCCCAGGCCGCAACCACCATGCGCACCCTGGTCGACGGCCTGCCCGACGGCACGCGGCTGGAGTTCTCCGTACAGCGCGACGACAGGCAGCTCGTGCTCAGCGGTGAGCTGAGCAGCATCACCCTGCCGCCCATCCACCTGAAGGTCGGCCGCGACGAACTGCTGGCCGCCGCCGGCAATGCCGGCAGCGGACGCAAGTCCGAATCCGCCGAAGCGCTGGCCGGCTGCGGTCATCTCAATGTGTTCGATTCGGCACCGCGCCAGCGCAAGCTCTACGGCGTGAAGCTGCTCAGCATCGACGGCAACGCCGCCGGCCCCACCGGCGTGCATCAGTTCCGCGTGCCGGCCGGCACGCATACGCTGAAGATCGCCGAGCAGATCGACGACAACGCCTTCCGCCGCTTCGGCCAGCGCGGCAGCGGCATCAACAACAGCGGCGCCAAGGAACTGACCGTAACGGTGCAGCCGAATACCACTTACTACCTGGCCGCGCAGCTCAACGAGGAGCAGCGCAACAGTCCGGCCGGCGGCGAGTACTGGGATCCGGTGGTGTGGAAGGAAACCGCGGCCGACTGCCGCTGAACGCAGCGCGGAGTTAGTTGCCGCGGCGGAACTTTCCCGCGCCGGAATGCTCAAAAACCCCGCACTCCCCTCCCACAGGGTGCAACCTGGAGCCACACGGATGTGGCGCTCTTTCTGGATTTTTCGCGACGGCCGCCGGCAACACCGCGGCCGTTCGTGTTGTCGGCTGTGATGCCGGCCCGCGCCGCCGGCGCATGCCAGACGCTATGCTTGGGCGTCATGCGCCTGCTACCTCGACTACTGATGGCTGCCCTGGCCGGCCTGGGCGGCACGGCCCTGGCCGAAGACGCCGGCCTGCCGCCGGCGCTGCAGGCCCAGCTGCAGCGCGGCGTGGAACACGGCGTGTGGCCGCTGGTGGCTGCGGGCTATGCCGACGGCGCGGCCAGCAGCTTGGCACTGCCGGGCAATAGCGATACCACGGCCGGCGCGGGAGCGCGGTTCGCCCTGGGCGACGCCGGCGCGATCTACAACGGGCTGCTGCTGGCCCGGCTCGCGAGCCACGGCCGCCTGCGCCTGGATGATCGCATCGCCGATTACCTGCCTGCCGGTTTCGCCTGCGCCGATGCGCGCGTCTGCGCGATCACGCTGCAGCAGCTCGCCACCAACGATTCCGGCCTGCCGCCGCTGCCGGCCAACCTGTTTCCGCGTCATCCGGGCCAGCTCTGGCGCGATTACCGCGAAACCGACCTGCTCGAATTCCTTGCCAATTATCAGCTGCCGCCACAACCTGCGGCGCGCGAATCGGCCCTGGGCCAATTGCTGCTGGGCTGGATACTGGGCCGTGTGCACGGCGGCGGCTACGCGGCGGCGCTGGCGCAGGAAGTCACCGGCCCGCTGGGCCTGGTCGAGACCAGCGGCTCGGCGCAGGGCCTGGTGCCCGGCAGCTACGACGGCCGCCAGAGCTTGCCGCCGCCGGCTGCGGAGTTCGCCCTGCCGCTGAACCTCAATACCAGCGCCGGCGATCTGTTGCGCCTGGTGCAGGCCATGCTGCGGCCCGGCGACTCGCCGCTGCGGCCGGCGCTGCTGCTGTCGCGCCAGCCGCAGGACCGCCGCGGCAATGCCGGCCTGGGCTGGCGCATCAGCCTGGTGCGCGATGGCGAACAGGAGTGGCCGCTGGTATGGCAGCAATCCAATCGCGGCGGCTATTCGGTCTTCCTGGGTTTCCGCACCGACCAGCAGCGCGCGCTGGTCCTGCTCGGTAATTCCGACGCCAACCTGACACCGCAGGGCCTGGCCCAGCTGATGGGCGGATCGCTGCCCACTTTGCCGCCGCGCGAAGCCGCCGCGCCGGCGGATCCGGCGCAGTACGCCGGCCTCTACGAATTTTCGCCCGGCAGCCAACTGCTGATACGGGTTACCCCGGCCGGCCTGAGCGCCCAGGCCAGCGGCCGCCTCGCCGCGCGCCTGCGGCCGCTGGGGCCGGACCAGTTCGACCTGCCTGGCGAAGCGATCCAGCTGAATTTCCAGCGCGACGCGCTGGGCCGCATCGACGCCCTGCGCTGGGTGGAGAACGGCCTGATCGTGCCAGTGCAGCGCCTCAGCACGCGCGCACCGCAGCTGCCGCGCACGCCGGTGACGCTCAGCGCCGGGCAACTCGCCGCGTTCTGCGGCGATTACCGCGTCGATGGCGACGTGCTGGTGCGCTTCCACTGCGGTGAAAAACCGGGGCTGCAATTCAGCGGCGGTATCTGGCGCGAGCTGAATGCCTACGGCGGCGATCATTTCGGCAGCGCCGACGGCGATTTTGAACTGGCCGCCCGGCGCGGCGCCGATGGCACGGTCAGCGGCCTGCAACTGGTGCTGCTGGGCGACGAGGCCGAATTGCCGCGCGTGCACTGGCCGGCGCTGGCGCCGGAAGTGGTGCAGAGCCTGCAGCGCGAACAACAGCACCGCGCCGCGGAAATCGCTGCGGCCCGGCAGGCTGCGCCGCCGGATACCGCGCCGGCGCAAGCCGCCGCACCGGCGCCCTGGCAGCCTGCTGTTGCGGCGTTGCAGCCGGCGGAACCTGCGCCGCCGGCGCCAGTGGTACTCGGTCCGCTGGGCTCCGTAGGTCACACTGCGCCGGCCGCCGCGATCAGGCCGGCGGCGCCAGGGCGAAACGAATCGGCACCGGCGGCACAGACGGTTTCAACGGTACGAGCGGTATCCGCGCCAGCAGCGGTCCCCGCATCGGCAGCATCCGCGTCGGCCTTGCCGGCGACGACCACCACGGGCCGCGCCGCGGCGCCGGCCCAGGTGCGGCCCGTGACAGCGCCGCCGCCCGCGGCGATCGAGGCCTTGCCCGAGCGCGAACAGCGCCCGCGTTTCGTGCCGCCACCGCCTCTCAAGGACAACAAGCATGACGCTACTTAGTGTCAATCTGAACAAGATCGCCGTACTGCGGAATTCCCGCGGCGAGCACGAGCCGGATCCGCTGCGCGCCTGCGACTGCGTGATCGAGGCCGGCGCCGGCGGTATCACCGTGCATCCGCGACCGGACCAGCGCCATGTGCGGCCCGGCGATGTCTATGCCCTGGCCGAGCGCATCGCCGGCCGGGTGGAATTCAATATCGAAGGCAACGGCTTCGCGCCGCCGCGCGGCGACTATCCGGGGCTGGTGGAACTGGTGCGTGCCGTACGTCCGCAACAGGTGACGCTGGTGCCCGATGGCGATGCGCAGATCACCTCCGATCACGGCTTCGATCTGGTCGCCGATGCGGAAAAACTGCGTCCGCTGATCGCGCAGCTGCGCGAACTCGGCGCCCGCGTCAGCCTGTTCGTCGACGCGGGCTGCGCCGAGGTCGAGCGCGCAGCGGAACTCGGCGCGCAGCGGGTGGAAATCTATACCGGGCCGTTCGCCAAGGCGTATGCGGCCGGCGCAGTCGCGGCCGAGCTGGCGCGCTGCGTGGAAACGGCGGAACGTGCCCGGGCGGCAGGGCTGGGGGTCAATGCCGGCCACGATCTGAGCCAGGCCAACCTGGCCGCGCTGGCCCAGGCGATTCCGTTTCTGGCCGAGGTTTCCATAGGCCACGCGCTGATCGGCGAGGCGCTGTATGACGGCCTGGCGCCGACGGTGCGCAATTATCTGCAGCTGCTGCGGCGCGATTGACCGGGCGGATGCGGCAGCGGCTCGTGTGCTGCAGATCGAAGCCGCAGATTCCTGCCGGCGAAGCGCAAACGCGACTTCGCCGACTTTGGAATAAATGAATAAAACGATAAATCAATAATTCAGCGCGGCGTCTCGATCGCGATGCTCTCCATGCCGCTCTGCCGCGCCAGGGCCAGTACATCGATCAGATACTGATGCGGTGTGGCCTTGTCCGGCCGCAACTGCAGCAGCGGCTTTTCCTTCTGACCAGCCCAGCTCAGCAGCTGGGCCTGCACTTCCACGGACTGCAGGGCCTGGTCATTGAACATGACCTGGCCGTCGGCGGCGATGCCCAGCTCCACCGTGCGCGGCTGGGCGGCACTATCCCTGCCGCCCAGCGGCAGCGGTATGGTCTTGGTCACCAGCGGCGCGGCGATCATGAAGATCAGCAGCAGCGCCAGCATCACGTCGATCAGCGGGGTTATGTTGATTTCGGCCAATGGCCGTTCGGTGGAACGTACGGTGAGTGCCGACATGCGCTTGCGCTCCGGATTCGCCGAGGGTGGCGGCCCCAGCATAGAACGCGGCATAGGCCATTGGTCATGGTCGGCCGTATGGGATGTTTGCGGAAATTGCGCGTTTGCGGGGTGGCTGGCGGCGGGATGAGCCGATCCGGGGCGATGTTCCACCGGACATTGGCCCGGTCCGCGAGGCAGAAAGCGGCAGGAATCGAATGCTTCCGGCTCGAAACCACAGCGGCATCAGTTATCGGTCCTCGCTTCGGCTACACGGCTCGGCCGGAAATCGCCGTGGCGGCCCAGCTCGCCGCTTTCTTCCGGGCACAAAAAAACGCCTCGGTTTCCCGAGGCGTTTTCTCCGGCTCGCACCGGCAGGGTAGCGTTGGCGAGCTTGCGTTGTTTACTGCTTACTGCTGGCTGCCTCGCGCACCCGGCGTGGTGACGAAGCCGATCTTGACCATGCCCTGGTTCTTGGCATCCGCCATGACCTTGGCCACGATTTCGTAGCGAGTGTTCTTCTCGGCACGAATCTGCAGTTCCGGCTGCACGGTCTTCTGTGCGCTGACGGCGAGCTGGGCCTTCAGTTCCAGATCGCTGATCTGGCTGTCGTTCCAGTACATCGTCCCATCTTCCTTGATGGCCAGGTCGATCGGATCGACCTGTTCGGTCTGCGTCTGATTGAGCGAGGCCTGCGGCAGGTCGATACGGATTTTGTGCTGCATCATCGGCGCCGTGATCATGAAGATGATCAGCAGCACCAGCATCACGTCGACCAGCGGCGTGACGTTGATTTCGGCCATCGGCGCGCCACCGCCGCCGCCGCCTGAACTGAATGCCATGGCTTACTTCCTCGCAGCAGGCGCCGCCGGAGCCGCGCCACGGGCCGGAGCGGGAGCCGCGCCAGCTTCGACACGCGAACCGGTAGCAAAGAAATCGTGCAGGTCGTGGGCAAATTCGTCGAAGCGCGCCAGGATCACACGGTTGGAGCGGACGAAGAAGTTGTACGCCAGCACGGCCGGGATTGCGACGAACAGACCGAACGCGGTCATGATCAGCGCTTCGCCCACCGGACCCGCCACTGCGGACATGGAGGCGTCGCCGGAAGCCGAAATGCGGATCAGGGCGTGGTAGATGCCCCACACCGTACCGAGCAGACCGACGAACGGACCGGTCGAACCCACCGTGGCGAGCACGGTCAGGCCGCCTTCCAGACGGCCGCTTTCGCGGGCGACGGCCTGGCGCAGGGCGCGGTCGATGAACTCGGAGCGGTTCAGCGCTTCCACCAGACGGCTGCCTTCATGGCGCTGGTGGTGGGCGGCGGCCGAAGCGCAGTCCAGGGCGATCTTGGAGAACGGCTCGGAAGCCGGCTGCTCTTCCATGAAGCGGATCGCTTCCTGGGCCGACGGCGTTTCCCAGAAGGTCTTCATGATGTTGTTCATGCGACCGCGGATAGCCGTGTTGCGGATCAGGTTCAGCACGATCCAGTAGATCGACATGACCGAGAACAGGCACAGCGTCACGAAGACGATGGCGCCGACCAGGTCGAAGTTCGGGTTCGACGGGTTGTAGTTCTGGATCAGGTGGCCAAAGCCCATTTCCTTCAGGGCTGCAGCATTGCTGTTGGTGCCGAGGGTGGGTGCAGCGGCAGCCGCTGCGTCCGCCGCCGGAGGAACGGACCCCGCCGGGGTCGAAGTATCTTGGAACATGACGCTACCCTTGAATTAAGTGTTACGTGGTGTGGAAGTTACAGTTCGTTGAGGCTGAAGCGGAACGGAACCAGTGCCCAGCCCTCAACCGCAGCACCGTTTTTCTGACCCGGATTGAACACCCAAGTCTGGGCGGCATCAATCGCCGCGCGATCCAGTTCGCGATATCCGGAGGATTTCTCGACCTGAATATCCTTGGGCTTGCCATCCACGCCTACCAGCACGCGCAGCACGACTTCGCCTTCATGGCGCTGACGCACAGCCTGCGGCGGATAGCGCGGCGGACGCGCCTTGCGATAGCTGATGTTCTCACTCGGCGCGATATCGGCGGGCGGCGCCGGGGGAGCCGGCGGTGCCGGCGGCGGCGCCGGAATCGACATCGGAGTGGCCTCTTCGGTCACGATCGCCGGCGGCGGCTCCGGTGGCGGAGTCGGCGGCGGCTTGACCTTTTCAATGATCTTCGGCGGCGGCTTCTTCGGCGGCTCCGGCGGCGGGGGCGGCGGCGGCGGGGGCGGCGGCGGCGGCTCGACGAATTCGACCGAGACGATGGCCTCCTTCTTCTTTTCCTTCGCCTGCGGCGGAGCCACCGGCGCAATCATCATGATGAAGGCGAGTGCATGCACGGCCATGGCGGCGGCCAGCGCTGAGGTGCGCCTCCAACTGTAGGTTTCGCGCTGGTCTTCTGTCGTCAACGCCATTTGCTTTGAACCAAGGTTCGCTGTGTGAGATCTATGGGCTAGTCGCGGGGTGGACCGCAATGCAGCTGTTTTGCGGGGCTGGCACCGTACACGAGGCCAGCCCGACGCTCAAGCTGAGTCGTCGGAGTGGCTATATTAACCCGGCCTGAAGGTCGCCGAATACCGCGCCGGTATTGCGCGGAATGCGGAGTGACTTACTTTTTATTAGGAACGCCGGAGCCCTTGATCATCTTGAGCCATTTCCCCGCCATGTCGGCGGTTTCCGGATAACCCTTGGCCTTTTCCATGGCCGCAATTGCTGCAGCTTTGTTTCCAAGTTCGTTTTCGGCATTGCCGAGCAGCACGTACGCCGCGCCCTGGCGCTTGACGCCGCGTTGCAGCGACTTGGTCAGCGACTCCTTGGCCGGCGCCCACTGCTGCGCATTGATCTGCAGCTGGCCGCGCAGGAAGTCGACTTCACCGTCCTTGGCCAGCGGCGAGGCCTTGTTGTAGGCCTCGATCGCCTTGGGCTCGTTGTCGGCCAGCGCGTAGGAGTCGCCGAGCAGCTTGGTCAGCTCATAGTTGGAGGCGGGAATCACGCCCTTCTGGAAGCCCTCTTCCAGCAGCGCGGCGCCTTCGGCCGGCTTGTCGGCCTGGGCGTAGAGCTGGGCCAGCAGCTTGTAGTCCTCGGCCGTGGTCATCAGGCCCTTGGACTTGGAATCGGCCAGCAGCTTGAGTGCCTTGTCGTTCTGGTCGCTGTTGACGTAGATCGAGGCGAGCTGCTGGATCAGCTTCTTGTCGGTGGGGTTCTTGGCCAGCTGCGCCTCGGAGATCTTGGCGGCTTCGCCGTAGTTGTTCAGCTCGAAGTAGCTGGCCATCAGGATCTGGTTCCAGCTGTCCTGCGGCTTGTCGCTGGCGGCGATTGCCGCCTTCATGGTGTCGGCAGCTTCCTGGTAGCGCTCGGCGCGGTACAGGGCGTTGCCCTTCAGCGCGATCGCCTCGGCCTTGCGGTCGCCGCTCTGGTCGATGTACTGGTCGACCGTCTTGATGGTGTCGGCGTACTGCTCTTCCTGCAGCTGGAACTGGGCCAGGGTGTAGATGGCCGGGAACTGGTTGTTGTTCGGCAGCGCGTCGAGGGCGATGGATTCCTTGAGGTCGGCAATGGCGCCGGCGCCGTCTTCCTTTTCCCACTTGGCGTTGGAACGCAGGTAGAGCGCGAAGGCCTTGGCGTACGGCGTGACCTTCTTGTCGTTGAGCACTTCCTCGATCAGGCCCAGGGCCTTGTCGGTGTCGCCTTCGGTCGCCGCGTCCTGCGCCTTGTTCAGCTTGGTGCCCAGCGAACTCGGCATGTCCGTTTTCGGATCATGGCGCTTGGCGTTCGGATAGGCGTTCTCTTCTTTCTTGGAACTCTTGCTGGAACGCTGCGATTCGGACGAACGCTCACCCGGTATGCGCGAAGCCGAAGCGACACCGGCCGCGAGCAGGGTTGCTGCACCGAGACAAAGGACGAGCTTCTTGACGTTGGGAACGTGCATTGGATGGCGCCTCGACTGGTTTCTCTAGGCCTGCGCAATGCGCAAGCGGTAAAGGGGTCGCAGAGGTTAATCCGCGAATGTGCAAACTACAAGCATATGTCCGGCCCGGTTCGTTACCGCGGCGTTAAACAGAATCTCAAGCATTCCAACCGCTTGCAACGAGTTGTTACGAATATGTCTGGACGTGTGGAACTTAGTCGAATCCCGGCTTGTTTACGGGGGTTTTCGTAGTCCGCGCCGGAAAACCACAAACGTAAATCAGTAAAAATTCCCAAATAAAAATTGTCCGGACCATTGGGTTCTGGCGGGCTTGCACCCTGCGGCGCCCTGCCCCGGGCCGTTCAGCCGTCCATTTGCGCAAAACCCGCGCGGACGGGGCGGAGCGGCGGCCGGCGCCGGCAGCGCGAGCCGCGATAACGCGGGAGCGGGCGCTGCGGGGTTGAAGCGGGTTGCACACCGTTTCCTGCCGGCGCGGGGGGCCGCCCAGCGCCGGCCGGCGGCCGGGCGACCTGGGCGTTTCGTTCAGACGTCGAGGTTGGCCACGCGCAGCGCGTTGCTCTCGATGAACTCGCGGCGCGGTTCCACGACGTCGCCCATCAGGGTGGAGAAGATCTGGTCGGCGGCGACCGCATCCTCGATGCTGACCTGCAGCAGGCGGCGCGTCTCCGGATTCACCGTGGTCTCCCACAGCTGTTCCGGATTCATTTCGCCGAGGCCCTTGAAGCGCTGGATGGTGCGGCCCTTCTTGGCCTCGTCCATCAGCCAGGTGCGGGCCTTGCCGAAGCTTTCCACGGGCGCGGCGGTGTTGCCGCGGCGGATCTCCGCACCGGCCTGGACCAGGTCGGCGAGATGGCGCGCGACGTCCAGGATGGGCTTCATTTCGGGGCTGGCGATGAAGCTGGCCGGGAGCAGCTGGGTATGGGTCAGGCCGTGCTGGTCGCGGTCGACCACCAGGGCAGCCGGATGGTCCGGCGTCGCCGGCTGCACGCGCAGGCGGTACTGGGCGCGGCCCAGGCCGACGTTGTTGAGGCGCGCCGACATGCGCTGCAGCCAGCTGGCGACGGCGCTCTCGCTGCCCCACACGTTTTCGTCCAGCGGCGGCAGCTCCAGCATGGCGCTGAGTACGTTGGCGTCGCAGCGGTGGCCCAGGCGGTCGATCTGGTCCAGCGCGATCTGGTAGTCGGCGAGCAGCTTTTCCAGCGCCGGGCCGCTTATCGGCGGCGCGTCCGGGCTGTAGCGCAGCTCGGCGTTGTCGACGGCATTGCCGATCAGGTACTGGTTCAGCGCGCTGTCGTCCTTGAGGTAAAGCTCGGTCTTGCCCTGCTTGAGCTTGTACAGCGGCGGCAGGCCGATATAGACATAGCCGCGCTCGATCAGCTCGGGCATCTGGCGGTAGAAGAAGGTCAGCAGCAGCGTGCGGATGTGCGAGCCGTCCACGTCCGCGTCAGTCATGATGATGATGCGGTGGTAGCGCAGCTTGTCCGGGTTGTACTCGTCCTTGCCGATGCCGCAGCCCAGCGCCGTGATCAAGGTGCCGACTTCGGCCGAGGACAGCATCTTGTCGAAGCGGGCACGCTCCACGTTCAGGATCTTGCCCTTCAGCGGCAGGATGGCCTGGGTCTTGCGGTTGCGGCCCTGCTTGGCGGAGCCGCCGGCGGAGTCACCCTCGACGATGAACAGTTCCGATAGCGCGGGATCCTTTTCCTGGCAATCGGCCAGCTTGCCGGGCAGGCCGGCAATATCCAGCGCGCCCTTGCGGCGAGTCATTTCGCGGGCCTTGCGCGCAGCTTCGCGGGCGCGGGCGGCATCGACCACCTTGCTGGCGATGGCGCGGGCCTCGGCCGGGTTTTCCAGCAGGAACTCTTCGAGCTTGGCGTTGACCACCTGCTCGACGATGCCCTTCACCTCGGAGGAAACCAGCTTGTCCTTGGTCTGCGAGGAGAACTTCGGATCCGGCACCTTGACCGACAGCACCGCGATCATGCCTTCGCGCATATCGTCGCCGGCGAAGGCGACCTTGGCGTTCTTGCCGATGCCGGAGGACTCGATGTAGTTGCTGATGCAGCGCGTCAGCGCAGTGCGGAAGCCGGTCAGGTGGGTGCCGCCGTCACGCTGGGGAATGTTGTTGGTGAAGCAGAAGCAGGTTTCCTGGTAGGCGTCGGTCCACTGCAGCGCCGCCTCGACCGTGATGCCGTCCTGCTGGGCATTGAAGGTCACCACGTTGGCGTGCAGGGGGGTCTTGAGCTGGGCCAGGTGCTGCACGAAGGACTTGATGCCGCCTTCGTAGGCGAAGACGTCGTGCTTGTCGTGGCGCTCGTCGATGATCTCGATTTTGACGCCGGAGTTCAGGAACGACAGCTCGCGCAAGCGCTTGGCCAGGATGTCGTAATGGAACTCGATATTGCTGAAAGTCTGCGTGCTGGGCAGGAAGCGCACGGTAGTGCCGCGGCGGTTCGAGGGATTGCCCTGCTTCAGCGGGTACAGCGGTTCACCGTGGGAATACTCTTGGATGAACTCGTGGCCGTCGCGGAAGATGTTGAGCCAGAGCCGCTCGGACAGCGCATTCACCACCGACACACCGACGCCGTGCAGGCCGCCGGAAACCTTGTAGGAGTTGTCGTCGAACTTGCCGCCGGCGTGCAGTACGGTCATGACCACTTCGGCCGTGGACCTGCCCTCCTCCGGATGTATGCCGACCGGAATGCCGCGGCCGTTGTCGGCGACGCTGACTGAACCGTCCTGGTGGATGGAGACGATGACGTGATCGCAGAAGCCGGCCAGGGCTTCGTCGATCGCGTTGTCCACGACCTCGAACACCATGTGATGCAGACCGGTGCCGTCATCGGTATCGCCGATGTACATGCCCGGGCGCTTGCGCACGGCCTCGAGGCCTTTGAGGACTTTGATCTTGCTATCGTCGTACTGATCGCTCATGCGTCTCGCCAGGCATGGCCGCAGCCGGAATAGCCGCGGCGGGTGACAGAATTGCGGAATTATAGCAGTGCTGAAGGTTGGGGCCTGTTCCACGTGGAACATAGGTCGGTGGCGAGACGCCGGGCGGCCAGTTACACGAGCATGGTAGTGGAAGGCTGCGCTCGTCCTTTCCAGGATACCCGCGATGGGCGGGACCGGACTGGCCGGATTTGCGTGTGGGCTTGGTTGCGCGCAGATCAGACGCTGGCAGGCACCAGAGCATTTCCCAGTGAGAAGGATCCCTGTGTGCTGGGATCTAACGAAACCCGAGCTTGTTGCACAGGCAGGTTCCCTGCCCGGCTCTCCACCTGTCTCGCCGCGCGCAGATCAGTGAGTGCTCCGGTGGACAGCGGTGGCTGAATTCGCCTGGGTCGAGTTCCCGCAGACTGGTGCGCTTCCTTAGCACATAGACGAACACCTATTTCGCAGCGGTCGTCTACTCGCGCGGCTCCAACCGAACTGGTTCATCTGTGTGCGCCTGCCTCCAGGAAAGAGTCCTGCAGCAGTTATTCCTGAGCAGATATCCCGTAGCAGTCCGCGGCGACGTGAGATTGAAAGTTACGTCGCTTCGCCCAGGACGCGACCGGCTTCCCTCCCCGGATCAGCCCAATCGTTCAATATGCCAAAACCCGTCCACGTTCCACGTGGAACATTTGATAGGAGCTTGCCTCGAACCCATTCTGGTCCAAGGCTGCGGTACCGGTAATCATCACCTGCGCTCCCGTTTGCAATAGCCAGCTCAGCACCCGCCGCTGATGTCCGGCATCCAACTCTGAAGCCAGGTCGTCCAGACACAATACGGGCCACTCGCCCCGCTGCCGTGAAAACAGCGCAGCCTGGGCCAGCAGAAAAGCCAGCGCGCAGAGCTTCTCCTGTCCGCGCGAAAGGTGCTCCCGCTCCGGGGCCAGTTCGAAGCCTATCTTCCAGTCAGCTCGATGGGGTCCGGTACTCGTATGCCCCCGCTCCAGGTCTCGGATGCGCCGTTCGCGCAAGGCATCGAGCAGATCCAGCTCGGGTAGCCAGCCTCGCGAATAGCGCAAATCCGGCGCACCCAGCTCCGGCAGCAGCAGCAGACAGAGTTGCTGCAACTCCGGCAGCAGCTCACGCAAATAACGGTCGCGCCAGTTATCCAGCAGAACACCGGATCGCGCCAACTCCACATCCCAGCTCTCCAACTCCGCTACTGCCCTGCCCGACCTGAGCAAGGTATTACGCTGCTTCAGCGCGCGGCGGTAACGCCGCGATACTTCCATGTATTCAGGTTCCACGTGGAACAACGCCCAATCGACGAAGTGCCGCCGTTCCTCCGAAGCGCCGGAAATCAAAGCATGCGAACCGGGTTCAAAACAGACCACCGCAATCTCGCCCAACAGCTCCGCCAGCGATGCGACTTCGCGCCCATCTACTCGTGCGGCCCAATCGCCTCGCCGCCGCGACAAACCCAGGCGCCGTTCCCCCGCCGCGCCGCGCAAGCGCGCGAACACATCCAATGAATCGGCCCCAAACTGGATCAAGCTCTCCCGTTTTACCGAACGGAACGAGCGGCCATGCGAGAGCATGAACACCGACTCCAGCACCGACGTCTTACCCGCGCCGTTCTCGCCCACGAACTCGCTGATCCCCGGCGCTGGCATCAGCTCCGCGAATTCCACGTTCCTGACATTGGCCAGTCTGAGTTCCAGGATTTCCATTCGCTTCGCCAACAAAAAAGCCTGCGGCTGAAATCACCGCAGGCTTTGCTGATTACCGGGTTCGTTGCGGGTCAGAGCCGCAGCGGCATCACCACGTGGCGGGATTCCTCCGAATCCTGCGCCCGCAGCAGGCAGCTGGACTGCCCATCACGCAGACAGAGCAGCACGTTCTCGCCGCTCAGTGCGCCCAGCGCATCCAGCAGATAGTTCACGTTGAAGCCGACACTCAGATCGCTGACCGAGGTATCGGCTTCCAGCTCCTCGTTCGCCTCTTCCTGCTCCGGGTTGTGCGCCACGATGCCGAGTCGGCCTGGCGCCACGTCCAGCTTCACACCGCGATACTTCTCGTTAGACAGAATGGCCGCGCGCTGCAGCGCCGTGCGCAACGTGTCCCGCCCGATGCGCACTTCCTTGTCCGCACCAATCGGAATCACAGCCTCGTAATCCGGGAAGCGGCCGTCAATCAGCTTCGAGGTGAACTGCACATCACCGCGACGTACACGCAGATGGTTCTTGCCGAATTCCAGCGCGACCACACCGTCGCCGTTCTCGAACAAGCCCTGCAGCTCCAGCACGCCCTTGCGCGGAATGATGATCTGCCGGCGCTGCGAAACCTTGGCTTCGACCGCCGTTTCGCCCAGGGCCAGACGATGGCCGTCGGTGGCAACACAACGCAGCGCATTCTCGCGCAGGTCGACCAGCATGCCGTTGAGGTAGTAGCGAACGTCCTGATGCGCCATCGCAAACGCCGTGCGATCCATCAGGTTCTTCAGGGTCGCTTCCGGCAGCTCTACCTTCTCCACCACTTCGATGTTCTCGACCGTGGGAAATTCGCCGGCAGGCAACGTGGCCAGCGTGAAACGACTGCGGCCAGCGCTGATGACCACGCGGTCGCCGCTGAGTTTCACATCCACATTCACGCCATCAGGCAGTGCGCGGCAGATGTCGAACAGCTTGCGCGCCGGAATCGTGACTTCACCGGGCTCGCTGGTCACGGCGGCAGTCGCAGCCACCATCTCGACTTCCAGGTCCGTACCCGTAAAGGACACCCGGCCATCCGAGACATTGACCAGCAGGTTGGCCAGCACCGGCAGTGTCTGCCGCCGTTCGACTACGCCGACGACTTGTTGCAGCGGTTTTAGCAGTGCTTCGCGTTGGAGGCTGAATCGCATGTTCGAGGATTCCCGGATCGCTAAAGAAAGTTCTTGTTCTTTTAGGAAGGTTTCAGTGGTTGTAGCGTAGGCGAAAAATCGGGAAAACCCGAATTTCCGCTTTAAAATCAGAAACTTGATGTTCCGCAAACTGTGCTGGAAACGCGCCGTACGCTTGTCGACCAACTGTGGATAACTTCGGCCCCCAGCGCTGCCCCCTGTTTATCCACAGGCAGTCAACCGGTCAAGATGCGCACCAGCTTTTCGTAATCCTGGCGCAGCTTTCCGTCGGTTTCCGTGAGGTCGCGGATGGTCCGGCAGGCGTGCAGCACCGTGGTGTGGTCGCGTCCGCCGAAGGCCTCGCCGATTTCCGGCAGGCTGTGTTCGGTCAATTCCTTGGACAAGGCCATCGCTACCTGGCGAGGACGCGCCAGCGAGCGCGAGCGGCGCTTGGACAGCAGATCCTGCAGGCGCAGTTGGTAGAAGTCGGCCACGGTCTTCTGGATGTTGGGCACCGTGATCGCCTGGGCGTGCACGGTCAGCAGGTCGCGCAGCGTCTCCTGGGCGAACTCCAGCGTGATCGCGCGGCCGAGGAAATTGGCGCGGGCGGCCAGCGTATTGAGCGCGCCTTCCAGGTCGCGCACGTTGGAGCGCATGCGCTTGGCGATCAGCAGGGCCACTTCCTCGGGCAGGTTCATCCCCTTGGCCTGGGCCTTGGACAGCAGGATGGCCGCGCGCGTCTCGAAGTCCGGCGGCTCGATCGCCACCGACAGGCCCCAGCCCAGGCGCGACTTCAGCCGCGGCTCCAGGTTCTCCACTTCCTTGGGGTAGCGGTCGCAGGTCAGGATGATCTGCTGCTTGCCTTCAAACAGCGCGTTGAAGGTGTGGAAGAACTCTTCCTGCGTGGTGTTCTTGCCGGCGAAGAACTGGATATCGTCGATCAGCAGCGCGTCCACCTCGCGGAAGCGGCGTTTGAACTCGTCCATGTTCTTGTTGCGCAGCGCGTCGATCATGGCCGACACGAACTGCTCCGAGCGCAGGTACATCACCTTGGTACGCGGGTTGTTCTCGCGGATCAGGTTGCCGGCGGCGTGCATCAGATGGGTCTTGCCCAGGCCAGTGCCGCCGTACAGCAGCAGCGGGTTGTAGGCGCGGCCCGGATTGGTCGCGACCTGGATCGCCGCGGCCTTGCCCAGCTGGTTCGACTTGCCCTCGACAAAGCTGTCGAAGGTGTAGTTCGGATCCAGGTTGCCGTCGAACTCGGCCGGCGGCGGCGGCGCCTCGGCCACGACCGCGGCGGCGGCGGCCGGCCGGTTCGACGCCGTACGCGCCGCCGGCGCCGCGCGGCGCGAACTCAGCGTGCCCACTTCCAGCCGCACCGATACCGGTTTCCCGGCCAGATGGCCGAGAATGGCGCGGATGCGCGGTAGGAACTCGCCCTCGATGCGTTCCAGCGTATACGCATTGGGCGCGAGCAGGCGCAGGCCGTCGTCGCCTTCGACCGACTGCAGCGGTTTGAGATAGGTGTGGATATCTTCGGCGCCGAACTCGCCTTCCAGGCGTTCCAGACAGCGCCGCCAGAGTTCGCTCATTACTTCCTCGTCGACTGGCGGGGTGCCGGGGATCCCGGCAAAGCGCGGAAGTCTACGCCGACGCTGGTTTTTCCGCCACGCGCGGCTTGACACTGCGGCGCGGCGGCTACTATTCTCCCGCCCCTTTTCCCCCATCCTGCCCTTTCGGAGACGACGCCATGAAGCGCACGTACCAGCCGAGCCGCCTCAAGCGCGCCCGTGACCACGGCTTCCGCAGCCGCATGAAGACCAAGAACGGCCGCAAGGTCATCAACGCTCGCCGCGCCAAGGGCCGCAAGCGTCTGGCTGTCTGAAGCCGTACCGCCGCGGCGCCATGGGAGCGTTCCGCTTCCCGCGCGCCGCGCGGATGCTCAAGCCGGGCGATTTCGCCCGCTTGCGCCAGGGCAGCCGCCGCATCGGCAGCCGCTACTTCAGCGCCGAATACCGCACTACCGCAGACACCGCCGCCCGGCTGGGCTTGGCGGTGTCTCGCCGTGTCTCGAAACTGGCGGTACAGCGCAACCGGCTCAAGCGCCTGGTGCGCGAAAGCTTCCGCCGCCACCGCGCGCAGTTTCCGGCCGTCGATATCCTGGTCATCGCGCGCAGCGCCGCAGTCACCACGTCCGGCGCCGAGCTGCTGGCCGACCTGGAACTGCTCTGGAGCAAACTTCCGCCGCCCCAGCGTTGAAGCCGCAACACGCCCCCGGCACAATGCGCGGTCGATTCGCGCCGCTTGCGGCGCGCCTGTCTTGATCGCACTGCGCCCCGTCCCCATCCGCGTCGGAACTTCTCCGGCAGCCAGCCTTGCCTAGCCCATGACTAATCCGCGTTCCATATTGCTGATCGCCCTGCTGCTGGTTTCCTTCCTCATGTGGAACCAGTGGCAGCAGGACTATGCCCAGGCCCCTGCCCCCGGCACCGCGCCCACCGCCGCGGCGCCGGCCGCCGCGAACGGCACCGCCGCCACCGGCCAGAGTACTGACGTGCCGGCCGCCAGCAATGCCGCGGCCGTGCCCGCCGCCGCTGGCGCGGTACCCGACAGCGCCGCCGCCGCCCAGGGCGAGCTGATCGAAGTGAGCACCGATGTGCTCAAGCTGTGGATAGACAGCCGCGGCGCCAGCGTGATCCGCGCCGAGCTGCTGGCCTATCCGCAGCAGCCTAAGGACTACGCCCACCCGGTGCGCCTGCTCGACGACAGCGCCGATCACTTCTTCGTCGCCCAGTCCGGCCTGACCAGCGCCACCGGCTCGGCCAAGTCGCCCAGCCACCAGGACGTCTTCAGCAGCGAACAGAAAAGCTACAGCCTCGGCGCCGACCAGAAGACGCTGGAAGTCCCCTTCACCTGGACCGATTCCGCCACCGGCCTGAGCGTGCGCAAGGTCTATGTGCTGGAGCGCGGCAGCTACGTCGTCGGCACCCGCCAGGAAATCAAGAACGAAGGCGGCGCGGCCTGGAGCGGCAACGCCTACCGCCAGCTGCAGCGGGTGATTCCGCCGGCGGCCAAGCATGGCTTCTTCGGCTCCATCACCAACCCGCAGACCTACAGCTTCACCGGCGCGGCCTGGTATTCGCCGGAAGAAAAATTCCAGAAGCTCGCATTCGATAAATTTGCCAAGAATCCGCTGAAGGATCAGGCAGTGACCGGCGGCTGGATCGCCATGCTGCAGCACTACTTCTTCGCCGCCTGGCTGCCGCAGGACAAGTCGCCCGAGAGCTATACCACCGAGATCCATGGCGGCAACGCCAACGCGGCGCCGCGCTTCCTGATCCGCAGCATGGGCCCGGGCATCAGCGTGCCCGCCGGCGGCAGCGCCACCAGCGAGGCGCGCCTGTACGTCGGCCCCAAGCTGCAGAGCACCCTCAACGACGTCGCCCCGGGCCTGGCCCTGACCATCGACTACGGCGTGCTCACCTTCATCTCCGAGCCGCTGCATTGGGTGCTGGCCAAGCTCTACGCGCTGACCGGCAACTGGGGCTTCGCCATCATCCTGCTGGTGCTGCTGATCAAGGCCGTGTTCTTCAAGCTCAGCGAAGCGCAGTACCGCTCCATGGCCAAGATGCGCAAGCTGCAGCCGCGCGTGCAGGCGCTGAAGGATCGCTACGGCGATGATCGCCAGAAAATGAACCAGGCGATGATGGAGCTGTACCAGAAGGAGAAGATCAATCCGCTGGGCAGCTGCCTGCCCATGCTGGTGCAGATCCCGGTGTTCTTCGCCCTGTACTGGGTGCTGGTGGAAAGCGTGGAGCTGCGCCAGGCGCCGTTCTTCCTGTGGATCCAGAACTTGACCGCGCCGGACCCGTACTTCGTGCTGCCGCTGCTCAATGCCGCGACCATGATCGCGACCCAGTACCTCACCCCGACCACCGGCATGGATCCGGTGCAGGCGCGCATGATGAAAATCATGCCGGTGATCTTCTCGGTGCTGTTTGCCTTCTTCCCTGCCGGCCTGGTGCTGTACTGGACCGTCAACGGCATGACCTCGCTGCTGCAGCAGTGGATCATCACGCGCCGCATCGAAGCCGCCGACGCCAAGTAAGCTTCACTCGCGCGCCCGGGCCTGAGTGGTCCGGGCGCGCCGTCACTCCCTTCCGCTTCACCGCTTGTCGCCGCCGCGGCAGCTCCCCTCCGCAGGCAGGCGCGACGCCAAAGGCCTGCCATGAGCAAGAACGCCGAAACCATCGCCGCCATCGCCACCGCGCCGGGCGCGGCAGGCATCGGCGTGCTGCGCGTCTCCGGCGCCGATGCCACGGCCATCGCAACCACCTTGCTGGGCCGCACGCCACAGCCGCGCCATGC
Organism: Tahibacter harae; assembly: GCF_024437735.1. Classification (GTDB taxonomy): domain Bacteria; phylum Pseudomonadota; class Gammaproteobacteria; order Xanthomonadales; family Rhodanobacteraceae; genus Tahibacter; species Tahibacter harae. The sequence goes on along the minus strand of NZ_JANFQO010000024.1, from coordinate 6,833 downwards.
GCACTATTGCGCTTTTCGCGACGCTGCCGGCGATCTCATCGACCGCGGCCTGCTGCTGCATTTTCCACTACCGAACTCGTTCACTGGCGAAGACGTGGTCGAACTGCAGACCCACGGCGCGCCCGTGGTGCTGGACCTGCTGCTGCGCCGCGTCTGCGAACTCGGCGCCCGCCCGGCCCGCGCCGGCGAATTCTCCGAACGCGCCTTCCTCAACGGCAAACTCGACCTGGCCCAGGCCGAAGCCATCGCCGACCTGATCGCCAGCCAGTCCGAAACCGCCGCCCGCGCCGCGCTGCGCTCGCTCGACGGCGCCTTCTCCGCGCGCGTGCGCAAGCTGCTCAGGAATCTGATCGACCTGCGCGTCTACATCGAAGCCGCCATCGACTTCCCTGAAGACGAAATCGACTTCCTCGCCGAACCCGAACTGCGCAACCGCCTGGACGCCGTCAGCGACGAACTTTCCACCCTGCTCAGCGAGACCCGCCGCGGCGTACGCCTGGCCGACGGCCTCCACGTCGTCATCGCCGGCCGTCCCAACGCCGGCAAATCCAGCCTGCTCAACGCCCTCGCCGCCCAGGACCGCGCCATCGTCACCCCTGTCGCCGGCACCACCCGCGACCTGCTGCGCGAGAACATCCAGCTCGACGGCGTGTTGCTGACCTTGGTCGACACCGCTGGCCTGCGCGATTCGACCGACGTGGTCGAACGCGAAGGCATGCGCCGCGCGCGCCAGGAACTCGAACGCGCCGACGTCGCGCTGCTCGTTACCGATGCCGAACACCTAAGTGAAGACCTCAAGCTGCTGGGCCCCGCCCAGTCCGGCGGCACGCGCCTGCTGATCTGCAACAAGATCGATCTCAGCGGCACGGAACCGCAGCGTCGCGAAGAAGCCAGCGGCATCCGCATCGACCTTTCCGCGCGCACCGGCGCCGGCCTCGATCTGCTGCGCAGCGAACTCAAATCCCTCGCCCACGGCGGAGATGCAGCGACCGGCGCATTCAGCGCGCGCACGCGGCATGTCCTGGCATTGGAGCGCGTAGCTGCGCATCTCGCCGCAGCGGAATTCGCGCTGGTGGCGCAGCAGGCTGGTGAACTGGCCGCCGAGGAACTGCGCCATGCGCAGCGGGATCTGGGGGAGTTGACTGGTGAGTTCAGCAGCGATGATTTGCTCGGTGCGATCTTTTCCAACTTCTGCATTGGGAAGTGAAGCACCACCTTGGCCGGCTTTGCCGAGCGCTTCGTCAGGGACATCCATTCGCACGACCGCAAGCACGTGACGATGTCTCTCCGCTACCTGGAAAAGGACATTCTGCCGCGCATCGGCAGCAAGCTGCCCGGGCCATGACCGCCGAGTACGTACGCAGCGCTACCTGGCGCAAGCAAAGAGCAAGCCTTCCACGCCGCTGCCGCCTAGGTGTGCCCCCATGCGACCTATGACCTACCGCACCGACATTGGTGCAGGAGCAAGGCTGGTCTTTGGACGTGGGAGAAAGCGTTAAACCACATCATTGGCGATGTGCGTGGCGTCTACAACCAGATGGAATACGCCGAACAGCGGCGGGAAACGCTACAGGCGTGGGCGGATCACATCGACGGGGTGGCGCAGTCGGCAAATCTGCTGGTGTAAGTCCGTCCAAGGCGCAGGTGGCGGCGCACGACGACTGAGCTGGCGGCAGAACAAATGCTGGCCGGCGGTTCAACCACACTCGTTGAAACCGCCCGCCGCCCGCTCAATACCACTCCAGCAACGACAGCCCCACCCCGATATACGTCGCCCGATGGTTGTAGTCGATCAGACTCTCGCCATACCCATCGAACACCTGCACATGCCCGCGCAGCTGGTTGTGGATCGGAAACGCCCAGTCGAACTGCGCCGCGCCGCCTTCGCTGGAGGGCCGCAGCATCAGCGCGAATTCGTGGCCGTTCCACACGCGCACCAGCTGCACGTCGCCGTGGCCGACGTAGTCGCCGATATCGGGGTTGTCGGATTTGTCGAAGGATTCCTTGAAGATCCACCACGGCCGCAGCATCACTGTCCAGTCGCCGCGTTCAAAGCCGACCTGCCCTATGACGCGGTTCCAGCTGCGTGACAGCGGCAGGCTGCGGCCGTTGGACTGGTGGTTGACGCCGATGCCGAACAGGCGGCCGTCCCAGCCCAGGATGTGATAGTTGGAGCGCAGCGTCAGCATCAGCTCCGGTTCGTAGTTGGTCTCGCGGAACGGGCGCGAGATCTGCGGGTTGGCCACCTGCCAGTGCGAGGCCTGGGTATAGCCCAGCCAGATATCGCCGTTGTCACCGAACAGGTTCTCGGCGATCTTGCCCTTGAAGCTGAGCTGGAACTTCATCTCGGCGGCCTTCAGGCGCTCCGGCAGTTCCACGTCATGACCGGGCGAGGGGCTGCGTGGCGAGGCGTTGATATTGGAGGTGTGAAAAAAGGGAAGAACGTACAGCGGCTTGTAGGCGCGGATATTGAAGACGCCGAGCTTGGATTGCGGATCCAGCTCCCAGCGGCTGTCGAGCAGGGAGCGCGGCGGCTGTTGCGCGGCGTCGCGGTCGTCGTGGGCGTAGAGCGTCTGCTGCTCCGCGGCCGGGCCGGCGGCCGGCGCGACCCGGCGCGGAAACAGTGTGTCGTAGCACGCCAGGCGCTCGGAATCCGATGTGATCCCGGCGCAGGCGCGCGGGTCGGTCGGGCTGGCGGCATGGGCCGCGGTCAGGGTCAGCAGCAACAGGACGGCGGCGAATGCGCGCTGGATCATGGGGGCTCTCCGTGCGAGTGCGCGCATGCTAGCAGGCGAACCGGCGGAATAAGGCGCAAAACGCGCCCCCCGCAACGCGGCGCGACATGACTGCGGCCACCCAAACCCGGTCTAATGGGGCCTTCGCCCGCCGATGGTGCTTTATGCGTACGATGCTTCTGGCCGGCCTGATGGCCATTTCCCTGCCTGCGATGTCCGAAAAACTCACCGTTGAACGCCTGCTGGACGACCCGGCCCTGCTCGGCCCCACGCCGCGCGGCCTGAAGATCTCGCCCGACGGCAGCCGCGTCACCTTCCTGCGCGGCAAGGCCGACGACCAGAACCTGCTGGATCTGTGGGAATACAACCTGGCCGACGACGCCACGCGCCTGCTGGTGGATTCGCGCCGCCTGCAGCCTGCCGAGGAAGTGCTGTCGGATGCGGAAAAGGCTACGCGCGAACGCCAGCGCATCGCCGGCCTCAAGGGCATCGTCAGCTACCGCTGGTCGCCGGACGGCCAGCGCCTGCTGTTCCCGCTGGCCGGGCAGCTGTACCTGTACGACCTCAAGGCCGCGCCCGATGACGCCGTACGTTCGCTCACGCCCAAGGATGCCGAGATCATCGACGCCCAGGTCGCCCCCAGCGGACGCTACGTTTCCTTCGTGAGCCAGCAGAACCTGTGGGTGGTCGATCTCAAGACCAATCTCAAGTTCCGCCTGACCGACGACGGCAAGGGCACGGTGCACAACGGCGAGGCCGAGTTCATCGCGCAGGAAGAAATGGACCGCTTCAGCGGCTACTGGTGGTCGCCGACCGGTGAATGGATCGCGTTCGAACGCTACGACGAAGCCCAGGTGCCCGAGGTGAAGCGCTTCGAGATCCAGGCCGAAGGCACCGACGTGACCGAGCAGCGCTATCCGGCCGCGGGCCAGCCCAATGCGCGCGTGCAGCTGGGCCTGATCCGTCCTTCCGGCGGCCGGCCACGCTGGATAGACCTGGGCAAGGACGAGGACATCTACCTCAACCGGGTCAACTGGACGCCGGACGGCAAGCACCTCGCCTTCCAGCGTCAGAGCCGCGACCAGCGCCGCATCGACCTGGTGCTGGTCGACCAGGAGACGCTCAAGCAGCGCGTGCTGCTCAGCGAGACCCAGCCCAACTGGATCAACCTGCACGAAGACCTGCGCTTCCTCAAGCGCCAGCAGGCCTTCATCTGGGCCTCCGAGCGCAGCGGCTACAAGCATCTGTATCTGTACGATATGGATGGAAAGGAAAAATTTGCACTTTCCAGCGGCAATTGGGTCGTGGACAAAGTGCTGGCCGTGGACGAGGCCGCCGGTCTGGTCTACGTCGCCGGCAACCGCGACCACGCGCTGGACAAGCAGGTCTACGCACTCAAGCTGGACGGCAGCAACGCCGCGGCGCCGCAGCGCATCACCGCCGAGGATGGCTGGCATGAAGCCAGCTTTGCCGGCGACAGCGAGGGCGTGAAGCTGTTCGTCGACAGCTGGAGCGATCCGCGCACGCCGACCCAGGTCAGCGTGCGCAGGCCCGACGGCTCGCGCCTGGCCTGGATCGCCGAGAATAAGGTCGACGACAAGCACCCGTACGCACCCTACCAGGCCGAGCACATCGTGCCCGAGTTCGGCAGCATCAAGGCCGCCGACGGCCAGGACCTGTGGTACCGCCTGTACAAGCCGGCGGGCTTCGATCCGGCCAAGCGCTATCCGGTGATCTCGCATTTCTACGGCGGACCCACGGTGCAGCTGGCCAAGCGCGATTTCGGCGATCTGCTGGACCAGTACCTGGCGCAGCAGGGCTATGTCGTCATCACCCTGGACAACCGCGGCATGTCGCGGCGCGGCCGCGCCTTCTCCGATCCGATTTACCGCCAGCTCGGCGCGGTCGAGGTGGAAGACCAGCGCGCCGCGCTGCAGTGGCTGGCCAAGCAGCCCTGGGTCGATGCACGCCATATGGGCGTGTTCGGCTGGAGTTACGGCGGCTATCTCACGCTGATGATGCTGGCCAAGTCCTCCGACATCGTCGCTGCCGGCGTCTCGGTCGCGCCGGTGACGGAGTGGACGCTGTATGACACACACTACACCGAACGCTATCTCAGCCTGCCCAAGGACAATGCCGAGGGCTATCGCAAGAGCGGCGTGCTGCCCTGGCTGGACGGCCTGACCTCGCCGCTGCTGCTGATCCACGGCATGGCTGACGACAATGTGCTGTTCACCCATTCCACCAAGCTGATGGCGGAACTGCAGAACCGCGGCAAGGCGTTCGAGCTGATGACCTATCCCGGCGGCAAGCACGGCATGTCCACGCCGGCGATGAAGAAGCATGTCTACAACACGCTCAAGCGCTGGTTCGACCGGCAGCTGAAGCCAGCCGCGCCGTAATCAATCGGAGCGATGGGGGAACGAGGAAGGGGCTGTGGCCCCTTCTTCGTTTGCGGCGAAAGAATCAGGAAAATTTCAAGCTATCCGGCGCAACCCTCCGCCCTGTCCGTCACTGGCGACGGGATCCAGTACGCGCCCGGTCAACTCAAAATCGAGGTGCACCCGATTGGTGCAGAGGGTGCGGTCGGTGCTGCAGCAGGACGGCACCCGCAGGCTGAGGCAGTGTGAAGCGTCATAGCCTGGAGTGCCGCCGGCATATCCGGTTCGCCGCCGCGCCGGCCCGGTCAGGACAGCTCGGCTGCGGTGGTATCAGAACCGCCCGGCCTGGAAATCGCGGATTGCCGTCATGATCTGCTCCTGCGTATTCATGACGAAGGGGCCGTATTTCGCCACCGGCTCGTTCAGCGGCTTGCCGGCGACGAGAATCAGTTTCGTCGCGGCACCGCCGGCGGCGAGCGTCACGCTGTCGCCCTGGCCAAGCACGCCCAGCTCGCCGCGTGCCAGCCTGCGTGCCGAAGCATCGCTGCCGATCGTGGCCTCGCCTTCGTAGACGTAGACGAAGGCGTTGTGCGTCGCCGGCACATCGGCGGTCCACTGCGCGCCGGCCTGCAGGCGCACATCGACGTACAGAGGCGCCGTCGCGACATCGGTGACCGGGCCGGCCACATCGCCGATGCGGCCGGTGAGCAGGCGCAGTTCCACGCCGTCCGCCGGCTGCAGGCGCGGCACTTGTTCCGGCGCGATGTCCTGGTAGCGCGGCGCGCACATCTTGTCCTTGCCCGGCAGATTCACCCACAGCTGGAAGCCCCACATCAGGCCGTCTTCCTGCTCCGGCATCTCCGAATGCACGATGCCGCGACCGGCCGTCATCCACTGCACGCTGCCGGCGCGCAGGCGGCCGGTATTGCCCTGGTTGTCGCCATGGCGCATGTTGCCGGCGAGCATGTAGGTGACGGTCTCGAAACCGCGGTGCGGATGGTCGGGGAAGCCGGCCAGGTAGTCGCCGGGCTGGTCGGAGCGGAATTCGTCCAGCATCAGGAAGGGATCCAGCATGTCCAGCGCGGGCTGGCCGATCACGCGGTTGAGCTTGACGCCGGCGCCGTCGCTGGCGGGCATGCCGCGTACGGTCTTGATGATGGTGCGGGGCGTGGGGGCTACGGTGTTCATGGACGGCTCCGGTGGACTCATCCGCGCAAGATGGTTGCTGCGATGCTTTGTGCCAAGCCGGCTGGCGTGAACAGCGTAGCTGTGTGGGGGAAACAATCGCGCTGGTTTCGGGGTTGGGGGAAAGATGCGTTGTGGATTGCGGGCTATGGGCTGCGGGATTGCTGCAGGCCTGGAAGCCCTCTCCCCAAGCGCGAACGCGCTTGGGGAGAGGGTTGGGGGCGGCGCTTCAGTCGCGAGGAATTCCGGTTTTCGCCGGCTCTTCGCGTGTTGAAGATTTTTGCGAAAATCCAACGGCGAGGGGCATTGATCGTCGCCCCCTCACCCCAGCTCTCTTCCCCAAGCTTGCCTGGGGGAGAGGGAGCCTTCCGCTTTTTCTCGAAGAAATCGGGCAATTGTCACTTGCCAAAAACCCCGGATTCCGCCGCACACTCCCTGCGAATCCCGAATCCCGAATCCCGAATCCCGAATCCCGAATCCCGAATCCCGAATCCCGAATCCCGAATCCCGAATCCCGAATCCCGAATCCCGA
>NZ_JANFQO010000023.1 GCF_024437735.1 Tahibacter harae | reverse complement strand
CGCCGCGGCCGGCGGCACCGCACGCGCGGACGATGCCGCGAGCGCGCCGCCGCCGCCGCCGTAGGCGCGCTGCAGGCTGGCGGCCAGGGCTTCCAGGCGGCCGGCGCGCCCGGCGCCGTCGGCCGCGCCTTCCGGGGCGGATTCCAGCCCGGCGAGCTGGCTGCGGATCTGCGCGGCCAGTGCATCGTCGCCGGCCAGGCGCGGCAGGGTTTCGGCGGCGTTTTCGCGCAGCAGCTCGGCGGCTTCGTCATCGCGGCCGCGCGCCAGCAGCAGCTGGGCGCGGCGCGCGGCGATGCGGCTTCGCTCGGCCGGCGATGGTGCCAGCTGGTCGGCGGCGGCCAGTGCCGCGGCCGCGGCCGGGAAATCGGCGTCCTGGGTGGCTGCGGCCGCGCGCAGCAACAGCAGGCGCATGTGCAGGTCGCGGCTGGCTTCGTCGTCGCCCAGCAGCGCTTCGGACTGCTGCAGGTGGTTCAGTGCGGCCGCGGCGCCGCCGCGTTCCAGCTCGGTCTGGGCCAGGGCGAGCTGGATTTCGGCCCGCTGCAGCGGCGGTGTCTCGGCCGCGGCGACGGCCGCGGCTTCGACGGCCGGTTCGGCCGTGGCCGCTGTATCGGCCGCCGGCGGGAGCGCCGGCCGCAGGGCGTTCCACAGCGCCAGCGCCGCCACCACGGCGACGGCCGCGCCCGCGGCCAGCAACGGGGTGCGGTGCGGCCGCAGGCGCTCCAGCGCGGCGCGCCAGGCCGGCAGATGGGCGCGGCCGTCGCGTACCGCGCGCAGTTCCTTGGCCAGGGCCGCGACCGAAGCCTGGCGCTGGGCGGGCTGCTTCCGCAGCGCGGTGGTGGCGATGCGGTCCAGTTCGCCGCGCAGGGCGTCGATCAGCGCCGCGCGGTCGGCCAGCCCGCGCTGGCGCGCGCGCGCATTGGCCAGCCCCGGCGCCAGCGCCGCGACCCGCGCCGACGGCGGCTGCGGCACGGTCCTGAGTATGGCCGTCTCGATCTGCCCTGCGCTCAGCCCCTGCAGCGGCAGCGGGCTTTCGCCGCAAAGCAGCTCGTAAAGCAGTGCACCCAGCGCGTAGACGTCGCAGGCGGCGCCGGTCGGCGCGCCGGTCAGCTGTTCCGGCGCGGCGCTGGAGGCGGAGAAGAAGCGCTGCGCCGTTGCCGTGAGTTCCAGATGCTGCAGGCCGAACTGAGCCTGCAGCGGCTTGGCTATGCCGAAGTCCAGCAGCTTGGGCTGGCCCTGGGCAGTGACCAGGATGTTGCTGTTCTTGATGTCGCGGTGGATCACCTGGCGCGAATGGGCGTGGGTGACCGCGGCGCAGACCTTGAGCAGCAGTTCCACGCGCTGGCCCAGGTCCAGGCGCTGCTTTTCCGCGTAGGCGAGCAGGTTGTCGCCTTCGACCAGCTCCATCACCACATACGGCGTGCCGTCGGCGTATTCGCCGCCGCCAAGCAGGCGGGCGATGCCGGGATGGCGCAGGGTTTCCAGCACCTGGCGTTCCAGCGCGAAGCGCCGGCGCAGCGCGTCGTCGTCGCGGTCCTCGCGCAGGAACTTGATCGCGACAAGGCCGCCGTTTTCGATACTTTGCGCCTTGTATACCGTGCCCATGCCGCCGCTGCCCAGCGCATCCAGCACGCGGTATTCGCCGACCTTGCGCCCTTCCCAGGAAAACGTGGTGGCGCGGCGCAGCAGGGCCAGTTCCGGCAGCAGCGGCTCGGTCGGCGTGTCGGCGAGGGCGCTGTCGGCGGCGAGCAGTTCTTCGAGCTGCTGCGCCAGCTGCGCATCGGCGGCAGCGAGCACGGCGAGCTGCTCGCTGCGCTCCGGCGCCGGAAGGTCTGCCAGGCGTTCAAACCATTCCTGCAGCAGGGCCGCCGACGGCGTGCTCATGCAGGCTTGATCCGCGCCGCCAGCCAGGCGCGCGCATAGCGCCAGCGCCGCACCACGCTGGCGCGGGAAATGACGCAGGCTTCGGCGATCTCGTCGGTGCTGAGGCCGGAGAAGAATTTCAGCTCGACGATGCGCGCCAGCACCGGATCTTCCTTTTCCAGCTCGTCCAGCGCCTGGTCCACGGCCAGCACATCCAGGCCGCCGCCGGCGAAGGCTTCGTGCTCGGCGTCTTCCAGCGGCAGCAGCACGCTGTCGCCGCCGCGCTTTTCCGCCTCGCGTGCGCGCACGTGGTCCACCGCGAGGCCGCGGATGATGCGTGCGGAAAAGGCGAAGAAATGCGCCCGGCTCTGCCAGTCGGTTTCGCGCACGTCGTGCAGGCGCGCATAGGCTTCGTTGGCCAGTTCTGTGGCCTGCAGGGTGATGCTCTGCACCTGCCGGCGCAGGCGCGCCTGGGCCAGTTCGCGCAGCAGCGGATAGACCGCGCGCATCAGCGCGCCGGCGGCCTCGCTCTGGCCGCTGCGCCAGCGCAGCAGCAGGTCGGTGATGGGCGGCTGCTCGTCCATGATGCGGCCGGCTTCAGTGCAGCAGGTCGCCCAGCGAGACCGCGCCGGGAGCAAGCCAGGCCAGCAGCAGCCCGGCCAGCGCGGCGACCAGCGCGACCGCGCCGAAGCGCCAGGCGGTATGCCGCAATGCGGTGCCCAGCCAGTGGCTGTCGCGGTCCAGCTTGCGCACGTGGCGGTAGAGGCCGGCGGCCAGGGCCACATCGACCAGCAGTTCCGCCAGCAGCACCGGCGCAAGACTGATGATGGAGAACGCCGCGAGCAGGGCCGCCCCCAGCGCGAGCAGCCCCACGATGACAATGCCGATCAGCGCGCCCTCGCCGTCGCCGATGTCGGGCAGGTCTATGCCGCTGCTGTCGTTGGCCAGGTTGGGACTGCTGCCGCCGGAACGGGATACCGTGTCGCCCAGGTCATAGCCGATGTCGGCCAGCTCGCCGGCGTCGGGGTCCTGCTGTTTCTGCATCTGCAGCCAGCACCACAGCAGGAACAGGAATGCGCCGTAGGACAGCACCACCGCGGCGGGATAGCGCAGCCACATGGCCAGCAGGCCGCATTGGAGCAGCAGCCAGGAGGCGAACAGGCCGGATGCGGCGGTCAGCGCCGCGATCAGGCCCATGGACAGGCGCGGCGAAGCCAGCTTCTCCAGCGCGCGGCGCTGCCGGTTCACGGCGCTGCTGCGGTCGAAGCTGCGGACTTTCTCTCTCATGCGGGTTTCCTGCCGGGGATCGCGATGCATTCCGTAAAAGCGCGGCCGCCATGATCAGCCGCGGCTCAGTTCAGCGCGGCAAAGGCGTCGCGGGTGAGGTTCTCGGGGGCGTCCGCGGTGCAGGCCACGTCGTCCTCGATGCGGATGCCGCCGTAGCGGCGGAACGCATCCACCTTGTCCCAGTTCACATCGCCCGCCTCGGGCCGGTTGCGCAGTTCGGCCAGCAGCAGGTCGATGAAATACAGGCCGGGTTCTATGGTCATCACCTGGTTGGCCTCGATGGTGCGGGTGAGGCGCAGATAGGGATGGCCGGCGGGCCGGGGCAGGGTGCCGCCGGCGTCGGACTGCTGGAATCCGCCGATATCGTGCACCTGCAGGCCGATGTAATGCCCCAGGCCGTGCGGGAAGAACACGCTGGAAACACCGGATTCGACCGCGCTTTCGGCGCTCATGCGGATGAAGCCGTGTTCGCGCAGGATGCCGGCCAGCACATGGTGGGCGTGCACGTGCAGCTCCGGATAGCTCTGGCCCGGACGCACCCGCGCGCAGAAGCCGCGCTGGGCCGCGTCGACCGCATCGACCAGCTGCTGGAATTCGGCCGCCTGCGCACCCGCATAGGTGCGCGTGATGTCGGCCGCATAGCCGTGGAAGCTGGCGCCGGCATCGATCAGCAGCGAATGCGACTGCAGCGGCGGATTGCGTTCCAGGTTGGTGTAGTGCAGCACCGCGCCATGCTCGTTGAGGCAGACGATGTTGCTGTAGGGCAGTTCGTTCTCGGTCTCCCGCGCCGCGGCCAGATACGCCATCTGTATGCCGTATTCCGACGCGCCCGCGCGGAACGCCGCCTCGGCCGCCCGGTGCGCGCGCGCGCCCAGGTGCGAGGCCACGCGCATCATGGCCAGCTCGTATTCGGTCTTCCAGGCGCGCTGGAAATGCAGGTAGTTCAGCACTGCCTCGGGATTGTTCGGCACATGCGTGTCTATCCCTGCGCTGGCTTCGCCGATGATGGCGCAGCGCTTGCTGTCCGGCGGCAGATGCCCGGCCGCCTCGCGCGCCTCGCGCACGATGACGATGTCGAAATGCTCCACCCAGTAGCCCGCCGGCGCCTCCGGCACCACATGCCAGTAGTCGTAGGGCTGCAGATAGATCAGCCGCGGCCGCTGCCCCGGCGTGATGACCAGCCACGATCCCGGTGCCCGCGTCACCGGCAGCCAGTGCTTGAAATGCGGATTGACCTGGAAGGGGTAGGGCAGGTCGTCGAGAAACTGGTAATGCAGCTGGCCCGCGGCGATCAGCAGATGGTCATAGCCGCCGCGCTCCAGCGCGATGCCGGCCTGATGCTGCAAAGTGGCGAGATGCTGCGGATAGAGCTGGCTGAGCAGGGCAGTAGGCATGGCAGGCTCCGTGACGATGCGCCCATTCTGCCCGAGGCCGAGGCCGGCCCGCGAATCGGGGCCGGCGCAGTGGCGGGGCAGCGGGCGGGCCGTTCCCGGCTCCGCGGCGCATGCCGCACCCGCGTTCCCGGACCGGCCGGTTGCGCGGCGGTGAATCAGCGCCTCACTTCACCCCATGCATCAGCCGGTTGATGCCCCGGGCAAACACCAGATACGCGACACCCATGGCCAGCCCCGCGTAGATGATGAAGGTGTAAGTACCCAGATACCCCTCGATACCGGTATTGGCCGCCACCGCGATAGAAGCCGTCTTGCCGGCCACCCAGTTGCCCATTGCCGAGCAGAGGAACCAGGCGCCCATGGCCATGCCCGTTTCCTTGGGCGCGGCCAGCTTGGACACCATGGACAGTCCGATCGGCGACAGGCACAGCTCGCCCATGGTGTTGAGCAGATACACCAGCGCCAGCATCAGCCACGGAATGCGGCCGCTGTCGTTGGCCAGATACGTGATGCTGAGCACCAGCACGGTGAAGCCCAGCGCGACCAGGATCAGCGCGATGGCGAACTTGCCCGGCACCGACGGATTCAGGTTGCTCTTCTCCAGATACGGCCACAGCCAGGCGAACATCGGCGCCGTGATGATGATGATGGCCGGGTTGAAGGACTGGAACAGGGTGTAGTCGAAGGGCGAATCGACGTGGTCCTTGGCGAAGAAGTTCAGGCTGGAACCGGCCTGCTCGAACATGCCCCAGAACAGGATCTTGGCCAGGAACAGCAGCAGCATCGCGCAGTAGCGGTGGAACTGGATGCGGTCGCCGCTGCGCAGGCTGCTGCCGAGGAAATAGACGGTCAGCGCGAAGAACATCAGCATCAGCACATAGCCCACGACATCCGGCTTGCTCAGCAGGAAGTACGCGACCGGAATGCAGGCGATGCAGCCCAGGGTGACGATGACCGCGCGCCTGAGCCGCTGTGTGCGCACCGGCGCCGCGCCGATGTGGCCCAGCCAGCCGCGCAGCCAGTGGAACATCATCAGCCCGAAGATCATGCCCACGCCCGCGGCGAAGAAGCCCCAGCGCTGGCCGTACAGCCTGCCGATGACGGCGCCGCAGATGAACGGCGCCAGCGCGCCGCCGGCATTGATGCCCATGTAGAAGATGGTGAAGCCCGAGTCGCGCCGCACGTCGCCGGGCGCGTAGATCTTGCCGACCATGGCGGAGATATTCGGCTTGAACAGGCCGTTGCCGACGATGGTGGTGGCCAGGCCGAGCAGGAACCAGTGCAGTTCCTGCGACAGCAGCAGGAACAGGCCCAGCGCCATGAACAGGCCGCCGAGCATGATGGAAGGACGGAAGCCCAGATAGCGGTCCGCCACGAAGCCGCCGAACAGGCCGGTCGCATAGATCAGCGCGGTATAGGCGCCGAAGGTCAGGCTGGCGGCGGCGCGGTCCTGGCCGGCCGGCAGGTGGTTGAAGAATGCGACGGCGACATAGGTCACCAGGAAGGCGCGCATGCCGTAGTAGGCAAACCGTTCCCAGAACTCGGCCCCGAACAGCATCCACAACGGGCGCGGATGGCCCAGGAATTCGCCGGGCGGCGGCGGCTGGAAGGCGTCGCGGGTGGTATCCGTGGCAGTCATGGTTTTCGGTTCCTCGCAAACGCCACGGCCCGGGATGACCGGGCCGTGGTGGATTGTGCAATTTTAAAAAAGCGCGGGCGCTACTTCACGCCGTGCATGAGCTTGCTGATCAGCGGCGCGATCAGGAACAGCAGCGCGCCCGGGAGCACCAGCGCCCAGAAGCCGAACTGGTAGCCCGACAGGGCCGATGCCACGGTCATGCCGCCCTCGCCGCTGACGGCGCCGGCGAAGATGCCTGACAGGTTGTTGCCGATGCCGGTGGAGAGGAACCAGCCGCCCATGCCGAAGCCGACCAGGCGCAGCGGCGCCAGCTTGGTCACCATGGACAGGCCGATCGGCGACAGGCACAGCTCGCCGATGGACTGGATCCAGTAGACCGCGAACAGGGTCCAGAACGGGATCAGGCCGGCCGGGCTGATCAGCTTGGACAAGGCATACATCAGCAGCAGGAAGGCCAGGCCGTTGAAGATCAGGCCCAGGCCGAACTTGCGCGGAATGGAGGGATTGGCGCCGCGCATGGCAACCCAGATCCAGGCGATCAGGGGTGCCAGGGTGATGATGGCGATGGAGTTGATCGACTGGAACCAGGAAGTCGGGAACACGCGTTCGCCGCTGAGAGCATAGACCAGGTCGGCCACGCCGCCGGTGCCGCCGTTGAAGATGTTGCGGTCGACGATCTTGTCGGCCAGGAAGGTGAAGGAGCTGCCGGCCTGCTCGAAGAACATCCAGAACAGGATGTTGAACAGGAAGATGATCAGCATGGCGAACGCGCGGTCACGCTGCACCGGGCCTTCGCGGAAGCCTTCGACGATGATCAGCGCGCACAGGCCGAAGAACATGATGAACAGCACGATCTGCAGCGCCAGCGCGCCCATGGCGAGCAGGAAATACATCACGGGGATCGCCGCCAGGGCGCCGCCGAACACATACAGCACCTTGCTGCGGTCCGCGCTGTTTTCCGGCGGACGGCCTATGCCCTGCAACTGGCGGCGGCCGAACCAGAACCACACCAGGCTGATCAGCATGCCCACGCCGGCGGCGATGAAGACCATCTTGTAGTCCGGCAGGGTTTCACTGCCGAAGATCTTCTTGGCCAGCCACTGGGTGAACAGCGGCGCGACCATGGCGCCCAGATTGATGCCCATGTAGAAGATGGTGAAGCCCGAATCGCGGCGTTCGTCGCCGGTGGCGTAGAGCTTGCCGACCATGGTGGAAATGTTCGGCTTGAACAGGCCGTTGCCGACGATGATCGTGGCCAGGCCGAGCTTGAAGATCTCTTCGTTGGGCAGTGCGATCATGAACAGACCGGAGGCCATGATCGCCGCGCCGAGCAGGATGGATCGCTGATAGCCCAGGATGCGGTCGGCGACGTAGCCGCCGAAGATTGCGGCGGCGTAGACCAGGGCGAGGTAGGCGCCGTAGGTGCGGTTGGCCGCGGCCTCGCCGGCGGCGTCGCCGCCGTGGAACTGGGCCACGATATACAGCACCAGGGCCCAGCGGATGCCGTAGAACGCAAAGCGTTCCCAGAACTCGGTCATGAACAGCATCCACAACGGACGTGGATGGCCCATCTTTTGTGGAAATTCGGGCAGCGCGCTGGACGCGGTCGTATTGGCAGTACCGCTCATGCGGCAAATCCCCTGCTGGTTGGAATGGAAACGGGTAGGAAGCTCCGCCTGGGCGGCGGGCCGAACGCCAAGCTTTACCCGCTGCGACCCGCCCAAGTCAAACCCGGGCGGTGCTGCGCTGCATCATTTTTCCCCAGGGGCCGCCTGGGCGTGGGTTTCAGGTGCCAATCACGCTGCGCACCTCGAACAGCTCCGGGAAAAACGTCAGCTCCAACGCGCGTTTGAGGAAGGCCACGCCGGAAGATCCGCCGGTGCCGCGGCGGAAGCCGATGATGCGTTCCACCGTCTTCATATGGCGGAAACGCCAGAGCTGGAAGCTTTCTTCCAGATCGACGAACTGCTCGCAGAGGTGGTAGGCCGACCAGTACTGGTCCGTATTCTCGTAGATGCGGCGGAACACCCCGATCAGTTCCGCATGGCGCTCGTAGGGCTGGGACCAGTCGCGCTGTACCGCCGCCGCCGGCACCGCATGGCCCTGGCGCGCCAGATGGCGCAGGAATTCGTCGTACAGGCTGGGCGCGTGCAGCACTTCGCGCAGTTGTTCCTGCAGCGCCGGCGCGTGCGCGAACACGGCGATCATGTCGGCGTTCTTGTTGCCGAGCAGGAATTCGATGGTGCGGTACTGATGCGACTGGAAGCCGGACGCAGGGCCCAGCACATGGCGGAATTCCAGGTATTCCGACGGCGTCAGCGTTTCCAGCACGGCCCATTGCTCGAACAGCTGGCGCTGGATCTGCTTGACCCGGGCGAGGATCTTCAGGCACGGGTCGATGTCGTCCACGGCCAGGTGCGCGATGGCCGCGCGCAGTTCGTGGATGATGAGCTTCATCCACAATTCCGAGGTCTGGTGCTGGATGATGAACAGCAGCTCGTCGTGGTGCTGCGGCTGCGACAGCGGCAGCTGGGCCGCGAGCAGCGTATCCAGCTGCAGGTAGCCGCCGTAGCTGATCCGGTCCTTGAGATCCGTGGTGATGCCGGCTTCGAGTTCGCGCTTGTTGGTGTCGGTCACGGGCGGTCGGTCCAAAAGTAATCCGGACAAGCATACGTCATCGTAACCACGGCGCCGGCTATCATGCCAAGCCGGCACGCGGGAAAAGGCGGCGGCGAATTGCTGCGCCCGATCTTGCCTCGCCGCCATGGCCTTGCTATCAAGGCGGCCTTTCGACCGGGCGGTCCGCCGCAGCACTGGATCTGCGCACGCCCCGGTCACCGGCGCCCGGCAGCCGTCGCCATGGCCGGGCGTCCCGCCGTCTGCACCCGTTTGCGCCACTCTGCGGAGGCTTCATGTCCATCGCCGCCAGTTTTGAAATCGAATACCTGCAATACCTCGACCCGGAAGGCAAGCTGGTCCGCAACGACCTGCCCGAGTTTGCCCGCGATCCCAAGCAGCTGGTCGAGCTGTACAAGACCATGAGCTTCGTGCGCGTGTTCGACAGCAAGGCCGTCGCCCTGCAGCGCACTGGCAAGCTGGGCACCTACGCTTCCTGCCTGGGCCACGAGGCGGCCCACGTGGCCATAGGCTCGGCCATGCACATCGATGATGTGTTCGCGCCCATGTACCGCGAGTACGGCGCCCAGTTCGTGCGCGGGGTGAAGCCGCGCGAAGTGCTGATGTACTGGGGCGGCGACGAGCGCGGCAATGATTTCTCCGGCCCCGCGCACGATTTTCCCTGGTGCGTGCCCATCGCCACGCAATGCCTGCACGCTGCCGGCGCGGCCATGGCGTTCAAGATCCGCAAGGAGCCGCGCGTAGCGGTCAGCGTGGTCGGCGACGGCGGCTCGTCCAAGGCCGATTTCTATTCCGCCATCAACATGGCTGGCGCGCAGACCTTGCCCTATGTCAGCGTGATCGTGAACAACCAGTGGGCGATCTCGGTGCCGCGCAGCGCCCAGACCGGCGCCAAGACCCTGGCGCAGAAGGGCATCGCCGCCGGCCTGGAATGCCTGCAGGTGGATGGCAACGATCTCATCGCCATGCGCACCGCGATGGACTACGCCATCAAACGCGCCCGCCACGGCCACGGCGGCATGGTGATCGAGGCCGTCACCTATCGTCTTTCCGACCACACCACCGCCGACGACGCGCGCCGCTATCGCCCCGACGGCGAAGTGAAGGCTGCCTGGGAACGCGAGCCGCTCAAGCGCCTGCGCAACTACCTGCTGGCGCAGAAGGCCTGGAGCGACAAGCACGAGGAAGCCTGGAAGGCCGAGTGCGAGCGCATCGTCGATATCGAGGTGAACGCCTACCTCGAAACCAAGGTGCAGCCGGTGGAGGCGATGTTCGATTTCGTCTATGCGGAGCTGCCGGTGGATCTGCAGGAACAGAGGGCGCAGGTGCTCGCGCTGGAAAAACGCTGAAAAGTGCTTGAAGCCTTCTCCCCCGCGCTTGCGCGGGGGAGAGGGGAAGAACGCTTCTGCGCTGTCGCAAAGTGGAAGAAACCAATTCTGGAGTTTCGTATGGCGCAAATCACCCTGATCGAAGCCCTGACCATGGCCATGGCCCATGAAATGGCCAGGGATCCCTCCGTCGTCGTGCTCGGCGAGGACGTCGGCGTCAACGGCGGCGTGTTCCGCGCCACCGCGGGGCTGAGCGAGAAGTTCGGGCCGGTGCGCGTGCTGGATACGCCGCTGGACGAGACCACCATCGCCGGCATCGCCGTGGGCATGGCGGCGCAGGGTATGAAGCCCATCGCCGAGGCCCAGTTCGATGGCTTCGTCTATCCAATGGTCGATCACATCATTTGCCACGCGGCGCGCTTCCGCACGCGCACGCGCGGCCGCCTGACCTGTCCGCTGGTGCTGCGCGTGCCCTGGGGCGGCGGCATCCGCGCGCCGGAACATCATTCGGAAGCGAATGAATCCATCTTTACCAATGTGCCGGGGCTGCGCGTGGTCATGCCGTCCTCGCCGTCGCGCGCCTACGGCATGCTGCTGGCGGCGATCCGCGACCCGGATCCGGTCATCTTCTTCGAGCCCAAGCGCATCTACCGCCAGTACAAGGAAGAAGTCGCCGACGACGGCGAGGCGCTGCCGCTGGACGTGTGCTTCGTGCTGCGCGACGGTTCCGACGTGACCCTGGTCACCTGGGGCGCCCAGGTCAAGGAGACGCTGGAAGCCGCCGATGCGCTGGCGAAGGAAGGTATCAGCGCCGAAGTCATCGACGTGGCCACGCTCAAGCCGCTGGATTTCGACACCATCCACGAATCGGTGAAGAAGACCGGCCGCTGCGTGATCGTGCACGAGGCGCCGCGCACCGCGGGCTTCGGCGCCGAGGTTGCCGCGCGCCTGGCCGAGCACGCCATGTACGACCTGGTCGCGCCGGTGGAGCGCGTCACCGGCTACGACACGCATATCCCGCTGTTCCGCCTGGAGATGAAATACCTGCCCAGCGTGGAACGCATCGTCGCGGCGGCCAAGCGCACCCTGGCCGCGGGCTGAGCCATGTACGCGCGGCTGCTTCGCGACTACCGCACGCAGTATCACGACCCGGTGCGCTTCGCCCGCGGCGAAACGGTGCAGGCGGCGCAGCGCGATACGGAGTGGCCGCAATACCTCTGGGCCACCGACGCGGCCGGCCGCAGCGGCTGGGTGCATCAGGACTATCTGGAAGGCGACCGCGGCAGCGTCATCGCCGTGCGCGACTACAGCGCGCAGGAACTCGATGCGGCCGCCGGCGAGACGGTGCGCCTGATCGAGCAGGCCGGCGGCTGGTGGTGGGTTGAGAACGAGCGCGGCGAGCAGGGCTGGCTGCCGGCGCGCGATCTGTCTATCGAACAGGAACGAGGCGACGCATGAGCAGCATCAAGACATTTTTCCTGCCCGATCTCGGCGAAGGTCTGCCCGACGCGACGATCGTGGAATGGGCGGTGAAGGAAGGCGAGGTGGTGCGCCTGGACGCGCCGCTGGTGTCGATGGAAACCGCCAAGGCCGTGGTGGAAGTGCCGTCGCCGTTCTCGGGCAAGGTGGTGAAGCTCTACGGCGCCAACGGCGACGTGATCATCACCGGCGCGGCCCTGGTCGATATTGAACTGGATCCCAGCCTGCCGCAGCGCGCCGAGGCGCAGGACACCGGCCATCACCACGGCCATGCCGCGCGCGCGCCGGAGCCGGCCCTGCCCAAGGGCGCGGGCGAGCCTACGCCGGCCGGTACTGCGCAGAAAGTGATCGCCTCCGACGAGGGCGGCGAGATCAGGACCAACCAGCCCAAGCCGCGCGAGGACGCCGGTACCGTGGTCGGCGCGATGGAAGCCAGCGACCGCGTCGTGGCCGAGCAGGCCGTGTCGGTCGGCGGCGTCAAGGCCATGCCGGCAGTGCGCGCGCTGGCGAAGAAGCTCGGCGTGGATCTTTCCCGCGTCGCGCCCAGCGGTGCCGGCGGCGTGGTCACCATGAACGACGTGAAGGATGCAGCGGCCAGGGGCACGGCGCGTCCGGCCGCCGCCGCCGCGCCCGCGGCGGCCCAGCCGGCGCCGCTGGCCGCAGCGCCGGCGCCCGTCGCGGCGCCGCAGCGCACGGCGGTATCCGCCTCCGGCCAGCCCATGCGCACCGCGCCGCCGAGTGCGCCGCCGGCGTTGGGCCAACCCGAACAGCTCAAGGGCGTGCGCCGCAACATGGCGCGAGTCATGGCCGAGGCCCATGCCAAGGTGGTGCCGACCACGCTCTGCGACGACGCCGACCTGCATGCCTGGCTGCCGGGCAACGACATCACCGTGCGCCTGATCCGCGCCCTGGTGCGCGCGTGCAAGGCGGTGCCGGCGCTGAATGCCTGGTTCGACGGCGACAATCTCAGCCGTACCCTGCATCCGCATGTGGACGTGGGCATCGCCGTGGACACCGAGGACGGCCTGTTCGTGCCGGCCCTGCGCAATGCCGACGTGCTGGATGCGGCCGGCCTGCGCCAGGCCATCAACCGCCTGCGCGACGCGGTGCGCAACCGCAGCATTCCGGCGGAAGAACTGAAAGGGTATACGATTTCCCTTTCCAACTTCGGCGTGTTCGCCGGCCGCTACGCCACGCCGGTGGTGGTGCCGCCCTGCGTCGCCATCGTCGCCGCGGGCAAGCTGCGCCACGAGCTGGTGCCGGTGATGGGCGGCGTGGAGACGCACCGCCTGATGCCGCTGTCGCTGACCTTCGATCACCGCGCCGCCACCGGCGGCGAGGCCGCGCGCTTCCTCAAGGCCCTGCTGGACGACCTGGCCCTGGCCAGCTGAGCGCAGGCGGCGCCGCGCGCTCGCGCGGCGCCGCCTGCACGGAATCCCGCGGCAAAGACTGTCACGGTTTTTCAACAGGAGCGGCAATCTTTCGTCACGCGCGTTGTTGCCGATCTCGCCGGGAATTGTAGCGGACGCGCATTCGCATACCTGTATAACATCCTGTTGACGCCCGCCACATTGCCGCTGCGCATTCTTCGCGTCCCTGGATGACCAGGGCTACAAGAAGAATGCGACATGCGAAATCTGAAATCGGGAATACTGGCGAGCGCCATCTGCCTGCAGCTGGCCTTGCCGGCGGCGCAGGCGGCCACGCTGGAAGTGGTCAACCGCACCGCCATTGCGGCGCCGATCGATGCGGACGGAGGCAGCGCCAGCGCTTTCGCCGTCACCCACGACGGCCGCTACACGCTGTTCTTTTCCGCGGCCAGCAATCTGGTTGCCGGCGACAGCAACGGCCTCAACGACCTGTTCATCCACGACCACCTGAGCGGCAGCAACGAGCGCGTGAATGTAAGCAGCTCGGGCGAACAGGCCAATGCCGAAGGTGGGCTGGTGGGCGCCGGTCTGTCCGACGACGGGCGCTACGTGGTGTTCCAGTCCTACGCGACCAATCTCGTGCCCGGCGTGGACAGCGGCGCGCCCCATGTCTATCTGCGCGACCGCCAGGCCGGCACTACGACCGTGGTGGCGCGCACTCCCGGCGGCGCCGACGGTGCGCAGATCAGCGCCGACGGCCGCTTTATCGTGTTTTCCACGGACGATGCGCTGGTTCCCGCCGATACCAACCGTTATACCGACGTCTATCGCGTCGAGCGGGCCAGCGGCAAGACGGAACTGGTTTCGCTGACTGAGCGCGGCGAGTCCGCCGTGGGCTTCAATTACTGGGCGCAGCTGTCCGACGACGGCCGCTACGTCCTGTTCACCAGCGAAGCCTTCGGCATGCTGGAAGAATCGCCCTGGCCGGGCAATCTGCTGTTGCGCGACATGGAGCTTGATACCCTGGAGGCGGTCAATCGCTCTTATGCCGGCGCGGTCATCACCGGCGGGCACGAACTGCCGGCAGGCCGGGCGTTTTCCAGCGACGGCCGCTACGTGGTGTTCAACAGCGCATCCGCGCTGGACCCCGCCGACACCAATTTGGCCGTAGACGGCTACCGCTACGACCGCATGCTGCGCACCACCGAGCGTGTGACGCGCAGCCCGATCTCCCCGCTGCTGCCGGGCGGCGCGCGTGTGCTTGGGCTGTCCGGCGACGGCGACATGCTGCTGCTGGATTCGGCGGCTGGGGGACTGGTCGCCGGCGTCGGCCCGGGCAAGCTGCGCAACTACCTGCGCGATATCGGCAGCGGCGAGGTCAGCGTGATCAAGCTGCGTCCCGGCGCATTCGATCCGGCCGACCAGGTGGCGGGCTGCACGCTCGCCGGCAACAGGCGCAGCCTCTATTGCCAGAGCTACGACCAGGGCATCACGCGCGATGACCACAACGGCCTCAGCGACATCTTCTACAGCAACGTGGGCCGGGACGGCGTCGAGCGGGTGAGCCGTCCGTACAGCCGCACGCCGGTCGCGGCGGCGAACAACCACAGCCGCGCCGGCGCCGCCAGCGCCGACGGCCGCTACGTGGTGTTCAGCTCCGAAGCCAGCAACCTGGTCGTCGGCGACTACAATGGCGTCGCCGACGTGTTCCTGCGCGACCGGCTGACCGCGACGACGACGCGCCTGAGTCTCGACAGCGCCGGCAACGAGGCGTACTGCGCCAGCGCGGCGCCGCAGATCACGCCGGACGGCCAGACCGTGCTGTTCCAGAGCTGCGGCGATCTGCTGCCCGCGGCCAACGGCAAGGTGCAGGTCTATCGCTACCACCTTGCCAGCCGCCAGCTGCAGCTGGCCAGCCGCGACGCGGCCGGCGCGCCCTGCGCAGCGGACTGCAGCCTGCTGGATGCTTCGGCGGACGGTGCCACGGTGCTGTTCCTGTCCAGTGCGGCCAACCTGGGCGGCGGCACCTTGCCGGCGGCGGGCGGCCTGTTCGTGCGCGATGTGGACAGCGGCGTGCCGGTACTGGTCAATCGTGCGCTGCAGGGCGGCGTGGCGGACTGCCGCGTGTCCGCGGCGCGCCTCAGCGGGGATGCGCGCACGGTGTATTTCAGCGACTGCTCCAATAACCTGGTTGCCGGCGACACCAACTATGTGGACGACATTTTCGCCTTCAATCGCGCCAGCGCCAGTCTGCAGCGCATCAGCCTGGACAACGCGGGCGCCCAGCTGCCTTCCGGCGCCAGGCTGTACGGCGTGTCGCAGGACGGCAGCCTGTTGCTGATGGCAGCGCCGGAGTTCCTCTGCAACGGCTATAGCGGCTTCCAGCTGCGCGACATGGCCAGCGGTCAGAGCCGCTGCATCAGCGACAGCAGCCAGCATCCGGCCGGCGGGTGGGCCGACCTCTCCGCCGACGGCCGCCGCGCCGCGTTCACTGTGCGGGACGACTCCGGTCCGTTCCGGTATCGCCAGAACATCTTCGCCTACGACGTCGCCAGCCAGCAGGCGCAGCGCGTAACCAGGGCAGACAGCTTTGCCGATTCGGAACGGCTGCGCCTGTGCCCGGGCGGCGAGTGCGTGCTGTTCGACTCGCATGCCGCCAACCTGGTGCCCGGCGATGGCAACGGCGGCTTCGCCGACGTATTCCTGGCCACTGATCTGTTCGGCGACAGTCCGGTTCCGGCTACGCCTGCGTCGCGGCCGTAAACGGGCGGCGCCGGCGCGGCCACGCCGCTGCCGCAAGGCGGCCGGTCATGGCCCGGCGAATGAAATTGAAACGTAATTTTCAGGAAAGGTCCGGCGGGACGGCGCCGGACATCGCCGCGGGGCCCCGGCGCGTGCCGGTGCCATTCGCCGCGGCGCGCAAGTGGGTATTTGCGGCTGAAGCTGTACCGCACGGGATGATCCTGTGCCCTGGAATCGCCGGGGAACCAATGGATCAGTTTCGCGTTTGCCCGTATCAGGACCGGCGCGGCAGGTCTCGCGCTGCTGCCAGCCGCTGCGGCAGCAGTAGCGCTGGCACGCGCGCCCACGCAGTGCGGTCGCACCGGCTGCCGTCCGCGGCCCAGGGCAATGCCCAGGTCCATCGCTGCTGATGCGGCAGCGGGCGACTGCAACCGCTGTCGCAACGAAGCCGGGAGCCTGAGCAATGCCGCTGCATTGCGGCCTCGACCGTTGCGGTGCCGCGGGGCGGCGCCGCGGTTTCGCGCAAACGCCGCGCACGGTGCGCTGGACGAATGCGGGCGGATTCCGCCCGCTACTGCGCTAAGCTGGAAAACCGGCCCACTGCGGGAGCGCACTCATGCATCACAGCCGTTTGTGTACTTTGGTACTGGACTGCAAGGTCGACGACCTGGCCGAATCCACCGCGTTCTGGAGCCGCGCCCTGGGCAAGCCGGTGGGCAACCCGGATTCCGACGGCGATGGCCGCTACGCCGAACTGGAGACGGCCGAGGACGAGCCCATCATCCTGCTGCAGCGCGTGGAACATGAAAGCCGCGTACATCTGGATATCGAAACCGATGATGTGCAGGCCGAGGCCGAACGGCTGGAAGCGCTGGGCGCGAAGAAGATCGCGTTCCGCCATGGCCGCTGGTGGGTGATGGAAGCGCCCAGTGGTCATCGCTTCTGCGTGGTGCGGCGCCAGCGCGAAGCATTCGGGCCGCATCTGAATCGCTGGGATTGAGCCTGCGTTGCGACAGGCCGCCGGTGTGCGGCGGCATGCCGCGGGACAATCATGCGGGCGTGTGACGGCCTGGGCGGCGGGATCGTGCCGGCCTGCGGCGGCCTGTGCGGCTGACGCTAGCGGTTCCGCCGCGGTGGCTTATGCAGCGCACATCGCAGCGGACCTGCCGCGGCAGTGGCGGCGAAAGACGCGCCTACTCCGCTGCAGCGGCCAGTTCGGCCAGCGCGGTATCCACGTCGCCCGCGGCGACGCCTTCGCCCAGGCTGTAGCCCACCGTGGCCGCCGCCAGCGCGCCGGCGGCCTTGAGCGCGGCGATGCATTGGCCGGCCTGCTTGGGCGAGTCCAGGCCTTCGCTCTGCAGCAGCAGGCGGCCTTCGGCGTCGAGCAGCTTGAAATAGAAGCGGCCGTCGTTTTCGCGGTATTGCTTGAACTGCGGCAGCCGGGCCGCGACCGCCGCCGTGCGTGCACTCTTGCCGGCGGACCCGGCCTGGAAGCGGCGCAGGCCGACGGCCTCGCGCAGCTGGGCCAGGAATGGCACCGACAGCTGGCGCGCGCGCGCCGCGCCGGCCTGCAGGATTTCCTCGATCCGCGCCGGCTGTGCGATCAGTTCCTCGTAGCGCGCGCGCATCGGTGCGATATCGCGTTCCAGACGCTCGAACAGACGCTGCTTGGCTTCGCCCCAGCCCAGGCCGCCGGCCAGGGCGGCGCGGAAATCGGCGCTCTCGGCTTCGTCGGCGAAGGCGCGGTAAATCGGCATCAGCGCGCTGCTGTCCGGATCCTTGGCCTCGCCGGGCAGGCGCGAATCCGTGACGATGCGCGCGATGGTTTCCTTGAGCTTCTTCGCGCCGCCCTCGAACAGCGGCACGGTGTTGTCGTAGCTCTTGGACATCTTGCGGCCGTCCAGGCCGGGCAGGGTGGCGACGCTTTCCTCGATCACCACTTCCGGCAGCACGAAGTAGTCGCGGCCGGCGCCGAACAGGTGGTTGAAGCGTGCCGCTATGTCGCGCGCCATCTCGATATGCTGGATCTGGTCGCGGCCTACCGGCACGCGGTGGGCGTTGAAGATCAGGATGTCGGCCGCCATCAGGATGGGATAGCTGTACAGGCCCATGGTGATGCCGGCGTCGGCATCCTCGCCGGCGGCGCTGTTGGCGTCGACTGCGGCCTTGTAGGCGTGGGCGCGGTTCATCAGGCCCTTGGCGGTGACGCAGGTCAGCAGCCAGGTCAGCTCGGGGATTTCGGGAATGTCCGACTGGCGGTAGAAGTACACCTTGTCCGGATCCAGGCCGCAGGCCAGCCAGGTCGCGGCGATCTCCAGGCGCGAGCGGGCGATGCGGGCCGGGTCGTCGCACTTTATCAGGGCGTGGTAGTCCGCCATGAAATAATACGATTCCACATTTTCACCGCGGCTGGCGGCGATGGCCGGGCGGATCGCGCCGACATAGTTGCCCAGGTGCGGGGTTCCGGTGGTGGTGATGCCGGTGAGGACGCGGGTCTTGCTCATGGTGCCAGAGGGCTGCAAACGGGCCGGGCAGTGTAAGCCAAGCCCGGCGCCGGGGCGAAAGAACGGATGCGGCGGGAACTTGTAACAGTCAGGATCTGGCGGGCGCGGCCGTGTGGCGGGATACTTTGCGCCCACAGGGGTTACCCACCGCGAGCAAGGAGCTTCCCATGGCAGGCAAGTTCACGATCTTCAACGGCAAGAGCGGCAAGCTGTACTTCAACCTCAAGGCCGGCAACGGCGAGATCATCCTGGCCAGCCAGGGCTATGTCGACAAGAGCGGCGCGCTCAACGGCGTGGAATCGGTCAAGACCAACGCGCCCAACGCGGACCGCTTCGAGAAGAAGACCGCCGCCAACGGCAAGTTCTACTTCAGTCTCAAGGCCGGCAACGGCCAGGTCATCGGCAACAGCGAGATGTACGATAGCGAGAAGGCGCGCGACGCCGGTATTGCCTCGGTCTCGGCCAACGCGCCGGGCGCGACCCTGGTCGAGGAATAAGCCGCCGCAGTCCAGGCTGACCCGCACCGGAACGCCGCCGCGGCGCTCCGGTGCCGGCATCGCACGCGCTAACCCCGCCGCCGGCGGGGTGCCGTTTGACCGGCCGCAACCAACCTGGAGAACCGCCATGCTTGTGCGTCACTGGTGTCTTGCGCTGGGCTCGCTGATCTTCGCCGCCGGCACGGCCCAGGCCGGCCGCCTGGTCGATGTTCAGATCGTCGACCGCGAATCCGGCTCCACGCTCCGCGTCTATCCGCACCGTTCCGAGCAGTACGTCGCCGGCGCGCCCGGCCATCGCTACGCGGTGCGCCTGATCAATACCACGGGCGAGCGCGTGCTGGCGGTACTTTCGGTCGACGGCGTCAACGCCATCAGCGGCGAGACGGCGGCGACCTCCCAGACTGGCTATGTGCTTGATCCCTACCAGAGCACCGAAGTGGCCGGCTGGCGCAAGAACATGAACGAGATCGCCGCGTTCGAGTTCACCACGCTGAGCGATTCCTATGCCGCGCGCACCGGCCGCCCGGCCAATGTCGGCGTGATCGGCGTGGCGGTGTTCCGCGAGCGTGCGCGGCCGCAGTACCGCGACCGCATCGCCGCCGAGCCGTATACCGAAGGCGAAGCCAAGCGTGCACCGCCGGCGCCGGCCGCGAGCGGTGCCGGCGCTGCCGATACGATGGCGCGTTCCGAAGCCGCACCGCGGCAGAAGCAGGAATCCCTGGGTACCGGCCACGGCGAACGCGAGACCAGCAGCGCGACCTATACCGATTTCCGGCGCGACAGCGACCGGCCGTATGAAGTGATCGCGCTGCGCTACGACTCCTACGCCAACCTGCGCGCCCGCGGCATAGTGCCGCGCCACTCGCCGCCGCCGCGTCCCAACCGTCCGCAGCCCTTCCAGGACGACTTCGTACCGGATCCGCCGCGCCGCTGAGTCTCATCCGGATCATCACCCAAAAAAGCGGGGCTGCCCGAAGCAGCCCCGCCGTCGTTTTCCGAATCCCGGCCCCTATTCCCTCATCAACGTCGACTTGCCGAACAGGCTTTCCATCAGATCCACCGCCAGCTTGGCCGTCATGTTGCGCTTGTCGAAGGCCGGATTGAGTTCGACGATGTCGACCGAGCCGACCCGGCCGGTGTCCGCGATCATCTCCATCACCAGCTGCGCCTCGCGGTAATTCGGGCCGCCGCGTACGCGCGTGCCCACGCCGGGGGCGATGGACGGATCGAGGAAATCCACGTCGAAGCTCACATGCAGATGCGTATCCGCGTCCACGCCTTCCAACGCTTCCTCCATCGCGCGCTTGACGCCGATCTCGTCGATGTAGCGCATGTCGTAGATATCCAGGCCCACATCGCGGACCAGCTTCTTCTCGCCCGGATCGACCGAGCGTATGCCGATCTGGCGGATTTCCTCGGGCTTGAGCGCCGGCGCGCTGCCGCCCAGCTCAGTCAGTTCGCGCGGGCCCAGGCCGCAGAGGCAGGCCACCGGCATGCCGTGGATATTGCCCGAGGGCGTAATCACGCTGGTGTTGAAATCGGCGTGGGCGTCCAGCCACAGCACACGCAGCTTTCTGGATTTTTCCCGGCACCAGCGTGCTGCGGCAGTGATCGAGCCCATCGCCAGGCAGTGGTCGCCGCCGAGCATGATGGGCAGCTGGCCCAGGGCCAGCTCGGCGTAGCAGGCGTCGAGCACGCTGCGGTTCCAGGCCACGACTTCGGCCAAGTGCCGATAGCCCTCGGCCGGCGGCAGCCAGGGATTCATGGGACCGACCAGGTTGCCGCGGTCCACGACCGTGAGGCCGCGTTCCTCCAGCGCACGGCTGATGCCCGCCACGCGCAGGGCCTCGGGCCCCATGGATGCGCCACGGTGGCCGGCGCCGATATCGGTGGGTACGCCGATCAGGGAAACAGGGGGATAGTGGGTCATGCTGGCCTCGCTGCGCCCTGCGGCGGCGCCGGGAAAACCGCGAGCATAGCGCCCGCCCCGCGCCGGCCGCCACACGCGGCGCCGCGGGCAGGCTCAGTGGCCGGGTTCGGCCGGGGCGGCGTCGAACAGGGACTGGACCAGCGCCGCCACCGGTGCGGCCAGGCTCTGCACCAGCTGATCGGGATTTTCGCGTCCGGCGTGTTCGCCGCGCAGCCATTCCGCAATGCGCAGATCCACTGGCCGGGCCAGCGCGCCTATGTCGTCGAAGCCATAGGCCGGCGCCGAGCCGCTGAGCCGGTGCACCTGCTGGTGCAGTTCCGCCAGCAGCGGGCGGCGGTCCTGGTTTTCCGCCTGCAGGCGCTGCCACTGCGCCTGCAGATCGCGTCCCTTCTGCGCCAGGGAATGCAGATAGCGCAGGCGCAGCTCCTCCAGCTTGTCCATTGGGCCTACCGCGGCGTGACGAATGTGGGCGTCCAGCTTTTCGCGGCCAACCATACCAGCTAAACGCCCGGTGCCTGCGAACGTTACATTTTTTCTTTGTTTGATGCGGAGCGCGTGCGCGGTGGTAGTGTGTGTTCCCCGAAATCGAGGATGCAGTCATGAGCGGAGTAGTTGATGCGGTGATGGCGCAGCTGGGCGACGGCGAAATCGGCGCCGTGGCGCAGCGCTTCGGCCTCAGCCAGGACCAGGCGCAGGCGGCGATCGCACAGACCTTGCCGCTGATGGTCGGCGCCATGGCCAAGAACGCATCCACGCCCGACGGCGCGCAGGCCCTGCACACGGCCCTGGGCGACCACGCCGGCGTGGATCTCGGCGACTTGCTGGGCGGCCTGCTCGGCGGCGGCGCACCGGGCGGCGCGGGCGGTTTCGGCGGCGGCGGCGGCCTGGGCGGCCTCGGCTCGCTGGCCGAAGCGGTGCTGGGCGGCCTGGGCGGCGGCGCGGCGGCGCAGGCCCCGGCGCAGGCCCCGGGCGGCATGGATGCGGGCCTGGGCGGCATAGGCGGCGCCATCCTCGGCCACATCTTCGGCAACAAGCAGGGCCAAGCCGAACAGGGCCTGGGCCAGACCACGGGCCTGGGCGGCGTCAACGCCGGCCAGCTCATGGCCATGCTGGCGCCCATCGTCATGGCAGTGCTGGCGCGCATGAACCAGAATCGCAACCTGGGCCCCGGCGGCCTCAGCGACATGCTGGGCCAGGAAAGCCAGCGCACGCGCGAGGCCGGCGGCATCGGCGGCGGCCTGCTCGGCGCTGTGCTGGACCGCGATGGCGACGGCGATGTGGATTTGTCGGATTTGCTGAGTGTCGGCGGCGGTCTGCTTGCCGGCCGGCGTTGATCACCACCACGAGGAGATGAGCATGGGATTGTTTGATTTCATCAAAGATGCAGGCGCCAAGGTGCTCGATGCGGTGGCCAATCCGGCCAAGGCGCCGGAGCAGATCAAGGAACACATCGAAAAAGAGATCGGCGTCAAGGACGTCGACGTGCAGTGGGTCGACGGAACGGTGAAGATCACCGGCGACGCCGCCACCCAGGCCGACAAGGAGCGCCTGATCCTCGCCGCCGGCAACATCAAGGGCGTGGAGAAGATCGAGGACAATGTCACGGTGAAGGAGCCGGGCTCCGAATCGCGCATGTACACGGTCAAGTCCGGCGACACGCTCGGCAAGATCGCCAAGCAGTTCTACGGCAACGCCAACGAGTACGAGAAGATCTTCGAAGCCAACAAGCCGCAGCTCAAGCATCCGGACAAGATCTATCCGGGCCAGGTGCTGCGTATTCCGTGAGGAAGGCCGGCGGCGTGAGATCCGGGATGCGGGATCTGTAGTTCCGGTTCCGCAGTCCGTCGAATGACCCGGCCTCGCTCGGCGAGGCCGGGTTTTTTCTTTCCGCACTGATGCGGATTCTTATTGCACCGGCCTGGATGCCGCGCGTCCGCGGCAACTGATGCGGCAGCACTGGCCGCGCCGCTGGTCGCGCCAGCTTCGGCGAACAGTGAGCGCGCGGCGAAGACTGCCCGCGCGTGCGCAAGCCGCGCCGGCCGCCCGGGCATTGCTGGGCCGCGCCAGCGAACGGCACAGGCGCCGCGGCTGCCGCACTGTGGACAATGGCGCCGCGGGCCCAGCGCCCGTTCCCGGCGCCGGAGCGGCGTCCGTTGCCGCAGCGAGACCGCCGTGACCGAGACTTCCGCCCGCACCGAACTGCCGCGTAGCGCCGATATCGAGCAAGCCGCTGCCCGCATCGCCGCTCATGTGCGCGAAACCCCGCTGCTGCGGCCGGGCGGCGGCCTGGGCGGCGCGGCGGATGTCGTCCTCAAGCTGGAATGCCTGCAGCACACCGGCTCGTTCAAGCCGCGCGGCGCGTTCAACCGCGTGCTGGCCGAGGCGCAGCTGCCGGCGGCGGGGCTGATCGCCGCTTCCGGCGGCAATCACGGTGTGGCGGTCGCGCATGTCGCGCGCACCTTGGGCGTGGCGGCGGAAATCTTCGTGCCCGAGATCGCCGCGCCGGCCAAGCTGGCGCGCCTGCGCGACTACGGCGCCACGCTGCGCATCGGCGGCCGCGATTTCGCCGAGGCGCTGCAGGCCTGCGAGCGGCGCCGGCGCGAGAACGGCGCGCTGGGCGTGCATGCGTATGACGAATTCGCCGTGGTCGCCGGCCAGGGCACGCTGGCGCGGGAATTCGAGGCCCAGTCCGGCGGCCTGGACAGTGTGCTGATCGCGGTCGGCGGCGGCGGCCTGGTCGGCGGCGCGCTGGCCTGGTTCGGCCGCCGCGTGCAGGTGGTCGCCGTGGAGCCGCGGCGCAGTTGCGCGCTGCATGCGGCGCTGGCGGCCGGAGCGCCGGTTGCGGGCGAGGTCGGCGGCATCGCCGCCGATTCGCTGGGCGCGCGCCAGGCCGGTGAAATCGCTTTCGCGCTGGCGCGCGAGTCGCTGCATGCCAGCGTGCTGGTCGAGGACGAGGACATCATCGCCGCGCAGCAGCTGCTCTGGTCGCAGCTGCGCATCGTCGCCGAACCCGGCGGCGCCACGGCGCTGGCCGCGCTGCTCAGCGGTGCGTACCGGCCGCGGCCGGGCGAGCGCGTCGGCATCGTGGTCTGCGGCGCGAATACCGATCCCGGCACCGTCGCCGGCTGCTGAGCACCGCGGGCAATGCGCCGGAAAGTGGACTCCGCGCGCCGCAGCGAGCTTGCCGCCGCGCGCGCGGCGCTAGCATGGGCAATGTCCGCCGCGCCGGCGAGGTTCCCATGCTCAACCTGTCACGCCGCGATTTCCTCAGCGTTCTGGGCAGTGGCCTGCTGATGGCGCCGCTGTCGCCGGTACTTGGGCAGAACGCCACGCGGCTGCGGCGGCCGATTCCCCGCGACGGCCACCTGCTGCCGGTGATAGGCCTGGGCACTTGGCAGGCCTTCGATATCGCCGCCGATGCGGCCGCGCACGCCGATGCGCTGGCCACGCTGAAACTGCTGCTGCAGCAGCCGCAGAGCGTGATCGACACCTCGCCCATGTACGGCCGCGCCGAAGCCGTGCTGGGCCGGCTGCTGGGCGAAGCCGATGCCGCAGCCGCCGCGTTCGTCGCCACCAAGGTGTGGACGCGCGGCAAGGCCGAGGGCCGCGCCCAGATCGAAAATTCCTTCCGCCTGCTCGGTCGCACGACGATAGACCTGGTCCAGGTGCACAACCTGCTCGACTATGCCGCGCATCTGGAAACCCTGCAGGCGCTCAAGCGCGAAGGCCGCGTGCGCTACATCGGCGCGACGCACTACACCGCCGCCGCGCATGCACAGCTGGAAAGCCTGCTCGCCGGCGGCGTGCTGGATTTTATACAGATCAATTATTCGCTGGCCGAGCGCGAAGCCGCCGCGCGCCTGCTGCCGGCTGCCGCGGCCGCCGGCGTCGCGGTGCTGATCAACCGGCCCTTCGCCGAAGGCGAGATATTCCGCCGCAGCCGCGGCAAGCCGCTGCCGGACTGGGCCGGCGAGATCGGCTGCACCAGCTGGGCCCAGTTCGCGCTGAAATTCATCCTGGGCCAGCCCGCGGTAACCTGCGCGATTCCCGGCACGCGCAACCCAAAATACCTGGCCGACAACCTCGCCGCCGGCCAGGGCCCGCTGCCGGATGCGGCGCAGTGCGCGCGCATGGCGGCGTACTACGACGCGCTGTAGCGGCCTGCGCGAAGGTGTGATGTTCCGGCCTGCCGATGGTCCGGCAGGCATGGTCGAGGCGTGATGCGATACCCGCGTCGATCTCGCGGATGCCGCTGCGCCGCTGCCGCGAACCCGGCACCGTGGACAGCGCGCCCGTTGGCGGGCGCGCCATCGCAACCAGGCGTCACTGCTCGGCGTACCGCTTCACCAGCTCATGCAGGAAGCGCCGCCCGTCCAGCAACGACTTGACCCGTATGCGCTCGTTCAGGCCGTGCGCGCGGCTGCCTTCGGCATCGTGGAACATGCCGGAGATGCCGTAGGTCGGAATGCCGGCGGCATTGAGGAAGCGGCCGTCGGTGGCGCCGGTGCTCTGGGTCGGCACCACGGCGACGCCCGGCCAGACTTTTTCCGCGACCTTGCGCACCGGATCGAGGATTTCCCGCGACAGCTGCGGCGGCGACGAAGCCAGGCCTTCGCCGCCGACCAGCGAAATCGCGATCTTGTCGTCGGCGATCAGCTTGACCAGCTGTTCCTGCACGGAGGCGATGGGTTCGCCCGGCAGGATGCGGCAGTTCACATTGGCGCGGGCGCGCTGGGGCAGGGCGTTGGGCGCGTGGCCGCCTTCGACCATGGTCGGCGTACACGTCGTGCGCAAGGTGCCGTTCCAGGCCGGATTGCGCGTCCACAGGCGCTGCGCGGCCTGGGCATCGGGCGGATCGCGCAGCACGGCCTGCATGTCGGCCGCGACATCCGGCGCGACCAGTTCCGCCTGCTTGCTGAAATAGGCGCGCGTGACCGGGTTCAGGCGGATCGGGAACTGGTAGGCGCCGATGCGCTCCAGCGCGCCGCTGAGCTGCACCACCGCGTTCTCGCGCACCGGGCGCGAGCTGTGGCCGCCGGGATTGGTGATCTCCAGCAGGAAATCCTGGTAGACCTTCTCCCCGGCCTGCACCTGCAGCGCGACCGGCTCGCCTTTCGCATTCAGCTCGCCGCCGGCGCCTTCATTGATGACGAAGGCTGCTTTCAGCGTCTCGGGTCTGGTGCGCAGCAGCCATTCCACGCTGTTGAACGTTTCCGAGGTTTCCTCGCCGCAGGTCAGCGCGAGCTTGATGCCGCGGCGCGGCTTGAAGCCTTCCTGTTTGTAGCGGATCAGGCTGTCGGTGAACACCGCGGCCATGGCCTTGTCGTCGCTGGAGCCGCGCGCGTAGAAAAAGCCGTCTTCCTCGACCAGGGTGAAGGGATCGCGCTGCCAGTCTTCGCGCCGCGCCTCGACCACGTCCAGGTGCGCCAGCAGCAGTATCGGCTCGGCCTTGGCATCCGTGCCCGGGTACAGCGCGATCAGGGCGCCGTCCTTGGGCCGGTCCGGGGGCGCCAGGATCTGCATGTCGGCCTTGGGCAGGCCGGCCGCGGCCAGGCGCGCGGCCATGGCTTCGGCCGCGGCGGTGCAGCTGCCCACCGACAGCGTGGTGTTGATCTCGACCAACTGCTTGTACAGCGCGCGGAAGGCCTGTTCGTCGGCGCTGACGGGCTTGACCGGCGGCGCGGCCTGGGCCAGGCCGGCGGTGAGGATGAACGAGACAGCGGCGAGATAGCGGCGCATGACGGGTCCTGCTCGGGAACGAATCCCGAGCGTAGCCGGCGGCCGCGGCGGCGCAACGGGCCACAAGACATGGGTGACGCGGCCCGGGGCCTGATCCCGGCACCGCCCCCGGCGCGGGCCGGAGGCGGTTGCGGTCAGGCCGCCGCGCAGTCGTTGTGGCTCAGGCTTTCTGCTTTTTCCACAAATCCAGGACTTCCTTCTCCCGCTCCGCGCTGATGCCGGCGCGCAGCTTGGCCTGGCGTTCGGCCGGCTGCGCCTGGAACCAGGCCAGCGTGTCGGCCGCGGTCGCGGCCAGCGGGCGGAAGCTCAAGCCCTGTTTCAGGGCGCGGTCTATGCTGCGCTGGGCAAAGCCGGTGGAATCGCCCGAGGCCGGTATCCACACCGGCATGTCGCCCCAGGGCGAGACCTTCTGCGCTGCGAGGAAATCCGCCGGCACCCAGGTGAGTTCGGGCTTGGCGCCGATGGCCTTGGCTATGCCCTGCAGCATGCCGCGCATGTCCAGGCGCCGGGCCGGGCCGGTGGCGTTGAAGTTGCCGAATACGCGCTGCTCGGCCATGCGTATGGTCCATTCAGCCAGGTCGCGCGCGTCGATGAACTGCACCGGATCATCGCCCTTGCCCGGCGCCAGGATCTCGCCGCCGCGATGCAGGCGCAGCGGCCAGTAGCTGAAGCGGTCGGTCTCGTCGCCGGGGCCGACGATCAGGCCGGGGCGTATCACCGTGGTGATGTCCTTGAACCAGTGCTGCGCCTCCTGTTCCGAGCGCGCCTTGAGCGGGCCGTACAGGCTCATGTCGGCCTTGAGCGTGTCCAGGGTCTCGGCCATCGCATCCTTGCCGCCGTAGACCGCGGTGGGCGCGGATTCGTCGGCGCCGGGTGTGTCGTTGGCGGCATAGGCCGAGATGGTGGAGATGAAGATGTAGTGGCCGACCCGGCCCTTGAGCATCTGGCCCGCATCGCGCACCCAGAAGGGGAGCGTGGTCGGATTGTCGATGCAGACATCCCATTCGCCGTCCTTGAGCGCGGCCAGGTCGCCGGTGTTGCGGTCGCCGTGCAGTTCCTCGACGTCGCCCGGCCATTCCTTCTTCGGCTTTTTTCCACGATTGAACAAGGTGATCTTGTGGCCGCGCGCCAGCGCGTAGCGCACCTGGTGCGGACCGGTGAAGCCGGTGCCGCCCAGGATCAGGATGCGCAGCGGTTTTGCCGGCGCCGGCACGGCGGCGGAGACTAGCCCGGGCAGGGCCAGGGCGGCGGCGCTGGCGCCGACGAGTTGCAACCATTGGCGACGGTCGATCATGCACGCATTCCTCGGGTCAGTAGCAACGTGCCGGCGGCCGGCAGCAGCGGTGCGGACGGGGCCAGACGCGCATGGCGCCGGCCCAGCCACAGCGCCACGCCGAGCCACGCGGCGGACAGGGGGACGGCGGCCAGCGCGATGCCGGACAGGCCCAGGCCCAGCACGCTGAGCCCGACATGAGTCCAGGCGCCGAGCTGGTCGCCGAGGCGGAAGACAAACGTGTCGATGAAATTCTTGGCCTTGTACTTTTCCTCGCGCGCCAGCGGCACGTAGAGGATTTCCCGCGCCGCGCCGGTCAGGGCGAAATTGCCGGTGCGGCGCAGCACCTGGAACAGGATCACCACCGACAGCAGCGGCGCAGCGGCCAGGGCGAGGAAGCCGATGATGGACAGCAGCGGCAGCAGCGCCAGCACCGTGCCTACGCCAATGCGCTGGATCAGGCGGCCGGTCAGGGTCAGCTGCACCACCAGGGTCAGGCCGTTGACCCAGACATCGACCTGGGCGAAATACGCCGTGCGTGCGGCGCGGTCGGCGATTTCGCGCGCGACGATCTCGGCCTGCAGGAAATACAGGAAGGTCGAGCCCACCGTGAACAGCAGCATGAACAGCGCGATTGCGGCCAGGTAGGGCGAACGCACCACCCCGCTCAGGCCGGCCCAGATGCTGCCGCCGATGACTTCCTGCTCCAGCTGGCGCTGCTGCGGCTGGCCGCCGGCGGCGAGGCTGTCGCTGAGCGCGTACATCGTGCGCAGACCGGCTTCCAGCAGCAGGGCCGAGATGGCCAGCAGCACGACGTTGCCCACGCTGTGCACCAGCCAGCCCGTGATCAGGCCGCCGCAGATGCCGCCGAGCGTGCCGCCGGCGCCGATCACGCCGTACAGGCGGCGCGCCTGGCGCGTCTGGAACAGATCCGACATCACCGCCCAGAACAGCGATACGGCGAAGATGTTGAATACGCTGATCCAGACAAAAAACGCGCGGCCGACCCAGACCTGCGCCGCGGCCGGGGCGAAGCTCAGCAGCAGGCCGAAGCCGACCAGACACAGCACCAGGCTGCGGTAGGCCCAGGCCACGAAGCGCCGCCGCGGCAGGCGCGCGACCAGGCGCGAGAACAGCGGACTGATGACGATGGTGACGGTAAGCGTGCCCAGGAACAGCCAGGGCAGCTTGTTCACGCCGCCGGCCACGCCCATCTCGTCGCGGATGGGGCGCAGCACGTAGTAGCTGGCCAGCACGCAGAAAAAGTACAGGAAGGCCAGCGCCAGCGGCTTGCGTTCGTCGCGCCGTACGCTGAACAGGGTATGCAGCAGGCCGTCTTCCTGGCGCGGATCGGTTCCGGCCGCGCTCACGGGGAAGTTCCGGCAGAGTGGAAATGGCTACGGTTGGACGATGACATGGCAAACAGGATCCTGCAGCGCGGACAGCGCTGTCCTGTGCCGGATTACAGGGGCAGGGCGGTCCTGCCGGCCTGCGCGGGAAGTCAGGGGCGATGTTGCGGCGCCGGCGGATTCGATGTGCGCCGCAACAAATGCCGCGGCCGCCTCAGGCGCCGCGGCGGGCCAGTTCCTGTTCGGCCTGCAGCAGCTTTTCCAGGATGCGGGCGAGCCAGGACTGCTCCTCCGCATCCAGGTGGGCCAGCAGGCGCTGCTCGTGCTGCAGTGCCAGCGGCGCGACCTCGGCATGCACCTTGCGGCCCTTGGCGGTGAGGCTGAGCACGGACTGGCGCTTGTCATGCGCCGCGGTGGCGCGGCGCACACGGCCGTCCTTCATCAGCGCGGCCACGGCGCGGCTGACCGCGACCTTGTCCATGGCGGTGCGCTCGGCCACCTCGCGTGCGGAAAGCCCGTCGTAACGGCCGAGCACGGCAACCACGCGCCATTCGGTGATCGACAGCTGGAAGCGGTCCTCATATTCCCGCGCAATCGCCAGGCTGACCGTGTTGGACAGCACCGACAGGCGGTAGGGCAGGAAATTCTCCAGTTCCAGCAGTGTCTGCCCGGTCATTGGTGCGGTATCCCTTGCAAATGGTTTCAGATGAAACTATAACGGCGCCCACACTTGGTGCAAGCCGTCGTTTAGGTAAGGCCTGAGCAAGCGTCCACTGTACCGCTCTTGTGCCCGACGGCTTATCTCCAAGCCCCGCCAATCGCTTGCCGTGCAAGCTGTTGGCCGTCCCCTTGAGTCAAGGGGGCTCCATTCAAAGCCCTGTTCCGACTTGTTCCGGAGGTTTTCCAGCCATGAGTGCGCAGCCCAATCTCGGCATGCAGCCGACCCAGTTTGAAAACCCCATGGGCATCGACGGTTTCGAGTTCGTCGAATTCGCCGCCGCCGACGGCGCCCTGCTGCACGACCTGTTCAAGCGCATGGGCTTCACCGCCGTGGCGCGCCACCGCCGCCGCGCCATCACCCTGTACCGCCAGGGCGGAGTGAACTTCCTGGTCAACGAGGACAAGGACTCCTTCGCCGCCGACTTCGCCGCCGCCCACGGCCCCTGCGCCTGCGGCTTCGCCATCCGCGTGCAGAAGCCGGCCGACTGGGTGGCCGCGCAGGCCGTCGCCAACGGCGGTGCCTACGTCGATCACAAGGCCGATACCCGCGCCGTCGATACGCCGGTGATCAAGGGCATCGGCGACTGCATGCTGTACCTGGTCGACCGCTATGGCGATAAGGGCGATGTCTACGGCGAATTCGAGCCCATCGCCGGCGCCGAACAGAACCCGCCGGGTTTCGGCCTGACCTTCATCGACCACCTGACCCACAACCTCTACTTCGGCAACATGCAGAAGTGGTCGGACTACTACGAACGCCTGTTCAACTTCCGCGAGATCCGCTACTTCGACATCAAGGGCAGCAAGACCGGCCTGGTGTCCAAGGCCATGACCGCGCCCGACGGCGTGGTGCGCATCCCGCTGAACGAGTCCTCCGATCCCAAGAGCCAGATCAACGAATACCTGGATCAGTACCACGGCGAAGGCATCCAGCACATCGCCTGCTTCACCGACAACATCTACGAGACGGTGGAAGCCATGCGCGCCGCCGGGGTCGAATTCCTGGATACGCCCGACACCTATTTCGAGGTGATCGACCAGCGCGTGCCCAACCATGGCGAAGACGTGCCGCGCCTGGCGAAGAACAAGATCCTCATCGACGCCGACATGGAAACCAAGCAGCGCAAGCTGCTGCAGATCTTCACCCAGAACGCGATCGGCCCGATCTTTTTCGAGATCATCCAGCGCAAGGGCAACGAAGGCTTCGGCGAAGGCAATTTCCAGGCCCTGTTCGAGTCCATAGAACGCGACCAGATGCGCCGCGGCGTGCTGTAATCGGCGGTCCGCCGGCCTTGCGCCGGCGGCGTCATCGGCGGCCGCGCCGGCGCGGCCGCCGCGTCCTTCCCAGGAAGACACGGCCTTGAACTATCTATCCGGTTTCGGCAACGAACACGCCAGCGAAGCCCTGCCCGGCGCCTTGCCGCAGGGGCGCAACTCGCCCCAGCGCGTGCCTTACGGCCTTTACGCCGAGCAGATCTCCGGCACCGCCTTCACCGCGCCGCGGCATGCGAACCGGCGCAGCTGGCTGTACCGCATCCGTCCCGCCGCCCTGCACCGGCCGTTCGTGCCGTATGCCGGCGGCCTGTTCCACAACCGCTTCGAGGAAGCGCCGCCCACGCCCAACCAGCTGCGCTGGGATCCGCTGCCGCTGCCCGAGGCGGCGACCGATTTCATCGACGGCCTGGTCACCTACGCCGGCAACGGCTCGGCCGCGGCCCTGAGCGGCATCGCCATCCACCTGTACGCGGCCAACCGCGACATGCAGGGGCGCTATTTCTATTCCGCCGACAGCGAACTGCTGATCGTGCCGCAGCAGGGCCGCCTGCACCTGGCCACCGAGCTGGGCGTGCTGGAGCTGGAACCGCAGGAAATCGCGCTGATTCCGCGCGGCATCCGCTTCCGCGTCGCGCTGCCCGACGGCGCCGCGCGCGGCTACGTGTGCGAGAACTTCGGCGCGCACCTGCGCATACCGGATCTCGGCCCCATCGGTTCCAACGGCCTGGCCAATCCGCGCGATTTCCTCGCGCCGGCGGCGAGCTACGAGGACCTCGAAGGCGATTTCGAGCTGATCGCGAAATTCCAGGGCAACCTGTGGCGCGCAGCCATCGGCCATTCGCCGCTGGACGTGGTCGCCTGGCACGGCAACCACGTGCCGTACAAGTACGATCTGCGCCGCTTCAACACCATAGGCTCGATCAGCTACGACCATCCGGATCCGTCGATCTTCCTGGTGCTGACCTCGCCCAGCGATTCGCCCGGCGTCGGCAATATGGATTTTGTGATTTTTCCGCCGCGCTGGCTGGTGGCCGAGGATACCTTCCGCCCGCCCTGGTTCCACCGCAACATCGCCAGCGAATTCATGGGCCTGATCCACGGCGTCTACGACGCCAAGGCCGGCGGCTTCGCCCCGGGCGGCGCCAGCCTGCACAACTGCATGAGCGGCCACGGCCCGGACGCGGTCAGCTTCGACAAGGCCAGCGCTGCCGATGTGCGCAAGCCCGATCACATCGTCGACACCATGGCCTTCATGTTCGAGGCCCGCGCCGTGATCCGTCCCGCCGCGCAGGCGCTGGAATCGCCGCTGCTGCAGCAGGACTATCACGAATGCTGGCAAGGGCTGCGCAAGAATTTCGAACCGGCGCGGCCGTGAACGTCCGCCTCTTCCTGTCAGCCGCGGCGGTGCTGGTGTCGGGCTGCCAGACACTGCCTCAGCGGTCGCCGAGCCTGCTGCACAACCTCGACTTCAGTGCGCTGGCCTGGCAGGAAATCAGCGCTGATCCGATGTTGCAGCGAGCGGGAGATCCCGAATCCTGCTGGCCTGTGTACGCCGCTCTGCGCGCGGACGCGCCGGCTGGCTATGACGATTGCAACAGCGCGGCCAATCCGCTGGCGTGCATGGCGCAGGCGCGCCAGCAGGGACGCGTCGCCGCGCTGGTGCAGCTTGGCGCCGGTGATGATTCCATGGCGGGTTGGGCGGCGATTCAACGCCGCGACGGCCGCTTCGTGCTGTACGGTTACGACAGCAGCCCCTGCGGCGGCTGGCTGCCTTCCGCCTGCGGCTATTCATTGCACCGGGCCGAATGCGACGTACTTTCGCCGCCACAGGCTGATCCGGCCCGGCAGCTGGCCCTTTGCGACAAACCTTATTTCGGAGTGAAGCAGCAATGAAACTCGCAAGTCTCAAGGAAGGCGGCCGCGACGGCACGCTGATCGTGGTCAGCCGGGATCTGAGCCATGCGCTGCGGGCCGATGGCATAGCGCCGACGCTGCAGCGCGCGCTGGAGGACTGGAGCACGCTGGCGCCGCGCCTGAACGCGCTGTCGGAACAGCTCAACGCGGCGGTCGCCGCGGGTGACGCGGGCAAGCTGCCGGGCGCCTTCGCGCTGGACGTCAGCCGCCTCGCCGCGCCGCTGCCGCGCGCCTACGAATTCGTCGACGGCAGCGCCTACCTGCCGCACGTGGAGCGCGTGCGCAA
Source organism: Tahibacter harae (assembly GCF_024437735.1). Lineage (GTDB taxonomy): Bacteria > Pseudomonadota > Gammaproteobacteria > Xanthomonadales > Rhodanobacteraceae > Tahibacter > Tahibacter harae. The sequence goes on along the minus strand of NZ_JANFQO010000023.1, from coordinate 64,703 downwards.
GGCGCGCAACGCCGAAGTGCCGGCCTCGTTCTACGTCGATCCGCTGATGTACCAGGCCACCAGCGCCGGCTTCTACGGCCCGCGCGATCCGGTCGTGGTGCCCAGCGAGACCTACGGCATCGATCTGGAAGCCGAGATCGTCGTCATCACCGATGACGTGCCCATGGCGGTCACGCCGGCTGCGGCGGCCGACCATATCCAGCTGATCGGCCTGGTCAACGACGTCAGCCTGCGCAACCTGATCCCGGACGAACTGGCCAAGGGCTTCGGCTTCCTGCAGTCCAAGCCGCGCTCGGCCCTGTCGCCGGTATTCGTCACGCCGGACGAACTGGGCGATGCCTGGCAGGACAGCAAGCTGCACCTGGCCCTGACCACCCACCTCAACGGCAAGTGGTTCGGCGCGCCGGAAGCCGGGGTGGACATGCAGTTCAATTTCGCCCAGCTGATCGCCCATGCCGCCAAGACCCGGCCGCTCAGCGCCGGTACCATCGTCGGCTCCGGCACCATCGCCAACCAGGACACCAGCACCGGCGCTTCCTGCCTGGCCGAGCAGCGCGTGGTGGAGACCCTGCGCGACGGCAAGCCGTCTACGCCCTTCATGCAGTTCGGCGACCGCATCCGCATCGAGATGTTCGACCGCGCCGGCAACAGCATCTTCGGCGCCATCGAGCAGACCATGCAGGCGCCGGCCTGATGCGCAGTCCGCCGCCGGCCCGCGCCGGCGGCATTGGCGGCGCGCAGGCAAGGGAGTAGATTCATCGCCGTGCCGGCGCAAGGCCGGACGGCGTCTCACGGAGGTGGGCGATGTCGGCAGACGGCTTGCGGCTGTACAGCTACTGGCGCTCCAGCGCGGCGTACCGGGTACGCATCGCGCTCAATCTGAAAGGGCTGCCCTACGAGATCCTGCCGGTGCACCTCACCGCCGGCGGCGGCCAGCAGCATGCGCCGGAATACCACCAGGTGAATCCGCAGGAACTGGTGCCGACGCTGCTCGACGGCGGCCGCGTGATCCGCCAGTCCATGGCCATCATCGAATACCTGGACGAATCCTACGACGGCGAACTCAAGCTGCTGCCGCCGACCGCGCGCGACCGCGCCCGGGTCCGCGCCCTGGCCCAGCTGGTCGCCTGCGACATCCACCCGATCAACAACCTGCGCGTGCTGCAGTACCTGGAGCGCGAGTTCAACGCGCCCGAGGTAGAGCGCGAGCGCTGGTCGCGCCACTGGATCGCCGAGGGCTTCCGCGCGTTCGAGTCGCTGCTGGCGGAAAATCCGTCCACCGGCCAGTTCTGCGAGGGCGACGATCCCAGCCTGGCGGATGTCTGTCTTGTTCCACAGGTATACAACGCGCGGCGCTGGGGGCTGGACCTGAACCCATACCCGACCATAGTCCGCATCGACGAGGAATGCCGCCGCCTGCCCGCGTTCGACCGGGCGCGGCCGGAAAACCAGCCGGATGCGCCGCCGGCCTGAGCGGCAAGAAAAGTCGGCGTGCCGCGTGCTTGTGATCTGGCCGCAGTAGACCCGTCTGTCGCGCGCTGATCCGGCCGGCCGGGGACGGCGCGCGCCGCCGTGTTTGAGGTTTGCACCGCGGCACTGCGTATCCGGATTCCGAGAACCCCTGTTCCGGAGCCGTCATGCCGTATCCCGCCTTTCCATCTTCCGTCCTGCGTCTTGCCGCGATCCTGCTGCTGGGCGGCTTCTTTGCCGCGCCCGCGCTTGCCGTCGAGCGCATCAGTGTTTCCAGCAACAGCGCCCAGGGCGGCAGCCAGAGCCGCTATCCGGCGATCTCCGCCGATGGCCGCTACGTCGCCTTCGTCAGCGATGCGAGCAATCTCGTCCCCGGCGATACCAACGGCGCACCGGACGTGTTCCTGCGCGACCGCGTGCTGGGCACCACGGTGCGCATCAGCAACAAGTCCGACGGCAGCCAGAGCAACGGCATCAGCTTCGCACCGTCGATTTCCGGCGACGGTATGCGCATCGTGTTCTCTTCCTACGGTTCGCTGCTGCCGAATTCAGGCTGGCGCAATTGCTACCTGTACGACCGCAGCAACGGCAGCCTGCAGATCCTCGATCTCAAGCCCGACGGCGGCGCAGGCACTTTCGGCTGCGACGATCCAACCATCGACCTGGCCGGCCGCCGTGTCGCCTTCACTTCGCGCGATTTGCTCGCTGCCGGCGACAACAACGGTTATTCCGATATCTTCGTGCGCGATCTCGCGTCCACTACATCGCGCCGCATCAGCCTTGCGCCCGGCGGCGGCGACGCCAATCTCTCCAGCAGCGATGCGCGTATTTCCGCCGACGGCAGTCGCGTCATCTTTGCCTCGTCCGCGAGCAATCTCGTCGCCGGCGACAGCAACGGCATCGTCGACGTCTTCCTGGCCGCTTTCGACGGCAGCGTGCCCATCACCCGCGTCAACGTCGGCCCATCCGGTACGCAGGCCAATGGTTTCAGCGAGTACGACGGGGCGCTCAATGCCAATGGCAGCCTGCTCGCGTTCGCGAGCAAGGCCCCGTCGCTGCCGGACTGGGGCGAATTCGCCGAGACCACCATGTACCTGCGCATCCCTTCCAGCGACGCCACCATCGCGCTCAGCATTCCCTCGGGCAATCTCGCGCGGGAAAGCACCAACATCGATCCGGATTTCGACTACAGCGGACGCTATCTGGTGTTCGCCTCGGGCGATGTGCAGTACCCCGGCAGCGAGCCGGGCGTCTACGTGGTCGATTTGCTGCGCGGTCTGATCGCCCTGGTCAGCGTGGGCGGTGAAAGCGGTAACGTCTACATGCCGCGCCTCAGCGCGGATGGCACCGGCGTGGTCTGGTATTCGTACTCGGCGATCCAGGTGCCCAACGACACCAACGGCACCTGGGATGTGTTCTATGCGGAGAATCCGCTGTGGACGGAGATGGCGTTGTTTGCGGATGGGTTTGAGTGAGGTGGGGTGGAGGCGGGATTCGAAATTCGTGGTTCGAAATTCGAGGTTCGCGCTGGAGGTTGAGATTTGGAATTGAGATTGGGATTGAGGTTCGAGGTTGAAGTTTCGAGGTTCTGAGATACGGGTCTGGATAGCCGGCTGTAGCGACACGGCGGGGAAATTCCCTCTCCCCCAAGCTTGCTTGGGGGAGAGGGCCGGGGTGAGGGGGAGACGCTCGATCTGGTCGCTACGTTTGGATTTTCGCCAGGATTTTCAATAAAAGGCGATGGCGAAAATCCCGGCTCGAAGGCAATCTGAAGCGTCGCCCTCTCACCCAACCCTCTCCCCCAAGCAAGCTTGGGAGAGAAGACTTTCTGCGTTGATCCGGCGTCTGGAACTCGTATTTGGCGCAAGTCCGGACTCCTTTCGGCCCATCCGTCTCAGCTGATCTCACCCCAGCCCAGGCCAGGCTAGACCAGCCCAGGCCAGTCCATCTCAACCCAGCCCAGCTCCAGCCCCAAAACAAAAACGGCGCCCTGCGGCGCCGTTTTTGTTCGTACGCAAGCGTTCCTCAGAACGCCGACAGATTGAACGGATCATGCTCCGCCGCAATGTTGTCGCCGCCGCCTTCGGCCAGGCGGATCTTCAGGGCCAGGCCATCGCGCGAGTCCGCCTTGGCCAGGGCTTCCTCCAGCTCGATGCGGCCTTCCTTGTACAGCGTGTACAGGGCGCGGTCGAAGGTCTGCATGCCTTCCTGCAGCGAGCGGTCCATGGCTTCCTTGATCTCGTGCACCTGGCCGCGGCGCATCAGGTCGCGGATGTGCGGGGTGTTGATCAGGATTTCCACCGCCGGCAGGCGGCGGCCGTCCTTGCCGATGACCAGACGCTGGGAGATGACGGCCTTGAGGTTCAGGGCCAGGTTCATCAGGATGTTCTTGTGCGACGCCTCGGGGAAGAAATTGAGGATGCGCTCGATGGTCTGGTCGGCGTTGTTGGAATGCAGCGTGGCCAGGCAGATATGGCCGGTTTCGGAGAACGCGATGGCGGCCTCCATGGTCTCCACGTCGCGGATCTCGCCGATCATGATGACGTCCGGCGCTTCGCGCATCGCGTTCTTCAGCGCCTCGTGGTAGCTGTGCGTGTCCAGGCCGACTTCGCGCTGGTTCACGATCGACTTCTTGTGCCGGTGCAGGTATTCGATCGGATCCTCGATGGTGAGGATGTGGCCGGACTGGCTGGAGTTGCGGTGGTCGATCATCGCCGCGAGCGTGGTCGACTTGCCCGAGCCGGTGGCGCCGACGACCAGGATCAGGCCGCGCGGCTCCATGATGATGTCCTTGAAGATCTGCGGCAGCTTGAGCGTATCCACGGTGGGGATCTCGCTCTTGATCGCACGGATCACCATGCCGACTTCGCCGCGCTGCTTGAACACGTTGATGCGGAAGCGGCCGGCGTCCTTCACCGCGATGGCCATGTTGAGTTCCAGGTCGCGCTCGAACTGCGGCACCTGGCCTTCGTCCATCAGCGAATAGGCGATTTTCTTGACCATGCCGCCGGGCAGGCCGGTATTGCCCAGCGGATACAGCTTGCCCTCGACCTTGATGTTCACCGGGGCGCCCGTCGTCAGGAACATGTCCGACGCGCCTTTCTCGGTCATTAGCTTGAGGAAGTAGCCGATATCCATTAGCTCGCCTCGCGAGATACGGGACGGCTGTCGCCGTCGTTTATGCTGGAATCCCGTCGCGGGACTGGGCGACGTCGCGTTGCAACGATCGTGCCGGGTCCACAGAATAGCGACGTCATTCCCCCCTGATTGCGGCCGAAGTTATGACACCAACGCGGAGAAAAATCCATGTATTGGCGCCGCTTTTGCTCGCATTCCTGAGCCCGGCCGCAGCCCGCGAGCGGGCGCCGCTGCCGGAGCTGCAAGGGGCCGCGGACGCGGTCGCGCTGGCCGCCGCCGAAGGCGCCTCGACGTATGCGCCGCTGGAGCTGCGTTACGCCGGCGAACAGCTGGACCAGGCGCGCCAGGCCCAGGCCCAGGGCGATCTGCGCCAGGCGCGCCTGCTGCTGGAGCAGTCCAAGGTGAACAGCGACCTGGCCGTGGCCAAGTCGCGCCTGGGCCGCACGCGCGAGGCGGTGCAGGTGCAGGAAGCCGCCAACGCGCGCCTGCGCGGGAACGGCGCCGCGGCGGAGCGGCCATGAAGTTCGGCGTGGCCGTCGTCCTGCTGTGCGGCCTGCTCGCCGCCTGCGGCTCCACGCCGCGGCGCGATCTGGAGTTCGATCGCCTGCACGCGAGCCTGCAGGCGCTTTCCACCGATCCGGAATTTGCACGCCTGGCCCTGGCCGAGCGCGCCCTGGCCGAAGCCGCCGTGCGCCGGCTGGATGCGAGCAGCGTCAACGCGGCCGAGCACGCCCATCTGGCCTATCTGGCGGAGCGGCGCGTGGACATCGCCTACATCGCCGCGCAGACCGAGCAGGAAAGCGCGCGCCTGGCCGAGCTGGAGCGCGAACACGCCAGCCTGCAACTGGCCGCGAGCCGGCGCGAGAACGCCGCCATGCGCGAGGAACTGGAACGCCAGCGCCAGCGCGAACTGGTGCAGCAGGAAGTGGCGCAGCGCGGGCTGGAGCAAGGGCATGCGGCTTCGCCTGCGGGTGCTGCTTCGGCCGCGGCGGCGCGCCCGGATGCGGCTATCGGGGTAGCGGGAGCGGCATCGTCGGGTGCGGCAGCGGCCAGGCCGGCGCCGGCTGATGCAATGGCGGGCGCCAGGCCGGAGTCTCTGCCTGCGGCGGCCCCCGCGCCCGGCGCCGCCGCTCCGGTGCCGGCCGCGCCAGCGGTTTCGGCATCTGCCGCTTCCGGCGCCGTGCCGCCGCCCGTCGCGGTTCCGCCGTCTGCGGCGCCCGCAGCCGTTGCGGCGTCCGGCTCCGCCGCTGCGCGCGCGGCTTCCGCAACGCCCGATCCCGTGCTGCCGGCCAGATCCGCGGCTGGCGCGCCGGCGGCGCAGACGGCATTTGAGCCGGCTGCGGCGGCGTCGGATCGGGCCTTCGCCGCGGCGCCGCCGGACCAGGCTGCCGCCGCCGCGCCGCCGGCTCCCGCGCCGGATCCTCTGCAACCCGGCGCCGCCGTGATGCCCGCGCCGGAAGCCGGCGAAATCCCGCTGGCCCGCCGTCTGGCCCAGCTGGTGCCGGAGACCGGCGCCGAGGGCGAGCAGCTCACGCTGGAAGATCTCGTCTTCGAACCGGGTACGGCCCAGCTCGTGGCCGAGGCGGGCGTGGGCATCGCCCGCGTGGCCGCCTTCGTCAACAGCCAGCCGGAGCGGGCCATCCGCATCGAAGGCCATACCGATGCCACCGGCAGTCCGGATGCGAACCGCGCGCTGTCGCTGCGCCGCGCCGAAGCCGTGCGCGATGCGCTGATCGCCGCCGGCGTCGCCGCGCAGCGCATCGAGGTGTCGGGCGAGGGCTCGGCGCGGCCGGTCGCGTCCAACGACGACGCGGATGGCCGCGCGCGCAACCGGCGCGTCGTGGTGGTGTTGCGGCCTGCGGCCGGATGAGGCGGCTTGGATCCCCGAACACACGTCGGTTTGACCGCCGCGCCGACTGAACTTCTTCACTCAAGTTACTGAGTGTGAACACGGCCCGTGTGCTGTTTGCGCGGGCCCGGGCAAAGGAGTAGGGTGATTCCGCAGCCGACCGGTCTACGCGGCACGGCTGCCGAATCCATGCAGACCAGCGCATCGCCGAAGTCCGAGGAAACTCCGCCGCCACCGCCGCGTGGCGGGCCGGGATGCGCGATGGTGCCTGACCCGCTTCACTTCAGTTTCACGCACAGCCTGCGCCGCGGGCGCCCTCTGGGTGCCGGCGGCGTTTGCGTGCGCCTTACGCAACGAGAGGAGAACGGCTGATGTTCGAGAATCACCAGAAATCCGAGATCGACGCATTGCTCAAGGCGAGCACCGAATTCCGCAGCCTGTACCAGCGCCACCAGGAACTGGACAGCAAATTGCGCGACGCCGATCTCGGAGTGCTGCCCATGGACGACACCACCCTGCATTCCCTGAAGAAAGAAAAGCTCCGCGCCAAGGACCGCCTGGTCCAGTTGTGGGAACACCGCGAAGGCGCCCACTGAGCGTCCGCCCACCGGACCTCCCCGATTCCGCCGCGTCCGGCCGGCCTCTGGCGCCGGACGCGGCAATGCCCCATCGAACCTCGCCGTCAATGCCGCCTGCCGCGGCCGCGCTCGCCGGCGTCTGAGCCTCCTGTCCGCAGCGCCGCCAGGCCTGTGCAAGTCCTGCGCAAGCCCGTGCTCCATCGCGCAAATCCAGCAACTTCCGCGGCCGGCGCGGGCACTTCGCGTCGCGGCGGCGCGGGCCGTCGGTTATCATGCCGGGCCCTGAAACCAAGACGCGCCCGGCAGATACGGGCGGCCGCGGGAGCCTCATGACCATCCACCAAAGCGTGCTGGAGCTGATCGGGCAGACCCCGATGGTGAAAGCGCAACGCCTCGACACCGGTTGCTGCGAGCTGTTCCTCAAGCTGGAAAGCATGAACCCGGGCGGCTCCATCAAGGACCGCATCGGCCTGAGCATGATCGAGGCCGCCGAACGCGCCGGCCACATCAAGCCCGGCGATACCCTGGTCGAAGGCACTGCCGGCAATACCGGCATAGGCCTGGCCCTGGTCGCGCAGCAGAAGGGCTACAAGCTCATCCTCGTCGTGCCGGACAAGATGAGCCGCGAGAAGATCTTCAACCTCAAGGCCATGGGCGCGGAAGTCGTGCTGACCCGCTCCGACGTGGCCAAGGGCCATCCGCAGTATTACCAGGATCTGGCCGAGCGCCTGGCGCGGGAAACCCCGGGCGCGTACTTCATCAACCAGTTCGGCAATCCCGACAATCCGCTCGCCCACGAGACCGGCACCGGCCCGGAAATCCTCGCCCAGATGGACGGCAGGATCGACGCCATCGTGTTCGGCTGCGGTTCCTCGGGGACCATGACCGGCCTGTCGCGCTGCTTCGCCGAGAAGGCACCGAACGTCGAATTCATCCTGGCCGACCCGGTCGGCTCCATCCTCACCCAGTACATCAACGAAGGCACGCTCTCGACCAAGAGCGCCTCGTGGATGGTCGAAGGCATAGGCGAGGATTTCCTGCCGCCGATCAGCGACTTCAGCCGGGTGAAGAAGGCCTACGCCATCAGCGACAAGGAAAGCTTCCTGACCGGGCGCGAGCTGCTGGAAAAGGAAGGCATACTCGGCGGCTCCTCCAGCGGCACGCTGCTGGCCGCGGCGCTGCGCTACTGCCGCGAGCAGACCACGCCCAAGCGCGTCGTGGTATTCGTCTGCGATACCGGCAACAAGTACCTGTCGAAGATGTACAACGATTACTGGATGCTGGACAACGGCTTCCTGGAGCGCGATTCCCACGGCGACCTGCGCGACCTGATCATGCGTCCGTACGCGGCCCACGACACCGTCGTGATCGGCCCCGGCGATCCGCTGATGATGGCCTACCAGCGCATGAAGCTGTACGAGATCTCGCAGCTGCCGGTGATGGACGGCGAGAAGATCGTCGGCATCGTCGACGAGTCCGACGTGCTCATGCACGTACACCTGGACGAGGCGCGCTTCCGCGATCCGGTGTCCACCGCGATGGTATCCAAGCTGGACGTGCTCGATGTCGGCGCGCCGATCGAATCCCTGCTGCCGGTGTTCGACCGCGGCCATGTGGCCATCGTGATGAGCGGCGAGCGATTCCTGGGCCTCATTACACGCATAGACCTGCTCAACTACCTGCGCCGCCGCGTGCAGTGAAATCACCCCGACACTTCTTCCGCTGCGGCGGATCCTGCGAGACACCATGAGTACCAATGCCAAGCACGGCCTGGGCACGCGCGCCATCCACGCCGGCCAGTCGCCCGATCCCACCACCGGCGCCGTGATGACGCCGATCTACGCGACCTCGACCTACGCCCAGTCCAGCCCGGGCGTGCACCAGGGCTTCGAGTATTCGCGCTCGCACAACCCGACCCGCTTCGCCTACGAGCGCTGCGTCGCCGATCTGGAAGGCGGCCGCAACGGCTATGCCTTCGCCTCCGGCCTCGCGGCCACGTCGACGATTCTCGACGTGCTCGACAGCGGCAGTCATGTCATCGCCATGGACGATGTCTACGGCGGCACCTACCGCCTGTTCGAGCGCGTGCGCCGCCGCTCCGCCGGACTGGATTTCAGCTGGGTCGATCTCAACGACCAGGCCGCGCTGGAAGCCGCCGTGCGGCCCAACACGAAGCTGATCTGGATAGAGACGCCGACCAATCCGCTGCTCAAGATCGTCGATATCGCCCGCATCGCCGAATTCGCGCGCAAGCGCGGCATCCTGGTCGGCGTGGACAACACCTTCGCCACGCCCATGCTGCAGCGGCCGCTGGAGCTGGGCGCGCACCTGGTCATGCATTCGGCCACCAAGTACCTCAATGGCCACTCCGACATCGTCGGCGGCATGGTCGTGGTCGGCGACGACGCCGAGCTGGCCGAGAAGATGACCTTCCTGCAGAACGCCGTCGGCGGCGTGCAGGGCCCGTTCGATTCCTTCCTCGCCCTGCGCGGCCTGAAGACCCTGCACCTGCGCATGCGCGCGCACTGCGAGGCCGCGGCGGAGCTGGCCGGCTGGCTGGAAACGCATCCCAAAGTGGAAAAGGTAATTTATCCGGGGCTGAAGTCGCATCCGCAGCACGATCTGGCCAGGCGCCAGATGAGCGGATTCGGCGGCATGCTCAGCATCTACGTCAAGGGCGGCTTCGACGGTGCGCGGCGCATGATGGAACAGTGCCGCCTGTTCGCCGTGGCCGAATCGCTGGGCGGCGTGGAAAGCCTGGTCAATCACCCGGCGGTGATGACGCACGCCTCGGTGCCGGCGGAAAACCGCGCGCGCCTGGGCATCCACGACAACCTCGTGCGCCTCTCCGTAGGCGTGGAGGACGTCGCCGATCTCAAGGCCGAACTCGATGCCGCGCTTGCCGCCGCCTGACCGGCGCGGCAGGGCAGCGGTGGCAGGCCGATGAGTACACGTCCAAGCCCAGCCGGCTTCCTGGCCGAACCCTTTTCCGCTTTCGGCCGCCACCGTCTGCTGACCTGGGAACTGACCAAGCGCGATGTGCAGGGCCGCTACCGCGGCGCCAGCTTCGGCCTGCTCTGGTCGGTGCTTAGTCCGTTCCTGATGCTGCTGGTCTACACCGTCGCCTTCGGCAGCATCCTGAAAAGCCGCTGGCCGCAGCAGGTCGAGGGCGGGCCGGACTTCACCCTGATCCTGTTCGTCGCCCTGATCGTGCACGGCCTGTTCGCCGAATGCCTGAGCCGCGCGCCGCAGCTGGTGCTGGGCAATTCGTCCTACGTCAAGCGCGTGGTGTTTCCGCTGGAGATACTGCCCTGGCCGATGCTGCTTTCGGCCTTTTTCCACGCGCTGATGAACGTGCTGGTGCTGCTGGTGCTGTTCACCCTGCGCTTCGGCGCGCCGCCGTGGACGGTGCTGCTGTTCCCGCTGGTGCTGGCGCCGCTGGGGCTGGTTGGCGCCGGCGTGGGCTGGCTGTTCGCCTCGCTCGGCGTCTACCTGCGCGACATCTCGCAGATCACCGGCGTGCTGTCCACCGCGCTGCTGTTCCTGTCCTCGGCCATGGTGCCGGTGGAGATGCTGGCACCGGGCTACCAGCTGGTGTTCCGCCTCAATCCGCTGACCTTCATCATCGACGAGGCGCGCAAGATCGCGCTGTGGGGCCAACTGCCGGACTGGCAGGGCCTGGGCCTGTACACCCTGGGCGCGCTGCTGTTCTGCTATCTCAGCTACGCCTGGTTCCGCGCGACCCGGCCGGGGTTTGCCGATGTCCTCTGAACTGGCCATCCGCGTGGATGGCGTGAGCAAGGCTTTCGCCGTCTACGAAAAGCCGCATCACCGCCTGCTGCAGCAGCTGTTCCCGGGCGCCTCGCGCAGCTGGTACCGCGAGTTCCACGCCCTGCGCGACATCGGCTTCGAGGTGCACCGCGGCGAGACCGTGGGCATCGTCGGCCGCAACGGCTCGGGCAAGTCGACCCTGCTGCAGATCATCTGCGGCACGCTGACGCCCAGCGCCGGCACGGTCGAGGTGCGCGGCCGCATCGCCGCGCTGCTGGAGCTGGGCGCGGGCTTCAATCCCGAATTCAGCGGGCGCGAGAACGTATTCCTCAATGCGACCGTGCTCGGCCTGGAACGCCGCGAGATCGAGCAGCGTTTCGACGATATCGCCGCCTTCGCCGACATCGGCGAGTTCATGGACCAGCCGGTCAAGAGCTATTCCAGCGGCATGTTCGTGCGCCTGGCTTTCGCCGTCGCGATCAATGTGACGCCGGATATCCTGGTCGTCGACGAGGCCCTGGCGGTGGGCGACGAAGCCTTCCAGCGCAAATGCCATGCGCGCATCGAGCGCCTGCGCAACGACGGCGCGACCATCCTGTTCGTGTCGCACGCGGCCGGCATGGTGATCGAGCTGTGCAACCGCGCGGTGCTGCTGGACCGCGGCGAACTGCTCGCCCAGGGCACGCCGCGCCATGTCGTCTCGCGCTATCACAAGCTGCTGTACGCCCCGGCGGCCAAGCTCGAAGAAGTGCGTGCGCGCATCCGTGGCGATGTGGCCGTGAGCCAGTCGCTGGAGAGCGGCGGCCAGCGCGTCGACGACGACGAGGCCGACGACGGCTCGTATTTCGATCCCGGCCTGGTGTCGCAGAGCACGCTGGCCTATCCCTCGCTGGGCGCGCGCATCGAGGATCCGCATATCCAGGCCCGCGGCGGCCAGCGCGTCAACGTGCTGCGTTCCGGCAGCGAGTACACCTACACCTATCGCGTGCATTTCGAGCGCGCCGCCGTCGGCGTGCGCTGCGGCATGCTGTTCCGTACCACCACCGGGCTGGACCTGGCCGGCGGCGTCAGCGCCCAGGCCGGCGAAGGCCTGGAAGTGGTCGACTCCGGCAGCAGCATCGCCGTGCGCTTCAGCTTCCGCTGCCTGCTCGCGCCCGGCACCTATTTCGCCAACGCCGGCGTGCTGGGCCTGGACGGCGAAGGCGAGCAATACCTGGACCGGCGCATCGACGCGATCATGTTCCGGGTCATGCCCGAGCTGGACCGGCTGGCGACGGGACTGGTCAATCTGCAAGTGAGTGCGGAAGTGAAGATGCTCGATCAAGCGGAGTCTGCCAGTGGCTGAGCAATCCACCGTCCTGCTCATTCTCGGCATGCACCGCAGCGGCACGTCGGCGCTGACCCGCGTGCTGAATCTGTGCGGCGTGGACCTGGGCACGCGCCTGATGCCGCCGGCGGCGGACAACAACCAGCATGGTTTCTGGGAGCACCTGGACGCAGTCGACGTCGACGAGCGCCTGCTGCATCACCTGGGCCGCAGCTGGTGGGACACGCGCAGCCTGCCGCAGGGCTGGCTGCATGCGCCGGGGACCGCATCGCTGCGTCCGCGCATCGGCGCGCTGGTGCGCGACGAGTTCAGTGGCAGCCCGCTGTGGGCGCTGAAGGATCCGCGCCTGTGCCGTCTGCTGCCGCTGTGGCTGGAGGAGCTGAAAGCCGCCGGCGTGCAGGTGAAGCTGGTTTTCATGCTGCGCCACCCGGAGGAAGTGACCGCCTCGCTGGCCCGCCGCGACGGCATTTCGGCGGCCGAATCCGGCACCTTGCTGCTGCTGCATTTCTTCGAGGCCGCGCTGGCCTCGGCCGGCCTGCCGCGCAGCGTGGTCACCTACCAGGCATTGATGGACGACTGGCGCGGCTGCGTCGGGCGCATCGCGCGGGAACTGGATATCGCGCTGCCGCTGAGCGAAGCGGTGGAGGCCGAGGTCGAACGCTTCCTGTCGCCGTCGGCGCGGCATCATCACGCGGCGGGCCAGAGCCCGGCCCTGTCCGGTTCGCTGAACGGCCGCGTCTACCGCCTTGCCTGCGAAAGCGGCGATTCCGCGGCCTTCTGGGCCGGCGCGGAGGAACTGCTCCGGGTCTGGCGCATGTACCAGCAGGATTTCGTGCCCTACGTGAACGAGCTGCAGGACATGCTCGCCATACGCGCTGCAATGGAGCGGCGCGAGGCGAAGCCCTTGTCCGCGGCGGGCGGCGGCGACACGCTGTCGATGACGCCGCTGACGCATCTGCAGTTCCGCATGATCACCGGCCTGCAGGACGGCGTGGGACGGCTGGGCCAGGCCGCGGCGGACGTGGCCGCGACGGTGGTGCAGGTCGGGACGGAATCGGCGGCCGGGCTCTCCGGCCAGATCGCCACGGCTGTCACGGCGGTGCATGAATCGCTGGGCAGCCTGCGCCAGGACCTGGGGCAGGTTTCCGCGGCGCTGGAAAACGGATTGCAGCAGCTCGCCGGGCAGGCTGCGCGGGAGCAGGCGCTGGAAGCGCGCCTGGCCGCGCTGCAGCAGGAAAATGCCGGGTCCGCCGCAAGCCAGGAACGCGGCCTGGCGGCCTTGAAACAGCAGCTGGACGGCGCCGCGGAACTGGCGGCGGCGCGGCAGGAACAACTGGGTACGCTTCTCGCCACGGCGGTGCAGCGGCTGGAAGCGATGGAACTGCGCGAGCAGCAGCGGGAAGATCGGCGCCTCGGGCGCCGTCTGCGGCGCTTGTTATCGGGGAAGTGACACGCGCTTGGGGGGCGCGGGAGTCGGGGCTTGCCGGCAGCCTGCCGGGCAATGGGATTGTGCGAAGTTCAACGGGATGAGCCGCTATGGCTGATGGCAGGTATTGGGACAAATTCGTCATGGCGATGCGGCTGATATACCGCTACGCGCCGTTGAGCGAGCGCGCCAAGTTGCGCCACACGTACTGGCTCGCGTACCGCTTCCCCGCGCTGCGCAATGTCGTGCGCACGGCCGAGCGCCAAGTGCTGGTCGAACTGAACCTGGCGCCGGACCCGCACCAGCCGCCGGCGCCGGCGGCGCCGCTGTCCGAGCCGGGCGTCGTGCCGCTGGCCGCCGCCGTCGCGGTCGAATGCAGCGCAGCCGCGGCCGCCGCGCCAGCGCGGCGGCGTATCCACAGCGCTACGCGCGCAGTGGGCTATGTGCCGCTGCGCCATGCGGCGCCGCCCGCCGTGCAGCCGGCCTGCAAACTGCTCGCCTTCTACCTGCCGCAGTTCCACCCGTTTCCCGAGAACGACGCCTGGTGGGGCAAGGGCTTCACCGAATGGTCCAACGTAGGCCGCGCGATGCCTCAGGTGGAAGGCCAGTACCAGCCGCACCTGCCGGGCGAGCTGGGCTACTACGATCTGCGCGTGCCGGCCGTGCAGGAGCGCCAGGTGGAACTGGCCAGGCTGCACGGCGTGGGCGGCTTCTGCTTCTACTTCTACTGGTTCGCCGGCAAGCGGCTGATGGAAGAGCCGATCCTGCAATACCTGGAAAATCCGCGCTGCGACCTGCCGTTCGCCCTGTGCTGGGCGAACGAGAACTGGACCCGGCGCTGGGACGGCTACGACGACGACGTGCTCATCGCCCAGGACTATTCGCCGGCCGACGACATCGCCTTCATCGAGCACGTCGCGCGCTACATGCGCGATCCGCGCTATGTGCGCGTGGACGGGCGCCCGCTGCTGCTGGTCTACCGGCCCAGCCTGCTGCCCGATCCGCGCGCCACGGCGCAGCGCTGGCGCGAGCGCTGCCGCGCGCTGGGCCTGGGCGACATCTACATCTGCCTCACCAGTGCGTTCGACCGGCTCGATCCCGCCGCGATCGGCTTCGACGCCATGGTCGAGTTCCCGCCCAACAACAGCGCGCCGCCGCAGCTCACCGACAAGGTGTACAAGTTCAATCCGGGCTTTTCCGGCAATGTGTTCGACTGGCGCTGCTTCATCGAGCGCAGCCGCAACTACGCCGATCCGGGCCACGTCTTCTTCCGCGGCGTGAACCCGGGCTGGGACAACGAGGCGCGCAAGCCCGGCGTCAGCAACATCTTCGTGCACGCCTCGCCGCGCGGCTACGAGGAATGGCTGGTCAACGCCATGCGCGACACGGTCAAGCGCTTCCCACGCGAGGACCAGCGCCTGGTCTTCATCAACGCCTGGAACGAATGGGCCGAGGGCGCCCACCTGGAGCCGGACGTGCGCCTGGGCTACGCCTGGCTGGACGCGACCCGGCGCGCGGTGGAAAAGGTATCGCAGCCCGCGGCGGCGCCGGCGCCGGCCGAGCGCAAGGTCTGCGTCATCATCCATGCCTACTATCCCGAGCTGCTGCAGGAAATCTTCGAGCTGCTCGCGCGCTGGGAAGTGCCGCATCGCGTCATCATCACCACCGTGCCCGAGCGCGAGGCGGAAGTGCGCAGCCAGTTGCAGGCGGCCGGCGTGGAGGCGGAATGCCGCGTGTTCGAGAACCGCGGCCGCGATGTGCTGCCGTTCCTGCGCGTGGCCAACGAGCTGGCCGACGCGGGCGAGGAACTGATCGTCAAGCTGCACACCAAGCGTTCGCTGCACCGCGCCGACGGCGACATCTGGCGCCGCGATCTGCTGACCAAGCTGATCGCCGTGGACAACGCGCGGCGCATCCACGAGGCGTTCCGCAGCACCGCGCAGCTGGGCATGGTCGCGCCCGAGGGGCACATCCTGCCGATGAACTTCTACTGGGGTTCCAACCAGCGCAACGTGCACTATCTCTGCCGCCTCATGGGCGTGGCCCACGCCGAACCCAGCACCGATGCGTTCGCGGCGGGCTCCATGTTCTGGATCCGCGTCAGCGCGCTGCGCCCGCTGCTGGACGTACATATCGACGAGGCCGAGTTCGAGCCCGAGCTGGGCCAGGTCGACGGCACCATGGCGCATGCGATCGAGCGCTGCTTCACGCTGTCGGTGCGCGCGGCGGGCGCCTACATGGCCTCGACGCAGGAGCCGCTCGCCAGCGCGATGGCGCAGGAGGCGGAATATGCCTACGCCGATTCCAGCCGCTCGCCCGCCGTGTGAACGCCGTCCGGCCGGAGCGGCAAGGCGAAGCGGCGGCGCGCCGCAGCGGCCCGATTTGGGCATGCCGATGCCGCGCCGCGGATTGATGCGGTCCCGCCCATGCGGCAGGATCCTGTCGTTGCGGTCCAGCGCCGCCTCGGCGGCACGCTGAAATGAAACAGGAGCAGGGTATGAGTCTTTACGACGATCTGATGCGCGACGGTTTCGTCGTGGTGCGCAATGCGATTGCGCGCGAGCGCTGCGAGCAGCTGCTGCAGGACATCAACGCCTTCAAGCAGCGCAACGCGGAGCTGATTGCGAAGAACGCGGCCGACCACGGCTACCTGTACCGCGTCTCCAACCTGCATCTGGCGGTGCCCAGCCTGGCCGACACCTTCGCTGAGCTGGCGGCGCCGTTCGAGATCAGCGACCGCTTTTTTGCGGCGCCCACGTCGCTGTATACGAGCCTGTACTACGAGCGCGGCTCCGAACAGGACCTGCACCGCGACACGCCGTACTTCACGACACGCCCCATCGGCCGCTACATGGGCGTATGGCTGGCGCTGGACGATGTCGACGGCGAGAACGGGCCGCTGATGGTGGTTCCGGGCAGTCACCTGCTGCCGCCCATCGATGTCGAAGCCATGGCGCGGGAGCTGTTCGCCGGGCTGGAGTCGATTCCGGCCATGTCGGCGGACGGCTGGGTCGGCTACCAGGAGGCGGTGAAGCAGCAGTGCGCCGACCGCGGCATGGCGGCGCAGCAGGTGCACGTATCGCGCGGCGACGTCATCATCTGGCATCCGGAGCTGCTGCACGGCGGCTCGGTGCACATCAACAAGGAACGCAGCCGCCGCAGCCTGGTCATGCACGTCACGCCGGCCGGCACACCGGTCTACCACATGGACGTGTTCTACGATCCCACGCGCGAAGTGCCGGACGAGGCCACCTGGGATTACTACGAGCGCGGCGGCCGCAAGATTGCACAATTCGGTCATGTGGATTTCGGCCACGAATACCTCGTTGCCGTGGAAAACCTCAACTAGACGCCGCGGCGCTACGGAGACAGGCACGTGTTCAGATGGTTTTTGCGCAAGGAATCGTTCGATGCGGCGGTGGCCTCGCTGGAGCCCTATCGCCAGCACGGCGAGGAATGGCTGGCCGGGCAGAAGAGTTCGACGGGCTACTGCGTCTGCTGCCAGGCCGTGGTCGCGTTCAAGGTCGCCGGCGGCGCCACGTTCGGGCCGCGCGTCAACCTGCGCGAGGGCCTGGTCTGCCCGCGTTGCGGCCTGAGCAACCGCAGCCGCCTGCTCTACCACGCGGCGATCGAGAACGCCGGCCCGGCGGCCCAGGCCGGCTTCGCGCTGCTGGAGCAGACGACGCCGCTATACCACCATCTCAAGGCACGCTTCCCGCACCTGATCGGGTCGGAATTCCTTGATCCGGCCTATACCAGCGGCGTCGAATATCCCTGGCGCGGCATGGCGGTGCGGCAGGAGTCGATCTCGGCGCTGTCGTACGCGGATGCCTCGCTCAACCTCATCATGCACAACGACGTGCTGGAACACGTGCACGCCTACCGTACCGCGCTGCGCGAGACTGCGCGCGTGCTGGTACCCGGCGGCCTGGCGATATTCACCATGCCGTTCTTCATGTCGCGCCTGGCCGAGGCGGAACTCGCCCGGCCGCTGCCCGACGGCAGCACCGAGTTCTTCGGCAAGCCCGAATACCACGGCGACGGCATACGCCCGGAAGGCATACTGACCTACTACCACTTTGGCTGGAACCTGCTCGGCGATCTGCGTGCCGCGGGCTTCCGCCAGGCCGAAGTCGGCCTGTACTACGACCTGTTCCTCGGCTATTCGGCCAACAATCACCCGAGTTTCGACTACGGGCTGATGCACCCGCTGGTCATACGCGCGGTGCGCTGACGCGGCGCGGCGCCGCTGCAACGGCTGGCGGATGCCGGCTGCTCCCGCGCGCCGGCGTCTGGACGCGCCGCGGAAAACGCGGCGGCCCGATCGGGCCTGCCGGCGTGCATTCGAACAGGGCCGGTGCGGGATCGCGCGGCCCTGCCCGCGCAATCAGGGCTCGAAACCGTCCTTGAAGATAAGGCCGTTGACCACGGTCACCTGATCGCTGGCCACGGCGCCGCCTTCGCGCGTGATGACAAGGCCGCGCACCAGCTGCGTCGCCGGCCAGGACGGTACGAAGAAGTTGCCGCTGGCGCTGCCGGGCGGCGCGATTTCCTGGTCGAAGGCGACATCGAGGAAGTTGCCGGCCAGCGTCTGCCAGACCAGGTTGAAGCCGCCGCCGGGCCCGATCTGCGCCGGCCGTATCGCCATGGCGAAGGCCGGCACAGGGGCGAGACCGATGCTGGCCTGGCGCTGCAAGGCGCCGCTGAGCAGGGTGTGCGTGCCGCTGCCCGCCGCCACCACGGTGTGATTGCCGCTGACTGGCGCGCCGTCGAGGGTGGCGCTGGCGCCGCTCCAGGCGGCCGCGAGGTAGGCGCTGGTCGGCGGCGCCGGATCGCCGAACGCACTCGTCGACAGGATCGACTTGGGCACGCTGGCCAGCGCGGCGACCACGGGCGCCGTCGCCGGAACGCTGTTGGGCACCGGCGCCTTGGGCTGGCCGTTGGTGACCAGGTTGTTCATCTGCGCCACGCTGCTCACGGCCGGGAAGCCCGCGGCCGAATAGGTGCCGGCGCCGCCGGGGAAGATCTGGTTGTTGGAATACTGCACGCGGTTGAACGGCCCGCCGCCGGGCTCGAAATCCAGCAGCGTGACGCCGCCGCTGCTGTTGCTGATGATGGAATTGCGGATCACGCCGGTGGCGTCCACGCCCGGCCGCGGCGGGCCGAGGTTTTCCGGCGCGGTGTAGATCGCCGTGCCGCCCCAGATCGACGGCCCCAGCAGCGCGCTTTCCACGATGGCGCTGTCGTCGATATCCAGATGCGAGCCCTGCAGCAGGATGGCGCCGCCGACAAAGCCGGCGCGCGACTTGGACATCGTGGTGCGCAGCAGGTTGGTGGTGGAATGGTCGAACAGCGCCATGGCGCCGCCGGTGCCGGTATTGGTCGCGTTCTGCAGCGCCTCGTTGCCGACGAAGAGCGTGTCGCGTATGGACATCGCCGTCATCTGCGTGATGATCGCGCCGCCTATGCCGCCGCCGCCGTTTTCGCGCACGGCGCAGTTGGCGAACACGCTGTCGGCGATGTCGATGGTGGCGCGGTTGGAGGCGATGCTGCCCATGACCGGGATGCCGCCGGTGCCGAAGGCGCGGTTGCCGTCGCCGGCGGAGAACAGGCAGCCGCCGATGCGGCCGTTGTTGGTGACGGCGCCGGAGCGGCCCTGGAACAGCGTGTCGCGCACCAGCAGGGATGCGCTGGGGCGGTTCGCCGGATCGGACGGCACCTGGTCGTCGGAAACCAGGTGCACCGCACCGCCTATGCCTTCGTAGACGCTGCCGTTGGTCGATGCGACATTGCCCTGGAAGGTGCCGGAATAGATATCCAGCGCCCCGCGGTAGTTGCTGATCGCGCCGCCCTGGGTGGCCTGATTGTTGAGGAAGCGGGTGTTGTGCAGCACGCCGTGGACCGAATCTTCCATCTGCAGCGCGCCGCCGCAGGTGATGGTATTGCTGCTGGCGCTGGGGTCGTAGCGCGCGATATTGCCGCTGAAGGTGGAGTTGGCGATCAGCACTTCCATGCCGTGGCCTGCGCCGGCCGGCCAGCTGCCGAAGGAATAGATGGCGCCGCCGGCGAAGCCGGCCTGGTTGGTTTCGAAGCGCGAGTTGGTCACGCGCGTCTTCACGTCGAGCAGGAAGATGGCGCCGCCCAGCGAATCCGGCCAGTGATTGGGCAGGTTGACCCGGTTGTTGTAGAAGCCGGTGTTGTGGATCACCAGGCTGCCGCCGCTGGCGCTGGCGATGGCGCCGCCGTAGCGCCGTGCGCTGTTGCCGCTGAACAGGGAGTCGGCGATGAAGACATCGGAATCGACCGCGCGGATCGCGCCGCCGCCCGCGTCGCTGGCCACGGCGCTGTTGACCTCGAAGGCGCAGCCGATGAAGGTGGCCGTGGCTCCGCTGAGGGTGACCGCGCCGCCCTGGTTGTTGTCGTTGGAGCGCCCTGCGGTGAAGCGCAGCCGTTCAAAGGTGATCGGCTTGCCGAGCATCACGCGCACGATGTCGGTGCTGTTGTTGCCGCTCAGCGTGACATTGGCGCCGGTTGCGGCGCGGATGGTGAAACGCTTGGGCACGCCGATCTGGAAGCCGCCGGCCGGTGCGATATAGGTGCCGGCGGCCATTTCGATGATGCCGCCGTCGGCGACGCTGGCGATGGCTTGCTGCAGGGTGCCCTGGGCGGGAACGTTGACTATCGCCTGCGCCGCCGCTTCCCGGCCGGCGAACACGAACAGCAACAGGGCGAGGATGCGGGCTTTCATGGCGGCTACCTTTCTGAGCGGACCGGATCGCCGCGTGCGGCGATGGTCGGTATGTCCGGCGGCGTGCGGATTCGCCGCTGCACCGCCGCGGCCACTATCCGGCCGCAGATGGATGAAAGCAAGATGCGGGCCGGCCCGGTATGCGCCGGAAGCGGCGCCAGTTCACGAAACCCGGATCAGGTTGCCGGTGCGGCACAGCGTGCCGGGGCCGGCGCGCAGCCATACGGCGTAATCGCCGGGCTGTACGTTCTGCGTACCTGCGATGAGGCTGAAGCCGGTCCAGAAATACCCCGGCCGAGGCCGGAAATGGCGGGCGACATCCAGGCGCGGATGGACCAGCCGGGAAGGCGCGGCGTACACGGCGCCGTTGCCGACCAGCACCACCGCCGCATCGGCCAGCGGCGGCAAGGCGGATCGTGCGGTAGGCCCGACCCAGCCGGCAAAACGCAGGGGCGCGCCGCGCACCAGGCTGTCGTCCTGGGCCAGGCCGGCAAGCAGATCCAGCGAGCAATCGGAGGAATTGCCGGCGACGCCCGGCGGCTGCGCTTCAAACTGCGGCAGCGGCGATGCCGGCAGCAGCGACTGCAGCGCGCACACCGCGCGGGAAAGCCGCGCCAGGTCCGGCCGTGCGCACAGCGGCTGGTAGCGGCCGTCCTGGATGCCGAGCAGGCGGCGCATGCTCGGCTGGCTGAAAAAGCGCGGCATGTTTTCAATGTGCGGATACGGCAGCATGGGATTGTCGCCGGCCTGGGCCTCGCCGCGGACCAGTGCGGCCGTCACCCATTCGCGCGCCTGCCAGCTGTCGTGGAACTGATTTATCAGATAAACACTCTTGACGGTTTCCAGCCCCAGCCCCGCCGCAATGGCCAGGCCCGCGGCACCGGCCGCGGCGGCGGCCGGCAGCCGCCGCGCCCGCGGCCACGGCGCGGCCGCGCCGGCCAGGCGGCAGGCGAAATAGGCATTGGCCAGCACGCCGAAGCTCAGGGAATCCAGATAGCGCGAGGGCAGGCTGGTGAGCGTATGGCCGCGGCCGTAGGCGGTGGCCGCGATCTGGGCCAGCACCCAGACGGCCAGCCCGAAAAAGAACACGTCCGCCGTCTCCGGCCTGCGCCGCTGTTTCAGTTGCAGGCCCAGCCAGATCAGCAGGGGCAGCCAGGCCAGCGGCAGCAGCGGCAGCGGCCAGGACGCGAGCCGGTTGACCGCGGAAAGGGCCTCGCCCAGGGACTGCGCCTTGAGGACGGCATCGGTGGGCACATGCGGCAGCAGGAGCAGGCCCGCGGCCAGCACGGCGAGCAACAGCGCGATCACGCCGTAGCGGCGCAGCGGCGCCACGGCGGCGCGCCGGTCCAGCAACACCAGCAACGCCAGCGTGGCGGCCAGCAGCACGCCCGAGGCCAGGCTGAACAGCGCCGCCAGACTGCAGCCGAGCAGGACCAGCCCCCACGCCGGCAGCTGCGGCCGCCGCGCCAGGTGCAGCAGGGCGATGACGCTGAACAGGAAGCAGAAATAGAACTGGCTCTGGAAGCCCCACAGCGTGTTCTCGTAATTGAATGGCAGCAGCGGCAGCAGTAGCAGCAGGCCGGGCAGGACCCGGCGCGCCAGTCCTTGCGTGGCGCTGCGCACGAAGCCGAACAGCAAGGTCAGCGTGGTGGCGTAGATGGCCGTATTGGCCAGCGCCAGCACCTGGTTGTCCCACTGCTGGCCGTTGAGCGTGAAGACCAGCAGGTCGAACACGCGCTTGGTGAAGACGCGGTGTTCGTTGTGCGGCCCGAACAGCAGCTCCAGCGGAAGATTGCCTTCGACCCAGGGGACGAACAGCAGCATACCTTCCGTATCCCACTGGTCGGCGATGGGCAGCGGGTGGGAAAACAGCAGGATGGTCAGCGCATGGGCGGCGAATGCCCACAGCCAGAAGAGCGCCGGCGCCACGCTGCGGCGCAGTGCCGGCACTGGAAGGGTCGGGACGGACATGCGCTTGCCTGTGAGCGGGCTGGTCGCGATCAGGGACTGGCCGCCGCGGCGCTCACGGCGCCGGCAGCGCCGTCAGATGCAGGTCGC
This sequence comes from Tahibacter harae, assembly GCF_024437735.1. GTDB lineage: Bacteria > Pseudomonadota > Gammaproteobacteria > Xanthomonadales > Rhodanobacteraceae > Tahibacter > Tahibacter harae. The sequence continues at coordinate 42,338 of NZ_JANFQO010000023.1, read as the reverse complement.
GCACATAGCCCCAGTCGCAGGCGGCGTTGTCGCCGGCCGGGCCGGGCAGCACGCTGACGCGCAGCGTGTCGCCCGGCGCGGTCTGCAGTTCCGCTGCGGCGGACTGCAGGCCGCGGTCGGTCGGCCGGGCCGCCGGATCGACGTCGCGCTGCAGGATGGTCGTGACCTGCGTGCCCTGGACCAGATCGACCTGCAGGCGTATGCCATCGCTCTTGGCGCATTCGCTGGCTTCCAGCGTGCCCTTGCGCAGGCCGAAGTTCAGTTCCAGCTTGTGGCGCCCGGCCGGCGGCTTGAATTCCAGCGAGGCGGTGGCGTGCATGAACAGCGCCGGCGCGCCTTCCTCGATGACGCCGCTGATCATGCCGCTGCGGGCGGTGGGCGGAATGTTGAAGCCCGGCCACAGCTCCGGCACCAGTTCCTGCGGCAGCCGGCCGGCTTCGGCCCGCGGCAGTTCCACCGCCGTGAAGCCCAGCCGGAACGACGGCTGCAGCAGCGACTGCTGCCACGGCACCGGGGCAATGATGCGCAGGCGCTTCACCTGCGGCAGTTCGTCGCCGTAGTACCAGCCCAGATAGCTGCGTTCGCTCTCGATGAAGGGCGAAAGCAGCAGCCCGGTGCGCGCGGTGTCGCGCAGCAGCCGGTATTGCCGGGTCTCGCCGTTGCTGAGCTGTGTCTCCAGCAGGGTGGCCGGTTCGCGCAGCAGGAACGAGAACACCTTGCCGTAGCCGTTCTGCACCAGGTCGGCATGCATCAGCAGGGCCGAGGCGTGCGCCGGCACATCCACCCATTCGCCGACGGCGGCGTCGATGGTGCTGGCCGCGGCGGCGGGCATCGGCGCCGCGTCGGCGCCGTCGCGGCGCTGCAGCAGCAGATAGCCCTTCTCCATGGCGGCCGGCTGGTAATTGCGCAGCAGCGCATACAGCGCCGGCGCGTCCTCGCTGGTGGGATAGCGCAGGTCGGCCGGTTCCAGCTTCAGCAGCACGAAGCGCGGTGCCTGCGCGCCGAGGAAGTGCGCCTCGTTGATGCGCAGCAGGGCCGGCGACAGCGCCGAATAGCTCTGGAAAATGGGGCGCGGCGCAAAATTGAACTCGTTGATGAGGACTACACCCTGGGCCTGGGTGAGCAGGTCCACACGCTCGCGGCCAATCAGGCTGCGCAGCTGCGGCAGGTCCAGCGCCTGGCGGATCCTGGCGCGGTCGGCTTCGTAGTACGCCAGCAGCTCCGACGGGATCACCAGCCGGCGCAGGATCTGCGCACTGTAGTGCGCCTTGTCGACATACAGCGCGACATTGGCAGCGGGATACGACAGCGGCACCCAGGCGATCAGGAGCAGCATCAGGGCCGCCAGCACGCTGCGGCGCACGGCGGCGCTGCCGTCGCCGGCGAAGCCCAGCAGGACTACGAGCACCTGGGCGCACAGCGGCAGGAAGAAGCACACGTGCGCCATGTCGGCGCGCGTATAGGCGGCGCGCCAGACCAGGAAGAGCGTGGCGCCGAGGTAGCCGGCCACGACCAGCGCGCGCAGGTAGGCGCCGCGCTGGCTGCGGACCCAGGCCAGCAGCAGGGCGGCGACCAGCGCGGCGGCGGCGGCACCGGTCAGCAGATCCAGGGTGCGGCCGCTGTTGCCCATGCCGCGCGCGTAGGCCGAGGCCGTGTCCAGCGCGGTGCGGAAATAGACCGCCAGATTGCCCAGCTCCTGGCCGTCGGCGACCCACAGCGCCAGCGTGGCGGCGGGAAACGCGGCAAACCACAGCAACGCCTTGTCCAGCCGGCGTCCGGACAGCAGCAGGGTTCCGGCCAGCCAGAGCCCGGCCGCGATGATGAAGAAACTGAACTTGAGCAGGCCCAGCGCGGCGATCAGCAGGCTCAGGATGCCCAGCCCGAGCAGGCCGCCCCAGCGGCCGGGGCTGCGGCTGCAGCGTTCCAGCGCGGCCATGCCCGCGGCCAGGGTGCCGAAAAACAGGATGTCCGAGTGCAGCCACGGCCACAGCACCGCCAGGGTCAGCAGCAACGGCAGGCGGTAGGCGGGGCGGACGAGATTGGCCGCCATGCCGTAGGTGCTGGCCACGCCCAGGCTGAGCAGGACCTGGCAGAGGAAGAACGTGGCAAACAGCGTCTGGTTGTAGGTCGCGTAGGGATTCAGCCAGCCCAGCGGACCGTAGGTGAAGATGATGTCCTTGCCCCACTGGGCGCCGTTCACATGGGCCCAGGCGATCACCGCCGACCAGGACAGGTCCACGTCGCCGGTGGCCGTGCCTATGCCCAGCCGCAGCGTGCCGGCGAATACGAGCACGCCTACCAGCCAGCCGAACCAGCGGCTTTCCGCCTGCGCGCGCGGCGGCGGCGAAGTCCATTGAGAGCTATTCATGGGGTCGACCTGAAGGAAAAGCGTTTGTGTCCGAAATAGCTGCTGATGACCGGCACGGCGATGCCTGCGGCGTGGGCGACTTCCTTACTGTGCCATTCCATGCCGATGGCGGGAAACAGCCAGTATTCCAGCAGCAGGCTGACCGCCATGGTCTGCGCCAGGGCGAAGATGTTGACGACGACGAACCAGAGCATCTGCTCGCGCAGCGGAATCGTCGGCTGCGCGAACACGAACAGCCGGTTCAGCGTGAACGCGGTGCACAGCCCGGCGCAGAAGGCCAGCGCAATCGCCAGCGGATAAGGCAGGAAATGGCTGAGCAGGATGCGCGAACCAAAATTGACCAGGGCGGCGACGCCGCTGGCCAGTACGAATCGCAGCATCTGGGCGGAAATCATGCCTTGCGCTCTCGTTGCGGACATGGAGGTGTGCGGGCCGTCAGGAGTTCTTCTGCGCCACGACGAATGCCTGCTTGCCCAGGATGTGCCAGGCCAGCGGCAGCTTGAGGTACAGCTGCACCAGCCACGGTGCCTGCGGCAGCCGGCTCTTGGTGGTATAGGGCAGGAAGCGCGCGATGACGGTGGTCGGTTCCAGCCCGGCCAGTTGCAGGCCCTCGACCAGGCTGCGCTCGGTCAGCGGCGTGTGGTGGTCGAAATAGTCCCAGTATTCGCCGGGCAGATAGCGGATGTTGGGCTGCAGCACCAGCACGCGGCCGCCGGGACGCAGGATGCGCCGGCATTCACGGAAGGTATCCAGCACCAGTTCCTTGTTCGGCAGGTGTTCGAGGAAGTTGCTCATGAACACCACGTCGACGCTGTCGCCGGCGAGTTCGCGGATCGCGGTGCAGGATTCGTTGATCACGCGCACGTCGGGTGCGGCGAAGCGGTGCACGTCCGGATTGAGGTCCACCGCGATCTTGCGGCCGGCCGGGATGTTGTTGATGAACTCGCAGTACCCGGCGCCGATGTCCACTACCGTGTCGGTGGGTTTGACATGGCGGCTGAAGAATTCGCCGCACAGTACTTTCCAGATAGCGTGCTTCTGCGCGCGTTCTTTCTCGGGAAATCGCTGGCTGTAGAGTTTATCCAGTTCGACTTTGGATTCGGACATGGCGGCACCTTCATGATAGGGCGGTCCGCGCAAGGGCCCTGGCAACCTTGACGCTTTCGCAGATGGAACGGTCTTCCGGGTAGTAATACGCCGTGTCGGCCATACACAGGCCGGCGATCGGCGTCTGCATGGGCGGCAGCAGGTCGAAATAGCCCGGCGGGCAGACCGCCTGGGCAAATTCGTAGCGATGGCAGTGGCTGGCCAGCACCCAGTCGCGGCGGAAAGCCGGATTGAGCCTGGGCAGATAGCCCAGCACTTCTTCGATGAACTCGGCATTGTCGCGGCCGAACTTGGGGTGCGTCTTGGGCATGTAGAACGGCGCGTAGACGATGGCCGGCCCGGCGCCGGGATTGAGGTTGGAGTATTCGATGACGCCGGGGATGTCGATGCCGGCGTCGCAAATGTTCATCCAGAAATTCTCGCTGAGCGGCTGCTTCAGCTTGAGGATGACGCAGACCACCGGGATGTTCTCCAGTGCCTGGATGCGGGCGCGGAAATCGGCCGGCAGGTCCGGCGCCAGACGCGGCACGTACTGGATGGGCGCGGTGCTGACCACGCCGTCGACCGGGATGGTCTCGCCCTTGACGGTGATGCTTTCGACCTTGCCGGCGGGCGCGTTGACGCGGTCTATGCCGGCGCTCAGGTGGATGCGGCCGCCGCGGGCGAGGATGAATTCCTGCATCTTCTGCAGCAGGGTTTCCGAGCCGCCTTCGATATAGCCCAGCGATTCCTGCAGCAGGTTCTTGCGCGACAGCGCCACGCGCTTGATGCGCGTGCCCAGCCAGGCGGCGGAAAGCTTGTCCTTGTACTCGTAGAACTTCAGGTGGAACAAGCGCTCCCACAGCACGTCGTAGGCGCGCTCGCCGAGGTTGCGCTTGAGCCAGTCGGTCACGCCGACCTTATCCAGCGCGCGCCAGTCCTTGATGCTCTTGGTGCGCATCACGTGCAGGGCGTAGCGGAACTTGTCCACCCAGCCCAGCTTGTCGAAGCTCAGCAGCGCCCAGGGCGTGCCCCACTTGTACAGCTTGCCCTGGCAGTAGAAGCCCATCTTCGTGTCGGTCCACTTCAGCGTGTCGCTGATGCCCAGTTCCGCCATCAGCTCGAACAGCGGATCGTCGGTCTTGCACACGAAGTGGTAGTAGCGCTCGATCTGCAGGCCGTCGAAATCGAACGCGGCCGACATGCCGCCGATGCGGTCGTCGCGCTCGTACACATCGACCTCATGGCCGGCCTTGAGGATCTCCATGGCCGCCATCAGCCCCATGGGACCGGCGCCGACGATGGCGAAGCGCTTTTTTCCTGCTTGCTGCATGTGAGTTCCTTTCAGCGTTCCAGCACGATGCCGCTGTAGCGCGGGTCGCAGTAGCTTTCGCGCACGGCTTCGGCGAACGGCGTCTGTTCGACGCCGAAGGTGGCTCTGGTGTCCACGCCGCTGAATTCGTCGCCGGCGGTCAGCGCATCCAGCTGGGAGGCAGTGAACGGCGGCTTGTCGCTGAACAGCGCGTAGATCTTCAGCAGCAGCTTGAACAGCCAGAACGGGATATGGACGATGGGCGTGCGCAATTGCTTCGCACGCTTGATCGTGTGGATGATGTCGACATAGTCGATGCGCGTATCGCCGCACACGTCGTAGATCGCGCCGGCGGGCCGGGTTTCGATGCACTTGACGATGCAGCGGCAGAAATCGCGCTCGTACAGCGGCTGGCGCATGTAGCGGCCGTGGCCGGGAATCGGGAACACCGGCACCTTGGCCATGAAGCGCGACAGCCAGCCAAGGTGCTTGGGATCGAACCAGCCGAACATCAGCGTGGGACGCAGCACGCAGTGGGCCAGGCCGCTTTCCACGACCAGCTTTTCCTGCGCCTTCTTGGTGTTGGTGTAGTCGTCGTTGGCGACCGAATTCACCACCGAGGAACTGATATGTACGAGATAGGGCACGGCGTGCGCCTTGCACGCATCCAGCACGTGCACCGTGGCCTGTTCGTTGTTGCGCACGAATTCGGCCGGGAACTTGCCGGTGATCTGCGCATGCAGCTGGATCACGCAGGCGGCGCCGGCGAAGCTGCCGCTCCAGGCGCCGGGTTCGGCCAGGTCGGCGTGTATGGCTTCCACGTCCGGATGCAGCTCGCGCAGAATGGCGAGGTTGTGCGCGTGCTTGTCGATGGCGACGAGGTTGGTATAGCCCTGCGCCTTGAGTTCGACGATCAGGTTCTGCCCGACCAGACCGGCGGCGCCGGTGAGGACCAGCTTGGCATTCTTGTCCAGGCTCACAGTTTCACCCGCTTGAACACGAACTCCGGCACGTTGCGGATCACCAGCATGATCAGCGACCAGAACCAGGGCAGGTAGACCACGCTGCGGCCCTTGTCGATGGCCTTGACGATGCCTTTGGCCACATCTTCCGGTTTGGCCCAGAGTGCGCCTTTGGGAAAATCCTTCGTCATGGGCGTATCGACGAAGCCGGGCTTGATGGTGAGCACGTTGACGCCGGATTTCTGCAGGCGCTGGCGCAGGCCGGAAAGAAACGCGCTGACGGCGGCCTTGGCCGAGCCGTAGACGTAGTTGGACATGCGGCCGCGGTCGCCGGCGACGGAGGAGATCACCGCGATGCTGCCGAAGCCCTGTTTGGCGAAGCGGTTCGCGACCGGGGTGAGCAGGGCCATCACGCTGATCGCGTTGATGTCGAATTCGCGCCGCAGGGTGTCAACCGAGGCTTCCGCCTCGGCCTGGTCGGTCAGGGTGCCGTGGGCGACCAGCAGCGTGTCCAGGCCACCCAGTTCGCGTTCGGCCAGGTCGATCACGCCGGCATGGGCGGCGAAATCGGTCACGTCCAGCGTGGCGGTGGCGGTGCGCACGGCGCCGCGCACGCCCAGGTCCTGGGCGATGGCGGCCAGGCGGCCGGCGTCGCGGCCGACCAGGCACAGTGCGTCGCCGCGGGCGGCGAATTCGCGGGCGGTCGCTTCGGCGATGGCCGAGGTCGCGCCGATGATGAGGATCCTGCGCATCGTCGTCTTACTCCGTTACACGGCGCCAGAAGCCCGAGGAAAACCTCGGGTCCAGATAGGGCTCCAGCGTGTTCCAGGCCGGGAAATACTGGCGGAAGCGCTCGCCGGCCAGGCGCGCGTCCTTGGCCGGGTACACCGCGCCGCCCGCGCCGGCGACCACCTCGTCCAGTGCATCGAGCAGGGCGAAGGTGGCCTGGCCGTTGTTGGGGAAGTCCAGCGCCAGGGTGGCGCCGGGCCGCGGGAACGAGAGGATACCAGCCGACGGGCGGGTTCCGAACACCTTGAGTACGGCCAGGAAGGAACCGCTGCCGCTGGCCGCGATGCGGCGCAGCAGTTCTTCCAGGCCGGCCTGGGCCTGGGCCGGCGGCAGCACGCACTGGTACTGCAGGAAGCCGCGCGGGCCGTAGATGCGGTTCCAGTCGGCGATCGCGTCCAGCGGATAGAAATACGGCTCGTAATGGCTCAGGGCGTGACTGACACGGCCGCGCTGGCGATGGAAATACAGCGTGTTGAAGGCGCGCAGGCTCAGGCCGTTGATGAGCGACAGCGGCGGCGTCAACGGCACGCCCAGGCGGCGTCTGCCCGGCCGCGGCCCGTCGCTGGCGGCGGCGTGGTTGGCGCGGATGAAATGGCCGCGGCCCAGGGCCGCGCCGCGGGCGGCGCAGTCGATCCAGGCGACGGTGTATTCGTAGTCGCGTTCGGACGCAGCCGACAGGGCGAAGAATTCGTCCAGGTTGTCGAAGCGGTGCGTCTCGCAGCCCAGCCACGGCCCGCGCACGCGCTGCAGGCGCAGTTCGGCCCAGGTGATGACGCCGGTCAGGCCCAGGCCGGCCACGGTGGCGGCGAACCAGTCGGCGTTTTCCGTCTTGCTGCACCAGCGCCGGCTGCCGTCGCTGCGCAGCAGCTCGAAGCCGTTGACGTGTTCGCTGAAGCAGCCGGCGACGTGATGGTTCTTGCCGTGCACATCGTTGGCGATGGCGCCGCCGACGGTGACGTACTTGGTGCCCGGCGTGACCGGCAGGAACCAGCCCTGGCCGACGGCCAGATCGAGTATGTCCGCGAGCAGCACGCCGGCCTCGCAGCGCAGCACGCCGCTGGCCGGGTCGAAGGCGATGAAGCGGTCCAGCCCGCGCGTGCACAGCAGGGTGCCGCCGTCGTTGAGGCAGGAATCGCCGTAGCTGCGGCCGTTGCCGTGGGGCAGGGCGGAGCCGCTGAATGGCGGCAGCGGCGCGGCGCGGTCGCGCAGCATCAGCAGGTGCTGCTGCGCCGGCCGCGGATAGCGTCCCCAGGAGGTGCCGCTCATTCAGACCGCTCCGGCCACGACCAGGGCGCACAGCGCGATGACCACGCGGCTGACCCGGTCGACGATGGCGAACACCACCGGATCGTCATGCATGCCGCCGCGGTGCGCGATCAGCCAGACCCGGCTGATCCAGTACAGCAACAGCGGACAGAGCAGCCACAGTACTTGCGGACGCGCATACAGCACTTCGCTGGCGGTGCTGTTGATGTACAGCGCCAGCACCAGCACGCTCATGTAGCCGCTGGCGCCGCCCAGGGACTGGATCAGGGCGATGTCTTCCACCGAATAGCCGCGGCCGCTGGCGCTCATCTTGCCGCTGTCGCGCGCGGCCAGCAGCTCGGTATAGCGCTTGAGCATGGCCAGGCTGAGGAACAGGAACATGGAGAAAGCCAGCAGCCAGAACGAGAGGCCGCCGCCGATGACCACGGCGCCGCCGATGATGCGCACGGTATACAGCGCCGCCAGCACGATCACGTCCAGCATGACGATGCGCTTGAGGCGCAGCGAATAGGCCAGGGTGAGCGCGTAGTAAATCAGCAGCACGCCGGCGAAGGCCGCCGACACGTATACGGCCAGCGCCAGGCCGGCCAGGGTCAGCAGCGGCGCGGCGACGAGGCCGTGCAGCAGCGGCAGGGTGCCGGCGGCGAACGGGCGCAGGCGCTTGCGCGGATGGCGCCGGTCCGAGTCCAGGTCGAACAGGTCGTTGAGCACGTACACGCCCGAGGCGCACAGGCCGAAGGCGACGAAGGCCAGCAGGCAGTTCAGCGTCGTGCCGGCTTCCAGCACGCGGTGCGCGGCGAACAGCGGCAGGAATACCAGCAGGTTCTTCAGCCACTGGTGCAGGCGCAGCGCCTTGAGCCAGGTGCGCAGGCCGCCGCGGGCCGGCTCGAACACGCGCTCGACCTCGCAGCAGCCGGCGGCGGCCTTGGCCAGCCCGTTGTGCGCATTGACCACGATGGCCCGGCGTGCATGTTTCCAGATGTGCAGGTCGCGGTATTCGTTGCCGGCGTAGTCGAAGCCGCGCTCGCCGTAGCGTTCGCGCAGGGTTTCGCCCTTGTTGCGCCCGGCCAGGTTGCGTGCGCCGTCGCTGGCGAGCACGTCATCGAACAGGCCCAGGTGGGCGGCGACATCGCCGGCCAGGCGCGCATCGGAGGCGGTGCACAGCACGCGCGGGCGCTGCGCCTCGCCCTGCTCGCGCAGCCAGGCCAGCACGCGCTCGTCGTAGGGAAGGGTGCTGGCATCGACGTCGGCGCGCGCGGCGATCTCGCGCTTGAGGTGGGCGCGGCCGCGCAGCAGCCACAGGACGAAGTAAAAAATATACAAAGGATTGCGCCGCAGCAGGCTCAGCGCGGACTCGAACAGCAGGTCCGAGCGGATGAGCGTGCCATCGAGATCGACGCAGAGCGGAATCGGTTGAGCGGACATCCAGGGAACTCGACAGGGGCGCCGCCGCGCGGACGCAGGCGGCCTGGAGGGGGCGCAAAGTAGCCTAGCTTACACTGTGCCGTTTGCTCAGGCTGTCATCCGCCGGGCGCGGGAACCGGCCCCGGCCGGGGGCTCTGTGCCGTCTGTCGGCCAGGTTGGCCGGAATTGCGGAAATCTGCGCTGCGCCGGCCGAATTGCGAACCGGTGGACAGACGCCGCCGGCCGGGGAGTTTAGCCTCGGCGCCGCCTTTTTGCGCGGGCGCCTGGCGGTGCCGCGCGCCGCCGCGCTGCGGTTTCTAGGGAGCGTCAGGAAGGGCAGGGTGCTCTGGTCAGGATGACCGTGCGAGCCCGATGCGTCCCCCCTGTCGCATCGGGCTCGCCATTTTTCGCGGTGCGAATTGCCGGCGGCGACGGTTCTCCGGTAGGGTCGCGGCTTCGTCATTCGTCCCGGATCGCGCATGAGCCCTGCTTCCGAAACCGCCGGCGCGCCGTCCGCGCGCGGCCTCGCCCTGCATACGCGCATCCTGATCGGCTTCGTCGTCGGCGTGCTTGCCGGCGTGCTGTGCTACCGCTACGCCGGCAGCGACAGCGCCTGGCTCAACGGCGTCGTCACCTACGTCACCCAGCCGGTAGGACAGATCTTCCTGCGCCTGCTGCTGATGCTGGTGATCCCGCTGCTGTTCTCCGCCCTGGTGCTGGGCGTGGCGGAAATGGGCGACCTGCGCTCGCTGGGCCGGGTCGGCTGGAAGACGTTGCTGTACACCGTCTTCGTCTCGGCCATCGCCGTAGTCATAGGTCTGGTGCTGGTCAACCTGTTCCAGCCCGGTAACGGTATCAGCGAGACCGCGCGCGCGGCCCTGCTGGAGGAAAGCGCGGCCAAGGCCAAGAGCATCACCGCCCAGGCCGCGCCGCCCTCGGGCATAGAGATGCTGGTGCAGATCGTGCCGGACAACATCGTCCGCGCCGCCTCGGGCGGGGACATGATCGGCATCATGTTCTTCGCCCTGATGTTCGGCATCGCCATGGTGCTGACGCCGACGCCGGCGGTGGGCCGGGTCAAGGAATTCATCCAGGGCATCTACGACCTGTCCATGACCCTGATCGACCGGGTCATACGCCTGGCGCCCTACGCCGTGGCCTGCCTGCTGTTCACCCTGACCGCCAAGCTGGGCTGGCAGGTGCTGTTCCTGCTGGGCAAGTACGTGGGCGTGGTGCTGCTGGCGCTGGCCCTGCACCAGTTCGTGGTGTATTCGGCGGTGGTCAAGTTCTTCGGCGGCATGAGCCCGTTGCGCTTCTTCCGCAGCATCGAGGAAGCGATGCTGACGGCGTTCTCGACCGCCTCGTCCTCGGCCACCCTGCCGACCTCGCTCAAGGTGGCCGAGGAAAACCTGCGCCTGCCGCCGCGCATTTCGCGCTTCGTGCTGACCGTCGGTGCCACCGCCAACCAGAACGGCACAGCCCTGTTCGAGGGCGTGACCGTGCTGTTCCTGGCCCAGTTCTTCGGCGTGGAGCTGAGCATCGCCCAGCAGCTGATGGTGCTCGGCGTCTGCGTGCTCGGCGGCGTGGGCACGGCCGGCGTGCCGGCCGGCTCCATCCCGGTGATCATGATGATCCTGGCCATGGTCGGCGTGCCGCCGGAGGGCATAGGCCTGATCCTGGGCGTCAACCACCTGCTGGACATGTCGCGCACCACGCTCAACGTCACCGGCGACCTGGCCGCGGCGGTGGTCGTGTCCCGCGGCGAGGCGCACGAGACGCCGGCCGGCGAGCAGGCCGGCGGGGCCTGAACGCCACGGTCCCGTCGCCCCGCCGGGCTTCAGCTTATGGCGGACTCATGTGACCCCGGCGACAGTGACCGTGACATTACGGCACAATCGGGCTGATCCAGTTTCCGGCCCACCCATGTCCACCGAAGTCGGCGACGTAACCGAACTGCTGCTTGCCTGGAGAGGCGGGGACCGTCAGGCCCTGGAACGTCTGATGCCGCGCCTGTACGACACCCTGCGCGAGATGGCCGCGGTACGTCTGCGCCGCGAGGGTGCGCAGCAGACGCTGGAACCCACCGCCCTGGTGCACGAGGCCCTGGTACGCCTGCTCGGCGCCGACACGGACTGGCAGAACCGCGCCCATTTCCTCGCCCTGGCCGCGATGCACATGCGCTCGGTGCTGGTCGACCAGGCGCGCTCGCGCCTCTCGGCCAAGCGCGGCGGCGACATCGTCGTGGTCACCCTGAGCCATGCCGAGGCTTCCGAAGGCCAGCGCATAGAGCTGGACCTGATCGCGCTGGACCAGGCCCTGAGCCGGCTGCACGACGAGGACCAGCGCGTGGCCCGCATCGTCGAGATGAGTTATTTCGCCGGCATGGAGCGCGAGGAGATCGCCGCCGTGGTCGGCATTTCCGTGCCCACCGTGGACCGCGACCTGCGCTTCGCGCGGGCCTGGCTCAACCGCGTCCTCAGCTGAGCGCGCGCCTATGCCGACCGGCTCGCGCTTCGCCCAGCTGCGCCGGCTGTTCGAGGAAGTCTGCGACCTGCCGCCGGAGCAGCGCCGCCTGCACCTGGAAGCCAGCGGCGCCGATACCGACGTGGCGGCCGAGGTCGAGGCCCTGGTCGCGGCGGAGACCCGCGGCCTGCAGCGTGTGGTCGCGCCGGTGGCGGCGATACTGGCGCAGATGCCGGAGACCGAGCTGGACGTGGGCGACCGCGTCGGCGCCTGGCGCCTGGTGCAGAAGCTGGCCAGCGGCGGCATGGGCGCGGTCTACCGCGCCGAGCGCGCCGACGGCCATTTCGAGCAGCAGGCCGCGGTCAAGCTGCTGCGCGGCATCCCCACCGAGGATGCGCTGGCCCTGCTCGCGGCCGAGCGGCAGATCCTGGCCGGCCTGCAGCATCCGCATATCGCCCGCCTGCTCGACGGCGGCGCCACGCCCGGCGGCCAGCCCTACCTGGTCATGGAATATGTCGAGGGTGTGGCCATCGACCGCTGGTGCCAGGAGCAGGGGCTGCGGCTGAAGGCGCGCCTGCGCCTGTTCCGCAATGTGTGCCGCGCGGTGGCCTTCGCCCACCAGCGCCTGATCGTGCACTGCGACCTGAAACCCTCCAATGTGCTGGTGCGGCCGGATGGCTCGCCGGTACTGCTGGATTTCGGCATCGCCCGCGCGCTGGACCGTTCGCGCGAGCGCATCAGCGGCGCCTACTACACACCGGGCTATGCCAGCCCGGAACAGCTGGCCGGCGTGCCGGTCAGCGTCGCCAGCGACGTGTATTCGCTGGGTCTGATCCTGTTCGAGCTGGTCAGCGGGCGCAAGGCGCGCCTGGACGCCGACGACCGCACCGTGACCCAGCTGTCGCGCGCGCTGCGCCGGCCCAGCGAACTGGCCGGCGAGGACTGCCAGTGGCGCAAGGAACTGCGCGGCGACATCGATGCCATCATCCTGCGCGCCACCGCGGCCCATCCCGGCCTGCGCTACGCCTCGGCCGATGCACTGGCGGCGGACATCGAACGCCATCTGGATCTCAAGCCCGTCGACGCGCGCGCCCCCACGCTGCGCTACCGCCTGGGCCGGCTGGTGCGGCGGCGCTGGCCGCTGTTCGCCGCGGCCGCCGCCATCGTCGTCATGGGCCTGGCGTTCAGCTGGCGCCTGGTCAACGAGCGCGACCGCGCCCTGGCCGCCGAGCGCGAGGCGCGCATGCAGGCCGACACCGCGCGCCAGGTCAGCGAGTTCCTTATTTCCATTTTTGAATTTGCCAATCCGGAGAAAAATCCCAGCCGGCGCGACATCAGCGCGCGCGAGATGCTGGAGGAAAGCACCCGGCGCCTGGACGGCAGCCTCGCCGACCGCCCCGGCGTGAAGGCGCGCCTGCTCTACGTGCTGGCGCAGGCCTGGGAGCGGCTGGGCCAGCCGCGCCGTTCCATCGACCTCTACCGCGCCGGCGTGGCGCAGTGGGAGCGCGCCGGCAGCGAGCACGACGCCGCCCGCGCCGAGGGGCTGGGCGATCTGGCGGTGATGGAATCCAACAACGGCATGGACCGCGAGGCCGAGCGCAGCGCCTACGCCGCACTGGCCCTGCGCGAGGCCGCCGTGCCGCGCAACGAGCTGGACCTGGCCGATGCCTGGAACACCATGGGCGTGGTGCTGAGCGCCAACAGCCGCCAGCTGGACGAGGCCCAGCGCTATCTGGAACAGGCGGTGGAAGTGCGCAAGCGCCTGGACACCGAGAACCGCTTCTCGTCCATGAACAATCTGGCCGATGTGTTCCGCAAGCAGGGCAAGCTGGACCAGGCCCTGGCGCTGTACCGCCAGACCCTGGACGGCAAGCGCGCGTTCTACGGCAACGACGACCATCCCACCGTGCAGCTGACCATGCGCACCTATGCCGAGGCGCTGGTGGAGAAAGGCCAGGTCGAGGAAGGCCTGGCCCTGTTCCGCCGCAGCATAGAACTGCAGGCCAGGAGCGAGGGCGCCGACAGCAGCAACGTGGCCAAGTCCTACAACGAGCTGGGCTCGCTGATGCAGGACGTGGGGCGCTATGCCGACGCGGTCAGCAACTACCGCGAATCCATGCGCCTGCACGCGGCCAATGCGCAAAGCCTGCCGGCGCTGTACCTGCAGCCGCTGAACAATCTCGCCGTGGCCCTGTTCGAGACCGGCGACTACGCCGCGTCCGAACCGCTGTTCCGCGAATCCCTGCAGCGCCGCCGCGCCGTGCTGTCGGCGGACGATTTCCTGGTGCTGCGCGCCGAACACAATCTGGCCCGGCTGCTCATGCGCACCCGGCGTACCGCCGAGGCGCGCCCGCTGGCCGAGCACGCGCTGGCCGAGCGCATCAAGCGCCTGGATGCGAACCACGCCGACACCGGCCGCTCGCAGCTGCTGATGGCCGAGCTGCTGCGCCACGAAGGCCGCCTGGACGAAGCCGGCGCGGCGCTGGACGCGCTGGAAGCCTCGACAGTGAAGACCGACCGCATCGTGCTGGTGCAGCGCGCTCAGGAGCGTGCCAACCAAGCGCTGGCGCGGCAGCGCCCGGCCGATGCGGTCGCGCCGCTGCGCAAGGCGTTCGCGCTGCTGGGCGAAGGCTTCGGCAAACAGCACCCGCTGACCGCGGCCGCGGCGCTGGAACTGGCCTGGGTGCTGGCCGCCGAAGGCCAGGCGGACGAGGCGCGCGGCCTGTTCGCGGCCCACCGCGCCGCGGTGGAGCAGGTCTTCGCCGAAGCCTCGGTGCCGCGCGCACGGCTGCGCGATCTGAGCCGCCAGTTGCAGCCGGTCACCGCGGCGCGCTGAAGAAACTATCGGAATTTCAGCTTCTTGCGGCGAAGTGCAGGGCGGCGGCGGTGCGCCGATGTTCCGCTGCCGATGCGGGCCGGCCCGTCGCCGCGGCGTGCCCGCCGCGGCGGCCGGAAGCGCGGCGCCGTGCCGGTACGGCCACGTACCTTTTGTTTACTTGCCGGCCCGCGGCAACAGCGGGATAGTGGCTTTCCGCAGGCAAACGTGTTGCTGACGTCTCTTCAGGGGAGACCTGTCATGGCAGCCCATCCGGTCGATCTTGCCGGTGCAGTTCCTTCCGCGGCGGCACATGCCGCGCTCACCTTTCCCGGCTGGCGGGTACGCGGGTTCTGGCGTTGGCAGGCCTGGCGCCTGCGCAAGGCGCGTGCCCAGGAACCCAGCCACGGCGTGGCCCTGTACGACAGCGTCCATACGCTGGACCGGCTGGGCTATGTCGACGAATTCTGCCGGCTGCACCACGATCTCATGCGCCCGGTGCAGCTGCCGGATCCGGACACCCCGGCGGCCTTCGCGCGCCGGCTGGCGCGCGAACTCTGCGGACATTGCACCGCCGCGCTGCTGGCCACGCCCGAGGGCGGCGTCGGCGGCTACGCCTGGGGCCGGCTGGGCGCGCTGGACGAGACCTTGCAGCATTTCCGCCAGGTGCCGGCGCTGGCCCATCTGGGCAGCGAGGACTGGCGCGTGCTGGAACGCCGCGCCAATGCCCATGTCGGCGACGCGGCGGTGCTCGCCGTCGGCGGCATAGGCCTGGCCTCGCGCTACCGCCGCGGTTTCACCCCGCTCAAGCAGCTGCTCAAGCCCTTGCTGGACCTGGCTCAGGGCCAGGGCGTGAGCCGGGCGCTGTGGTGGGTGCCGCGCGGCAGTGCGCTGGAATCGCTGTCGCTGGGCTTCGGCGCGCGCCGCCTGTTGCAGACGCCCTATATCAGCGTCTTCCTGCTGGCCGACCTGCGCCCGCTGGCGCGCGTGTTCAGCGCCCTGCCGGCCTGCGGCATCGCCGATCTGCTGGCCCGGGTCGCGCCGGCGCGGCCGCCGCAGCGCCAGGCGCCGCGGCTCAGCGTGATCGGGGGCAAGGCCCGGCGCGCGGAGTTCTAGCCGCCGCGGCGGCGGTGAAGTCGCCGCTGCCTCGACGCAGGCCGCTGACGCGGGCGGCCTGGCCTCCACACGCCGCGGCCACAGCCGCGCGGCCCTGTCCAGGGCATAAGCGCCGCGCACCCTGCGGCAATCTGCCCGCGCCGGCGCGCCCGCAACGGGCGACTTTCCGCGGCGCTTGGGCGACAATAGCGGCCCTTTGCGGCAGCCCAGGCCCGCCCGGGCCGGTTCCAGGCTGCCGCCAGCGTCTTCATCTCCGCCGGGTCTGCCCATGTCTAGCCGTAAAGAACTCGCCAACGCCATCCGTGCGCTGTCCATGGATGCGGTCGAAGCTGCCAAGTCCGGTCATCCGGGCATGCCCATGGGCATGGCCGACATCGCCGAAGTGCTGTGGAACGACTTCCTCAGCCACAACCCCAAGAACCCGCAGTGGTTCAACCGCGACCGCTTCGTGCTGTCCAACGGCCACGGTTCCATGCTGCTGTACTCGCTGCTGCACCTGACCGGCTATGACCTGCCGATCAGTGAACTCAAGCGCTTCCGCCAGCTGCATTCGCGCACCGCCGGCCACCCCGAGCGGCACGAGACCCCAGGCGTGGAAACCACTACCGGCCCGCTTGGCCAGGGCCTGGCCAACGCCGTCGGCATGGCGCTGGCGGAGAAGGTGCTCGCGGCGCGCTTCAACCGGCCCGACTACGCCGTGGTCGACCACTACACCTACGTCTTCCTCGGCGACGGCTGCCTGATGGAAGGCATCTCGCACGAAGCCTGCTCGCTGGCCGGCACCTTCAAGCTGGGCAAGCTGATCGCGCTGTACGACGACAACAACATCTCCATCGACGGCAAGGTCGGCGGCTGGTTCACCGACGACACCGCCGCGCGCTTCGAGGCCTACGGCTGGGAAGTGATCCGCGACGTCGACGGCCACAATCCCGAGGCGATCAAGGCCGCCATCGTCTCCGCCGGCGTCGATGCCGACAAGCCGACCCTGATCTGCTGCAAGACCGTCATCGGCTACGGCGCGCCCAACAAGCAGAACACCGAAGGCGCGCACGGCGCGCCGCTGGGCAAGGACGAGATCGCGCTGACGCGCGAGAAGCTGGGCTGGAACCACGAGCCCTTCGTCATCCCCGACACCATCTACCACGCCTGGAATGCCGAAGCCCGCGGCGCCGAGCGCGAGACGCGCTGGAACGCGCTGTTCGAGCGCTACCGCAACGTGCATCCGGACCTGGCCGCCGAATTCGAGCGCCGTCTCAACAACGAACTGCCGGCCGACTGGAGCGCCCACGCCGACGCCTACATCGCCAGGCTGCAGGCCGAGGGGCCGGTGGTCGCCTCGCGCAAGGCCTCGCAGATGGCGCTGGAAGCCTTCGGTCCCAAGCTGCCGGAGCTGATCGGCGGCTCGGCCGACCTGGCCCATTCCAATTTGACCTTGTGGAAAGGTTCCAAGGATGTCAATTCCGGCGACGCCAATGCCAATTACGTGTATTTCGGCGTGCGCGAGTTCGGCATGACCGCGATCGCCAACGGCATGGCCCTGCACGGCGGCTTCATTCCCTACGACGCGACCTTCCTGGTGTTCTCCGACTACGCGCGCAACGCCGTGCGCATGTCGGCGCTGATCCCGGCCCACGCCATCCACGTCTACACCCACGATTCCATCGGCCTGGGCGAGGACGGCCCCACCCACCAGCCCATCGAGCACCTCGCCAGCCTGCGCTACATCCCCAACAACCGCGTCTGGCGTCCCTGCGACGCGGTGGAATCGGCGGTGAGCTGGAAATCGGCGATCGAACGCCGCGAAGGCCCGTCCTGCCTGGTGTTCTCGCGCCAGAACCTGCAGCACCAGCTGCGCACGGCCGAGCAGGTCGGCGACATCGCGCGCGGCGGCTATGTGCTCAGCGATCCCAACGACGCCAAGTTCCAGGCCATCCTGATCGCCACCGGCTCCGAAGTCGGCCTGGCCATGGACGCCATGCGCACCCTGGAACAGCAGGGCGTGCGCGTGCGTGTCGTGTCCATGCCCTGCACCGAGCAGTTCGATGCGCAGCCGCCGGAATACCGCGAATCCGTGCTGCCGTCCTGGTGTCGCGCGCGCGTGGCGGTGGAAGCCGCGCATCCGGATTTCTGGCGCAAGTATGTCGGCCTGGACGGCGAAGTGATCGGCATTGCCAGCTTCGGCGCCTCGGCGCCGGCGGACAAGCTGTTCGCGCATTTCGGTTTCAGCGTGGAGCGCATCGTCGATGCGGTGAAGGCGCGGATCTGAAATGGCGGCATTTGAAACGGAACACGTGCTGGCGGTACGGCACTGGAACGAGCACCTTTTCAGCTTCACCTGCACCCGCGACGCCGGCCTGCGCTTCGAGAACGGCCAGTTCCTGATGATCGGCCTGATGAACGAAGGCCGGCCGCTGGTGCGCGCCTACAGCGTGGCCAGCGCCAACTACGAGGAACACCTGGAGTTCTTCAGCATCAAGGTGCCCAACGGTCCGCTCACCTCGCGCCTGCAGCACCTGAAGGAGGGCGACGAGATCCTCATCAGCAGGAAGCCCACCGGCACCCTGCTGCTGCACGATCTCAAGCCGGCGAAGCATCTGTACCTGCTGTCCACGGGAACGGGGCTGGCCCCGTTCCTGTCCCTGGTGCGCGATCCGGAAACCTACGAGCGCTTCGACAAGGTCGTGCTGACGCACGGCGTGCGCCACGTCAACGACCTGGCCTACCGCGACTACCTCGAACACGAGTTGCCGCAGCACGAGTACCTGGGCGAACTGGTGCGCGACAAGCTGATCTACTACCCCACCGTCACGCGCGAGCCCTTCCACCACCAGGGCCGCCTGGACGAACTGCTGGCCAGCGGCAAGCTCTGCGCTGACATCGGCCTGCCGCCGCTCGATCCTGCCCACGACCGCGCCATGATCTGCGGCAGCCCGGCCATGCTGGCCTCGCTGTCGCAACTGCTCGACAGCCGCGGCTTCGTGGTGTCGCCGCGCATAGGCACGCCGGGGGATTACGTGATCGAGCGGGCGTTCGTGGAGAAATGAGCCCGGCCGCGGCCTGACTGCCGCGGCCTCTTGCGCTGCCATCGATTACATGCGTAAATGAATTATCGTTTACGCATGTAATCCCTATGCCCATCAGCGAAGCCGAAAGTGCCGTCATGCAAGTGCTGTGGGAGCGGCACCCGTTGACCGCCGAGGAAATCGCCGCCGCGCTCGGCGCGGCGCGGCAGTGGCAGGAAGCCACGGTCAAGACCTTGCTCAACCGCCTGCTCAACAAGGGCGCAATCGCCGCGGTCAAGGAAGGCCGGCGCTATCTCTACAGCCCGCTGTTGCAGCGCGAAGCCTATGTGCACGCGCAGAGCAAGGACCTGCTGGATCGCCTGTTCGACGGCCGCCTCGCGCCGCTGGTCGCGCA
Organism: Tahibacter harae; assembly: GCF_024437735.1. Taxonomy (GTDB): domain Bacteria; phylum Pseudomonadota; class Gammaproteobacteria; order Xanthomonadales; family Rhodanobacteraceae; genus Tahibacter; species Tahibacter harae. The sequence continues at coordinate 23,340 of NZ_JANFQO010000023.1, read as the reverse complement.
TTTTTCCGCCCGGCAGAAACTTGGCGCCGCCGATATCGCCGAACTCAAGCGCCTGATCGCCGAGCTGCCCGATGACGAATAGTGCCTGGCTGCAGGCGCTGAGCGGCGCCAATCTCGCCGTCAGCGTGGCGGCATTGGCCGTGCTGCTGCTGCGCAGGCCGCTGCGTCGCGCCGGCGGTGCCCTGGCGGCCTACCGCGCCTGGTGGACGGTGCCGGCGGCGCTGCTCGCGGCGCTGCTGCCGCTGATGCGGCTGTCGCGGCCGTTGTCCGTCGCCGTAGTGCCGGGTGTTGCCGGCGCCGGCGATCTGCTCGCGGCTTCGGGCCGCGCGGTGGCGCTATTGCCGGCGTCGCCGCTGGGCGCGCTCTGGCTGGCCGGTGCGCTGGGCTTTCTGCTGCTGTCCGCGCTGCACCAGCGGCGTTTCCGCCGCGGACTGCGTCTGCGCCCGTGGCGCGGGCCGGTGCTGCGCGGCGAAGGCGGCCCCTGCCTGCTCGGCCTGCTGCGGCCCCGCGTGGTGTTGCCGGCGGATTTCCGCCGGCGCTACGAGGCACGCGAGCGGCGCCTGATCCTGGCCCACGAAATCGTGCATCTGCGCCGCGGCGACCTGTTCGCGAATGCGGCGGCGCTGCTGCTGCGCGGCCTGTTCTGGTTCAACCCTTTGCTGCATTTCGCCGCGACCCGCCTGCGCCAGGACCAGGAACTGGCCTGCGACGCTGCAGTCGCGGCCCGATTTCCGCAAGCGCGGCGGTGCTATGCCGGCGCGATGCTGAAAGCCCAGCTCGGCGAAGCGGCGCCCAGGCAAGGGCAAGGCGCGCTGGGCTGCGGTTGGCGTTCAGTCCATCCGCTCAAGCAGAGAATCCATATGTTGAATAATCAGTCAATTGGAAAATATCGCCGCCGTCTTGGCGCGGCGGGTGCGGCACTGCTGGCATTGCTGACGGCCGCCGTGGTCTGGGCCGCGCAGCCGCCGGCGGCGGCCGGCTTCGTCGACGCGCAGATCGTGCTGCGCGCGCCGGGCAAGGACGCGCGGCCGGTGCGCCTGGTCAACCGCTTCGGCGAGCGTTTCGCCGTAGCCAGCGACACCGGCGTACCGCGCTGGCAGGCTGAATTCGTGGCCACGCCGGTATCGGCCGACACAATACGCCTGGTCGCGACGCTGCAGCGCGACGGCCGCGCCGTCGCCCACCCGGAAATCTGGCTGCGCGACGGCGAGGCCGGCAGCCTGCGCTTCGACAGTGCGAATCCCGCCGAGGCGATCGAGCTGGAACTGCTGGTGCGGCGCAGTGACGGCCCGCCGTTGGGCAGAACGGCGGCGCCGTAGCACCAGCACCGGCGATCCGCTATTCCGCCAGCGTGGCGATGACTGCCGGGTGTTCGCCAGCAACGGCAGCCGCTTCAGCCCCGTGGTCGACCGCTGCCTGACCGAATACCCGACTTCCTCCGACGGAAGCGGCGCGCCGGGCACCGATGTTGGGGGGCAACTTCCGCCTGATAGACCTGGCCGCATTTCCGAACTCGCCGGGGCCCATCGACATAGGGCCGCAGGAAGTCTCGGTTTCCACCGGCGACGATCTGATCTTCCGCTACGGTTTCCAGCGGGAGTGATGCGGTTTTCGCGGCAATTTCCGCAGGGTTGCGATTGCCGCAAACGGGCAAACCGACGGCACGGCGTCCTGCGCTGTGCGAGGCATGCACGCCGCGGTGCGGGAAACGCTGGCGCTTTCCCCGGCGCGGTCCGGTGCATCGTCCGCAGGGGCGGCGCAGCCGGCCGCGCCAGCGGCGCGCGGCTTGGTTACAGTTACGCACCTTTTCCAGCCGAGGCCGCTGCCATGTCCCTGCGTGTCGCGTTCCTGTTTGCTTCCTGCGCCCTTGCCGGTGCCGCCCAGGCGGCCGAAGTGCCGCTGCTGTTCGATTTCGGCGATGGCTTCGAGTCGCCCGCGAGCAGCATCTACCGCCTCGGCCAGCTGCAACTGCGCGATCCGCACGTATTTGTACCGGTGCAGGTGGCCGGCAGCACGCTGTGCACCGATGCGACCGATGTGCCCAGCCTGGGCCTGAATGCGCAGATCGCGGCGAACCTGGCCGCCGACAGCAATGCCGACGGCCTGCTCGATACCAGTCCGCTGCTGCTGTTCCGGCCGCTGGACAACGGCGCCCGGCCGGGCGTGACCACCAGCACCAGCGGCAGCTGCACCGTGGCGACGCCGCGGATCTGCAGCCCCGACACCGGCCCGGCGGCGTCAGTGCGGCGGCACGCGGTGTTCGATCTCAGCGCCACGCCGGCCCAGCATTGCCTGGAACCGCTGGCCGGCACCACCAGCAGCTGGGGTTCGGGGGCGCCGGTGCCCCAGCCCGGCGGCATCTGCTACGTCAGCAGCGCGGCCGATATCGTGCTGGACGCAGGCGCGGTCGATATTCCGCTGCTGGGCACGGCCTTCGCCGCGCCGCTGCCGGCGGCCACGGGTTCCACCGGCGGCGGCCTGATGCGCGGTTTCCTGCGCGCCAGCGATGCGGCGACCATCATGGTCGACATCAACGGCAGCAGCCGCAGCCTGGCCTCGCTGCTGCCCGGCGGTGCCGGCAGCTGCAAGGCCGACGTGGCCGGCGGCGTGGACACGCGCAACGGCGAAAGCGGCTGGTGGTTCTATTTCGAATACCGCCAGGACGCGGTTTCGCTGTAACGCGCTTGCGCCGGTCCGGCGGTGCGCAACCGCGCCGCCGGACCGGGCGGGAATCAGGCTGCCCGGGCCTTGCGCGTGACCAGGCCCAGTAGCTCGCCGGGCTGTTCCGCAATGGCATCGGCGCCGGCCGCGGCGAGTTCCTCGCGGCCGCCGAAGCCCCAGGCCACGCCCAGGGCCCGCACGCCGTTGGCGCGGGCGCCTTCGATGTCGAAATGCCGGTCGCCGATCATCGCGGCGCTGTCGGCGGGACGGCGGAAATCGGCCAGGGCGCGCGCGATCATTTCGGCCTTCTCCGAATGGCGGCCTTCGCCGGTCGGCGCGTAGACGGCGTGGAAATGCCGGCCGAAGGGCAGGTGCTCGACGATGCGCAGGGCCTGCTCGCGCAGCTTGGTGGTGACGATGGCGAGCTGGCGTCCCTGCGCGGCCAGGGTTTCGATCAGCTCGGGTATGCCGGCATAGACCTCGTGCTCGCGCCAGCCCACGCTGTCGAAGCGCTCGCGGTAATGGGCCACGGCCTGCTCGACCCGTCCCGGGTCGTCGCCGATCACCTGCGGGAAGCTCTGCCGCAGCGGCGGGCCTATCCAGCGGCGCAGTTCTTCCAGCGGCGGCGCCTCGTGGCCGAGGCTGGCCAGAGCGTGGCGCAGTGAACCGACGATGCCGGCTTCGGAGTGGATCAGCGTGCCATCGAGGTCGAACAGTACGAGTTGCATGAGCGGGCCGGGCAGCGGAAAGCAGTGCGCATAGTGGCGCCCGGCCGGGCTTTCAAGCGGCGGCGGCTTAGACTTATGGCGGCTGGAAACTGCCGCGCAGGCGTGCATCCGCCGCGCCCGCGGCGCGCAGCGCGGCCGTAGCACGGCCCCGGCCGTGGCCGGATGGCATCGCCGCCCCCGAAGGCGGCGGCCGCACCTCCTGCAGACCTTGCGCCGGCGGCGGCGCCGCGGCCGGCGGCCCGTTCCCGCCGGCGTTTGCGTCCGGGTGGCCGGCGGCAATTTGCAAAGCGCGCCCCGCGCCGCTGTAATTCATGGTTTTTCCGGTGCGCCGCGCCGGTCCGCGGCGCCATCGGCGCGCGCCGGGCCGGTTGCCGCGGCTGCGGCCCGCGTATTCCCCTCCAGCCTCAAGGAAGCCCATGTCCATCCTCCGCATGACCGACCTCGACCTGCGCGGCAAGCGCGTGCTGATCCGCGAAGACCTCAACGTGCCGATCAAGGACGGCCGCATCACGGCGACCCAGCGCCTGGACGCTGCGCTGCCGACCATCCGCCTGGCGCGCGAGGCCGGTGCGGCGGTGATGGTGATGTCGCATCTGGGCCGGCCGACCGAAGGCCAGTTCAGCCAGGCCGATTCGCTGGCCCCGGTCGCCGCCTGGCTGAGCCAGGCCCTGGGTACCGAGGTGAAGCTGCTGCGCGACTACCTCGGCGGCGTCGACGTGGGCGCGGGCGAAGTCGTGCTGCTGGAGAACTGCCGCATGAACGTGGGCGAGGGCAAGGATTCGGCCGAACTCAGCGCCAAATACGCGGCGCTCTGCGACGTGTTCGTGATGGACGCCTTCGGCACCGCCCACCGCGCCCAGGCCTCGACTCACGGCGTGATCCGCGCGGCCAAGGTCGCCTGCGGCGGCCCGCTGCTGATGGCCGAGCTGGACGCGCTGGCCAAGGCGCTGGAAAACCCGCAGCGGCCGCTGCTGGCCATCGTCGCCGGCTCCAAGGTCTCGACCAAGCTGGAGCTGCTGCAGACCCTCACCGGCAAGGTGGACCAGCTCATCGTCGGCGGCGGCATCGCCAACACCTTCATCGCCGCGGCCGGCCATGCCGTGGGCAAGTCGCTGGTGGAGAACGACCTGCTCGACACCGCGCGCCAGATCATCGCCGCGGCCAAGGCGCGCGGCGCGGAAGTGCCGATTCCCAGCGATGTCGTGGTCGCCCCGGCCTTCGCCGCGGACGCTCCGGCGACGGTCAAGCCGGTGGATGCGGTGACGGCCGAGGACATGATCCTCGACATAGGCCCGCAGACCGCCGCGGCCTACGCGGCGCTGATCGCCAAGGCCGGCAGCGTGGTGTGGAACGGCCCGGTCGGCGTGTTCGAGTTCGACGCCTTCGGCCGCGGCACCCAGGTGCTGGCTCAGGCCATCGCCGATTCGTCGGCGTTCTCCATCGCCGGCGGCGGCGACACCCTGGCCGCGGTGGAAAAGTACGGCGTGGAAGACCGCATCAGCTATATCTCCACCGGCGGCGGCGCCTTCCTGGAATTCCTCGAAGGCAAGGAACTGCCGGCGGTCGCGGCGCTGAAAGCGCGCGCCTGAGCGCAGACAGTGCGGGAACGCCGGCGTAGGCTGGCGTTTCCTCGAACGGGACGCGGGCTCCGATGCTGGTCTTGATCCTCAAGGTGGTGGTGGCGTATCTGCTGGGATCGGTCTCCGGCAGCCTGCTGCTGGGCCGCCGGGCCGGTTTCGATATCCGCGAAGCCGGCAGCGGCAACGCCGGCGGCACCAATGCGCTGCGCACGCGCGGCTGGCGTTTCGCCCTGGGCGTGGTGCTGATCGATGTGAGCAAGGGCGCGCTGGCGGTGTGGCTGGCGCTGCTGGTCCCGACGCTGGAATCCTCGCCCGGCCGCTACGTCGAAGCCCTGGCCTGCGGTTTCGCCGCGGCGATAGGCCATGTGCTGCCGCTGTACTACGGCTTCCGCGGCGGCAAGGGCGCGGCCACGGTGGTCGGCACCTTCCTGGTGCTGTGCCCGCTGGGCCTGCCGCCGGTACTGCTGCTGTGGCTGGGCGTGCTGGGCTGGACCGGCTATGTCGGCCTGGCCACCGTGGTTGCGGCGCTGTCGCTGGCGCCGGTCGTGGCCTGGATCGCGCCCGGCATCACGGATCTGCGCACTTATGCATTGGCCTGCACCGTGCTGCTGGTGCTCACCCACAGCGGCAATCTGTGGCGGCTGTGCCGCGGCACCGAGCACCGCTTCGAGCGCGCGCGCGTGCTCGCCCGCGCCTTCGGCCGGCGCTGATGCAGGCCCGCGACCTGGTCGCCGCGCTGGCCGAAGGCGCGGTCTGCTCGGGCAGCGAGCTGGCGCAGCGCTTCGGCGTCACCCGCGCGGCCGTGTGGAAGCGCCTGGACGAACTGCGCGCCGCCGGCCTGCCCATCGAAGCCGTCGCCGGCCGCGGCTACCGCTTGGCCCAGCCGCTGCAATTGCTCGACGCGGCGGCCATACGTGCGGCCCTCGCGCCGCCGCTGCGCGAGCGCCTGGGCGGGATCGACGTGCATTGGGAGATTGATTCCACCAGCAGCGAACTGCTGCGCAGCGCGGCCGCGCGCGGCGATCTCGCCGTCTGCCTGGCCGAGCAGCAGAGCGCCGGCCGCGGCCGCCGCGGCCGGGTGTGGCGTTCGCCGCCTTTGTGCAATGTGTATTTGTCCCTGCTCAGGCGCTTCGCCCAGGGCATGGGCAGCCTGGCCGGGCTGAGCCTGGCCGTGGGCGTGGGCGTGGCGCGCGCACTGGAGCGCTGCGGCGCCCGGGGTCTCGGCCTGAAATGGCCGAACGACGTGCTTGCGCCCACGGGCAAGCTGGCCGGCATCCTGGTCGAGCTGGGCGGCGAATTCCTCGGTCCCTGCCATGCGGTGATCGGCATAGGCGTGAATCTGTACCTGCCCGACGCGGTGCGCGCGGAGATAGACCAGCCGGTGGCCGACCTGGCCTCGGTCTGCGCCGCGCTGCCGCCGCGCAATGCGGTGGTCGCGGCGCTGCTGGACGAACTGGTCGCCGTGCTGGACCTGTTCGAGCGCGAAGGCTTTGCCGCGCTGCGCGCCGACTTCGAGCAGCGCGATCTGCTGCGCGATGCCGCGCTTACCCTCAGCGACGGGCGCGGCCAGTGCCAGGGCACAGGGGCAGGGGTCGATGCGCGCGGCGCCCTGCTGCTGCGCGAGGGCGCTACCATCCGCAGCTTCGACAGCGCGGAAGTGACGGTGCGCAAGGCATGAACCTGCTGGTGGATCTGGGCAATACGCGGCTGAAATGGGCGCTGCAGCAGGGCGCCGCCCTGCATCCCGGCGTTCCCGTGGATCATTCGCGTCCGCTGCTGCGCGAGCTGGAGCAGGCCTGGGTCGAGGCGCCGCCGGTGCAGCGCGTGCTGGTTTCCTCGGTGGGCAGGCCGCGCCTGGAGGCCGAACTGGTCCAGGCCGTGCGTGCGCGTTTCGGCGTGCAGCCCGAATTCATCGCCACCAAGGCCGCAGCCTGCGGTGTGCGCGTGGCCTATGCGCGGCCGGAAAAGCTCGGCGTCGACCGCTTTGTCGCGCTGATTGCGCTGCATGCGCAGCGGCGCGGCGCGGTGGTGCTGGCCAGCGTGGGCACGGCGCTGGTGCTGGACGCACTGGCCGCCGACGGGCGCCATCTGGGCGGCCTGATCGCACCCAGCCCGGCGCTGATGCAGCAGGCCCTGCTCGGCGCCACGGCGCGGGTCAGCGCCTCGGACGCTGCGCGCATCGTCGAGCTGGCCGACGACACCGAGGATGCCGTGCGTTCCGGTTGCTGGCTCGCCGCTGCGGCCCTGGTCGAACGCTTCCACGCACAGGTGCGCGCGCGCCTGGACGGCGCAGTCGGGCTGGTATTGGCCGGCGGCGCGGCGGCCGAACTGGCGCCGCTGCTGCCGTGTCCGGTGCGGCTGGAGCCCGACCTGGTACTGCGCGGCCTGGCCTGTCTGGCCGGCGGCGAACCGGTAGAATCCCCCGACTCCCGCCACGCCTGACGCCTACGGATGTTCCTGCGCGTATTGTTCATGCTGCTGCTGGCGATGAATGTCGGTGTCGCGAGCTGGCTGTATTTCGCGCCCCGCAGCGTCGAGACCGAACTGGCGGCGACCGACCCGGGCATCGCCCGGCTGGAACTGCTGGCCGAACGCGAGCGCCCGGGCGAAGCCGCCAGCGCCGAGCTGGCCGAGGCGCCGGCGGAAAGCAACGTGCCCGAGCAGTGCCGCAGCATAGGCCCGTTCGCCACCCAGGCCGACATGCGTGCGGCCATGAACAAGCTCACCACCCGCGTGCGCCGCATCCAGTACCGCGAGGCGCGCACCACCCAGCCGCGGGGCTATTGGGTATTCATTCCGGCCATGGCCTCGCGCGAGCAGGCCCTGGGCGTGGCGCGGCAGCTGTCCGCCCGCGGCGTGCGCGACTATTACGTAGTCACCGCCGGCGACCAGCAGAACACCATCTCGCTGGGCCTGTTCCGCGAACAGGCCAACGCCGAGCGCCGCCGCACCGAGATCGCCGGCCTGGGCTTCGCGCCGCAGATGCTGCAGCGTACCGAGGACCTGCCGGTGTACTGGGTCGATTTCGCCGAGGATCCGCAGCGGCCGGTGAACTGGCGCGAGCAGCTGCCGGATCTGATCGACCTGAAGGAGCAGCCGGTGGCGTGTTTCTGAGGGGCGGGACTGGGGATTCTGGGTTCGGGATGAATGGCGTCTGTGGTGGTTCGGCAGACTCGTGTTTCGCAGCGGAGAAAAGCCATGAGCACTACCGTAAAAGCCTGGGCCGCCCACGCGCCCAAAGCCGCGCTGGAACCGTTCGAGTACGAGGCCGGGCCGCTGGGCGCGGATGAGGTCGAGATCGCGGTGGAATACTGCGGCATCTGCCATTCCGATCTCTCCATGATCGACAACGACTGGGGCCGCACGCGCTATCCGCTGGTGCCGGGGCACGAAGTGGTGGGTCGCATCGTCGCCCTGGGCGCGGCGGTGAAGGGCAGGGAAGTGGGGCAGCGGGTGGGGCTGGGCTGGTTCTCGGCCAGCTGCCTGCACTGCGGTTCGTGCATGGGTGGCGATCATCACCTCTGCGCCAACGGCGAGGAAACCCTGATCGGCCGCCACGGCGGTTTCGCCGAGCGCGTGCGCGCGCACTGGGCCTGGGCCATTCCGCTGCCGCCGCTGCTGGATGCGGCCTCTTCCGGCCCGCTGTTCTGCGGCGGCATCACCGTGTTCAACCCCATCGTCATCGCCGGCGTGCGGCCGGTGGACCGGGTCGGCGTGGTCGGTATCGGCGGACTAGGCCATATGGCCCTGGCCTTCCTGCGCCACTGGGGCTGCGAGGTCACCGCGTTCACCTCCAGCGAATCCAAGCGCGAAGAGGCCCTGGGCCTGGGCGCGCACCGGGTGGTGTCCAGCCGCGACCGCGCGGCGCTGAAGCAGCTGGCCGGGCAGTTCGATTTCATCCTGGTCACGGCCAACGTGACGTTGGAATGGAACCTGTTCCTCGCCGCGCTGGCGCCCAAGGGCCGGCTGCATTTCGTCGGCGGCGTGCTGGAGCCGATTCCGCTGGCCGCGTTCAGCCTGATCGGCGGGCAGAAGACCGTCGGCGGCTCGCCCCTGGGCAGCCCGGCGACCACCGCGGCCATGCTGGATTTCTGCGCCCGCCACGCCATCGCACCCCAGGTCGAGGAATTCCCCCTGAGCCGGGTGAACGAGGCGCTGGAACATCTGCGTGCCGGCAAGGCGCGCTACCGGGTGGTGCTCAAGGCCGGCGCCTGAGCCGTTGCGGCGCCAAAATCCGTGCACTAACGGACGGTTCCGGCCGTACCGTAGCGCGACCCAGGTCGCGGTTCGCGCCCTTGCGGCGCGGCCGAACGCTTGGCACTCTTGCGCGCCCCTGCGCAACCTGTCCGGCGGCTGAACTTTCGCCGCCGGCCGCTGTCAGGACTTGGCCACCGCCTTTCACCCGAGGATGTTCGCGATGTTGAAGAAGCTCACTCTGGCCCTCGCCCTCGCGGCGGCGACCTTCACCGCCACGGCTGCCGACGAGACCAAGGTCGTCACCGACGCCATCCTCTCGCTGGTGCCCCAGGCCAAGATCGATTCGGTCACCAAGTCCAGCCTGCCGGGCTTCTATGAAGTCGTCACCGGCGGCCAGGTGGTCTATGTCAGCGCCGACGGCAAGTACCTGCTGCAGGGCAGCCTGTTCGACATGAGCACCAAGAAGGACCTGACCGAAGCGCGCCTCGGCGGCATCCGCAAGGAACTGGTCGACCAGGTGCCCAAGTCCAAGCGCCTGGTGTTCGCGCCCAAGGATCCGAAGTACACGGTGACCGTGTTCACCGACATCGACTGCGGCTACTGCCGCAAGCTGCACCAGGACATCGCCAAGTACAACGAGCAGGGCATTGCGGTGGAATACCTGTGGTTCCCGCGTTCGGGCCCGGGTACGCCCTCGTTCGACAAGGCCGTCTCGGTGTGGTGTGCGACCGACCGCAACAAGGCCTTCACCGAAGCCAAGGCCGGCACCGATCCCAAGAGCGCGACCTGCGAGAACCCCATCGCCGAGGAATTCGAGCTGGGCCGCCGCGTCGGCATCAACGGCACGCCGACCGTGATCGCGCCGGACGGCACCCAGATCGGCGGCTACCTGGCTCCGGAAGCCATGCGCCAGCGTCTGGACAGCCTGGCGTCGACCAAGGTTTCCGCCAAGTAAATCCGGCACTTGCCTGAAAAGATCAACGGCGGCCCAGGCGACGGGGCCGCCGTTTTGCCGTCTGCGGCCGGCATGGCCGGCGATGGCGATTGCCGGACGCCAGCGGTTATCATGCGCGCCCTTCTGCGAACCCCGCTCCGGAACGGCCTTACATGATCGCGCTCGACGGGCAAAACGCCCTGTCTGCCTTCCGCCTGGAACGCCTCAACCGCCAGCTGGCGGAGATCTTCCCAGGTGCCCGCGTCACGGTTGCGCGCTATGTCTACCTGCTCCAGGCCGCCGCGCCGCTGGACGAGGCCGGACACCAGCGCCTCGCCCAGGTGCTCGAAGCCGGCACCGCGCCGGCGCTGGGCGCGCTGTTCTGGGTGGTGCCGCGGCTGGGGACGATCTCGCCCTGGTCGAGCAAGGCCACCGACATCCTGCGCGGCTGCGGCTTCGACGTGGAGCGGGTGGAGCGCGGCATCGCCTTCGACCTGGCCGGCCCGCCCGGCGCCGGTTCGCCGGCCTGGGAACCGCTGCTCAAGGTGCTGCACGATCCCATGACCCAGAGCGTGGTCTGGAACCTCGCCGACGCCGCCCAACTGTTCGGCAGCGGCAGCCCCGGCGCGCTGGGCCTGATCGAGCTGGGCGCAGACCCGGCCGAGGCCCTGCGCCAGGCCAACCAGCGCCTGGGCCTGGCCCTGGCCGCCGACGAGATCGACTACCTGGCGGCGCGCTACGGCGAGATGGGGCGCAACCCCAGCGACGCCGAGCTGATGATGTTCGCGCAGGCCAATTCCGAGCATTGCCGGCACAAGATCTTCAACGCCAGCTGGACCGTGGACGGCAAGGAGCAGGAACGCTCCCTGTTCGCCATGATCAAGAACACCCACCAGCAGTCGCCGGCGCATACCTTGTCGGCCTATTCCGACAATGCGGCGGTCATCACCGGCAGCGAAGGCGCGCGTTTCTTCGCCGACGCCGACGGCGTCTACCGCGCCCATGTCGAGCGCATCGACTACGCCATCAAGGTGGAAACCCACAACCATCCGACCGCGATCGCGCCGTTCCCGGGCGCCTCCACCGGCTCGGGCGGCGAGATCCGCGACGAAGGCGCCACCGGCCGCGGCGGCAAGCCCAAGGCCGGCCTGACCGGCTTCTCCGTGTCGCATCTGCGCATTCCCGGCCTGGCGCGGCCGTGGGAGACCGAGCGCCCACTGCCGCCGCGCATGGCGTCGGCGTTCGAGATCATGCGCGACGGCCCCATCGGCGCGGCCTCGTTCAACAACGAATTCGGCCGCCCGGCCCTGGGCGGCTATTTCCGCAGCTACGAGCAGGAAACCGGCCTGCCCGGCCTGCGCCGCGGCTATGACAAGCCCATCATGATCGCCGGCGGCCTGGCCAACCTGCGCTCGCAGCACGTGGAAAAGCGCAGCCTGCAGCCGGGCGATGCGGTCATCGTGCTCGGCGGTCCGGCCATGCTGATCGGCCTGGGCGGCGGTGCGGCCTCGTCGGTCGCTTCCGGCACCAGTTCGGCGGAACTGGATTTCGCCTCGGTGCAGCGCGACAACCCGGAAATGGAGCGCCGCTGCCAGGAAGTGATCGACCACTGCTGGAGCCTGGGCGAGGGCAATCCCATCGTCAGCGTGCATGACGTCGGTGCCGGCGGCCTGTCCAACGCCATCCCCGAGCTGCTGCACGATTCCCGCGTCGGCGGCCGCATCGACCTGGCCAGGGTGCCCAGTGCCGATCCCGCGCTGTCGCCGATGCAGCTGTGGTGCAACGAATCGCAGGAACGCTACGTGCTCGGTGTGCAGCCGGCCGACCTGGACCGCTTCGAGGCCATCTGCGCGCGCGAGCGCTGCCCCTATGCGGTAGTCGGCACGGCCACGGCCGAGCAGCGCCTGACCGTGGGCTACGGCATTGGCGCGGCCGACACCGGCGCCGATGCCGCGGCGGCCATCGACCTGCCCATGGACGTGCTGTTCGGCAAGGCGCCCAAGATGCACCGCGATGCCAAGCGCAAGGCGCCGCGCGTGGACCTGGTCGCCGACTGCCTCGGCATCAATCTGGCCGAGGCGCTGCAGCGCGTGCTGCAGTTCCCGGCGGTGGGCTCCAAATCCTTCCTCATCACCATCGGCGACCGCAGCGTCGGCGGGCTGTGCGCGCGCGACCAGATGGTCGGCCCCTGGCAGGTGCCGGTGGCCGACTGCGCCGTGACCCTGGCCGATTTCCAGGGCTATGCCGGCGAAGCCATGGCCATGGGCGAGCGCACGCCGCTGGCGGCGCTGTCCAGCGCCGATGCGGCGCGCATGGCGGTGGGCGAGGCGCTGACCAACCTGGCCGCCGCGCCGGTGGCGGACCTGGGCGAGGTGCGCCTGTCCGCCAACTGGATGGCCGCGGCCAGCTTCCCGCACCAGGACGCGGCCCTGTTCGACGCGGTCCAGGCCGTGGGCATGGAGCTGTGCCCGGCCCTGGGCATCTCCATCCCGGTGGGCAAGGATTCCCTGTCCATGCAGACCGTCTGGCACGACGGCGAGCGCGAACAGAAGACCATCGCCCCGGTTTCGCTGATCGTCAGCGCCTTCGCCCGGGTCGGCGACGTGCGCCGCGCGCTGACGCCGCAGCTGCGCCTGGACAAGGGCGAGACCGAGCTGTGGCTGATCGACCTGGGCGCCGGCCGCAACCGTCTCGGCGGCTCGGCCCTGATGCAGGTGTTCAACCGCACCGGCGGCGTGCCGCCGGACCTGGACGACGCGGCCAGCTTCAAGGGCTTCTTCGACTGTATCCAGCAGGCCAATGCCCAGGGCCTGTTGCTGGCTTACCACGACCGCGCCGACGGCGGCGTGCTGGTAACCCTCATCGAGATGGCCTTCGCCGGCCGCTGTGGCCTGTCCATAGGCCTGGACGGCTGGGCCGAGAACACCTTGCGCGCGCTGTTCAGCGAGGAACTCGGCGCCGTGGTGCAGCTGCGCCGCGACGACGTACCGGCGTTCAAGGCCCTGCTGGAGCAGCACGGCATCGCCAGCCTCGCGCACATGGTCGGCCGGCCCAAGGAAAAGCAGCAGATCTCGCTGCGCCTGGGCGACGACACCCTGGGCCGCTGGGACTGCAGCGACCTGCTGCGCACCTGGTCGCAGACCAGCCACGCCATGCAGCGCCTGCGCGACAACCCGCTGCTGGCCGATGCCGAGCTGGACTGGCGCTGCGACGGCGACGATCCGGGCATCAGCCCCAAGCTCACCTTCGACCCGGCCGAGGACGTGGCCGCGCCCTACATCGCCAGCGGCGTGCGCCCGCGCGTGGCGGTGCTGCGCGACCAGGGCGTCAACGGCCAGATCGAGATGGCCGCGGCCTTCACCCGCGCCGGCTTCGACGCGGTCGACGTGCACATGTCCGATCTGCAGAGCGGCCGGCGCAGCCTGGCCGAGTTCCAGGGCCTGGCGGCCTGCGGCGGCTTCTCCTACGGCGACGTGCTCGGCGCCGGTCGCGGCTGGGCCACGTCCATTCTGTTCAACAATGCGCTGCGCGAGCAGTTTGCCGCTTTCTTCGCCGATCCGCGGCGCTTCGCCCTGGGCGTGTGCAACGGCTGCCAGATGCTGGCCAACCTCAAGGACATCATCCCCGGCGCCGACTACTGGCCGCGCTTCCGCCGCAACAGCTCCGAGCAGTACGAAGCGCGCTTCGTCACTCTGGAAGTGCTGGAATCGCCGTCCATCCTGCTGCGCGGCATGGCCGGCTCGCGCATCCCGGTGGTGGTGGCGCACGGCGAAGGCCATGCGGAATTCGCCCAGGGCAGCGACTACAACCGGGTCCAGCCCTGCCTGCGCTTCGTCGACAACCGCGGCAAGGCGACCGAGGCCTATCCGCTGAATTCCAACGGATCGGTCGGCGGCCTGACCGGCCTGACCGCGGCGGAGGGCCGCGTCACCATCATGATGCCGCACCCCGAGCGCGTGCACCGCAGCGTGCAGATGAGCTGGCGGCCGGATGGCTGGGGCGAAGATTCGCCCTGGATGCGCATGTTCCGCAACGCGCGTGCCTGGGTGGGATGAAGCTCAGTCCGCTCAAGCGTTTCCTGCTCGCGGCCCTGGCCTGGCTGCCGCTGTGCTTTCTGCTGTGGTGGTGGGTGTCCGGGCTGACGGTCAAGCTGCCGGTGTGGCTGGCCGGCGAGGCCCTGCGCGGCCTGTGGCCGGACCTGATCACCAGTGTGAAGCAGGGCTTCGACAATTCCGGCATGCCGGTGATGGATGTGCTGACCAGCGTCACGGTGACCCAGACCGCACCGGACGGCCGCATCGCCACCGGCTTCCTGGAACCGACCATACGCCCGCTGCTCTACGGCTATTCGCTGCCGCTGTTCTTCGGCCTGTGCCTGGCCACGCCGCAGGACGAGGAACGCCGCTGGGGCCAGCTGATGCTGGGCTGCCTGGCGATCTGGCTGGCCCAGGCCTTCGGCCTGGCCACCGACGCGCTCAAGATCCTGGCGCTGAATTCGGGCCCGGAAGGCGCCGCCGCCATCCAGGCCGCCGGCCTCAACCTGAACGTGATTGCCCTTTGCTACCAGTTCGGCTATCTGATCCTGCCGACCGTGGTTCCGGCTGCCCTGTGGCTGGCGCTCAACCGCCGCTTCATCGAATCCCTGACCGGGCGCAAGTTCGGGGAACCCGGCGGCGGTAGCACCGGTCGAAGCGCCGCCTCCTAGGAAAGAAGTCATGTCCGCGCAATTGCAGGAAGTCGAGCCCGGCCTCGAAGCCGTCACCGCGAACCTGGACGAAAGCATCAGCTCGTTCCTGGTCAAGAAGGGCCGCCTCAAGGAGGCGGACCTCGCGCGGGCGCGCCGGGTGCACGAGGAATCCGACAACGATTCCCTGGTCGACCTGCTGACCCGGCTGGGCCTGGTGTCCGAACGCGACATGGCCGAGTCCATGGCCGAGATGCTGCGCCTGCCGCTGCTGGCGGCCAAGGATTTCCCCGAGTCGCCGCCGCCGAACGTGGCCCTGTCGGTGCGCTTCCTCAAGCAGCACCACGTGGTGCCGGTGAGCGAGAGCGAGACCGAGGTCGGCCTGCTCGTGGCCGATCCGGCCGAGGCCTATCCGGCCCAGGCGGTGGAACTGGCCACGGCCAAGAAAGTATCGCTGCTCGTCGGCCTGCGCTCGGAGATCGACGATCTGATCGAGCGCTACTACGGCCAGGGCCGCTCGGCCATGGGCACCATCGTGGAAACCCTTTCCGACGAGGCCACCCGCGGCGAGGACGACATCGAACACCTGCGCGACCTCGCCTCCGAGGCGCCGGTGATCCGCCTGGTCAACCTGATCGTACAGCGCGCGGTCGAGCAGCGCGCCTCGGACATCCATATCGAACCGTTCGAGAGCCGCCTCAAGGTGCGCTACCGCATCGACGGCGTGCTGCACGAAGTAGAGTCGCCGCCGGCGGCATCCACGGCGGCGGTGATCTCGCGCGTGAAGATCATGGCCAAGCTCAATATCGCCGAGCGCCGCCTGCCGCAGGACGGCCGCATCATGCTGCGCGTGCAGGGCAAGGAGCTGGACCTGCGTGTATCGACCGTGCCCACGTCCTGGGGCGAGTCGGTGGTCATGCGTATTCTTGACCGCGAAAGCGTGGTGTTCGATTTCCACACCCTGGGCTTCACCGACGAATTCCTGCCGCAGTTCATGAAGGTGCTGGAACTGCCGCACGGCATCATGCTGGTGACCGGCCCCACCGGTTCGGGCAAGACCACCACGCTGTACACCGCGCTGGCCAAGCTCAACCAGCCCGACGTCAAGATCATCACGGTCGAAGACCCGGTCGAATACCAGATCGAAGGCATCAACCAGATCCAGGCCAAGCCGCAGATCGGCCTGGACTTCAGTCACGCGCTGCGCTCCATCGTGCGTCAGGACCCGGACATCATCATGATCGGGGAAATGCGCGACCTGGAGACCTGCCGCATTGCGATCCAGTCGGCGCTGACCGGACATCTGGTGCTGTCCACGCTGCATACCAACAACGCCGCCGGCGGCATCACCCGCCTGCTGGACATGGGCGTGGAAGACTATCTGCTCACCTCCACCGTCAACGGCATCCTGGCCCAGCGCCTGGTGCGCCGCCTGGACAAGGCCCATGCCGAGGCCTACACGCCGCTGCCCGAGGTGGTGCGCGAGTTCAATCTCGACAAGCTCGGCGGCCCGGGACCGCTGCAGCTGTACAAGCCCATGCCCAGCCCGAACTATCCCAGCGGCTACTACGGCCGCACCACGATCATGGAATTCATGGTCATGTCCGATCCGCTGCGGCGCCTGGTGATGCAGCACGCCGGCATGGGCGAACTCGAACAGCAGTCGCGCAGCGAAGGCATGCGCACCATGTACGAGGACGGCCTGGTCAAGTCGCTGGCCGGCGTCACCACGATCGAAGAAGTGCTGCGCGTGACCCAGGAAGGCTAGGGGATGTCCCGCACCGAGCCGTCTCCCCTTTCTCTGCCGTAAGAACCAGCGCGCCCACTCCCCATGCCTTTGTTCCGCTACAAAGCCGTAACCCCTGCCGGCGAGACGCTCGAAGGCCAGATGGAGGCCGCGTCCACCGACGAGGTCATCGCCAAGCTGCAGGACGCGGGCAATATTCCGCTGGATGCGCGCGCGGCCGATGCGGCCGAGGGCGGCAGCCTGCTCAGCCTGCTGACCCGGCGCAACACCTTCGGCGCTGCTCAGGTGGTGCAGTTCACCCAGCAGCTGGCGACCATGCTCGGCGCCGGCCAGCCGCTGGACCGCGCCCTGCAGATCGTGCTGGACCTGCCCAGCGACGAGAAGGCGCGGCGCATGCTCGAACGTGTGCGCGACACCGTGCGCGGCGGCGCGCCGCTGTCGGATGCGCTGGAGGCCGAGCACGGCGTGTTCTCGCGCCTGTACGTGAACATGGTGCGCGCGGGCGAGGCCGGCGGTTCGCTGGACGAGACCCTGCGCCGCCTGGCCGACTACCTGGAACGCACGCGCGAACTGCGCGGCAACGTCATCAACGCGATGATCTACCCGGCCTTCCTGATCGGCATGGTGTTCGCGTCGCTGATGATCCTGCTGATCTACGTGGTGCCGCAGTTCGTGCCCATGTTCAACGACATGGGCGTGGAAATGCCGCTGATCACGCGCATTGTGTTCGGCGTGGGCACGGTGCTGCAGAATTTCTGGTGGCTGCTGCTGGTCGGCGGCGTGTTCGGCTTCGCCTGGCTGCGGCGCCAGTACGCCCAGCCGGATACGCGCCTTGCGCTGGATTCGCGCCTGCTCTCGCTCAAGGTTGCCGGCGACGTGGTGCTGAAGCTGGAGACCGCGCGTCTGAGCCGCACCTTGGGAACTTTGCTCAAGAACGGCGTTCCCTTGCTGGGTGCAATGACCATCGCGCGCAACGTGATGAGCAACGCCGCCCTGTCGGAGGCGGTGGGCGCGGCGACCGAGGAGGTCAAGCGCGGCAACGGCCTGGGCTTCGCCCTGGCGCAGAGCAAGCGCTTCCCCAAGCTGGCTCTGCAGATGATCGCGGTAGGCGAGGAATCCGGCGAGCTGGACGGCATGCTGCTCAAGACTGCCGACACCTTCGACCTGGAAGTGAAGAACACACTGGACCGGCTTCTGGCCGCGCTGGTCCCGGTGGTGACGATCGTGATGACGGTGCTGGTGGCGCTGATCATGATGGCGATCATCCTGCCGATCATGAACCTGGCCGGTTCGGTTCAATAAATCGGGAGAATGCAATGAAGTATAGTTTTTCAAGTTATCGCGGCGTGCGCGGCGGCCAGCAGGGCTTCAGCCTGCTGGAAATGCTGGCGGTGATCGTGCTGATCGGCATTGTCGCCGGCATCGTGGTCAACCAGGTCGGCAAGAACGTCGACAAGGGCAAGTGGAATTCGGGCAAGGCGCAGGTGGCCAAGCTCGCCATGAGCATTGAATCCTACGCGCTGGACAACGGCGGCCCGCCGGACAAGCTCGAGGACCTGGTCACCAAGCCGGCCAACGCGCCGAACTGGAAATCCGGCTATGCCAAGGAATCGGATCTGAAGAGCCCGTTCGGCAACGCCTTCGGCTACAAGAAGCCCGGCGAGCACGGCGACTTCGACCTGATCTTCTACGGCAAGGACGGCAAGCCGGGCGGCGAGGAATACAACGGCGACTTCGGCAACTGGCAGTAATGGCCGATGTGGACCGGGAACCGCGCCCAGCGTATCGGCAGCGCCGAGAGCACCGCGCGCGCTGAGGCGCGGCGGCGCGGCGCGCCGCGTTTCCGGTCCAATGCGCGCCAGCGCGGCTTCAGCATGCTGGAGCTGATCGCGGTGATCGTGCTGATCGCCATTGCGATCACGGTAGCGTCGGTGTCGGTCAGCAATTCGCTTGGCGGCGCGCGGATCCAGGCCGCCAGCCGCGATCTGGTCGCCGCGCTGCGCTATACGCGCGGCCAGGCCATCGTCAAGGGCGAGCAGAAGACCCTGGACGTGGACCTGGAAGACATGAGCTACCAGGCGCCCGGCAAGGCCGCGGTCAAGTTTCCCGACAAGATCGAGGTGAAGCTGCTGACCGCGCAGAACGAGCTGATCCACGAGAAGGCCGGACGCATCCGCTTCTATCCCGACGGCAGTTCCACCGGCGGCCATATTTCCATCATCGCCGGCACGCGCGAATGGCGCGTCAATGTGGGCTGGCTCACCGGCGAAGTCGACCTGGAGGAACTGCGCGAATGAGGACGCCGGTGTTTCCCGCGCGCCAGCGCGGCTTCAGCCTGATCGAGATGGTCGCCGCCTTCGTGGTGTTCGCGCTGGGTTTCGGCGTGCTCATGGGCATATTGACCGCATCCATCCGCAACACCCGCCTGGCCGCCGACTACACCCAGGCGGCGCTGTGGGCGCAGACCCGGCTGGACGTGGTCGGCATCGGCGAGAAGCTGGAGCCCGGCCGCAAGAGCGGCCGCTTCGACGACGCCTTCCGCTGGGAGCTGGAGATCAGCAAGTACGAGCCGCCGGATACGACCGCTGCGTCCAATGTGGAAAGCTTCCAGGGCATAGACATGTTCCGCGTCGACCTCGAAGTGCTCTGGGGCGAACGGCGCAATCCGCGCAGCGCGCACTTCGTCACCCTGCGTTCGGCCAATGCCGATGCCGGCGTCACCGGCGGCGGCAGCGGCGATCCCGGTGTCGATCCGTCCTCGGGCTCGTCCTCGCGCGACAGGAACCGCGGCAACCGGGAAAGCAAGCAATGAAGCGCGCCGCGGCCGGTTTCAGCCTGCTCGAGGTGCTGCTGGCGATCACCTTGCTCGCCTTGCTGCTCACTGGCGCGATGGGCGCGATCACCGCGGCCACCCGTGCCATGCATGCGGGCGAACAGAACATAGAGCGCACCAACCGCCTGCGCGTCGCGCAGGAGTTCATCCGCCGCGAAGTCGGCCGCACCCTGCCGCTGGCCTTCGGCCAGGAGCGCGGCAGCGGCACCAACTTCGTGTTCCAGGGCGAGAAGGACTTCGTGCGCTTCGTCGCCCCCATGCCCGGCCATCTCAGCCGCGGCGGCCCCTACGTGCAGACCCTGGAACTCGCCCGCGGTCCGCGCGGCCTGCAACTGCTGTTCACCCACCACATGCTCAACGGCTTCGACCTGGACAAGCTCAAGCAGGACGAGGGCGATAACGAGGCAGTGCTACTGCTCGACGGCATCCGCTCGGGCCGCTTCGAATACCGCAAGTTCGACGACCAGAACGAGCTGGAAGACTGGAAGGACGAGTGGGAGAACCCGTCCAGCCTGCCGGTGATGATGCGCATAGACCTGGAGATGACGGCCGAGTCGGGCCTGGTCTGGCCGGTCATGGAAATCCCGCTGATCCTCGACACCAGCGGCGGCATACGCCTGTTCCAGCGCCGGGAGTCCGGTTCGGGCAACGTGCGCAATCCCCAGCCCGGGGAGTCGACCGAGTGAGGCGGCGCGCTTCCCGCGGCGTCGCGTTCATCCTGGTGCTGTGGGTGATCGCGCTGATGAGCATTCTGCTCGGCAGCTACGCCGTGATTGCCCGCACCGAGAACCTGCAGGCGCGCCATCTGTTCGACGCGACTGCCGCGCGCTATGCCGCCGAATCGGGCATACACCGCGCCGTCTACGAATTGCGCAATCCCGATCCACTGACGCGCTGGGTGGCCGACGGCCGGCCCTACGAGTTCGATTTCGACGATGCCCACATCGAACTGCGCATGACCGACGACAGCGGCAAAATCGACATCAACGTCGCCGATGCGGTGATGCTCAAGGCCCTGTTCCAGTCCACCGGCCTGGAGGAACTGCGTGCAGAGGAGCTGGCCGACGCCATCGTCGACTGGCGCGATCCGGACGATCTGGCCGGCGTGCACGGCGCCGAGGAATCCGAATACAAGCAGGCGGACCTGAAGTACGGGCCGCGGAACGCGCCGTTTGAAACGGTGTCAGAAATCCAGCAGGTGCTGGGGATGGACTACGACATCTACCGCAGCATAGAGAAGGCCATCACGCTGTATTCCGGCCGCAATCAGCCCAGTGCCGGCTACGCCCCCATCGAAGTGCTGCGGGCGCTGCCGGGAATGACCGAGGAACAAGCCCAGATGATCCTGACCCAGCGCCAGGCCTTGCCGCCGGGCAGCCCGCCGTCCGGCCTGCTGCTGCCCGACGGAACCCCCGTCGTGGCGGAGGGTGGGGGGCTGACGTATAGTATCGAGTCCCGCGCCACGCTCCCCAACGGCTCCAGCACCCGTCTGGATGCCACCATCCGGCTGGGCGGACAAGGCGTGGGCGGCAGGCCGTTCGTGGTCCTGCGCTGGCGCGACGGCGAAGATCAGTAATGGCCATCCTAGACGTGCTCGAACCTCAGCTCGTCCGCTTGCGGGCGCGCTATGCCAAGACACCGCTGCCGCGCTTCTTCGCGTGGTGGGGCGGCGAGCTGTTGTCGTTCCTGCCCGCCTCCTGGCGGGCCGCCCTGGCGGAAGGGCGCGAAGCGCTGCTGCTGCACGTGGCCGACGGCCAGCTGGTGCTGCGCCGCGAGACCGCCGCCGGCGCGGCCGATTTCGCCCAGATCGATCTGAGCCAGGACGTGGACGTGCAGCGCGGCGATTTCCAGCGCCAGCGCGCGCGCATCGACGAACCCCAGCTGCGCCAGTTTTTCTGCGTGCCGGCCGCGCGGGTGCTGCGGCGCAACCTGAACCTGCCGGCCGCGGCCGAGGAGAACCTGCGCCAGGTGCTCACCTTCGAAATGGACCGGCAGACGCCGTTCAAGGCCGACCAGGTCTATTTCGACTGCGTGGTGCGCGGCCGCGACGCCAGCGGGCGCCAGCTCAACGTGGAACTGGTGGTGATCCCGCGGACCGCCTTCGACGAGGAGCTGGCCCCGGTCAGCCAGCTCGGCATTCCCCTGGACGGCGTGGACTGCTGGCTGGACGTGGCCCAGGGCCAGCGCTGCGGCGTCAACCTGCTGCCAGCCGAGCGCCGCGCCCGGCGCAGCAATCAGCGCCTGTGGATCAACCTGGGCCTGGCCGCGCTGGCGGTGATGCTGGGCCTGGGCGTGGCCGCGCGCACGGTGGACAACCGCCAGGTCGCGCTGGACAACATGACCAAGGACGTCGAGGCCGTGCAGCAGGAGGCCAAGCAGGTCGCCGCGCTGCGCAAGACGCTGGAAGACACCATCGACTCGGCCAACTTCCTGACCCAGAAGAAGCGTGCCGCCGTGCCCACGGTGCTGCTGCTCAAGGACCTGACCGAGCGCCTGCCCGACAGCACCTACCTGGAACGCCTCAACGTCACCGAGGACGGCCGCGTCGAGCTGCAGGGGCTGAGCGACAAGTCCGAGGCGCTGATCGCCGACCTGCAGAAATCCGAGGTGCTGGCCGACCCCGCCTTCCAGGGCGTGGTACAGCCGGATCCGCGCGTGAAGAAGGACCGCTTCAACCTGGTGGCCCAGCTCAAGCCGCGCAACACGGCTCCGCCCAAGGCGGCGCCGGCGGCCGAGAAGAAGGAGGGGGCCGCGAATGCGCCTGATGCCGGAAAAGAATAATGGCCGCCTGCTGGCGGTCGTGCTGACGCTCATCGTGCTGCTGCTGGTCTACCTGCTCGGCGTGCACTGGTGGTTCGTCGCGCCGCACCTGGAAATCGCCTCGCAGATGAGCGACCTGCGCGAGCAGCAGCAGCGCTTCCGCGAGACCAGCCTGCAGAAGCCGGAGCTGGAAAAGCGCCTGGCCGAGGTGCGCGACTTTGAACAGAGCAACCAGGCCTTCCTGAGCCAGACCGAGGCCGCCACCGCGGCGGCGGACCTGATCCAGCGCATGAAGCAGGCCGTATCCGAGCACACGCCGGCCGAATCCACCCGTTGCCAGGTGCTGACCCACCAGCAGCTCAATGGCGGCAAGCCGGAGCTGTACGAAAAGGTCACCATCCAGGTGCGCATGCGCTGCGACCTGGAGCCGCTGTCGTCGATTCTCTACAAGCTGGAAACCGGCAAGCCCTACCTCTTCGTCGACCAGCTCATGATCTACAAGCAGAACTACGGCTACGTCGCGCCGGGCCAGAAGCAGCCGCAGCAGAGTGCGCTGGATATCCGCTTCAACCTGTCGGGCTATCTGCGCAAGCGCGGGGCGGAGAAGACATGAACGCACGCAGCGCGCAACTGATTACCCTGGGCCTGGCCGGCGTCTGCGGCGTCATGGCCCTGGCCGGCGTGCTGGCCTGGATGGGCGCCGGGCGTGGCTATGGCTGGCTGCCCGACGCCGAGGCGCCGCCGGTCACCGGCGTTGGCCGCATCGACGCCGACGCGGTCGCCATGGCGCCGGAATCGGATTTCGCCGAAGTGCGCCAGCGGCCGATCTTCAACGAGGACCGCAAGCCCACGCCGATCGTCGAAGAGCAGCCTGCCGTGGTCGTGCCCCAGGTGCCGCTCAACATCACCCTGACCGGGATCGTGATGACGCCGGACCTGAAGCTGGCCATGGTGCGCGACAACGCCAAGAACGAGGCGCTGTCCCTGCGCGTGGGCATGCCGCTGTCGGGCGACCAGCAGATCTGGACCCTCAGCGAGATCCGCGCCCGCAGCGTGGTGTTCAAGAATCCGCAGGACGAGAGTTCCGAGGTGGAACTTGAGGTCGCGCCGGGACTCACAGTTCCGCCCAGTGCGCGGGCGGCGCCGCCGCCGCCGCCGCAGCCGGGTGCGCCGCCTGTGCCGCCGCCGGCCGTGGCGCCTGCGCCCGGCGCGCCGG
>NZ_JANFQO010000022.1 GCF_024437735.1 Tahibacter harae | reverse complement strand
ACGTTCGCGAGCAGTACGAGCGGCAGCTGAAAGACCTGCAGGAAGCCTACGGCGAGGCCATGCTGGAGCTGCGCGCCCGAAAAAAATTGGCGTCCCTGCTGGGCAAGGACGAGACCTGATTGTGTCTCTCCAGCAGGGACTGAAAGCGGATGGTGTGGTGGTCACTACCAGTCAGTTGTGCCGCTGGTTCGAGGTGCCACGGCGAACGGTGTATTACCGCGAAACCAAGGCGCCTTCGAAGGTACAGGCCACATTGGCCGAGCCGATCAAGGCACTCATCGAACAGGAGCCGTCGTTCGGCTATCGGACGGTAGCCGGCTTGCTCGGCCTGAACAAGAACACGGTGCAGCGGATTTTCCAGCTCAATGGCTGGCAAGTGAAGAAACGCGCCGTAGGTAGCCGGCCGCGCATTGAGGCGAAAGTGTCGGTGGCGGAGCGGCCGGACGAACGCTGGGCGACGGATCTGTGTCGCGTCTGGGGCGGGCATGACGGTTGGCTGGTACTGGCGCTGGTGATCGATTGCTACACCCGCCAGTTACTGGGTTGGCAGCTCTCGCGCAGCGGCAAGGCGACGACGGCCGCAGCGGCACTGGAGCAGGCGCTGATTGCCCGATTCGGCTCACTGGGGCGTGTGACCACGCCGTTCCTGCTGCGCTCGGACAACGGACTGGTGTTCTCCAGTCGACGTTACACCGCACTGGTGCGCAGCTATGGCTTGAAGCAGGAATTCATCACACCGTACTGCCCGCAGCAGAACGGCATGGTCGAGCGGGTGATCCGGACACTGAAGGAGCAATGCATCCACCGCCACCGCTTCGAAAGCCAGCAGCACGCCAGCCGCGTGATCAGCGATTGGATCCAGTTCTATAACACCCGGCGACCGCATCAGGCGCTGGGCATGAAGACACCCGCCGAGGCGTATCGATTAGCGGCGTGACCTGTGCAGAAACCGCTGGGTCATTACAATTCTCTGCAGCTTTGTGCGGCCATTGAGTCAGTGATGCAGACATCCATGTTTCACCAGTATCTGGAACTGACCAAGCCGCGAGTCGTTGCGCTGATCGTGTTCACCGCGGTGATCGGCATGTTCCTCGCCGTGCCCGGTTGGCCGCCGCTTTGGCCGGCCGTGCTCGGCGGCATCGGCATCTGGCTGGCCGCGGGATCAGCCGCAGCGATCAATCATCTGATCGATCAGCGCATAGACCGCGTGATGGCGCGCACTGCGCACAGGCCGCTGGCGACCGGGGCCTTGTCGCCCAGGCAGGTGCTGATCTTCGCCCTGTTGCTGGGCACAATCTCCATGCTGATACTGGTGCTAGGGGTCAACTGGCTTACCGCCGTACTGACTTTCGCCTCGCTGATCGGCTACGCGGTCATCTACACCGCCTATCTCAAGCGCGCCACGCCGCAGAACATCGTGATCGGTGGTGCGGCCGGTGCGGCGCCGCCGATACTGGGCTGGGCCGCGGTCACAGGCGAAGTGCATCCGTATGCGCTGCTGCTGTTCCTGATCATCTTCGTATGGACACCGCCGCATTTCTGGGCTCTGGCCATCTTCCGGCGCGATGACTATTCGCGTGCGCAGGTGCCCATGCTCCCGGTCACCCATGGCGTTGAATACACCCGCTGGCACGTGCTGTATTACACCGTGCTGCTGCTGGTCGTCACCGTGCTGCCCTGGCTGACGGGGATGAGCGGTCTGTTCTATCTCGGCGGCGCGCTGGTGCTGGGTGGTGTGTTCCTCTACTACGCCTTCAAGCTGCTTAATCCGCCGGATGAGTTCTTCGCGATGAAGGTGTTCAACTATTCCATCATCTATCTGATGGCCCTGTTCGCCTTTCTGCTCGCGGACCACTACCTGGCCACACCGACCCTGCCGCGCGGTATTCCATTCGTTCCAGTGGGTTAAGCGAAAGTGGAGAGTGACAAAAGAAAAGCCCGGGAAAGCAGCGCTTTCCCGGGCTTTTTTGCTACGCAGACGCCGAGCTGTCAGTCCAGCGCGTAACCGAACTGCTGGCGGAACTGATCGGCAAATTCCTCGTAGGTGAAGCGCTGATTCTGCGTGCCCGGATGCTCGACCTTGAGCGCGCCCATCAGCGAAGCCATGCGGCCGACGGTGGCGAAATCCATGTCGCGCATCAGGCCGTAGATCAGGCCGGCGCGGTAGGCATCGCCGCAGCCGGTCGGATCCGACACGCGGCGCTCGTGCGCCGGCGGGATCTCGATGGTTTCCTTGGTCGTGTGAATCACCGACCCCTTGGGGCCGCGCGTCACGATATAGGCTTTGACGCGCTCGGCAATCTGCGCTTCGCTCCAGCCGGTATTGCGCTGCAGCAGCTGCGATTCGTAGTCGTTGACCGTGACGTACTGGGCCTTGTCGATGAAGGAGCGGAATTCATCGCCGCTGAACAGCGGCATGGCCTGGCCCGGGTCGAAAATGAAGGGAATGCCGCGCTCGGCGAATTCGTCCGCATTCTGCAGCATGGCTTCGCGGCCGTCCGGGCCGACGATGCCGAAGCTGATGCCTTCGACGTCGCGCACATGGTTCTCATAGGAACGCATCATGGCGCCGGGATGGAACGCGGTGATCTGGTTGTCATCCAGGTCGGTGGTGATGAAGGCCTGGGCGGTATACAGATCGTCGATGACCTTGACCTGGTCCAGGCGGATGCCGCAACGGACGAAATGCTCATGGTACGGACCGAAATCCTGGCCCACCGTCGCCATCGGCACCGGATCCTCGCCCAGCAGCTTGAGGTTATAGGCGATGTTGCCGGCGACGCCGCCGAATTCCTTGCGCATGCGCGGCACCAGGAATGCCACATTCAGGATATGCACCTTGTCCGGCAGGATGTGGTTCTTGAACTGGTCCTGGAACACCATGATGGTGTCGTACGCGAGCGAGCCGCAGATCAATGCAGACATTGGAGCCGGAATCCTGTTGGACGGTTGGGTGGACCGCTCCGATACGCGAGCGGATCCCCATTGTCGCAGATTCGGCCGTTCTACGCCGCTGCCGGACGGCGCCCCGGCGGCGCCGGGCGCTCGCTTGCCACGGCTTGCCTCCCCACGGATTTCAATGCCGATAGCCTATCCGCGCCGCCCCGCCCAAAACCGGCGGGTTCACGGATGCCCTGCTTCTGGCTTCACCGTATAAGGCCGCTGCACCGCCGGATCCGCGTCACCTAGAACCCTCCGCCCGCTTCGAGATAGGCCTTCTCCGCGGCGCTGCTGCTCCGTCCGAGGATTGCATTGCGATGCGGGAAACGGCCGAAGCGCTGGATCACGTCGAGATGCCGGCGCGCATAGTCCAGGTACATGGCGTAGGGCTCCGCTGGCGTCGCCGCCGGATCCTCGCGCAGGCGCTCGAACAGCTGTACGCAGCGCTGCTGCAGGCGCAGATCTTCAGCGTGCTCCAGCGGCAGGTAGGCGAAGCAGCGCTGCTGTACTGGCAGCCGCAGGTCGTCACCGCGGGCAATACCGGCCAGCGCGAAATGCTGGGCTTTGGGATCACCGGAAAATGCCAGCGGCGTGCCGCGATGGATATTGCGCGGGAACTGGTCCAGTACCAGCAGCAGGGCCAGCCAGCTGTGCGGTTGTGCAGCCCAGCTGTCGAGTTCACCGGCGCGGGCGGCATCGACCAGATGGCCAAAGCGCGCGCGGATCTCCTGGTCGAACGCCGGATCGGCGACGAACCAGCGCCGCGCCAGTGTTTCCTGCTCCGCCGCAGGCAGGCCTTCCTCGCCGAACCAGAACTTCAGCACAGTGCCGAACACGCGATCTCCCTCGCCGGAAAACAGGAATGATGAAACGCCCAGCGCGAAAGCGCCCGGTCGCGGTGCGACCGGGCGCGGTTGCCGGCTGATCCTGTGCCATGCCGGTTTCCGTGGCAACAGGCCGTCATGGCCTGCAGGGATTCGCGGTGCGGCGGCGCCGTTACTTGCGCAGCTTCAGCGCGCGGGTATCGACGTCGGTCACGCCCTTGACGTTCTTGGCGATGGTGATGGCCTTGTCGATGGCGGCCTGGTTGTCCAGCACGCCGGCCAGGGTCACGACGCCGTTGGTCGTGGAGACGTTGATATCCGTGCCCTTCACGGCGCTGTCGGCCAGCAGTTCGGATTTCACCTTGGTGGTGATCCAGGTATCGCCCACCGGCTGCTCGGACTCATGGGAGTTGGGCTTGTCGTTCACCGGCGCCTTGTCAGCCGCCCAGGCAAACGTGGCGGTCGCGCTCAGCAGCAGAACGGCGGCAGTCTTCTGAATGGTCGGAAAGCGCATGGTCAGTCTCCTGTCAGTGGGATTCGGCCGGGACTGCGGAAAGTCCGGCGCTGGTTCCCTGCTTCAGGCTTCGTGCCAGCAGCGAAATTCTAGGAAATCAATGGGTTGTAGCGGCGCCGGCTGCGCAACTTGCACGGTTGCGGCGGCTCGCAGTGCAAGCCGCAAGAAAAGCGGGCGCGGCCTACCAGGATTTGCGCTGCGGCAGCAGCCCCTGCAGTTCGGCTGGCGACAGGTTGCGCCACTGGCCGGGCTTGAGGTTGCCCAGGCGGATGTTGACGATGCGCACCCGGCACAGCTGCTTCACGCGATAGCCGAACTCGGCCGCCATCAGGCGGATCTGCCGGTTCAGGCCCTGGGTCAGGATGATGCGGAATCCAAATTTGCCCAATTTATAAACCTTGCAGGGCTTGGTCATCTGGCCGTGGATGCGCACGCCGCGGGACATGCCGACGACGAATTCATCGGTGACCGGCTTGTTGACCGCAACCAGATACTCTTTCTCGTGGCGGTTTTCCGAACGCAGGATCTCGTTGACGATGTCGCCGTTGTTGGTCAGCAGGATCAGGCCTTCCGAATCCTTGTCCAGCCGGCCTATGGGAAAGATGCGTTCCTGATGGTCGATGAAATCGACGATGTTGCCCTTGACGTGGGACTCGGTGGTACAGGTAATGCCGACCGGCTTGTTCAGCGCGATATAGACCGACTTTGCGCCGCCGCGGCTGTTCTTCAGGCGCAGCGCGTTGCCGTCCACGCGCACCTCGGCGCCGGCCTCGATCACTGCGCCGACTTCGGCCTTTTTGCCGTCCACGGTGACGCGACCGGCTTCGATCAAATCGTCGGCTTCGCGCCGGGAACACAGGCCGGTGTCGCTGATGTATTTGTTGAGACGCATGGGGCGCAGTGCAGAGGGTTTCGGGGGCGAATGCTGGCACAGCGCAACCGCCGCGGCCAGCGCGGCGGCGCGGGCCGGCCGCCCACAATGCGACAGCCCGCGCGGAAACGCCGCGCCGCTCTTGCAGCGGGCAGCGCCGGTGGACGATTATGCGGCCACCTTTCCGTCCACAGCGCGAGCCGTCCATGGCCAATTCCAACGTGGTCAATACCGTCACCGCGCCCAGTGCTTCGCAGATCGCGCTGGAACTGGCGGCAGCCATCATTTCCTCGGGCCGCTACCCGATCGAAGGCGCCCGCCCGGATATGGCGGCGCAGGATGCGCTGACCCTCTACGAGATCATCCTCGGCCGCCTCAAGGACCGCGTCGCGCGCCGCCACGAAGCCGATGCCGCGCCCACGGAAATCCCAGCGCCCTGAGCCGCCGCCCGGCGTCGCCGAACGCGGCGCGGACTATGTGCAGAGCTTCGCGCCCAGCCTGGGCGCGCATTGCCATACCCTGATCCTGGGCTCCATGCCCGGTGTCGCTTCGCTGGCTGCCGTGCAGTATTACGCCCATCCGCAGAACCTGTTCTGGCCGCTGATGCAGGCGCTTTACGCGGTGCCGCGGGAGCTGCCCTATGCGCAGCGCCTGGCGCGGCTGCACGAAGCCGGCGTGGGACTGTGGGACGTGCTGCAGGGCTGCGAGCGCCGCGGCAGTCTGGACAGCGCGATAACCCGCGTCAGCGAAGTGCCCAACGCCATCGCCGAACTGCTGCTGCAGCGGTCGCAGATCCGCGCCGTGGGGCTCAACGGCGCCAAGGCGGCCCAGGCTTTCCGGCGCCATGTGGCCGCGCACATACCCGCAGCGCGCAAATCCGGCCTGACCCTGCTGGAGCTGCCGTCGACCAGCCCGGCCCATGCCAGCATGAGCCGGGCTGACAAGCTGGCAGCCTGGTCGGCGCTCAGGCACGCGGCGGGACTGGATACCGGCGCGTAGCCGCCTGCGCCGCGGCGGCTTTGCTATCTTAGGCCGTTCCCCGTCTAGCGAGTCCGGCCATGCTCCCTCTGCGATCCCTGGCGCTGCTGTTGTCATGTTCCGCACTGAGCGCCTGCGGCGGCAGCGGGCCGCCGCCGCCGCCCGCGCCCACGCCGGCCCAGCAGCAGGCAGCGCAGGCCGCCGCGCAGGCGGCGGAGAAGCTCAAGATGTACGAGCAACTGCGCGCGGCCGGCAAGAACGACCTGGCTGCCGAGATCGGTAGCGACATAACCACCCGCTTTGCCGGCACGCCGGCGGCGCAGGAAGTGGCCAAGACCCTGCCCGAACTGCAGAAGCAGGCGCGGGAAGCCGGCGAGACGCGCCGCCTGCAGCGCCTGTGGA
The DNA here is from genome assembly GCF_024437735.1 of Tahibacter harae. Lineage (GTDB taxonomy): Bacteria > Pseudomonadota > Gammaproteobacteria > Xanthomonadales > Rhodanobacteraceae > Tahibacter > Tahibacter harae. The sequence continues at coordinate 94,378 of NZ_JANFQO010000022.1, read as the reverse complement.
GCTACCAGGAATCGCCGGCCGGCAAGGGCAAGCAGTACCACGTGTCTATCTACGCCAAGGGCGGGCCTACGGCCGAAAGTCCGCAGCGCGTCACCCTGTTCATACGCCAGCATCCGGAATGGGGCCAGAGCACTTACCTGATGCGCGACGAAAGCGGCTTCCGCTGCCCCGCCGATTGCACCCTGACCCTGCGTTTCGACGGCGGCAAGCCCGAACGCTGGGCCGGCACCATACCGCCCACTGGCGAGCCGGCCATCTTCATCGACAAGAACGAGGCGCTGATCGCGCGCCTGCTCAAGAGCAAGACGCTGAGCATAGACACCGACTGGAAGGACCAGGGCAAGCGCACGCTGGAATTCGAAGTCGGCGGGCTGGATCCGGCCCGGCTGCCGCCGGCAGGCAAGAAGAAGTAGGCAATGCAGACGCCTCGCTGTCACGGCAGCGAGGCGCCCGTTTCACTGCGCCAGCAGGCCGCTGGCGCGCAGCGCCGCGTCGATACGTGCCGGGTCCACGCCCTTGATGACGCTGTCGCCGATCAGCAGCAGCGGCGTGCCCACGCCGCCGTGGGCGGTGAATTCCTGCCTGGCCTGGTCGGAGGCGAGAATGTCCAGCTCCTGCCACTGCACGCCGCGCCGGGCCAGCTGCTGGCGGGCTTTCTCGCAGTAGCCACAGTGCGGCATCACGTACATTGTCACTTTGACGGCTTCTTTCGCCGCCTTGGCCGTTTCCGGCGCCGCCTGTGCCGCGATGCCGCCCAGTGCGGACGCCAGGCCCAGCAGCACTGTCATTATCCACCGCCGATTCTGCTCCATCAGGTCCTCCCGCGCCGCGCCCCGGTCATCGGGACGCTCCGGGCGTTTCGGACTGTGGCGCCGCGCGCGAGTTCTGCAAACGCAAACGCCCCGGCGCGGGCCAGCGCCGGGGCGTTGCAGGCAAGCGCCGAACCGTTGCGGAGTGCGGTCAGCGGGCGCTCTGCACCGGCTGGATCGTCGCCTCGACCTCGATGCGGTCGCCCGGATCGTGGTCCATGCGGGTGGTGTATTCGCGGCCCTTGTGGGTATAGGTCACGTCGTAGCCGACCACCTTGTCGCTGACATCGTTGACGGTACGGCAGCGGGTTTCGGTGCTGTTGACCACCTTGCCGCCCTGATGGCGCTTGTCCATCTCATGGCCGACCATGCCGCCGGCGACCGCGCCGGCCACGGTGGCAGCCTTGCGCCCGTTGCCGCGGCCGACCTGATTGCCCAGCGCACCGCCGACCACGGCGCCGATCAGCGTGCCGCCGACATTGCCGTCGCGCTCGGCCTGGCGCTTGCTGACCGTGACCTGCTCGCACTCCTTGCGCGGCGTGCTCACTTGTTCGATCACCGGACTGACCCGGCGCACCGCGGCGAACTGCTCGGCTTCGCGCGCGGCCTGCTCGGCGGCCTGGGATTCGCTGGCATAGCGCTGCGCCACGGCCATGCCGCCCACCGCGAGCACGACGCCCGCGCCGAGGCCCAACATCAGCTTGCTGTCCATGAAGGATCTCCTGCGGCTGGAATTCCGGGCGGATTGAAAACGATGCTGGCTGAACTGTCTGCAGCTGTGCCGGCTAACTGTGGCGCCCGTCACGCCGCGGATTCAGTCTCCGGTCGGACCTGCGCTGCGATCCGCCACCTGACCAGAGTCGTAAAGCCACCGCAACCGCTCCCATGCATACTTGGCGGCAATAACCGGGGTAGTCAGGTATGAAGCACTGGGTCTTGCTGCTCGGGCTGCTGGTCAGCCTGCCGTTGTCGGCGCAAAGCGCGCGTTTCGGCTCGCGCATGGTTTCCCGCGGCGATACCGTGGAGCGGGTGCGCGAAGTGGCCGGCGCGCCCGACAGCGTGGCCAAGGAAGAAACCGGCGAGGCCGAGGCGCCGGAGCAATGGACGTATCGCCGCCGCGGCCGCCTGATCCAGATCTGGATCGCCGCAGGCAAGGTGACCTACGTCTCCGACCGCAAGGACGAAGGCGGCGGGGATTGAAGCCCCGCGCTACGCGGCCGGCGTGCGTCAGTCCGCGCTTTCGACGCGGATCGCGCAGCGCACCGAATGGGCGATGAAGCAGCGCGCATGCGCCGCCTCGTGCAGTTCGTCCAGCTGCGCCGCCTGCGGCGGCGTGCCGCTGAAACGCAGGCGCGGCCGCAGCACCACCTCGGCGATCACCAGCTTGCCGTCGACTTCGCGCAGGAAGCCCACGGCCTCGTCCTCGTAGCTGTCCACGCAGCAGCCCGCGGCTGCGGCCAGGGACAGGAACCAGAGCATGTGGCAGCTTGAAATCGCCGCGACGAAGGCTTCTTCGGGATCGACCGCGCTGACATCCGTGAAGCGCGGCGATACCGCCGCGGGCGAGGCCGCCGCAGCGACCTCCGCGCCGCCGTCGAAATGCCAGCGGTGGGCGCGCGAATAGCGCTGGTCGGTGAAGACGGCGTCGTTGCGCTGCCAGTGGATGCGGGCGTGGTGTTCGCTCATGGGCTTTGGTCGCGCTTGCCGTTCTGGAACGGTCCAAGACGCAGATGGATGGTGGCCAGATAGATTTCGCGCAGGAAGATCACCAGGCCCAGGATCAGGCAGACCAGGCCCAGCACGAACAGCGCCGCGGCGGGCAGGTTCACGTCGATGCCGTACAGCGCGCCGCCGAACAGCACGACAATGGTGCTGGACACCAGCAGCGCGCAGCCGGTGACCAGGCTGATGGACCAGTTCATCAAGCGCGCGCGCCGTGACAGCTTGCGCAATTCGTCCAGCAGTTCGGGGTGGCGTTCGATGGAGAGGTGTTCCAGCCGTTCCTCCTGGCGCCGCGCGCGGTCCACCACGCGGGCGAGGCGGCTGGTCAGCACGCCGAGCAGGGCGGCCACGCCGGTGAGCAGGAACACCGGCGCAACCGAAAGCTGGATCACATGGGCGATATCGTCGATCAGTATCGGCTGGGCCATGGAAGGGGCGTGGGTTTCAGTGTGCGACGAACAGCGCGCGGTCGGCGTGCTGGAACAGGTGCCGGGTCACGCCGCCGACGATCAGCTCGGCGATGCGCGAATGTCCCCAGGCGCCCATGACGATGAGATCCGCGCCGGTGTTGCGGGCTGCGGCGAGCAGGCCGGCGCCGCGGTCGTCCGGTGCGGTAAAGGGCTGGAATTCGGCCTGCACGGCGTGGTCGGCCAGGTGCCGGCGCAGGTCGAACGGCGGCAGCTGCAGCAGGCCGCCGCTATTGCCGCGGTTTTCGCCGTCGAGCACGACGACGCTGTCGGCCTTGCGCAGCAGCGGCAGCGCGCCGTGCACCGCGCGAATCGCCTCGCGGCTGCCGTTCCACAGCACGACGATGCGCCGGCCCAGTTCGGTCACTTCGGCGCTCTCGGGTATCACCAGCAGCGGCGCGCCGGCGGCGAAGGCGCTGCGCGAGACCAGGCCCCAGCCCAGCGGCGCATCCGGCTGCTGCTGCGGCCGTTCAATCACGATCAGGTCGTTCCAGCGCGCCGCGTAGGCGATGGCATCCAGCGCGTCGGACTGCGCCACCAACCATTCGCCGCGCGCGCCGGCGGCTTCCAGGCGCTGCTGCCACCAGCCCGCGGCGGCGCCGGCTTCGCGGTAGTGGCGGTCGGATTCATGCACCAGCACGGCGACGGTTTCCGGCGAGGTGAACGCCGCCGGAGGGATCGGCGCGACATACAGGCCGTGCAGGCAGGCGTCGAGGCGGCGGCTCAGCGCCAGCGCGGCGCGCAGCGCCGGCGGATCGCCGCTGTACTGGCGCAGATGTACCAGGATATCGAGGGTGCGCATGTCGTTCACCTCGCGATGGCGGACCAGGGCTTAGCTTAGCAGGGGACGACGGCCGGCTCCGCCGCCGGCACGAACGCCGCACCGGCCCTGCGCAGGCATGACCGCCGGGCTTTTTGCGGGCATCATTGGTTTGGCCCTAGCCAACGGAGTTCACTCATGAAGAGGTTGATCGGTATAGCGGGCACGGCCCTGTTCTTCCTCGCCGGCGCAGGCAGCGCCAGCGCCGCAATCGATTGCGAGATGGATTTCAGCATGTCGGGCTGGTCGGCGTTCTACAAGACCGCCAAAGGCAGCGGCACCATCCGCTGCAACAACGGCCAGAGCATGAAGGTCAGCATCCGCACCAAGGGCGGCGGCATCACCTTCGGCAAGCAGCGCATCGACAACGGCCGCGGCAAATTCTCCGAAGTCAACAACATCAAGGATCTGCTGGGCACTTACGCCAGCGGCGGCGCGCATGCGGGCGCGGTGAAATCCTCCGCTGCCAGCGTAGTGACCAAGGGCGATGTGTCGCTCGCCCTGGCCGGCACCGGCGAAGGTGTCGATATCGGCATCGACTTCGGCAAGTTCGTCATCAGCCGCCGCTGACTTTGCGCCCTGCACGCGCCGCGGCATATGCCCGCGGCGCGCGCGCTTATTCCGATTCGCCGCGGATTTTTCCGCGTCACACGCATGACGCATGCCACCGCTAGCCTCGCCGGGTTGCCGCAACCCGACCAGGCCAGCGTGTCATGAATACTTCGCCGTCCAGTCTCCCCGCCGCGCCGGCCGCGGTTGCGGGCGACGCCGCACTGGCTGCGCTGCTGATCCCGGCGACGCCGCTGACGCCGCGCTGCAGCGTGGCCGAAGCCGGCGAGCGCTTCCTCGATCCTGCCCACGCAAACCTGCTGTCGCTGCCCATCGTCGATGCCGGCCGCGTGCTCGGCTGCATCACGCGGCATGAGTTGATGCTGCGCGTCTACATGGCGCCGTACGGACGCGAGCTGCACGGCCGGCGTCCGGTTACCACACTGATGAATGCGCAGCCGCTGAGTCTCAGCCTCGCAACGTCCATCGAGGCCGCCGGCCAGCTGATCGGCCAGCGCCTGCGCCGGCCCATTACCGAAGACTTCGTCCTCACCGGCGCCGACGGCTGCTACGCCGGCATGGGCATCGTGCTCGACGTGCTGCGCGCGCTGGAGATCAGGGTCGGCCAGCACGCACAGGAGCTGGAGCATGCCTACCGGCGCCTCAAGGCCTCGCAGCATCGCCTAGTGCAGTCGGAGAAGCTGGCCACCCTGGGCCAGCTGGTCGCCGGCCTGGCTCACGAGATCAACACGCCGCTGGGCTATGTGCAGAACAATCTCGCCATGACGCGCGACCTGCTGCCCTCGGCCGACAGCCTGGTGCAGGCGGGTTCCGCCGTGCTGGATGCAGCCCTGGGCGAAGACGCCGCGGCGCTGGAAAGCAGTCTGCAGCAGCTGTCCGCCGCGCGCGCCGCGTTCGATCCGGCGATGTTTGCCGACCTCACCGCGCTGCTGGATGACACCTTGCACGGCGTCGGCCAGATCGCCGACCTGGTCGCCCATCTCAAGGATTTCTCCCGCGTCGATTCGGCCCATGCCGAAGCGGTGGACCTGCACGGCCTGATCGACGCGGCCCTGCGCATCGCCGGCCATCTGCTGAAAAAGAACAATGTGCAGGTGCGCTGCCATTACGGCCAGATCCCGCCGCTGCGCTGCGCGCCGGCGCAGATCAACCAGGTGCTGCTGAACCTGATCGGCAATGCCGCCCAGGCCATAGACCACGACAGCGGCATGGTCACCATCCGCACGCAGACCTTGGGCGGCTACGCCATGATCGCGGTACAGGACAACGGCCGCGGCATTCCGCCGGACGTGCTGCCGCGCATCTTTGAACCCTTCTTCACCACCAAGCCGGTCGGGCAGGGCACGGGGCTGGGGCTGTCCATCTGCCAGCAGATCGTGCAGTCCCACGGCGGCCGCATCGCCGCCACCTCGGCGCCGGAAACCGGCACGCGCTTCGTGGTGGCGCTGCCGCTGGCCGGTGCCGCCGCAAGGAGCGCGCCATGACTTCCGCCAAGCCCTGCGTGGTGCTGATCGACGACGAGGAGCGCATCCTGCGTTCGCTCGCGCTGCTGCTGCGCAGCCGCTACGAAGTGCTGGCCAGCACCGATCCGGTGCAGGTGCTGCAATGGGTGCGTTCGCGCCCGGTGCATGTGGTGGTCAGCGACCAGCGCATGCCGGCGATCACCGGCGTGGCCCTGCTGCGCCAGATCCGCGAACATTCGCCGCGCAGCATGCGCCTGCTGCTGACCGGCTATGCCGACCTGGCCGCGGTCGAGGCCGCGGTCAACGAAGGCGAGATCTTCCGCTTCCTGGAAAAACCCTGGGATGCGCTCAGGCTGCAGGACGCCATCGCCACCGCTGCGCAGATCGCCGTGGCCGATTTCGCCGATACGCCCGCGGCGCCCGCCGTGGCCGCGCCGGCCGCCGCCGCGCCGGTGCTGGTGCTGGACGAAGATCCGCTGACCGCGACCCTGGTGCGCAGCCTGCTGCCCTCGGACTGTCTGGTCGCCACGGCAGCGACGGTGGAGGCCGCGCTCGCCCGGCTGGAGGAACAGGAATTCGGCGTGATCCTGGCCGAGCTGCGCCATAGCAGCGACGATGTCATCGGCGCGCTCAAGCTGCTCAAGCAGGCCAGCCCGCGCACCTTGTCCATCGCCTGTTCCCCGCTGCGCGACGGCCGCCTGCTGATCGAGCTGATCAACCAGGGCCAGGTGTTTCGCTTCCTGCCCAAGCCGCTGGGCCGCGAGCTGCTGCGCCGCGCCCTGCTGGCAGCGCTGGAACGGCACGCCGAACTGCGCAGCGAGCCGCAGCGCCTGCGCCGGCATGCGGTGGAGAGGCCGCGCGAGGTCAGCCTGTCCGGGCGGGTGCTGGATTACCTGCGGCGGATCCGCGACCAGGCGCGGCTGCGCGCCTGAGCGGTACGGGTTTGCGCGGGCGTCACGGCTGCCGCGTGATCCGCTTGCGGGCGGACCAGAATGCCGCTGTATATCCGGCGAGGCGCGGTAATCCGCCAGCCCATCGCGCACTTCCGCGGACGCGGCTCCCGCACCGCCATCGTGTGTGCGGCAGGCGTTCCATCCGCTGCGGCGATTCGCCGCGCCGGGCTACTGTCGCAATATCAAACGATCGTTTGGATTTTGCCGGCGGCTGCGCTAAGGTCGCCGCACCGTTTGCGCCATTCCAGAGGACGCCGCCATGGCGCATCCCGCCGCAGGACCGCGCTACCCGCTGCTTGAGGAAATCATCTCCAGCGCCATCCACGGCGTCGGCATCGTGCTCAGCATCGCCGGCCTGGCCGTGCTGGTCGCGTTTGCAGCGCTGGACGGCAATGCCTGGCATGTGAGCAGCGTCGCCGTGTTCGGCGCCACCCTGGTGCTGCTGTACACCGCGTCCACGCTCTACCACGGCATTCCCAACGAAGTGGCCAAGCCCACCCTGCGGGCGCTGGACCATATCGCGATCTATCTGCTGATCGCCGGCACGTATACGCCTTACACCTTGATCAGCCTGCACGGCGCCTATGGCTGGCTGCTGTTCGGCGTGGTCTGGGGGCTGGCCGTGCTGGGCATAGTCTGCGAGCTGTCGCCGCTCAAGCGTTTCCGCGGCGCCGCCGTGGCGCTGTACATCGGCATGGGCTGGAGCGCGCTGGCCGCGCTGGGGCCGCTGCTGGAAAAGGTGCCCAGCGGCGGCCTGTGGCTGCTGTTCCTCGGCGGCGCGGCGTATACCCTGGGCGTGCCGTTCTACCTGTGGCGGCGTCTGCCGTTCAGCCATGCCATCTGGCACGGCTTCGTGCTGCTCGGCAGCATCCTGCATTTCTTTTCCATCCTGTTTTATGTGGTGCCGGCCGACATCCTCTGAGCCGGCGTGCATCCCTGTTTGCGGAGACAGCCCATGAAGAAGGCCGAATACGCCAGCCGCGGCCCGGTGCCGCAGGACGTCATCAGCACCGTGGAAATGAACCTGCCGCCGCCGGCGGAAGGCCAGGTGCTGATCGAGGTGCTGGCGGCGCCGATCAATCCCTCCGACGTGCTGACCCTGACCGGCGAATACGGCCAGCTGCCGCCGCTGCCGGCCATCGGCGGCAATGAAGGCGTCGGGCGCGTGGTCGAACTCGGTTCCGGCGTGGACGCGCAGTGGCGCGGCCGCACCGTGCTGCTGCCGGTGGGCAGCGGCACCTGGCGCACGCATCTGCTGGCCACGGCGGCGACACTGGTGCCGCTGCCCGACGGCGTGGACGTGCAGCAGCTGGCCATGCTTGCGATCAATCCGCCGACCGCGCTGTTGATGCTGAGCGAATTCGTCAATCTGCAGCCCGGCGACTGGGTCATCCAGAACGCGGCCAATTCCGGCGTGGGCAGCTATCTGATCGGTATTGCCAAGGCGCGCGGCCTCAACTGCGTGAACATCGTGCGGCGCGAAGCGGCGGTGGAATCCGTGCGCGCGGCCGGCGGCGAGATCGTGCTGGTCGACGGCGAAAAACTGGCCAAGCGCGTCGCCGAAGCCACTGGCTCGGCCGCGATCAGGCTCGGCATCGACGCCGTCGGCGGCGCCGCCACCGATAACCTGGCGCGTTGCCTCGCCCCCGGCGCCACCCTGATCAATTACGGCGCCATGAGCGGCGAACCCTGCCAGATCTCGCCGGCCTCGTTCGTTTTCCGCGACATCACCCTGCGTGGCTTCTGGCTGTCGCAATGGTTCAAGACGGCCGATGCGAAGCGCCGTGCCGAAGTGTTCGGCGAGATCGGCAAACTGATCGCCAGCGGCACCCTGCGTGCGCCGGTGCAGGCGACCTATCCGCTGGACCGGATCAAGGAAGCCGTCGCTGCGGCCGCGGCAGGCGAACGCAGCGGCAAGATCCTGTTGCTGCCGAACGGCTGACGCCGGGCAGCGCTTCCGCCACACAGACGAAGAAGCCGGCTCGCGCCGGCTTCTTCCGTGGAACTTTCACTTGCGGCGCGCAGGAATGAATTCTTCCTCCACCGCCTTCTCCAGCAGATCCGGCGGCAGCAGCCCCTGGCCGATGACGAAATCGTTGAAGGCCAGCCGGTCGAACTTGGCGCCCAGGGCGATCTCGGTCTTGGCACGCAGTTCCATCAGGCGCGTATAGCCGTAGAAATAGCTGGTTGCCTGGCCCGGCGCGCGGAAGGTGTAGCGGTCCACTTCCTGCGTCGCCATGGCATTGGACAGGCCGACTTCGTCGGTCAGCACCTGGTGTGCGCGCTCCTTGCTGATCTGGCCCAGGTTCAGCATGGGGTCGAGTATCGCCCGCGCCGCGCGCTGCAGCCGCGCCTGCAGCGCGAACAGCTGGCCTTCCAGCGGTTCGTAGGGCTTGGCCTCGGCTTCGGCGTACAGCGCCCAGCCTTCCACATTGACACTGTTGAACGCGAACACCGTGCGCGCCAGCGACACGCCGCGCTCGACCATGGCGGTGAACTGCAGCTCATGGCCGGGACGGCCTTCGTGCGCGGTCAGGGTCCAGGTGGAACCCTTGTGGCTGAAGTCGTCATAGCGTTCGGCCGCGTCGCCGGCGACATTGCCGGCGGTCAGCACGAAGGTGCCGCGCTCGCCCTTGTTGCCGATCAGCGGCGGTGGATCCATGTGCGGCGCCGGCTGCGCCGCGGTTTCCGCGGCCGAGGCCACGCGCATCAGCATGGGCCGCTTGGGCAGGGTGACGATGCGTTCCTTGCGGATCACGTCTTCCAGTTTGCCGATCACCTCGTGATAGGTGGACTCGACCTGGTCGGCCGGGATCTGTTCCTGCTTGAGGTGCTTGATGACGGCGCGGTAGTCGTTGTCCGGCAGCTGGCGCTGGGCGGCGATCTGGCTGGCGATGGTCTGCATCTCGTTGCGGATTTCCGCATAGGACAGGCGCGCCTTCTGGATCAGCGCTTCCGGCGGGATATCCAGGCCGACATTGCGCAGATTGTCCGCATACAGCTCCGCCGGCAGGCGGAAGTCCTCGCGTGCATTCGGCAGCACGGTGCTGCGCTGCCACTCGTCGTAGTCCTTGAGCTGGGCTTCCAGCGCGTCCAGCGCCTTGTCCGCGCCCTTGATCTTGTACTTGGCGTAGAGATCGCGCAGACCCTTCACGTACTGCGGCGTGCTGGCCAGCGCGCGCTCCACCTGGGCCTTGACCGGGCCGAGCAGGCCGGGCTTGCCCGCCTGTTCGTTGTAGCGCTGCTTGGCCAGCTCGGTCAGCGGCTCGTAGCCCGATTCCAGGCCGGCGTAGCGCTTGAGGCGGGTCAGCGCGGCGGCGCGGCGCTTGGCCGGCACGTCGTCCTGCAGCAGGGCGAACAGGCCCTGGAACGTGGTCTGGCCCACGTCCACATAGGGCAAAAGGTATTTTTCATTGATCTGGCTGGATTCGATCTGCTGCTGCATGGCCGCGATCATGATGTCCAGGTCCTGCTGCAGGCGAGCATCCTTTTCACCGGCGCGGCGCTTTTCCAGCTGGGTCTTGGCCGCGGCCAGGGCGCTGCGGAAGCGTTCGGCGTTGTTGGCCTTCAGATCGAGCACGCCGCCGTCGTAGCCGGGCAGGCCCAGGCTGCTGGCGAGTTCCGGCGCGGCGTCGGCCAGCGCCTTCAGCGCCGGCTTGGCGTAGTCGTTGCTGCGCGCGACCCAGTCGTTCTTGGCGGCGGCGGCGGGCAGGGCGAGGGCGAGCAGGCAGGCGGCGGCAAGGCAGCGCAGGCGTTTCATGCGGTAGTTCTCCAGGGGCAAGGGGGCAGTTTCGCGGCCGGGCCGGCGCAGGGTATGTGCCGGAGGTCGCGAGCGCGCGGAGGAAATATACGAAGCCGCACGAGCTTTGCCAGCGGTGCGGCAGACAGGCATCGCAGGCGATTCGGTGCCGGTGCGGCGCGAACCGCCTCAGCCCACCGGCAGGAACAGCTTGAACAGGAAAATGCCGATCATCATGAAGGCCAGCGCCACCTTGACCAGGGTGCCGAACAGCAGCCCCAGCCACGTGCCCAGGCCCACATGGGCGGCGCGGCGCAGGGTGCCGCCGGCGATCAGTTCACCGGCCAGGGCGCCGACGAAGGGGCCGAGGACCAGCCCGGGCAGGCCGAAGAAGAAACCGGCCAGCGTGCCGATGGCAGCCCCGACCAGGGCCCAGCGGCTGGCGCCCACGCGCTTGGCCCCGAGCAGGCTGGCGATCACGTCGGCGGCGATGGCCAAGGCGCAGATTACGCCGAGTATGCCCAGGGTGATGGGCCCGACGTGGACGAAATTATCCGCCCAGGCCGCGATCACCATGCCCACGAACATCAGCGGGATGCCGGGCAGGGCCGGCAATACCGTGCCCAGCAGGCCGACCACGATCAATACGGCGGCGAGCAGGTACAGCGCAATCGTCATGGGGCGGATTCCTGGGCGGCCGGGCCGCGTTGCAGGCGCATGCTACGCTGCGCCGATGAAGGATAGTCCGACGGAAACCCGCGAACTGCTCAAGGCCGATACGTTTGGTCATATCGAGCGCGTACAAGACGGCGCGGAGATTTTCGTGCGCCGCGACACCCGCAGCGCCCACTGGCTGCTGCGCGGCCTGGCGCGCTGGGCCGCCGCGCACGAGGCGCGCGGCCTGCAGCGGCTGCAGGGCCTGGATGGCGTGCCGCAGCTGCGCCGCTGGGACGGCCGGGTGCTGGAGCGCAGTTACATCGCCGGTGCGCCCATGCAGGTGGCGCAACCGCGCGATCCACGCTGGTACCGCGCCGCCCACCGCCTGGTCAAGGCTCTGCGTGCCCGCGGCCTGGCCCACAACGACCTGGCCAAGGAGCCGAACTGGCTGGTCCGCGCCGACGGCTCGCCGGCCGTGCTGGATCTGCAGATCTGCTGGATCAGCCGGCGCCGCGGCGGATGGTTCCGCATGCTGGCACGGGAAGACCTGCGCCATCTGCTCAAGCACAAGCGTACCTATTGCCCGCAGGCGCTGACGCCGGTGGAATGGCGCCTGCTCAAGCGGCGCTCCTGGCTGGCGCGCACCTGGAAGGCAACCGGGAAGCGCCTGTACAAGTACATCGCGCGGCGCTGGTTCGGGTATTGGGACGATGACGGCGGCGCGCTGTCTTCGCGGCGCAGGCCGCAGGGGTGAGGGTTGGGAGTGAGAGTCGGCGCCGGGCTTTTTCAGCGCAGCGATGTCCTTGCTTGAGCCCTCTCCCAAGCGCGGAACGCGCCTGGGGGTGAGGGGGCGAGGGGGTGACGTTTCAGTTTGCGAAGAATTCCGGTTTTTGCGGTGTTCTCTGTGTGTTGAAGATTTTGGCGGAAATCCAAATGGCGAGGCGCGTTGGTCGCTGCCCCCCTCACCCAGCCCTCTCCCCCAAGCAAGCTTGGGGGAGAGGGAGCTTTCCGCTTTTTCTCGAAGAAACCCGGCAAATTTCACTTGCCGGAAACTCCGGATTCCGCCGCACACTCCCTGCGAATCCCGAATCCCGAATCCCGAATCCCGAATCCCGAATCCCGAATCCCGAATCCCGAATCCCGAATCCCGAATCCCGAATCCCGAATCCCGAATCCCGAATCCCCCCAGATCACAGCGGCAGCTCGAACCCGTCCGCGAAAATCCGGTCGTCCGATTCCACCGCGCCGATATCGCAGCGCGGGCCCAGCGGCCGCGGCCTGCCGCGCTGGTCGGTTGCTTCGCAGGGATAGTCGGAAACTGCCGGCGCGCCTGCGTCCACGGCGGGGCTGTCTGCCGCCGGCATCTGCGTCTCGGTGGTGCCGCCGTTGGGGCCGGGCGGCAGCAGCCGCGGGTTGAGCGGCTGGGTCGGGGTGCCGATCTGGTCGCCGGGCTGCGGCGTCGGCAGGCAGCCCGCGCCGGGGTTGCCGATGAAGTTGTGGCCGCGCGAGACGAGCTGGCTGGAGCCGCCGACGCAGTCCGGGCTGACGCTGCCACCGACGACGATGCTGAAATCGATGTTGGTGGCGAGTAGCGTATTGGATATTTCCACAACGCCCTGCGCCACCACGGCGCCGCTGCCGCTGTCGTTGAAATCGCTGTCGCTGCTGTTGCCGGCGACGGTGACGTTGTTGAGCTGGGCCGGGCCGACGAACAGCGCGGCGCCGGCGTCGGTCAGGCTGTCGTTGGCCTCGAAGCTGACGTTGCGCAGCTGGGCCGGCGTGGTGCCGGTATAGCGCAGGCCGCCGCCGCCGGGGCCGGTGGGCGCGGTGGCCGAGTTTGCGTGCAGCGTGCTTAAGGTCAGCCCCAGCGGGCCGGCGGCGTCTATGCCGCCCGCCGTATCGGCGGAATTGTTGGCGATGGTGCAGGCGTCGATCTGGACAGGCCAGCCCGCGGCGCTGCGGATGCCGCCGCCGCTGTCGGCGCGGCCGTTGCGGATGGTCAGGCCGCGCAGCGTCACGGCGGGGCCGGCGGGTGCGGCCAGGCCGGCGCCGATGTCGAAGACACGCTCGTTGCGGTCGCCGCGGATCTCGCTCAGGTCCGCGCCGGCGCCGACGATGTGCAGGCCGCCGCGGCGGACGTCCAGATCGCCGTTGGCATTGGTGTCGTCGGCGGCACCGGTGCGCTCCAGGCGGAAGCTGCCGGCGGGCAGCAGGATCTCATCGTACGGCGCCGGCACGCCGGCGCCGCATTCGCCGGCGGCCGCGCCCGAGGCGGCCTGGTTGTTTGCCGCCGTGATGGCCTCGCGCAGGCTGCAGGCGCCGTCGTTGGCGACACTGTCGCTGGTGGTGGTGACCTGCAAGGTCGCTGTCCATCCCGGGGCGGAAGCGGCGAGCAGGCTGAATAGGGCGAGAGCAGGAATGAAGGTGCGCATGGCCCATCTTCGGCATTCGCGATGCAGCAATTCAAGTGCAGGAGTGCTGCGGCAGCATGCCGGAATGCGCTAATGGCGCGCCCGCGGGAACAGGGCGAAAAGCCGGGGGCGCGGCTCCCCGCCGCGCCCCCGGTGCTGTCACAGCTCGGTCAGCTTGAACGCGACCGGCACCAGGCCGTAGGCGGCGATGGGCTGGCCGTTGCGGGTGCCGGGTTCAAAGCGCCATTTCATCACGCTGTTCTTGGCCTGCCGGTCCAGCCGGGCGTAGCCGGACGAGCGCGCAATCTCGATTTCCTGCGGCACGCCGTCCACGCCGACCAGCACGCGCAGGATCACGGTGCCTTCTTCCTTGGCCCGGGTCGATTCCCGCGGATAGGGCACCGTGGTACGGGAGCGGTAGGCTAGCACGCCGAGTGCGGGTTCCACCGGTGCGGCCTCGACCGGGCCGGGTTCCGGCGGCGTGTCGATCGCCGGCGTGGACATGGGCGTGGTTTCCTGGGTGATTACCGGCTGCACCGGCGCCGGCCGCGGTACCGGTTGCGGCCGCACCGCGGCCTTGGGCTTGAACTTCACCACTTCCAGGTCCTTCGGCGGCGGCGGGGGCGGCGGTTCCTCCTTCTTGACCGTCACCGCCAGCACCGGCGCCGGCGCGGCCCGCTCCACGGCCACATAGGCCGGAGGCGCCAGTATCGCGATCAGGGCCAGCCCGTGCAGGGCCAGCGTCACGCTGATGGCGGAGCTGCGTTTCCATTGGAAACCTTGGGTGAGGACTGCGCTTGTCATGGTGTTTCCCCTGCGCCGGCGGGCTGCCGTCGGAGAGCTGCAACGGCGCGCTCCGCCGCGCGGGGTTGCGCCCGGCCGGCGTGCGCCGCCTTGCAACAGCACTCATGGCATAAGGTGATAACAGGGTGTCAATTCCGGCTTAACCGCACCCGGTTTAGGCTGCCTTCAACTTCCCCGCCGGTACCACTGCCATGTTCATCACCTTGCGTCAGACGCTGCTCGGTTCCCTGCTGTGGCTCGGGGCGATTGCCGCCCAGGCCGCCGATCCCAGCCTGCTCAATGTCTCCTACGATCCCACCCGGGAGCTGTACAAGGACGTCAATGCCGCCTTCGCCGCGCAATGGAAGGCCGACAAGGGCGAGACCGTCACCATCAACGCCTCCCACGGCGGTTCGGGCAAGCAGGCGCGCTCGGTGATCGACGGCCTGGAGGCCGACGTGGTCACCCTGGCGCTGGCCTACGACATCGACGCCGTCGCCGAGAAAGGCCTGATCGCTCCCGACTGGCAGAAGCGCCTGCCGCACAACTCGACGCCGTACACCTCCACCATCGTGTTCCTGGTGCGCAAGGGCAATCCCAAGGGCATCAAGGACTGGAACGACCTGATCAAGCCCGGCGTCGAGGTGATTACGCCCAATCCCAAGACTTCCGGCGGCGCGCGCTGGAACTACCTGGCCGCCTGGGGCTATGCGCTCAAGCAGCCCGGCGGCAATGAAGCCAAGGCCAAGGAATTCGTCGCTGCCCTGTTCAAGAACGTGCCCGTGCTCGATACCGGTGCGCGCGGTTCCACCACCACCTTCGTCCAGCGCGGCATAGGCGATGTGCTGCTGGCCTGGGAAAACGAAGCCCTGCTCGCCCGCCAGGAACTGGGCAAGGACGAGTTCGAGATCGTGGTGCCGTCGCTCTCCATTCTGGCCGAGCCGCCGGTGGCCGTGGTCGACAAGGTGGTCGACCGCCGCGGCACCCGCGCCGTGGCCGAGGCCTATCTCAAGTTCCTCTACAGCCCGGCCGCCCAGGACATCGCCGGCCGCCACTACTACCGTCCGTACGACGCGGCCGCCGCGGCCAAGTACGCCAGCGTTTTTACCAAAGTGAACACGTTCACCATCGACGCGGAATTCGGCGGCTGGAAGAAAGCCCAGGCCACGCATTTCGCCGATGGCGGTGTGTTCGACCAGCTCGGCGTAGGCAAGTA
Source organism: Tahibacter harae (assembly GCF_024437735.1). Taxonomy (GTDB): domain Bacteria; phylum Pseudomonadota; class Gammaproteobacteria; order Xanthomonadales; family Rhodanobacteraceae; genus Tahibacter; species Tahibacter harae. The sequence goes on along the minus strand of NZ_JANFQO010000022.1, from coordinate 78,768 downwards.
AGGCCGCCATGGCGCGCCGTGTACTGCCGGGTTTCGGCCTCAGCCTGGGCTATGTGCTGACGTATCTCGGGCTGCTCGTGCTGCTGCCGCTGGCCGCGCTCGCGGTCAAGGCATCGGGCATAGGCCTGGCCGGCTTGTGGAATACGCTGAGTGCGCCGCCGGTACTGGCGGCGCTCAAGCTTTCCTTCGGCGCGGCGCTGGTGTCTGCGCTGATCAATGCCGCCGCCGGCCTGCTGGTGGCCTGGGTGCTGGTGCGCTATTCCTTCCCGGGACGGCGCCTGTTCGATGCCCTGGTCGACCTGCCGTTCGCCCTGCCCACCGCCGTCGCCGGCATCGCGCTGACGGCGCTGTACGCACCCAAGGGCTGGATCGGCGAATGGCTGGTGCCGCTGGGGATCAAGGTGGCGTTCACGCCGCTGGGTGTGCTGATCGCGATGATCTTCGTCGGTTTTCCGTTCGTGGTGCGCACGCTGCAGCCGGTGCTGGAATCGCTGGACCGCGATATCGAGGAAGCCGCCACCAGCCTCGGCGCCACGCGCCTGCAGACCTTCCTCCGCGTGCTGTTCCCGCTGCTGCTGCCGGCGCTGCTGACCGGCTTTGCACTGGCGCTGGCGCGGGCGGTGGGCGAATACGGTTCGGTCATTTTCATCGCCGGCAATATCCCCATGAAATCGGAAATCCTGCCGCTGGTGATCGTGAAACAACTGGAACAATTCAAATATGCCGACGCGGCTGCCGTCGGCGTCATCATGCTGGCGTTGTCCTTCGTCCTGCTGCTGGCCATAGGCCTGCTGCAGCGCTGGAGCCGGCGCTGGGCGGAGCGCTGACATGGACGCCGTGCTAAGCCTGACCCGTTCCCGTCCCGGCGCCGGCCGCCTGGTGCCGCTGCTGCTGATCGCCGCGGCGCTGGGCTTCCTGCTGCTGTTCCTGCTGCTGCCGCTGGCCGCGGTGTTCGTCGAGGCCCTGCGCAAGGGCCTGGGCACGTATACCGCGGCCCTGGTCCATCCCGAGGCCATCGCGGCGATCAAACTCACCTTGCTCGTCGCGGCCATCGCCGTGCCGCTCAACACGGTGTTCGGCGTGGCTGCGGCCTGGGCCATGACGCGCTTCGCGTTCCGCGGAAAAGCCCTGCTTGGCGCGCTGATCGACCTGCCGTTCTCGGTCTCGCCGGTGGTATCCGGCCTCATCTACGTGCTGCTGTTCGGCGCCCAGGGCTGGTTCGGGCCGTGGCTGCTGGAACACGACATCAAGCTGATCTTCGCCGTGCCCGGCCTGGTACTGGCCACGATCTTCGTCACCTTGCCCTTCGTCGCGCGTGAGCTGATTCCGCTGATGCAGTCGCAAGGCAGCGACGAGGAAGAAGCCGCCCGGGTGCTCGGCGCCGGCGGCTGGCAGATCTTCTTCCGCGTGACCCTGCCCAATATCAAATGGGCGCTGCTCTACGGCGTACTGCTGTGCAATGCGCGCGCGATGGGCGAGTTCGGCGCGGTGTCGGTGGTGTCCGGCCATATCCGCGGCCTGACCAACACGCTGCCGCTGCATGTGGAAATCCTCTACAACGACTACAACTATGCCGGCGCGTTTGCGGTCGCCTCGCTGCTGGCCTTCCTGGCCCTGATTACGCTGGGCCTGAAAACCTTCCTGGAATGGCGCTACGGCTCGGAACTGGCCGCCAAGGCGCCGCGCGGACACTGACATGACCATCACCATCAATCGACTGGCCCGCCGCTTCGCCGATTTCCGCGCCCTTGACGATGTCAGCCTGAGCATCGCGCCGGGCGAATTCGTCGCCTTGCTCGGCCCTTCGGGTTCGGGCAAGACCACCTTGCTGCGTATTCTCGCCGGGCTGGATTTCCCCGACTCCGGCGACCTGCTGCAGGACGGCCGCGATCTGCTGCAAGTCAGCGCGCGCGACCGCGGCGTCGGTCTTGTATTCCAGCACTACGCCCTGTTCCGCCACATGACCGTGTTCGAGAACGTCGCCTTCGGCCTGCGCGTGCGCCCGCGCGCGCGCCGCCCGAGCAAGGCCGAGATCGCCGAGCGCGTGGACAAGCTGCTCAAGCGCGTGCAGCTGGACGGCATGGCTGCGCGCTATCCCGCGCAGCTCTCCGGCGGCCAGCGCCAGCGCGTGGCGCTGGCCCGCGCGCTCGCCATCGAACCCAGCCTGCTGCTGCTGGACGAGCCGTTCGGCGCGCTGGATGCGCAGGTCCGCGTCGCCCTGCGCCGCTGGCTGCGCCATCTGCACGAAGAGATGGGCCTGACCACGGTCTTCGTCACCCATGACCAGGAAGAAGCTCTGGAACTCGCCGACCGTGTCGTCGTGATGAACCGCGGCCGCATCGAACAGGTCGGCACGCCGGACGAGATCTACCAGCAGCCGGCGACGCCGTTCGTGTTCGAGTTCATCGGCAAGTCCAACAAGGTCCCGGTGCGTATCCACGGTGCGCGGCTGCAGGCCGGCGACCAGCGCTTCGAAGCCGATGCGCTGGAAGGGCTGGCCGACGGCAGCGCCGTCGCCTATGTCCGTCCCGAACACCTGGCCCTGAGCACGACGCCGCTGGAAAACGGCTGGAAGGCGACATTGCGCCATGTATACCTGTCCGGCAGCGTCGCCCACCTGGAACTGGACGTGCCCGGGCTGGGGCAGACGCTGGAAGCCGAACTCGGCGGCGAGGAAGCCCAGCGCCGTTCGCTGCAGGCGGGCATGACGGTGACGGTGCAGCCGCGCCACCTGACCGTGTTTCCGCTGGACGGCAAGACCGGCGAGCCCGATCTGGCGCGGCGGCGTGTCGTGCATCCGCGCTACGGACAGGCGGCGCTGGCGCGGTGGCGTTGAACGGGGCTGTGCCCGGCGATGTCAGGACGCGCAGCCCCGCGCTGTGCGTCCGCCGCGGCGGCTTCCGCTAGCGGAGGCCAGGAACCAGCAACACTAGCGCCACCGGCAGGTAGCTGGCGGCATTGGCGATCAGCATGGTCTGCAGCGGTGTGCGAAGGCCCAGCCAGCGCGCGAACAGCTTGAGCACGGCCGCCTCGATCAAGATGCTCAGCACCAGCGCCGCGGGAAAGGCGAACCAGAGCAACATCCCGAACTGCGGGCCCGGCCGCACCGGGTCATGGACAATCCCCGAAGGAAACACCGTCGCGGCGAGCAGCATGCCCGCGATCCAGGACACGACGTTTGTCAGTAGGGTCAGGAAGAACGCTCCGCCGAGCTGGAGATGGCGTTCGCGGTAGAGCAGCACCGCCGTCTCGATGGCGAGGACGGCGGCAATCAGCCAGGGTGCTATTACCGGTGCCAGATAAGGCGCTGCGAACGCGGGGAAAATCACATTGGCCGAGGCGGGCGCCGCCGGCAGCATCGTCGCCAGAAAAGAACACAGCAAAACTCCGGTCTTCGAGCGCGGGTTCATTGATTGTCCGGCATGACGGTGCGGCGGAGATTGACGGCCCGGGCGGCAGGAAGTTCCGCGCCGCACCGGCGCGGCCGCCTTTGCGCCAATCCGGGGCAGGTGGATAGCGCTGAGGCAGCGGATGAATGCCTGTGCCGATTCCCTGTCGTCCTGCTGCACCGTGGCCGTACGCGCCGGCAGCCATCTCCCTCCAACGTATTCAATGGACCGGCTTGCTGGCATGCCCGTGATGCCCGCGCCGCCGTTTCAGCGCTAGCGTTACGTAGCGCTGCCGCGCCGCGGCCGCTCACGCGCCAACACGCCGCCTACGTCAAAAGGGGAAAAGCCATGACCCAACGCCAGATCACCCTCGTCAACAATTCCACTGCGCCGACTGCGCTTGCCCTGCTGCAGGGCGACAGCGTGATCTGGCTGGCCAAGTACGCCTATCCCGGCACCCAGGTACGCTTTACCTGGGACGATACGGATTACTGCTTCGTCTGGGCCGGCACAGGTCAGGTTTCGCCCGGCGTGATACTCGACGTTTCCCAGGTCGTGCCGGCCAGCCCGAACGACAACAATCAGATCGACTTTTCCTACGACGCGCCCAACCGCACGTTTTTCTTCGGCAAGCCCCAGAGCGGCACGCCCACTGGCACTCTCATGATCCGCGCCGACAACACCGTGCCTGTAGACGCGGTTGCCGTCGGCATCGGCATGGCCGGCAAGCCCAGCGCGGTCATGTCCGCCCAGCCGAACATGATGTACCGCTTCACACCGCGCCCGGACTACCGGCTCGCTTTCGGCAACCTGACGCAGAGCGAAGTGGTCGATCCGGCGGCCTTGCCTACCTTTCCGGTCAGCTTCCCGCCCAACGTCTACGCACTGACGGCGACGCTGGACGAAGGCCACCAATGGACGGTGGTATCGGACATTCTGAGCAAGGCCGAGGCGGACGAGTGAACCCAAGAGCGGCCGGCGCAAGGAGCGAGGGGCCTGGTCTCTGCAAAAGCCTGCGGCCGGTTGGCGCAGTGGCCCATGCTCCTTGACCGCTAGTGTCGAATAGGCCGACTGACGCCGCTGCCGCCGGAAGACCGGCGGATCTGCATTGCGGCGCTGAACCGGACATTCCGTTGCCCCGGTGCCGCGCATTCGCCGCAGGACTGACATCCAGATAATCGTCGTACTTCGATCGGCACGGGCTGAACATCAGTCGCGCGATGTGGGCTTGCGCGCTGGCTCCGCCGTCGCAGGACCCGCCTCGATTGTCTCCAGGATCGCCGCCAGCTGCACCAGGGCCCCGGCTGATTCGGCAACCGGCTTGCGCTCGCGTACGATAAGCCGCCCACCACTCAAGGAGCGAGTATGAAGGTCACGTTCGCACTGCCGCTGCTGGCTCTTCTTGCGGCCCCGGTCCTGGCCGCCGAACCCTCCGGTGCCGAGCGCCTGGGCAAGCTGCTGGCCAATCCCGACAAGGATGCCTGCATCTCGCTGACCACCGAAGCGGAACTCTGGCGCGATGCCACCGCTGCCGATTACGCCAGTACCGGCTGGGCCGCCTGGCGCAAGTACACCGGCAGCGAAACGCCCTGGCAAGCCAGGGGCGATTTCGACGGCGACGGCTTGCAGGACGTGGCCAAGGTCATCGTCGATAAGGCCGGCAAGCGCTGGATGATGGGCGTGATGTTCGGCCGCAAGGAAGGCGCGCCCTGCAATCGCTATCAGATTTCCGGCAAAGATCTGGCCACCATGCCCATCGCCGGCGTCATCACTTTGCCCGAAGGCAGGAACAGCCTCACCTGCCACCATATGGGCGAACAGGGGCCGGTCGTGTGCACGGTGGAAGATGAAGCCTTTGCCGCGCGCACTACCGACGCACTGCTGACTTTCGATGATGTGCCCACCTATTCCTCGGCCTATCTGTGGCAGCCGAAGCCGAACCCCGGCGGCAGGAATCGCGGCTCGTTCGTGCGCGCCGAGGTGGCCCTGGCCGCCGACTTCGCCGGCATGGCCGCACACAGCCAGGCCGATGCACAGAACAGCAAGGCCGGCGACGGCGTCGGCGCCGCGGAGCGCAAGGCGCTGGTGCAGGAATTCGAACAGGCCTGGGCCGGTCTGCAGAAGACGAAGAACTACCGCTCCACCCTGAGTTCCAGCACCCGCGGCGGACAGGCCGATGGCGGCACCACCCGCCAGATCGTCGAATACGCCGACGCCACGCACAGCCGTACCACGTTCGAGACCGGCGCCGCCAAGGTCGTATTCCTGCGCAGCGGATCCAAGGTCTGGACCAGCGCGGACGGTACGGCCTGGACGGCCATGCCCGATGACGACGGCAGCGCCGCCCTGGCAGGGCTTTCTCCCATAGGCGATGCCATCATCACCGCCGTGCGCAGCGAAATGCGCGACGGTCGCGCGGTGAAAGTGCTGCAGCTGTCGGGCCAGAGCGAAACCACGCTGGTGCTCGACACCGCGCGCAAGCGGCCGCTGCAACGTATCGACACGCTCACGATGGGAGCGACCACCACCGTCACGCAGATCGACTACGAATACGATGTCAAGGTGGAGATCACGCCGCCCGCAGGCGCGTGAGGGAAGACAGGAGCGGTCGCCGATGACGTCCCTTCTCCGACGGCGGCGGCCGCTGTGACAGGACGGCGATGTATCGGCCGGTCCGATAGCAGGAGACACCTATGGAAAGCAAATTCGATCCTTCTGTCGTGGATGCCTGGGAACAGGGCGTGGCCGGGCTTCGAAAATCGCGCAAGCGGCGCTGGATCATCCTGGGTGTCGTGACGGCGCTTGTCGTTGCGCCGGCCGCCGCGGGCGTTCTGCCGCCAGTTCCTTATCTTCCGGCGCTGGCGCTGCTGGTGCTGGCCGCGGCCGTCACGATCCGCTACGGCTACGCCGCGCATCTGCGATGCCCGAATTGCGGCAAGCCTCCGGCGGGCAGCTGGAATCGCCTGCCGCTGCAGGATGTTGATTACTGCACGCACTGCCTGTACTGGCTTCGGAATCCCCGCGGCAGATAGCCGGGATTGCCGTTGCGAAGGTCGGCGCACCGCCAGCTTGCGCGCGGTCCGGCAGGCAGCAGCTACTGCTCCTCCGCCTGCTTCAACGCTTCTTCCACCGTCGGATCCGCCGCGTACTTGCGCCGTATTGCGGCGACGTCCTTCTCGATGGTGGCGCAGCCCAGTCCGGTCATGCTGACGCCGACTTCCTTGTCGCGCTCGCCGCCGTCGCCGTTGATCTCGCCGGCGAAGTGATTGCAGGCGGCCAGGCGCTCGGCGACGCGGCGGGCATCGGCGGGAATGTTGGGGAAGCCGGTCGCCAGCGGGGTGTCGGATGCACTGGTCGAGGGCGGTTCCGCGCTGCCGGCGCCGGCGGAAAGCAGCAATGCGACGGCGGTGAAGAGGTGGCGGTGCATGGCGTTATCCGGAAAAGCGGAGATGGGGAACAGGGATAGCCCAGCTGCCGTGCACGCCGTGTCAACCGGTTTGATCGGGGTTGGGTTGTTCTCGCCGCGCACTGGGCAGTCCGCGGATTTCAGGATTTCCGTCGCTTCGGCGCCCTTGCGCCGAACCGGCGCCGATAAGCCAGCGGACTGGTCCCGAGCTTCCGCCGGAAATGATGCCGCAGCGTCATGGCCGTGCCGAAGCCGCTGCGTTCGGCGACCTGTTCCACGCTGAGCGCCGTGCGTTCGAGCAGGTCGCGGGCATGCTGCAGGCGCGCTTCGGTGAGCCAGGCGGCGGGCGAGGTACCGGTGGCGGCATGGAAACGGCGCAGTAAGCTGCGTTCGCTCATGGCGACGCTGGCGGCAAGTCCGGCGACGGTGTGCGGGCGATCGAGCGTACGCCGCAGGCGGTCGAGCAGCGGCGACAGCGCATCCTTCTTTTGCTGCGCTACAGGCTGCGGCACGAACTGCGCCTGGCCGCCTTCGCGATGCGGCGCAATCACCAGCCGGCGCGCGACGGCGTTGGCCATCGCGCTGCCGAAATCGCGGCGCACCAGGTGCAGGCAGAGGTCCAGCCCCGCCGCGCTGCCGGCGGAGGTCAGCAGCTGTCCGTTGTCGACATAGAGCACGTCCGGGTCCAGTGCGATCTGCGGATGACGGCGGCGGAAGACCTCGGCATAGCGCCAGTGCGTGGTCGCGCGCCGGCCGTCGAGCAGGCCGGTGGCGGCGAGCACGAAGGCGCCGGAGCAGATCGACAACAGCCGTGCGCCGCGGCGATGGGCGGCGCGCAGGGCGCCGACCAGTTCCTGCGGCACCGGTACGTCGATGCCGCTCCAGCCCGGAATGACGATGGTGCCGGCACGGCGCAGCGCGCCGAGGCCGGCGTCGGGTTCGAGCCTGCCGCCGTACTGCGTGCGCACGGATTTGCCGTTCGTCGATACCGTGCCGAAGCGGTACCAGTCCTTGCCCGCTTCCGGCCGCTCCAGGCCGAATACTTCGGCGGCCGAGGAAAATTCGAACAGGCACAGGCCGTCGTACACCAGCACGGCGACGCGGCGGTCGGGCTTTGGCGGGATTTGATCGGATCTTGGCATTGCCGCCAATTCTCCGCCGCGGCGGCGCCGCGCACAATCGGTCCATCGCCATTGGAGACCGCCCATGCGCAACAACGTCACCGCCGTTCCCGCCGCCGCTGCCGCCGACGCCCTGGCGCATTTCGAGCGCCTGTTCGCCTACGAGACCGACTGCTGGGACACGCACGAAGCACTGCAGCAGCCCGATCCCGGCTTCGTGCTGCTGGATGTGCGCAGCCCGGCGCTGTATGCCCGGGGCCATGTGCCCGGCGCGATCAGCTTGCCGCACGGCAAGATCATCGCGTCGAAGATGGCGCAATGGCCGGCGGCAACGCTGTTCGTCACCTACTGCGCCGGTCCGCACTGCAACGGTGCCGCACGCGCGGCGCTGCGGCTGGCGCAGCTGGGGCGGCCGGTGAAGGTGATGGCGGGTGGTATCACGGGCTGGATCGACGAAGGCTTTGCATTGGAGACGATGAGCGCCATGGCGGGCGTATAAAACCGTCAACGGCCGGCACAGCTGACACGGTGTGAATGTGCAGCCGGATTGTTGTCTGCCCTCGGCGGAAGCAGCGAAGCGCGGCGCTGGATGACGAGCTGATCCGCGCTCGTGCAAAGCGTCGTTCGATGCGGATTGCCCGCTTGGCCCCTGGTCGTGATTTTCCACGTTTCTGCCTGCCGTAACGGGGTTTTTTGTGCAGGTCGTCACGGTTGCGGATAGTCAATGTTCGTTCGGTCGCTTGCGCACGTTTGCCCTGGTGACATCGTCTCGGCACGGGGAGGCTTTCCATGCGCAACGCATCGACATGTCGGCGGCGGCATCCGCGTCCACCGCGATTCGGATTTCTTCTGCTCGCGTTCGCCGTGCTGGCGGCCCCGGCCCTGGCTCAGCAGATCAGCAGCCATCTCATCGCCGCCGGCGGCGGCGTCAGCCGTTCGCCGGGCGGCTGCCGGGTGCTGGAGGGCAGCATCGGCGAGCCGGCCGCGGGCGCGGCCAGCGGCGGCGGGTTCACGTTGCGGGCGGGCTATTGGGCGGGGCCTGGCAGCCAGCAGCGCGACAGTGTGTTTTCCGCGGGTTTCGAGGAGTGCACGTGATGAACGAACAGCGGTCTTTTCGCGCGCTGCTGCGCTGCCTGGTGCTTGCGTCCGGCCTGGTCTGTGCCGCTGCGGCCGTTGCGCAGCCTTCTCCACAATTGCCGGATTTCACCTATCAGGGACGGTTGCAGCAGAACGGCGCGCCGGCCAACGGCAATTTCGACCTCGCGTTTGCGCTGTACGACCAGCCCAGCGGCGGCAGCCAGGTGGGGGCCACGGTGAACGAGGCGGATTTTCCCGTGGCCGACGGCATTTTCAGCGTTTCGCTGAGCTTTCCCGGCGCATTCACCGGTACGCAGCTGTATCTGCAGGTCAGCGTCGAAGGTACGCCGCTGCTGCCGCGCCAGGCCGTCGCTACGGCACCGGTGGCGCAGTACAGCTTGAGCGGCAGCATCAGCGGGCCGGCCGGCGGCGCGCTGGCCGGCACGTATCCCAATCCCGGGCTGGCGGCAGGTTCGGTCGACAATGCCGCGATTGCTTTCGCCGCCGTGACCAATTCCAAGCTCGCGGCGGATTCGGTTTCCTCGTCGAAAATCGCCAGCGGCGCCGTCGGCAACAGCGACCTGGCCAATGCCGCGGTTACCAGCGACAAGATCGCCGGCGGCGCGGTGGATACGTCGAAGATCGCCAGCGACAGTATCACCCGCAGCAAGATGGCCGGCGGCTACAGCAACGGTGCGGTCGCCTTTACCGTGGGCGCGAACGACTGCAATGACTACAACCTCAGCATTCCCGGTGCGCAGCTGAATGATCTGCTGCTGTTCAATCTGCAGAGCAGCGCCGCATTGCCGCCGAACATGCTGATACAGCCGCTGCGCGTGGTCGCCGCCGATACGGTGCAGGTGCGCGTATGCAACATCGGCAACACCACGCAGAGCACCGGAGACATGGGCATTTATCTGCTGACGATCCGCTAGCGCGCAGCTGCGCAGTTTTCCGGCTGAGCCTCGGCGGCGTTCGCGCAACCGCACGAATGCCGCTGCCTCAGCGGCTCCACCACGCGCCGGGGAAATACACGCCGGGATCGGGCCGTTCGCGGAACACTTCGCGGCGGAAGCGGAAAAGCTCCGCGGGACGCCCGCCGGTGCCGGTGGCCAGGCGGCCGGTGCCTTCGACCAGGCCGGCGCTTTCCACCAGGCGGCGGAAGTTCTGCTTGTGCAGCAGGTTGCCGCTCAGTGCCTCGACCACTTGTTGCAATTGCAGCAAGGTGAACTCCGGCGGCAGCAGTTCAAACACCACCGGACGGTATTTCAGCTTGCCGCGCAGGCGGCCCAGCGCGGTGGCCAGGATGCGGCGGTGGTCCAGGGCCAGCGCGCTGCCGCTGCCGGGGGCGGAGGCGGCGCTCTGGTCGCGGTCGCGGCTGGCTTCGGCGACCAGGCCGGCTTCCCACAGCAGTTCGTAGCGTTCCAGCGTGCGTTCCGGATCCCAGGGCGCAGTGTCCAGGCCGAAGGTGAGGTCGACGCGCTCGTGCTTGCGCGCGTCGGCGCCGGCCCAGGCGTGCAGGCGAGGCGCCAGCTCGCGCGCGATCAGTGCGGGCCGGCCGCCGCGCCAGTCTTCCCAGGGCAGGAAGGCGTAGCAGTCGCGCCAGTGCGCGCTCAACTCCGCCGGCAGGGCCTGTTCGCGCACCAGGGCGAGATAGGTCATGGACACGACCCGGGCGCCGCCGGCGCGTTCGCGCGGATCGCGGAAGCGGTCGCCAAAGGTATACAACTGCTCCACGTAGCCCAGGGCCAGGCCGGTCTGCTGGGCGACCCAGTCGCGCACGCCGCGTTCCAGGGTCTGGTGGGTTTCCAGGTCCAGCGGGCCGGAGGGCAGGGCATCGTCGCCGCTGTCGCCGCGCACGGTCAGCACGCGCGGCGCTTCGGCCGTCACGGCGACGATGACGGCGTCCAGGCTCAGGTGTACGGAAGGGGCGGGCATGGCCGCAGCATAGCCGACTTGACGTTGCGCCCGTGCGCGGCGCAGCGGCCCGCCTTCGCGATTTTCCCTTCTTTGCGCTTTTGCGGCTTTGCGTCCGTGCGGTTTACTGCGGCGCTTCTATGCGTATGCCGGGATCGTCGTAGTCGTAGTAGCGGATGCGCGTGGTCGATTTCACCCGCAGGAAGCTGCCGGAGGATTCCAGCTGCAGCGGCAGGCCGCTGGCGCTGTCTATCCAGACCTTGACGTCGGCCTTGGACGGTTGGGTCACGCGGTAGGTATAGACGCGGGTGGCGATGCCGTCGACGGTCTCGCTGCCCAGGTCGGTCACTTCCAGGCCGTTGGCGAGCTGGTCCAGCGTGTCGCGGTTGCGATACTGGCCGACGATGCGCTCGACCTGGATGGGCATGGGCAGCTTGAGGCGGCGGCCGTCGACCAGGGTGTAGGCATCCGCGCCAATCAGGATCTGCTCCATCTGGCCCTGGCCGTTTTCGATGTGGTAGCGGTCCGGGGCGACAAATTGCAGTTTGGACAGTTGCTGGCCTTTGTTCACGTCGGTGACGCTGGCGCGGAAGCTCCGGGCGGCGAGGAAGCGGCTGTAGGCCTGGTGCAGGTCGTCCTTGGGCGCGGCGGCGATAGTGCCGGCGCACAGGGCCAGGGCTAGCGCCAGCAGGGACTGGGGCAGGGACATGGCGGTCTCCGGGTTCAGGGGCGGCGGCATGCTAATACGGATTCCGGCGGCGCCGGACGACAGCGGGCGAGCGCGGCGATCCGGTCGACCGGCGGCGCAGGGCGCAGGTTCGCGCGCCGCGCCGCGGCGGGGTTTCCCGGTCGCGGCCGCTGAGACGGCCGTCCGGCATGCTTTGCCTCCCGCGCTTACCACTAGCGTCTGTCACCGGCCTGCCGCCACAATCGGGATATGGACCGATACGAACGCATTCTGAGCCTGCACCGCCTGCTGAAGACCGCGCGTTATCCGGTCAGCCTGCAGCGCCTCAAGGACGAACTGGGGTGTTCCCGCGCCACCTTGTACCGCGATATCGCCTTCCTGCGCGATGCGCTGGGCGCGCCCATCGAAAGCGGCGAGGGCGACCAGGCCGCGTTCCGCTACGACGCGGCCGAGGCCGAGCGCTTCGAACTGCCCGGCCTGTGGCTGACCAGCGATGAACTCTCGGCCCTGCTTGCGCTGAACGAGCTGGTCGCACGCAGCGGGCCGGGCATACTGGCCGATGCGCTGGCGCCGTTCGAGAAGCGCATGCAAAGCCTGCTCTCGGATCACGCCAGCGGCGCGCGCCTGCCGGTGGAGCGCATCCGCGTGATCGCCAGCGGCATGCGCAAGCTGGACCAGATCAGTTTCCGCGTGGTGGCCGGCGCGGTGATGGCGCGGCGCCAGCTCAAGTTCAGCTACAAGGCGCGTTCCACCGGCTCCACCACCGAACGCCTGGTTTCGCCGCAGCGCCTGGCCCACTACCGCGACAACTGGTACCTGGACGCCTGGGACCACGAGCGCGAAGGCCTGCGCAGCTTCGCGGTGGACCGCATCAGCGCGCCGCAGATGCTCGACGCCGCCGCCATCGACCGCGACGACGCCGAATTGAACCAGCATCTGGCCGCGAGCTACGGCATCTTCTCCGGCCCGCCCAAGGCCTGGGCCACGCTGCGCTTCTCGCCGCACGCGGCGCGCTGGGTGGCCGACGAGCACTGGCATTCGCAGCAGCAGGGCAGTTTCCTCAGCGACGGCCGCTACGAACTCAAGGTGCCCTACAGCAATTCCAAGGAACTGCTGATGGACGTGCTCAAGTACGGTCCCGATGCGGAAGTGATCGCGCCGCTGAGCCTGCGCGAGGAAATGAAGATCCTGTTGCAGTTGTCCATAGGCGCGTACCAGTAGCGCCGTCCTTCGTGGAGCCCCGCGTGGAGAATCCGCCCAGCGTCACCGAGCCGCCGCGCCGCGGCGCCATTTCCCTGGTGCTGGGTTCCGGCGGCGCGCGCGGCTATGCGCACGTGGGCGTGATCGAGGAACTGCTGGCCAGCGGCTACGAGATCCGCTCTGTCGCCGGCAGCTCCATGGGCGCGCTGGTCGGCGGCGTGTACGCCGCAGGCAAGCTGCCCGAATACCGCGACTGGGCCTGCGGCCTGAAAACCTTCGACGTACTGCGCCTGGTCGACTGGACCTGGCGCGGCGGCGGCCTGATCAAGGGGCATCGCGTGATCGGCGCGCTGCGCGAGCTGGTCGGCGAGATCAACATTGAGCAATTGCCGATCAGCTATACCGCGGTGGCGGTGGATATCGACGCGCAGCGCGAGGTGTGGTTCTCGCGCGGTTCGCTGTTCGATGCGATCCGCGCCTCGATCTCGATACCGACCGTGTTCCGGCCGCACCTGTACCAGGGCCGGCGCCTGGTCGACGGCGGCCTGCTCAATCCGGTGCCGGTGACGCCGACCCTGCGCGACCTCACCGACGCGACCATCGCCGTCGATGTGAACGCCGAAGCCGAAGGCGTGGCCGAACGCGAGACGCCGATCACCCAGCCCGAACTGGCCGATCCCGAAGCCGAGGAAGAGCGCGTCCGGGCGACCGGCCTGGCCCGTCTCGGCGCGCTGTGGGAGCGCTATGTCGGCCAGCGCAGCAAGCGTGTGGTAATCAACGAGCCGGGCATGCTGGAATTGTTCGCGCGTTCTCTGGACGTGGTGCAGGAAACGCTCACCCGCTACAAGCTCGCGGCGCAGCCGCCGGATCTGGTGATCCCGATACCGCGCAATGTCTGCGCTTTCTACGAATTCCAGCGCGCCGAGGAAGTCATCGAGATAGGCCGCCAGCGCACGCGCGAGGCGCTGGCGCGCTGGCAGCGTGTGAAGCGGCCGCCGGTCTGGCCCTGAGCCGCACCGATGCCCGCGCCCACGCTGCCGTGTGTTACGCCCGCGCCGACTGAGCGCGGCGCGCCGCGCGGGAATGCCGGGCGATCCGTTCGCCGTCGCGGGAACTAGCCATGGCCTCGCTGGACCGCTTCGCCGCCGAGTTCGACCGCCTGCGCGGATTGCCGCCGGAACAGCGCGCGGCGGCGCTGGAGGCGCTGGATCTCGCGCCGCAGGACCGCGCCATACTCGCGCGCCTGCTCGCCGCCGATGCGCAGACCGGCGATCCGCTGGCGCAGACGCTGAGCGCCAGCGCCGCGCGCCTGGGCGCGGAGCGGGTCGAACAACTGGGGCCGTATCGCCTGCTGCGCGAACTCGGCTCCGGCGGCATGGGCACGGTGCTGCTGGCCGAGCGCGTCAGCGGCGGCTTCAGCCAGCAGGTCGCGATCAAGCTGCTGCGCGGCTTTCCCACCAGCGACGGCCTGCGCCGTCTGCGCCAGGAGCGGCAGATCCTTGCCGCGCTGGATCATCCGCATATCGCGCGCCTGCTCGACGGCGGCGAGACCGCGGACGGCCAGCCCTGGCTGGCGCTGGAATACGTCGACGGCCTGCCGCTGCTGGAACACGCCGCGCAGCACGCGCCGCGGCTGCGCGAACGCCTGGCCCTGTTCGACGCGATGCTGGAGGCGGTAGGGCATGCTCATCAGCACCTGATCGTGCATCGCGATCTCAAGCCGGCGAATGTGATGGTCGCCCGCGGCGGCCAGGTCAAGCTGCTGGATTTCGGTATTGCGCGCCTGGTCGCGGTCGACAGCACGGACGGCGCCGACGACGCCTCCACGCGCATCTTCAGCGCCGGCTATGCCAGCCCGGAGCAGCAGCAGGGCCGCGCCGTCACCACCGCAAGCGACATCTACAGCCTGGGCGTGCTGCTGGGCGAACTCATCACCGCGCGCCGCGCCGATGGCAGCCCGGCCCAGGACGGACTCGCTGCGCTGACGCCGGATGCGGAGCTGGCCGGCATCGTGGCCAAGGCCGCCGACGCCGACCCGGCGCGCCGCTACGCCAGCGCCGGCGCGCTGCGCGACGACCTGCAGCGCTATCTCGACGGCCGTCCGGTGCGCGCGGCGCGGCTGACGCGCTGGTACCGCCTGCGCAAATTCCTGCAGCGTCACCGCTGGGGCGCAGCCGCCGCGACCGCGGCGCTGCTGGCGGCGGCATTCTTCGTCTGGCGCCTGGATCTGGCGCGCGAACGCGCCCTCGCCGCGGAAGCCGCGGCGCAGCAGGCGCTGGCCGCGTCCGAGCGCGAGGCGGCGCGGGCGCGCGAGGCGCTGGCATTCCTCACCGATGCGTTCGAGGCGGCCTCGCCCGACAACGCGATGAGCCGCGACGTCAGCGTGCGCAGCCTGCTCGACGCGGCCCAGGCGCAGCTGTCGGCGCGTACCGATCCGTCGCTGGTGCAGTCCATGCAGCGCCTGCTGGGCAAGCTGTACGGCGAACTCGGCGATGTGGCCGCGGCGCTGAAGCTGATGCGCGCCGGCACCGCCGGCGTGGAGCCGGTCGACCGCGCCCAGGCGCTGCGCCTGGCCGAGGACTACGATGACTTCGCCAATCTGCTCGGCATGGAAGGCGATGCCGCCGCCTCGCTGGCCGCGGCGCAGCAGGCCGGCGCCTGGCGCGAACGCTTCGCGCCCGACGACGCGGTGGCGCAGGTACGCACGCTGCTGGGGCTGGGCGTGGCGCAGCATCGCGGCGGCGACGACGAGAAAGCCATCGCCCTGCTGCGCCAGGCGCTGGAGCTGGGCCGCACGCGCAGCGACGTGCCGCTGGCGCTGTATGTGGAAGTGGCCCAGCCACTGGCCTCGCTGCTGGCCACCGCCAGTGAGGCCAGCGCGGCGCTGGCGGTGGTCGACGAGGCGCTCAAGCGGGTGAATCTGCAGCGTCCGCCGGAATCGCCGGAACATATCCTGCTGCTGCGCGCCAAGGCCATGGCGCTGAGCGCGGACGGCGATCCCGCCGCGGCCGAGACGCTGCTGCGCCGGGCCATCGCGCTGCAGCAGAAAGTGGTCGATCCGGGCGGCTCGCGCATGATGGTGCTGACCAACGACCTGGCGCTGGCGCTGAACGACCAGGGCCGCTACCGCGAGGCGGTGGAGGCGCTGCGCCAGTCCGACCGGCATATGAGCGAGGCCGGGCTCAGCGGCGCGACTGATCGCGCGGTATCGCACGGCAATTACGGCGGCATTCTGGAAAATGCGGGCGACTATACGGCCGCCCTGGCCGAGTTCCGCCAGGCCATGCGCGCGCTCGACGAAGGCGGCATCGATGCCGACCACCAAGTGCGCCGGCGCCTGGCCCGCAGCGAGGCGCGCACCCTGGGCCGCGCGGGCGAATTCAGCCGCGCCCAGGCCATGCTGACCGATCTGCGCGCACGCGCGGCACGCCTGGACGGCGAGGATTCGATCGAATACGCCATGGTGACCTGGCAGTTGGTGCTGCTGGCGCGGCAGATGCACGACCCCGAGCGCGGGCTGGCCCTGCTGGGCGAAGCCGAAAAACTGTGGCCGCCGCTGATCCCCGCCACGCATCCGATCTTCCTGCATATGCGCCGCGCCCGTGCTGCGTTCGCGCTGGATCAGGGGGATGTGGCGCTGGCGGCGCGGGAGCTGGAAGCCGCGGTCAAAGGCTTCGAGGCCGCGGCGGCGCAGCCGGTGGACCTGGCGATTGCGCGCAGTGAGCTGGCGGCGGCAAGGCTCAGGAACGCCGGACTGGTCGCCGCGCCGCTGAAAGACGCCGAGCGCACCGCGGCGCGCACACTGCTGGATACGGCGCTGCCGGTACTGCGGGAAACACTGATGCCGACCGAGATTTCGCGGGTGGCGGCGGAGAAGACGGATCGGGAGCTGAGGGCTGCGCCTTGATGGCGCGTATTGAGCGCCGCGGTATTTGCGAGGCTGCGAAGCCGTGAGTCCTGTCGCCGGAGCCCTGCTGCCGGAGTTCCGTTGCCGGAGTTCCGTCGCCGGAGTTCCTCTGCCGGAGTCCTGCTGCCGGAGTTCCGTTGCCGGAGTTCCTCTGCCGGAGTTCCGCCGCTTTAGCCCTCTCCCCCCGAGCTTGCTCGGGGGAGAGGGTTGGGTGAGGGGGCGCCGCGTCAGTTTGCGAAGCAGCATGGTTTTCGCGGTTTCCGGGTCATTGAAGAATCTGGCGAGAATCCAAACGTCGAGGCGCGTTGATCGTCGCCCCCTCACCCCAAACCTCTCCCCCGAGCAAGCTCGGGGGAGAGGGAGCTTTCTTTTTTTTTTTCAAAATCGCGGCAATTCCTGATGCCAAGAACCGTGGGTTCCGCCGCACATTCCCTGCGAATCTCGAATCTCGAATCCCGAATCCCGAATCGCGGCTCCAGAAACGACAAAGGCGCAGCCCATGGGCCGCGCCTTCGTAATGCCGCCGGATGCCGCGGGCTGTGTCAGCCGCGCTTCATCGTGGCGAAGAACTCGTCGTTGGACTTGGTGTTCTTCATCTTGTCGAGCAGGAATTCCATTGCCGCCAGTTCGTCCATGGGATGCAGCAGCTTTCGCAGGATCCAGATTTTCTGCAGCATGTCCGGCTCGATCAGCAGTTCCTCGCGGCGGGTGCCGGAGCGGTTGATGTTGATGGCCGGGTAGACGCGCTTTTCGGTGATGCGGCGGTCCAGGTGCACTTCCATGTTGCCGGTGCCCTTGAACTCTTCGTAGATCACTTCGTCCATCTTCGAGCCGGTATCGACCAGCGCGGTGGCGAGGATGGTCAGCGAGCCGCCTTCTTCCACATTGCGCGCGGCGCCGAAGAAGCGCTTGGGGCGCTGCAGGGCGTTGGCGTCGACACCGCCGGTGAGCACCTTGCCGGAGCTGGGCACCACGGTGTTGTAGGCGCGCGCCAGGCGGGTGATGGAGTCGAGCAGGATGACCACGTCCTTCTTGTGCTCGACCAGGCGCTTGGCGCGCTCGATCACCATG
Source organism: Tahibacter harae (assembly GCF_024437735.1). Taxonomy (GTDB): domain Bacteria; phylum Pseudomonadota; class Gammaproteobacteria; order Xanthomonadales; family Rhodanobacteraceae; genus Tahibacter; species Tahibacter harae. The sequence goes on along the minus strand of NZ_JANFQO010000022.1, from coordinate 60,992 downwards.
TCGGCGACCTGCACGTGGCGTGCGGCGGGCTCGTCGAAGGTGGAGCTGATGACTTCGGCGGCGCGCACGCCGCGGACCATTTCGGTCACTTCTTCCGGGCGCTCGTCGATCAGCAGGATGATCAGGTGCACTTCCGGATGGTTGTTGACGATGGCCTGGGCCACGTTCTGCAGCATCATGGTCTTGCCGGCCTTGGGCGGCGAGACGATGAGGCCGCGCTGGCCCTTGCCGATCGGCGACATCAGATCGAGGATGCGGCCGGTGATGTCTTCCGAGGAGCCGTTGCCGCGTTCCAGGCGGAACGCCTTGCGCGGGAACAGCGGGGTGAGGTTCTCGAACAGGACCTTGTTCTTGGACGCTTCCGGCGGCTCGCCGTTGATGTCGTCCACCTTGAGCAGGGCGAAATAGCGTTCACCGTCTTTCGGCGGGCGGATGCGGCCGGTGATGTAGTCGCCGGTGCGCAGGTTGAAGCGGCGGATCTGGCTGGGGCTGACGTAGATGTCGTCGGGGCCGGCCAGGTAGGACTCGTCGCCGGAGCGCAGGAAGCCGAAACCGTCCTGCAGGATTTCCAGTACGCCTTCGCCCCAGATGCCGCCGCCGGAGCGGGCGTGCGCCTTGAGGATGTTGAAGATGACGTCCTGCTTGCGCGCGCGGGCCACGCCTTCCTGGATGCCCAGTCCCTCGGCGATCTCCAGCACGGCCGCGGCGGGCTTGCGCTTGAGTTCGGTGAGGTTGATCAGCGGGCCGTTGCCGCCGCCGTTGCGCTCGTCGGGGATCTCGTCCTCGTAGTTGCCGCCGCGCATCTGTTGCTGCTGCTGGCGGTTCTGCCGGTTGCGGTTGCGGTTGCGGCCTTCGCGGCGGCCCTGGCCCTGGTGCTGGCCGCCCTGATTCTGGTTCGGGTTGTTCGGATTCTGGCCGCCTTCGCCGCCGCCGTTGTTGCCGTTGCCGTTGCCGCTGTACTGGGCATCGCCGCCGTCGTGACCGCCGTCATTGCCCTGGCTGCCCTGGAAACCCGGGTTGCCGGGGGTGTTGCCGTTGCCGGGATTGTTGCCGCCACCCTGGCCCGGATTGGCGAAAAGATCGTTGCTGGGCTGCGCGGGGCGCTCGTTGCCGCGGTCCTGGCGCTCGCCGCGGTCGGGGCGGTGCTGGCGTTCGGGACGCTCGGCGCGCTCCTGCGGTTCGCTGCGCTCGGCGCGTTCTTCGCGCGGCGGCGGGGCTTCGCCGCCGGCGGCGCCTTCGGCGCGGGCGGCGGCTTCGGCCTTGGCGGCGGCGCGCGCGGCCTGGGCTTCGCGGCGCGACACGCGCGGTTCGGCCGCAGCCGTGGTTTCGGGACGCGCGTCAGCCGTTGCGGCCGAGCCGTTTTCCTTGTTCTCGATATCAGACACGGGCAAACCTCGCATGGGCGCCGTTGGCCGGCATGTGTCGCGCCGGCGGGATGGAATCAGGGGGTGAACCGGAAGGGATGGGGCGCTGCGCCCCGGCAACTGTCAATTACGTTAGCACTGTGAAAGTGCAGCGTAAAGCCATGAATGCCACCGAACCTGTGCCGATCGTCCGCCTGTGCGGCGCTGGCGGCAGAGCGTGCCGCATCCGGAGGGGCGGCACGCCGGCGGGCGGGTGCGTGGCGGCCGCGGCGCGCGCTGGATGCGGCGCCGCGGCGGCAGGGATCAGAGGGTGCGGTCGACGAACTGGGTCAGGTGGTTCTTGGTCGGCGGCGCGCCGAGCTGCGTGCCTTCGACCTTGCCGTTCTTGAAGATCAGCAGCGTGGGCACGCCGCGGATGCCATAGGTGCGCGGCGTCTTCGGGTTCTGCTCGATGTTGACTTTGACGACTTTCATGCGGCCCTGGTAGTTGGTCGCGATTTCGTCCAGCATCGGCGCTATCACCTTGCAGGGGCCACACCAGGTGGCCCAGAAATCGACCAGTACCGGCTCAGCCGAATTCAGTACATCGGTTTCGAAGGTATCGTCGCTGGTCTCGGCGATGAGCTGGCTCAAGGGAATTCTCCGTCTTAAGAGTTTCCGCCAAGCTGCGGAAATGTTTGGGTTTAGGCTACACTCGGCGCGTTGCTGGGCAAACGCGGAGCGTGGCAGGCGCGGAAGGCGGGGCGGCATTTCAGCCCAACCGGCCGCACGTTTCAAGTTGGGCCTCGTGGAATAGTCCTCAAGTCCCCCGGTGCGTTTCGTGAAGAACGCCCGGCCTATCTGGCCAGTTGAATGTCCGAGCAAGTACTAACCGATTCTTTTTTCGACAATTTTGACCTGCATCCCAGCCTGCTGGCAGGGTTGCACGAGTCCGGCTTCACGCGCTGCACGCCGATCCAGGCGCTGACCCTGCCGGTGGCCCTGGCCGGGCGCGACGTCGCCGGCCAGGCCCAGACCGGCACCGGCAAGACCGGCGCCTTCCTGATCGCGGCCATGCAGCGCCTGCTGACCCAGCCGGCCCTGGCCGAGCGCAAGGAGACCGATCCGCGCTGCCTGGTGCTGGCGCCGACCCGCGAACTGGCCATCCAGATCGACAAGGACTTCAAGAACCTGGGCCGGCATACCGGGCTGAAGTCGGCCCTGATCTACGGCGGCGTGGACTACGACAAGCAGCGCGACCAGCTGCGCGGCGGCGTCGACATCATCATCGCCACGCCGGGCCGCCTGATCGATTATTTCAAGCAGCACGTATTCGCCCTGCGCGCGGTCGACGTCATGGTCATCGACGAAGCCGACCGCATGTTCGACCTGGGCTTCATCAAGGACGTGCGCTTCCTGATGCGGCGCCTGCCGCCGCGCGACAAGCGCCTGGGCCTGCTGTTCTCCGCCACGCTGAGCTACCGCGTGCTGGAGCTGGCCTACGAGCATATGAACAACCCCGAGAAGCTGTCGGCCGAGACTGAATCGGTGACGGCTTCGCGTGTGCGCCAGAGCGTCTATTTCCCGGCCACCGAGGAAAAGATGCCGCTGCTGCTGAACCTGATGTCGGCTGCCGACGTACAGCGCAGCATCGTGTTCGTGAACACCAAGATCGCCGCCGAGCGCGTGACCACGCGGCTGGAGCGGCACGGCTTCCGCGTCGGCGCGCTGTCGGGCGATGTGCCGCAGAAGAAGCGGCAGAAGCTGCTGGAGCGCTTCCAGCGCGGCGAGGTCGACGTGCTGGTCGCCACCGACGTGGCCGCGCGCGGCCTGCATATCCCGGCCGTCAGCCATGTCTTCAATTACGACCTGCCGCACGATCCGGAAGACTATGTCCACCGCATAGGCCGCACCGCGCGCCTGGGCGCCGAGGGTGATGCGATCAGCTTCGCCTGCGACCTGTATGCGATGGGCCTGCCCGATATCGAGCAATTCATCCAGCAGAAGATCCCGGTTGCCACGGTGACGCGGGAACTGCTGGTGCCGCCGCCGCGGCGCGAACGCGCCGAGCACCCGGCCGATGCACAGAATGCACTGGATGACGAGGCCGACGCGCTGGATGCGCCGCCGCGTCCGCCGCGCCCGCGCGGCGACAGGTCCGGCCGCCGTCCCGGTGGCGGACGCTCCGGCGGCGGCCGCCCGGGCGGCCGTTCCGGCGAAGGCGAAAAGAAGCGCGAGGCCCAGCCTGCTGCCGCGTCCGGCGAAAACCCGGGCGGCGAGGCCAGTGCCGGTGAAGCCGCGTCCGGCGAAGGCAGCCAGCCGGCTGCGGCCAAGCGCCGCCGCCGCCGCCGCGGCGGCCGGGGTGGCAGCCGCGGCAACGGCAGCGAAGGCGGAAACGCCGGCCCTGCCGGCGAGAGCGCCGCGCCGCCGGCACCGGAAGCGTGACGGACAGGGATCGAGGCAAGGCACGTTGAAGCAAGGTAAGTCGGGGGAAGGGTGATGGCAGTCATGGCCACGCGGGAACTGAGCAGTGCCCAGGTCGAGCGGATTTCCCTGCTCGGCGGCATGCTCGCCTGCGCCGTGCTGGCGCTGACTTGCCTGTGGCTGGCGGTCAAGTTGATCTGGCTGGTGCTGCCCGGTGCGGCGGAGCCGGAAATGGCCCTGCCGCCCGCCGCGGCGGTGCCGGTGTCCGGCGGCAAGGCGGCGGTCAGCGTGTCCAAGTGGCATCTGTTCGGCAGCGCCGGCCTGACCAACGCCCAGCTCGCGCGCAGCGCGCCGGCGACGCAATTGCAGCTGCAACTGCGCGGCACCCTGGCCGAAGCCGATCCCCGCGCCGGCATGGCGGTGATCGCCGATCCGGTCTCGGGCGAGCGTGCCTACCGCGTCGGCGATGCGCTGCCCGGCGGCGCCAGCCTCGACGGCGTCTATCCCGACCGCGTGATCCTGTTGCACGAAGGCGCGCAGGAAACCCTGGGCCTGCCCTACGACCAGCCCGGCGTGCCGTCCGCCAGCGCGCCGGCCGCGACTGCCGCGGCGCCCGCGCCGGCCATGCATGGCCGCGCGGCCGCGGCGGCCTCGGCCTCCGCACCTGCGCCCGACCAGATTCCCGCCGCCGCGCCGGTGTTCGTGCCGCCGCAGATGGCCCAGGGCGCGGTGGATTTTTCCAAGATCCAGCAGCAGCTGGGCGTGCCCGATCCGGCCCAGCTGATGCGCCAGATCAACGCCCAGCCGGTGATGGAGAACGGCCGCATGGCCGGGGTGCGTCTTTCCGGCGGTCCGAACGCGGCGCTGGTCGCCCAGCTCGGCCTGCAGCCCAGCGACATCGTCACCTCGATCAACAACGTGCCGCTGGATTCCATGGCGCGCGCGAACCAAGTCGTGCAAAGCCTAACCAACGCCAATCGCGTCACCGTCACGGTGAACCGCGACGGCAAGCCCGTCACCTTGAGCGTGAACATCAAATGATGCGCACCCCGACCTTCCATCTGCGCGCCTGCGCACTCGCCCTGGCCCTGGTATTGGCCGGCGGCGCTTCCGTGGCCCAGCCGCCGCCCTCGGCCGCGGGCAACCCGCCCGGTACGCATACGCTGAATCTCAAGGATGCCGACATCCAGGCGCTGATCGCGACGGTGTCGGAAATCACCGGCAAGAACTTCATCGTCGGCCCGAATGTGCAGGGCAAGGTCAGCGTGATCTCGGCCCGGCCCATGCAGCCTGACGAGATCTACGACGTGTTCCTGTCGGTGCTGCGCGTACACGGCTACGCCGCGGTGCCGGCCGGCAGCATGATCAAGATCGTGCCCGAGGCCATGGCCCAGGCCGAAGGCACCAACAGTGTCGCCACCGCCGAATCCGGCGATGCGATCGTCACCCAGATCCTGCCGTTGCGGCACGTGGCCGCGGCCGAGCTGGTGCCCATCCTGCGTCCGCTGCTGCCGCAGGGCGCGCAGCTGATCGCGCACCAGACCAGCAACTCGCTGGTGGTGTCCGACCGCGCCAGCAACATCCAGCGCGTGGCCGGCATCGTCGCGCGCATCGACACCGTTTCCGACGCGGAAGTGGAAGTGCTGCCGCTGCAGCACGCCAACGCCTCGGAGATGGCGCGCACCCTGACCATCCTGGCCGAGGACAAGTCCACCCAGGCCAGCGGCGAAGCGCCGCGCATCCTGGCCGACGAACGCACCAATTCCATCCTGATTGCCGGCGCCAAGAGCGGCCGCCTGCGCATGCGCACCCTGGTGACCCACCTGGATACGCCGCTGCAGAGCGGCGGCGGCACCAACGTGGTCTACCTGCGCTATGCCAAGGCCAAGGACCTGGTGCCCATACTCAGCGGCGTGGCCGCCACGCTCAATGGCGAAGTGACCGCCAGCGGCGCGCCCGTGGTGGCCCCGGGCGGCGCAGCGGCCCCCGGCGGTGCTGCCGGCGGCAATACGGCGACCATCCAGGCGCACGAGGAAACCAATGCGCTGATCATCAGCGCCGCCCCCGCGGTGTTCCGCTCGCTCGAAGGCGTGATCCGCCAGCTCGACGTGCGCCGCGCCCAGGTGCTGATCGAAGCCATCATCGCCGAGGTCTCCGACGAGACCGCCAGCGAGATCGGCGTGCAGTGGCAGGCGCCGCTCAACGGCACCGACAACAACTGGATAGGCGGCACCAATTTCACCGGCTCCGACGGCCGCGGCAACATCATCGACGTGGCGCAGGATCCGCGCGCGCTGGGTTCCGGCCTGTCGCTGGGCTACATCACCGGCACCACCAACATTCCCGGCATCGGCGACATCGTCAATCTCGGCTTCCTGCTGCGCATGCTCAAGGGCGATGGCAAGTCCAACGTGCTGTCCACGCCGTCGGTGCTGACCCTGGACAATACCGAGGCCACCATCAAGGTCGCCCAGGAAGTGCCGTTCAAGACCGGCCAATACACCAATGCCTCGGGCACCGGCGGCAACAACAACCAGCTCAATCCATTCCAGACCATCGAGCGCAAGGACGTGGGCCTGACGCTGAAGGTCACGCCGCATATCAACGAAGGCGATTCGGTGCGCCTGGACCTGCACCAGGAAGTGTCCTCGCTGGCACCTTCCGTGGACGGCGCGGTCGACCTCATCACCAACAAGCGCGAACTGTCCACCAGCGTGCTGGTCGCCGATGACGCCACCCTGGTGCTGGGCGGCCTGATCGACCAGAGCGCCAACGACAGCAACCAGAAGGTGCCCGGCCTGGGCAGCATCCCGGTGCTGGGCAACCTGTTCCGCTACCGCAGCAACAAGGCGTCCAAGCGCGACCTGATGATCTTCCTGCATCCCAAGATCCTGCGCGATGCGGCCACCGAGCAGGCGGTATCCAGCGAAAAATACAATTACATCCGCACCGAGCAGATCCAGATGCGCACCAACCGCGAGGCGCTGACGCCCGTGTCGCGCCAGCCGGTCGCGCCGGAAATGCACGATTTCATGGCCGATCCGAACGGCCCGGCCACGCCGGCGCCGCCGCCGCGGCCGGCGGCCAAGGCCGGCGCCAAGAAGCCCGCCGCGGCCAGAGGCAGCAAGTGAGTGAAGCGCGCCCGCCGCAAGCCGGTGCGGACGAAGCAGCCCGGCCGGCACGCCCGGCCCGGCCCAACTTCGGCTTCGCCCGGCGCAACGGCGCCACCCTGGTCGCCTGGCATGACGATCACGCCGAAGTCGCCTGCCGCGAGGGCGTAAAGCCCGAAGTGCTGGCGGAGCTGCGCCGCTACCTCGGCGCGCCGCTGAAACTCACCCGCCACAGCGCGGCGGATTTCGAGCAGCTGCTGCGCCGCCTGTACGAACAGGGCGACGACGCGCGCGGCGTGGTTTCGGACATGGACGAGTCGCTGGACCTGCGCTCCATCGCCGACGACCTGCCCGAGCCGGAAGACCTGCTCGAAAGCGACGACGACGCGCCCATCATCCGCCTCATCAACGCGCTGCTGACCGAGGCGGTGAAGGAAGGCGCGTCCGACATCCATATCGAGCCCTACGAGAACCGCCTGGTCGTGCGCTTCCGCATCGACGGGGTGCTGCGCGAGATCCTCTCGCCGCAGAAGGCCGTCGCCAATGCCGTGGTCAGCCGCATCAAGGTCATGGCCAAGCTCGACATCGCCGAGAAGCGCCTGCCGCAGGACGGCCGCATCGGCCTGAAGATCGCCGGGCGTCCGGTCGACGTGCGCGTGTCCACCATTCCCGCCGGTCACGGCGAGCGCGTCGTGCTGCGTCTGCTGGACAAGCAGGCCGGCCGGCTGGACCTGGTGCAGCTCGGCATGGCCGCCGACGACCGCGCGCGGCTGGAGGCGATCATCTCGCGGCCGCACGGCATCTTCCTGGTCACCGGCCCCACCGGCTCGGGCAAGACCACCACGCTCTACGCCGCGCTGCTCAAGCTCAACGACGCCAGCCGCAACATCATGACGGTGGAAGACCCGATCGAGTACTACATCGACGGCGTCGGCCAGACCCAGGTCAACACCAAGGTCGAGATGACCTTTGCCCGCGGCCTGCGCGCCATCCTGCGCCAGGATCCGGACGTGGTGATGGTGGGCGAAATCCGCGACCTGGAAACCGCGCAGATCGCGGTCCAGGCTTCGCTGACCGGTCATCTGGTGCTGTCCACCCTGCACACGAATTCGGCGGTGGGTGCGGTGACGCGCCTGCGCGACATGGGCGTGGAGCCCTTCCTGCTGTCCTCGTCGCTGATCGGCGTGCTGGCGCAGCGGCTGGTGCGGGTGCTGGACCCGGTCACGCGCGAGGCCTATCCGGCCAGCGTGCGCGAGCTGACAGCGTTCGGACAGCCCGCCGATGCGCACGCGATCCTGTACAAGCCGGCGGACGGGCTGGTCGGGCGGGCTTCCGGATACCGCGGCCGCACCGGCATCTACGAGCTGATCGGCGTGGACGAGAATTTCCGCCGGCAGATCCACGAAGGCGCGTCGGAGGCCGAGATGGAGCGCTACGTGCGCACGCGCGCGGCCTCGATCGCGGCGGACGGCTGGGCGAAATGCCTGGCCGGCGTCACTTCGGTGGACGAGGTGCTCAGGGTCACGCGCGAGGATTGATTCCGCGCCCGGCGCGTCCTGGGCGCCGATGGGTTCTGCCGCAGGCGGTTTCGTGTGCCGGCGGCGCGCGGCCGGCTTTTCCGGTTCCAGGTGGTTCCGGCAGCCGATGTGGCGCCAGGCGCAGTCCGTCGGTGCCGCGGCGCGCGCGGCACGCTTGCCGCGCATCTTCGGCGGCGCAGCGCCGCCCGGCATTTCTTTCTTCTTTGTATACGAATTGATTTTGACTGGCGCCGCCCGGCGCTTCAGCGGCACGCCGTGCGGAGCGCCGCAAGCCGCGCTCCGCCGACTGCCGGCCGCAGCCGCGTCGCATTCCTTCAGGTTCCGGCTCGCCTCGCGCCCGTCGGGCGCCGCGCCGCGGCGGCCGGCCGGAACTGCCCCGCGCCGCGGCGGCACAGGCCGGGATCGCGGACGTGCAGGCAGCTTCCCGCCTGAGCCGCCCGTACCTGGGGCCGCTCCCGGCGATAGTCCGATTGGCCATATGGACGTTTAGCCGTCTAAACGTCTATTGACGAAGCGGCGGGCGGCAACTAAAGTGCCGCCCACGATCCATCGAGACCGGCTGAGGGAAAGGCCCTTGGAAGCCGGGGCAACCGACGGGAAACCGCACGGTGCCAACTCCTACGGAGGCGCGCACGCGCCATGCCGAGAGATGGGTAGCCGCAGCCGTCCGGTGTCTCCGGGCGCCGCTGCCGCCGCCGTCGCCGGTTCCCGCAGGAGGCTCGACCACTGCCGGAGACCCGCATGAGCCTCACCAGCGCCACTTCCTTCGCCGCTTTCGATGCGGCGCCGTTCGCCTACGAATCCGCCGCTTTCCTGCAGCCGATTCCGCGCCCGGCGCACAGTGAAGCCGTGGTCCGCATCACGCCGCGCTACGGCCGCGGCCCGTGCACGGTCACCCTGCGCTATTTCTGGCATGGCGCGGCCGATGCGCCCACCGTCATCGTCCAGGGCGGTATCTCCGCCAGCCGCGACGTGTGCAGCCATGCCGGCAGCGCCGGCTGGTGGGACGACCTGGTCGGCACCGGCAAGCCGCTGGACCTGGCCAGCCACCGCGTGCTCAGCATCGACTGGCTCGCCGCCGCCGACCTGGACGGCGCCGCCGCGGTGTCCAGCGAGGACCAGGCCGAGGCCCTGGTCGCCCTGCTCGATGCGCTGGGCATCGTCCAGGCCAAGGCCTTCATCGGTTCCTCCTACGGCGCCATGGTCGGCCTGGCCCTGGCCGCGCGCCATCCGGCGCGCCTGGGCCGCCTGGTCGCGATCAGCGGCGCCCACCGCGCCCACCCGCTGGCTACGGCGCTGCGTGCGATCCAGCGCGAGATCGTGCGCGCCGGCGTCGCCGCCGGCACGGTGGACGCGGCGCTGGGCCTGGCGCGCCAGCTGGCCATGACCACCTACCGCGGCGCCGACGAATTCGCCGAGCGCTTCGACGCCGAGCCCGAATTCCGCGACGGCCGCTTCCATTTTCCGGTCGAGGATTACCTCGCCGCCGCCGGGCGCAAGTTCGTCGCGCGCTTCGACGCGCAGCGCTACCTCAGCCTGTCCGAATCCATCGACCTGCACCGCGTCGACGTGACCGGCCTGCGCCTGCCCTGCGACGTGGTTGCGGTCAGCAGCGACCGCCTGGTGCCGGTGCAGGACCTGCGCGATCTGGCCGCCGCCGCCGGCGCGCGCTACCACGAGATCGACTCGCGTTACGGCCACGACGCTTTTCTCAAGGAAACCGCCCGCATAGGCGCGCTGGTTGCCGCCGCTCTCTCCAGCTGTTGATTGCAAGGACTCTCCGATCATGAGCGAACTGACCGCCAACACCCGCGCCGTGCGCGCCGGCATCGAATCCGACACCCAGCACGGTGCGGTGGTACCGGCCCTGCACCTGTCCACCAACTACACCTTCGCCGGCTTCGGCCAGAAGCGTGCCTACGACTATTCGCGCAGCGGCAACCCCACCCGCGACCTGCTCGGCAACGCCCTGGCCGAACTCGAACACGGCGCCGGCGCGGTGGTGACGGCCAGCGGCATGGCGGCGGTGGCCCTGGTGCTGGAACTGGTGCCGGCCGGCGCGACCGTGATCGCCGCGCACGACTGCTACGGCGGCACCTGGCGCCTGCTCGACGCCTGGCAGAAGAAGGGCCGCTTCCAGGTGCGCTTCGTCAACCTGACCGATCCGCTGGCCCTGGCCGAGGCGCTGGCCGACAAGCCGGCCCTGGTCTGGGTGGAAACGCCGTCCAACCCGCTGCTGCGCATCACCGACGTGCGCCACGTCGCCCAGGCCGCGCACGCGGCGGGCGCCCTGGTCGTGGTCGACAACACTTTCCTCTCGCCGGCGCTGCAGCAGCCCATCACCCTGGGCGCGGACATCGTCGTCCACTCCACCACCAAGTACATCAACGGCCATAGCGATGTGGTCGGCGGCGCGGTGGTGGCCAAGGATCCCGCGGTCGCGCAGCAGCTGACCTGGTGGGCCAACTGCATCGGCCTGACCGGCGCGCCGTTCGACAGCTTCCTCACCCTGCGCGGCCTGCGCACGCTGGGCCCGCGCCTGCGCGCACACCAGGAGAACGCGGCCGCTCTGGCGGAACTGCTGCAGGGCCATGCGGCGGTGGAGAAGGTCTACTACCCGGGCCTGGCCGATCATCCGGGCCATGCGCTGGCGGCGCGCCAGCAGTCCGGCTTCGGCGCCATGCTGAGCTTCGAGCTGGCGGCGGACAATGACGGCATCGCCGCGTTCCTGGACGGCCTGAAGTGTTTCTCGCTGGCCGAATCGCTGGGCGGCGTGGAAAGCCTGGTCGCGCATCCGGCCTCGATGACGCATGCGGCCATGGCGGTGGAAGCGCGCCGCGCGGCGGGCATCGCCGACAACCTGCTGCGCCTGTCCGTGGGCATCGAGGATGCGCAGGATCTGGTGGCCGATATCCGCGCCGGCCTGGAACGCGCCGAAGCCGCGGCCAACGCCAAACAGAGGATACGTGCATGAGCGCCGTGGCACTGGCGGTCACCCATTCCACGCCGCGGCTCGCCCCGGATGCGGCCCAGGCTGCGGTCGTCGTACTCGGCACCGGCCTGGTCGGCGGCGCGCTGCTGCGCCTGCTGGAAGAAACCGCGGCCGATGTCGCGCCGCTGCGCCTGCTCGGCGTGGCCAATTCGCGCCACAGCCTGTTCGATCCCGCCGGGCTGGCCAGCGCCGACCTGCTGCCGCGGCTGGAAGATTCGGCCAGCTGCGATCTCGACGCCGTCGCCGCGGTGCTCAAGTCCAGCGAGCTGCCGCTGCGCATCGTGATCGACGCCACCCCGGCCCAGGCCGTGGCGCAGCGCCATGCGCGCTGGCTGGCCCAGGGCATACACGTGGTCACCGCCAACAAGATCGCCCAGGGCAGCCGCCTGGCCGACTGGCATGAAGTGCAGCGCGCGCGCCGCCACGGCGATACGCGCTACGGCGACAGCGCCACGGTCGGCGCCGGCCTGCCGGCCCTGTCCAGCCTGCGCCGGCTGTGCCGCAGCGGCGACCGCCTGCTGGCGCTGGACGGCGTGCTGTCGGGTTCGCTCTCGTTCCTGTTCAACCGCTACGACGGCAGCCAGCCGTTCTCGGCCCTGCTGCACGAGGCGCGCGAGCGCGGCTATACCGAGCCGGATCCGCGCGCGGACCTTTCCGGCGCGGATGTGGCGCGCAAGCTGCTGATCCTGGCCCGCGTCGCCGGCGTGGAGCTGGAGGAATCGGAAGTGGAGGTCGAAGGACTGGTGCCGCCGCACCTGGCCGCGCTGGACAGCAAGGCCTTCCAGGCGCGCCTGGGCGAGATCGACACCTATGTGGAGCGCCGCTTCCGCGAAGCCCGGTCCCAGGGCAAGGTGCTGCGCTACCTCGCCTCGCTGGATGTGTCCGGCCGTGCCCGCGTCGGCCTGCGCGCGGTGGATGCGGACCATCCCTGCGCCGCGCTGCGCGGCGCGGACAACCTGTTCGCCTTCACCACCACGCGCTACCGCGAACGTCCGCTGGTCGTGGTCGGTCCCGGTGCTGGCGCCGATGTCACGGCGCAGGGCCTGCTGGCGGATACCTTGGAAATTCTCGGCAATCGCTAAATGGCAAAAAAGCTGCGCCGCCGTCGCCGGCGGCGCAGCTTTAGGTCAGCCTCGCCCGAATTCCGAATCCCGGCCTCAAAGCAACCGGTTCAGCTCCGGCAATATCGGCAGCTTGCGCACCCGCACCGTGGTGGCTGCGTAGATCGCGTTGGCCAGGGCCGGCGCCACGCTGGGAATGCCCATTTCGCCGGCGCCGGACGGTTCGAGTTCGCTGGGCAGGATGATGACCTCGACCTCATTGGGCATCTGCGCCATGCGGCCCAGGGCGTAGTCGCCGAAGCTGGACTGCTGCACCTGGCCGTCCTTGACCGTGATGGCCAGGTTCAGCGCGGTGGAGATGCCATCGATGGTGCCGCCCATCATCATCGCTTCCACGCCCAGCGGATTGACCACGCGGCCCACGTCGGCCACGCAGATGGCGCGGTGTATGCGCAGGTCGCGGCCGTCGACGGAAACCTCGAAGGCGTGCGCGGCATAGCCGCCGAAGGTGAAATGGCAGGCGATGCCCACGCCGCGGCCGTCGCTGCGCTTGCGCTTCCAGTCGATCGCCTCGGCACAGCGGCTCAGCACCGCGGCCAGGCGGCCGGTATCGAACTTGGGCCCGCCGTGGCCGGAGTAATCCAGCTCGCGCGCTTCGCCGAGCAGGGCCAGGCGCAGGGCGACGGCATCCTGCTTGGTCTCCACCGCGATCTCGTCGATGAAGCTCTGCACGGCGAAGGCATGAAAGGTATGCAGCGGTGCGCGCCAGGGGCCGCGCGGCATGCCCGATTCCAGGCTGAAGAAGCGCTTGTCCAGGTTGGGCAGCAGGCCGGCGGGGAAATCGTCGGCTTCCAGGCAGCCCTGGCCGGGCGGGCGTTCCTTCTTGCGCGCAATGCGGTAGTTCAGCGAGGTCGCCGCGCACAGGTGCGCGAAGCCGGTGAGCTGGTTCTTGCGGTCCAGCGTCGCGCTCATCTGGTGCACGCCGAAGGGGCGGTAGAAGTCGTGGCGCAGGTCGTCGTCGCGGGTCCACAGCAGCTTGACCGGCTTGCCCGCCTTCTTGGCGATCATCACCGCTTCGGCGACGTAGTCGTTCTCCAGGCGCCGGCCGAAGCCGCCGCCGGCGCGGGTCATGCGTATCTCGATCTTCTCCCGCGCCAGGCCGGTGAGGTTGGCGATGACGCTGGAGGCGCCGCTGGGGTTCTGCAGCGAGCCAATGAACAGGGCGCGGTCGGGCTCGATCTTGATGAGCGCGGCCGGCGGTTCCATGGTGGCGTGGGCCAGGAACGGCACCTGGTAGCGCGCTTCCAGCACGCGCTTGGCCGCCTTGCGCGCCGCGGCCATGTCGCCGTCCGTGCGCACGTTCACGCCTTCGCCCTTGAACGCCTCGGCGGCCTGGGCTTCGAGCTTCGCGGTGGATTCCTCGGCCCAGGGACCGGGCTTCCAGGTCACCTTGAGCGCGTTGCGGCCCTTCAGGGCGGCCCAGGTGTTGTCGGCCAGCACGACTACGCCGGCGGCGAGGTTGCCGTCGAAGGACGAACCCGGCACCGGGCCGTCCAGTGCGAATACCTCGCGCACGCCGGCGACCTTGCGCGCATCGCTGTCGTCGACCGATTCCACGCTGCCGTCCAGATGCGGACAACGCAGCATGACCGCGACCAGCGCGCCGCCGAGATAGGCGTCGATGCCGAACTGGGCCTGGCCGGTGACGATGGCGCGGGCGTCCACCGTGCGCGCGGGCTTGCCGATGACGCGGAACTGGTCCGGCGTCTTCACCGGCACCGGCTCGGCCGGCGGCAGTATCGCCGCGGCGCGCTCCACCAGTTCGGCATAGGGCATGCGCGTGCCGTCCGGGTGGACGACGTGGCTGGCCTCGGTGCTGATGCGTTCGTGCGGCAGCTGCCAGTGCTGCGCGGCGGCTTCGATCAGCAGCCAGCGCGCGACGGCGCCGGCCTGGCGCAGATCCTTCCAGCCGTCGGTGATGCTGGTGCTGCCGCCGGCGCCCTGGGGGCCGTAGCGGTTGGTCGGGCCGTCCGGGCCTATCTCGTAGCCGTAGGGCAGCTGTTCCACGCGCACGCGGGTCCAGTCCGCGTCCAGTTCCTCGGCCACGAGCATGGGCAGCGAGGTGATGACGCCCTGGCCGATCTCGCAGCCGCGCGCGCCGATGACAATGCGGTTGTTGCGTTCTATGCGTACGAAGGCACCGAGCGAGGTCAGCGCCTCGCCCAGCAGTTCCATGGGCACGGTGGGCGTGAACGCGGCGGAGGCCGGGCCTACGCCCACGACCAGGGCGCCGCTGGCCGACAGCATCACGCGGATGAACTGGCGCCGGCTCAGTCCGCTCATGGCTTGGCCTCGGCCGTGCGTGCGGCGGCGATCAGCTGGGCGGCGCGCTTGACCGCCTTGCGGATGCGCGGGTAGGTGCCGCAGCGGCACAGGTTGGTGAGCTGGGCGATGTCGCTGTCGCTGGGCTGGGCCTTGCGCTTGAGCAGGTCCACCGCGGCCATGATCTGGCCGGCCTGGCAGTAGCCGCACTGGGGCACGTCTTCCTCCACCCAGGCCTGCTGCACGGCGTGCAGGTCCTCACCGCTGGCCAGGCCTTCGATCGTGGTGATGGACTGGCCGGCCAGGGCGCTCACCGGCAGCAGGCAGGAGCGCTGCGCCTTGCCGTCCACATGCACGGTGCAGGCGCCGCACTGACCTACGCCGCAGCCGAACTTGCTGCCGGTCAGGCGCAGCACGTCGCGCAGATACCACAGCAGCGGCATGTCCGGCGCGCCGGAGTGGCGGTAGGTCTCGCCGTTGATGGTCAGCTCGATAGGACCGGGCTCGGCCGCAGCGACGGGCGCGCTGGGCTGTTTCCCGGTCTTCAAAGGGGGTGAGGGCATTTGACTCTCCGCAATGCAGGCCGGGATTGTCGCAGCAGCGCCGGAAGGCGAACAGGGGCCGGGCTGCCGCCGGCCGTGCCGCGGCCGCGGTTGGGCGCACGCTTCAGCGCGCGGCGTTGCTGCGGCGCCAGGCGTAGTAGGCGGGCACGCCGGCGGCGATGATGCCCAGGCCGATCAGGGTCTGCTGCGGCTGGGCGATGGCGCTGGACACCACCACATAGGCCACCGCGGCGATGAAGCCCAGCGCCAGCAGCGGATGCAGCGGCGCGCGGAACACATGGTTGCCGGCGTCGTGGCGACGGTAGTGGAACAGGGTGGCGGCGACCATGGCGCTGCCTATCCAGTCGCCGACGGTGGCGTAGTCCAGCAGCTGGCCGTAGCTGCCGCTGAGCACCAGTACGCAGGCCCACAGCGCCAGCCCGGCCAGGGCCACATCGGGCGAGCGGTACTGCGGATTGAGATGGGCCGCGGCGCGGAAGAACACGCCGTCGGCGCCCATCACCTGGAACATGCGTGCGCCGCCGAGGATGGAGATATTGCAGAAGCCGAAGGTGGAGATCGCGATGCCCGCGGCGATCAGCACCGCGCCGGTGGGGCCGAACGCACCCTGCATCAGTTCCGCCGCGGGCGCCTTGCTTGCGGCCAGGCCGGCATGGCCGAGCACGTGCAGATAGGCGTAGTTGGCCAGCAGGTAGCAGGCGGTGCAGGTGAGCATGCCCAGCACCAGGGCGCGCGGGATGTTCTTCTGCGGCTCGCGGATCTCGCCGGCGATGTTGTTCACGTAGAACCAGCCGCTGTACGCGAACAGCACCGGCAGCATGGCGCTGCCCAGGCTGCCGCCGCCGGGCGCGGCACCGGCGGGCGGCGGCGCGGCCGCGCCGCCAAAGGCCAGGCCGGCCACGACGACGGCGACCACCGCCAGCAGCTTGAGCACCGTGGCCAGGTTCTGCACCAGGGCGCCGGCGCGGATGCCGAAGAAATTGATGCCGGCCAGCAGCAGGATGGCGCCGACCGCCAGCGGCTTGACCAGATTGTCGGACAGGCCGGCGACCTGGCAGGCATACACCGCGAACGTAGTCGCCACCGCGGCGATGGAGCCGGAATAGTTGACCAGCAGCATGATCCAGCCGAACAGGAAGGCGATCAGCGGGCCGTAGGATTCGCGCAGATACACGTAGCCGCCGCCGGCCTGGGGCCGGCGCGCGCCGAGTTCGGCATAGATGAAGGCGCCGGCCAGGGCGAACACGCCGCCCAGGGCCCAGGCCAGCAGGGTCATGCCGGACGAATCCGTGCGCTGCGCAACCAGGGCGGGGTTGAGAAAGATGCCCGAGCCGATGATGCCGCCGACGACCACCATGGTGGCGTCCAGCACGCCCAGACGGCGTGCATATCCGGGATTGGTGCTGTCGCTCATCGGCGGCTCTCTGCGGGGATGGCGGAGGATGGGGCAGGCCTGCGGCATTGGCAATGCGGCTGCGGCGCGGGTGGGCAGGACGCCGCCTGCGGGTGCCGATGCGATTGTTCCCGCCGCGCCGCCATGGCTTGTCAGTCTTGCCGGCGGCGGCCACAGTTGCCGGACACCGTGCGAGGAGTCCGCCGTGCTGCGATCCACCCTGGCCCTGTTCATCGCCCTGGCCTGCGTCCCGGCCGCCGCCGATACGCTGCTGCTGAACGCGCGCATCCATACCCTGGATGCGGCCGTGCCCGAGGCCCAGGCCCTGGCCTGGGACGAGGCGGGACGCATCCTCGCCGTCGGCGACAGCGCCGCCCTGCAGCAGCAGTTCCCCGCGGCGCAGCGCCTGGATGCCGGCGGTCGCAGCGTGCTGCCCGGCCTGACCGACGCCCACGGCCATGTGCTCGGCCTGGGGCTGTCCCTGCTCAATGCCGACCTGCGCGGCACGGCGAGCAAGGCCGAGGTGCTGGCGCGGCTGCGCGCCCACGCGCAGCAACTGCCGCCGGACAGCTGGCTGCTCGGACGCGGCTGGGACCAGAACGACTGGCCGGAGAAAGTGTTTCCCACGGCGGCCGACCTGGACGCCGCGTTTCCCGACCGCCCCGTCTATCTCAGCCGTATAGACGGCCATGCGAGCTGGGCCAACAGCGCGGCGCTGCGCCGCGCGGCGCGCGATCTGGACGGCGACTGGCAGCCCGAAGGCGGCCGCATAGAACGCAGGGACGGCAAGGCCAGCGGCGTGCTGGTCGACGCCGCCATGGATCTGCTCGACGGCGCGGTGCCCAAGCCGGATGCGGCGCTCAAGCGCAAGGCCTACGCCCTGGCCTTCGACAAACTGCTCGCCGCCGGCCTGACCGGCGTGCACGACGCCGGCGTGAGCCTGGACGACCTGGCCGTGCTGCGCGAACTGGCCGACGCCGGCAAGCTGCCGCTGCGCCTCTACACCATGGCCGATGCGGACGGCCCGGCGCTGGACGCGCTGTGCCGCGACGGCCTCTACGCCCATGCCGGCGGGCGCCTGCAGATGCGCGCGGTAAAGCTCTATGTGGATGGCGCCCTGGGCAGCCGCGGCGCCGCGCTCAAGGCCGACTACAGCGACGATGCGGGCAACCGCGGCCTGCTGGTGACTTCGCCGCAGGCATTCCGCCGCAGCGTGGAAAAGGCGCAACGCTGCAAGGTCCAGGTCGCCACGCACGCCATCGGCGACCGCGGCAACGAACTGGTGCTGGACACCTATGCCGCGGTGCTGGGCGCGCAGGCGAAAAGCGATCACCGCTGGCGCGTCGAGCATGCCCAGATCGTCGCGGTGCCGGATATCGCGCGCTTCGCCAGGCTGGGCCTGATCGCGTCCATGCAGCCCACCCACGCCACCAGCGACATGCCCTGGGTGCAGGCGCGCATCGGCCGCGCGCGCCTGCCTGGCGCCTATGCCTGGCGGCGCTTCCTCGACGCCGGCGTGCCGCTGGCGCTGGGTTCGGATTTTCCGGTGGAACAGTTCAGCCCGCTGCTGGGCCTCTACGCCGCGGTCACGCGGCAGGATCTTTCCGGCCAGCCGGCGCGGGGCTGGTTGCCGGACCAGCGTCTGAAGATGGTTGAAGCCCTGCGCGGTTTTTCACTCGGCGCGGCCTACGCCGGCTTCGCCGAGGCGCGTCTGGGCAGTATTGCCGCAGGCAAGACGGCGGATCTCACGGTATTGGACTCGGATGTGTTCCTCATCCGGCCCGGTGAAATTCCCTCAGCAAAAGTCGCGGCAACCCTGGTCGACGGCAGATTCATGTACGGCGCGCTGCCGCCGCCGCGCTGAGGCCATTTTTCGGCCGCGCCGGCGCCTTTGCCGGCCGCTTGTTCCAATGCGCTGATTTTCAACGGAACCTGGCCGCGCCGCCGCGCCGGCTTTGCATTTCTGCTGCGCACGGATCCGGGTTTTTACTCATCCGAAGCCGGTGAAACGACCTGCGCGCGGAGCGGGGTCGATAAGTGCAATTTATCAACCGTGTGAAGAAATCCATTGGTTTAATAGATTGTAAATTTCGGTACGCGGGACTAGGGTGGCCCGCAAGGCGTACCCGGCCGTACGGGTGCGGCCTAACCCGGAAATCCGCCACGCAAAAGTGAAGGAATACATCGGTTTTCCGGCAGTTATCTCGTAGGCGAGCGGCCGCGGTCCTTCCTCCCGTTGCGGGTGGCGTGTGCTCGCCAGAAGCCGGAGAGCGTCATGAAACTTACTCAGGATTTCGTTTCTGAACGTCCCGTCGTGCGCCGCTCGCTGCGGATGCGCGCGATGCTGGTGGCGTTGCTGGCCGCGGGTTGCTGCGGCGGCGTCAGCGCAGGATTCCTCACCGTCCCCAACGGCGATTTCAGCGATGCCGGCAATGCGGGTTCCGTCGGCGGCGGCGTGCTCGGCGCCTCGGGCACCAACGTGCCGATCGGCGCGGGTCCCTGGACGGCCACCTACAACGGCGTGATCGGCCTGCTCGCGCCGCCGACGCTGGCAATCAACTCGGTCAACGGCACCGCCGTCATCGACGGCCTGCTCGGCATCAACGCCCTGAGCATCGTCAACAACGGCGGCCACTTCGGCCAGACCCTCAGCAGCAACTGGCAGCCGAACAAGCGCTATACCCTGATCGCCAACCTGGACACCGGCGTCGTGCTCGATCTGCCGCTGCTCAGCGCCGCCGGCACCGGCATCATGCTGCTGTCCAATACCGGCCCCGTCGCCAGCAGCACCACCGCGCCCTCGACTCATGTGCGTGCCGATACGATCGACGCGCTGACCGCGCGCATCGCCCTGACCTACGACACCGGCGCCATCGCCTCCGGCCCCGTCACCGTGCAGCTGTTCGACCGGCCCCAGGGCCTGCTCACCGCCGGCCTGATCGACACGGCCGAATTTTCCGGCGTGCGCCTGGCGCAGAGCACGGTGCCGTCGGGCAATTCCACCCTGACCGTCAGCGGCGGCGGCTCCCAGGGCGCGGCCCTGGGCCAGCCCTTCCCGTTCACGATGAAGGCCCTGGTCAAGGACGAGAACAACAATCCCGTGCCCGACGTGCTGGTCACGCTGGAAGCGCCGGCCAGCGGCCCCAGCGCGACGCTGTACGGCATCGGCGGCCAATCCGGCCGCGTCGTCGTGGCCTTCACCGACAGCAACGGCGAAGTCACCCTGACCGCCGACGCCAACACCATCGCCGGCTGCTACAAGGTCACCGGTAGCGTGGTCGGCATGAACGGCCAGGCGGGTTTCAATCTGCGCAATTTCTCCGCTGCGCAGATCCAGGCCCTGCGCGATGCCGGCGCGGATGTGAACGGCGTGATGCAGGATTCGGTGTACTGCAACGGCTTTGAATGAATGACTACGGCGTGTGCCGCCGCCGAGGGGCGGAGGCACACGGCGGCGGTGCACGGCGAATCTTCGGCTGCTGTGCACTGCCGCGTTATCTCGTCCCCTGACGACGTGCGGCCGCCGGCGCGATGTCGCGGCCGCGCCCGCCGCGTTCAGTTGCGAACCGCTGCCGCCGCCGGCCCTGAACGGCGCGGCCCCAGGTGCCATGCCGCATCGGCCGCCCGCACCAACCCCGTAGCCCCGGCCGCGCCGTGCGCCGCCCCGCCTGCCTGCCGCGCCCGTCCGCCGCGCATTGCCCGCCGCCGGCGCGTGCCGGCAAATTGCCCTTATTCCGCCTCGCCATGGCGGTTTCATTGCGTTCTGCTGCGCCCACGGAAAGAATCGTCGGTTCCGCGCGAGCGCGCGCATGTACCGGCAAAACGAAAGGAACGGTGTGAACACCCTCGAATCTGCAAACGCCGCACACGGCGGCTGGGTCGTCGTGAAGTTCGGCGGCACCAGCGTCTCCACGCGCCCCCGCTGGGACACCATCTGCCGCATCGCCCGCGACTGGCATGCGCAGGGAAAACGGGTGCTGATCGTGGTGTCGGCGCTTTCGGGGATCACCGACAAACTCAAGGCCATCGCCGAATCCGGCGGCGACGCCGCGCGGCGCCAGGCCCTGCACGCGGAAATCCTGGCCCGCCACGAAGCCATGTTCGCCGAACTGGGCCTGGACGATCGCGCCACCCTGCAATACTGGCTGGACCGCCTCGCCGCGCTGAGCACCGATGCGCGCGCCGAAACCGGTGCGCTGGCCTGGCAGGCCGAGGTACTGGCCCTGGGCGAGCAGCTTTCCTCCACCCTGGGCGCGGCCTATCTCAGCGCCCAGGGCCTGCCGGCGCGCTGGCTGGATGCGCGCCAGCACCTGCTGGCCCAGGCGCTGCCCAACCAGAACGCCTGGGGCTGCTATCTGTCGGCCTCGGTGCCGACGGCGCCGGATCCGGCGCTGGCGGCCGCGCTGGCCGCCCAGGGCGAGGTATTCATCAGCCAGGGCTTCATGGCGCGCAATGCCGCCGGCGAGACAGTCATCCTCGGCCGCGGCGGCTCGGATACCTCGGCGGCGTATTTCGGCGCCCTGCTGAAGGCGGAAAAAGTCGAAATCTGGACGGATGTCGCCGGCATGTTCTCGGCCAATCCACGCATCGTGCCCGCGGCGCGGCTGCTGTCGCGGCTGGATTACGAAGAGGCGCAGGAAATCGCTACCACCGGTGCCAAGGTGCTGCATCCGCGCTGCCTCAATCCGGTGCGCGAGGCCGGCGTGCCGCTGCTGGTGCGCGACACCAACCGGCCGGAACTGGCCGGCACCGAGATCGGCGCCTCGGCCGGCGCCGCGGCGCCCAGCGTGAAGGCGGTCAGCGAGCGCCGCGGCATTACCCTGATCTCGATGGAATCCGTCGGCATGTGGCAGCAGGTCGGCTTCCTGGCGGATGTGTTTGAACGCTTCAAGCGGCACGGCTTGTCCATAGACCTGATCAGCTCGGCCGAGACCAACGTCACCGTGTCGCTGGATCCGTCCGAGAACCTGGTCAATTCCGACGTGCTCTCGGCCCTGGCGGTGGACCTGGCCGAGGTCTGCCGGGTCAAGGTGATCGCGCCGTGTACCGCGGTGACCCTGGTCGGCCGCGGCATGCGCTCGCTGCTGCCGCGCCTGGCCGGGGTGCTGGCGGAGTTCGACCTGCAGCGCGTGCACCTGGTGTCGCAGTCCTCCAACAATCTCAACCTGACCATCGTGCTGGACGAAGCCGCGGCCGACGGCCTGGTGCCGAATCTGCACGCGGCCCTGATAAAGGCCGAGGCGCTGCGCGCGGAGGATCCGGCCGTGTTCGGACCGGCCTGGCGCGAGCTGTACGCCCACGCCCAGGCGCCCCAGGCGCAGCCCTGGTGGCGGCGCCGGCGCGAGGAACTGCTGCAACTGGCCCGCGACGGCGCGCGCTATGTCTACGACCTGGCCAGCGTGCGCGAACGCGCCGCCGCGCTGCGCGCGCTCAAGGCGCCGGACCGCTGGTTCTATGCGCTCAAGGCCAACAGCCATCCGGCCGTGCTGGCCGTCATCGCCGAGGCCGGCCTGGGCCTGGAATGCGTGTCGCTGCCGGAGCTGGAGCTGGCCGCCGGCCTGGTCGGCCCGGAACGCCTGCTGTTCACGCCCAATTTCGCGCCCCAGGCCGAATACGCCGCGGCCTTTGCCCGCGGTGCGCGGGTCACCCTGGACAACCTGCATCCGCTGCAGCACTGGGGCGAGACCTTCCGCGGCCGCGCGGTGATGCTGCGCGTCGACCTGGGCAGCGGCCGCGGCCACCACGACAAGGTGCGCACCGGCGGCGCGGGCTCCAAGTTCGGCCTCAGCCTGGACCAGCTCGATGAATTCCGCCGCCTCGCGCGCGAGCTGGACCTGGCCGTGGTCGGCCTGCATGCGCACCTGGGCTCGGGCATCCTCGACAGCGGCCACTGGCGCGAGGTCTACGCCCAGCTCGCCGCCCTGGCGCAGGGCTTCAACCGGGTCGAGGCCATCAATATCGGCGGCGGCCTGGGCGTGCCCTCGCAACCGCTGGATACGCCGCTGGACCTTGCCGCGCTGGACGCCCAGCTGGCCGAGATCAAGGCCGCCTATCCGCAGTTTGAACTGTGGCTGGAACCCGGCCGTTACCTCGTCGCCGACGCTGGCGTGCTGCTGGCGCGGGTGACCCAGCTCAAGCGCAAGGGCGACTACCGCTACGTCGGCGTGGATACCGGCATGAACTCGCTGATTCGTCCGGCCCTGTACGACGCCTGGCACGAGATCGTGAACCTGAGCCGCTGCGATGAGGCGGCCGATACGCTGTACCAGGTGGTGGGCCCGATCTGCGAATCCGGCGACGTGCTCGGCTCCAACCGCCGCCTGCCCGAATGCGCCGATGGCGATGTGCTGCTGATCGCCCAGGCCGGCGCCTACGGCGCGGCCATGGCGTCGCACTACAACCTGCGCGCCCCGGCCGCGGAAGTGGTGATATGAGCCGGGCGCGCCTGCTGCTGCATCTGGCCGCGCTGGTGCTGCCGGTGCTGGCGGCGGGCGCGCTCATGCTGTCGGTGTTCTTCAAGGGCGCAGACGAGTTTTTCCTGCTCGCCGGCGTGGCGGTGGTGGCGGCGCAGCTGGCGGTGCTGCCGGGCTGGTGGTTGCTGGATCGCAGCGCGCGCCGGCGGGGCTGGATCCGGCCCGCGCTGGCGGGCCTGGCTATGGCGCTGCTGACCCATCTGCTGTCCGGCGTGGTGATGGAGTTGTGGGTGACGCTGAGTGGTGCCGGCCCCGAGCGCGCGGGATTGGCTGGCTTGTACCTACGGCTGCAAGGCGTTCTCCTGGTCGCCGGTCTGTCGTGCGCTTTCGTCGGCTGGGCCACCGCGCCGGCGGTGATGCTGCTGTGCGTGCTGCTGCAGCGGCGCCGCCGCGCCGAGCTGGCCGGGGCCGCGGATCTGCATCGCCTGGCGGATGCGCCGGCGGAAGTCGCGCCATGAAGGGGCCGCAGCAGGAAGACCGCGCATGAGCTTCACCCGCCTGCTGCTGCACGCTGCCGCGCTGGTGTTGCCGGCGCTGGTGATCGGCATTGCCGTCGGCGTGGCCGGCGGCAATGCGGCGGAGATCCCGCCGCTGGCGGGCTTCGCCATGCTCGCGGCCCAGTTAGCGGCGCTGGCCGGCTGGCCGCTGCTGGACAGCGCGGCGCGGCGGCCCGGTCTGGTGCGGCCTGTCCTGGCCGGGCTGTTCATGGCGGTGCTGACCCACGTGCTGTTCGGCGTGCTGCTGTCGCTGGGGCTGAGTCTCAAGCATGCGGTCCTGTCCGACCTGGGCGAGCTGCTGCGCAGCATGGTCTTCTTCGTATTTCTTTCGCTGATGCTGGCCGGCTGGGCCACCGCGCCCGCCCTGATGGGCCTGGCCGCCGGGCTGTGCCGGCTGCGGCGCGGGGAGCTGGCGGCGCCGGCCGGTAACTGAAAACCGCCGGCTGCGGCATCCCGCCGGCTTGGCAGTACAATCCGCGCGCCGCCGGCCGCGACTGGAATAATTTCTTGTTTTTTATACTTTTAGATTGCCTGTCCGCCTCCCGCCAGAGCCGCGCCGCTCTCGCCCCGATTCCGCTGCGCCAGGAGCCTGCCCGTGTCCCTGCCTGATCCGCGCCAAGCCGCGGCCTTCCGTTTCGTCCGTGCCGCCTACGCCGATGGCGAGGCGCAGCTGGTCTATGCCTTCGACGGCGGGCCGGAGCTGGCGGAGCGCATCGTGTTCCCGGCCGCGCCGGAAGTGCTGCCGGAGCGCCGCGCCGGCCTGGCCGCGGCGCTGAAGCTGCTGCACCTGATCGCCGGCATCAGCTACTACAAGGCCGGCGTGCCGCGCCGCATCGAGATCGAGGAAAGCCCGCTGGATGCCGCCACGGCCCGGCTGCTGGATGCGCTGTACCTGAACGGCCTGGGCGAATTCGCTTACCAGAACAAGCTGGATCTGCGCGAACACATTCACTTTCCCCACGCCGGCAGCCATGTGCCGGCCGCCAGCCTGGGCCTGCCGGCGCGCAGCCTGGTGCCGGTCGGCGGTGGCAAGGATTCGCTGGTCACCGTGGAACTGCTGCGCCAGGCGGGCGAGCCGGCCACGGCGGCGTGGGTCGGCAATTCGCCGCTGATCGCCGCCTGTGTGGCCACGACCGGGCTTTCCGGCCTGAACATCCAGCGTCAGCTGGCGCCGCAACTGTTCGAGTACAACAAGGCCGGCGCCTGGAACGGACATATCCCGGTGACCGCGATCAACTCGGCCATCCTGGTGATGGCGGCGCTGCTGTACGGCTATGACAGCATCGTGTTCTCCAACGAGCGTTCCGCCTCCAGCGCCACTCTGGAATACCAGGGCCAGGCGGTGAACCACCAGTGGAGCAAGGGCTGGGAGTTCGAGCAGTCCCTGGCCGCCTGGCTGCGCAGCCATGTGGCGGCGGACCTGAACTACTGCTCGCTGCTGCGCCCGCTGTCGGAGCTGGCGGTGACGCGCCTGTTCGCGCGCGAGTCGCGCTACGACGGCGTGTTCTCCAGCTGCAACCGCAACTTCCGCATCCTGGGGCCGCGCCCGGCCGACCGCTGGTGTGGACAATGTCCCAAGTGCCATTTTGTATTCCTGGCCCTGGCGCCGTTCCTGCCCAAGCCGCGCCTGCTTGCGATCTTCGGCCGCAACCTGCTCGATGACGAGACCCAGCAGGCCGGTTTCGACGCGCTGATGGAATTCAACGGCCACAAGCCGTTCGAGTGCGTGGGCGAAGGGCGCGAATCCCGCGCCGCCATGTACGCGCTGAGCCAGCGTGCGGAATGGCGCGAGGACGCCCTGGTCGCGCGCTTCGCCCGCCTGCTGCTGCCGCAGCTGGACGCCGCGGAGCTGGCGCTGGAGCCGCTGCTCCAGGTGGAAGGACCGCACGGCCTGCCGCCGCGCCTGGCCGGGATCGTCGATGCGCTTCGCTGAGCTGGCCGGGCGCAAGGTTGCGGTCTGGGGCTACGGCCGCGAAGGCCGCGCCACCCTGGCCGCGCTGCGCCGGCGCCTGCCGGGCCAGCGCGTCAGCCTGATCTGCAGCGAGGCCGAGGCGGAGCAGGCGCGCACCTTCCACGGCGATGCGCTGGACTACATCACCCAGGAGCCCTACGCCGGGCTGCTGTGGAGTTTCGACATCGTGGTGAAGTCGCCCGGCATCAGCGCCTATCTGCCGGCGATACGCGAAGCCGAGGCCGCCGGCGTGCGCTTCACGTCCTCGACCGCGCTGTGGTTCGGCGAAAACCCGGACGCCCGCGTCATCGGCGTGACCGGCACCAAGGGCAAGAGCACCACCAGCGCGCTGATCGCCCATCTGCTGCGCCGCCTGGGCCGGCGCGTGGCCCTGGCCGGCAATATCGGCCTGCCGCTGCTGGAGTTGCTGGATACGCCGGAAAAAGTGGATTTCTGGGTGGTGGAACTGTCCAGCTTCCAGACTTCCGCGCCCACGCACCTGGCCGTGGGTCTGGTCAACAACGTCTATGAGGAACACCTGGACTGGCACGGCTCGCGCGAACGCTACGTGGCCGACAAGCTGGCCCTGGCCGACCGCGCCGCGGTGCTGGTGCTCAACGGCCTGCAGCCCGAACTGCTGGCGCGCACCGCCGCGCATGCGGCGCGGCGCGTGTTCGGCAGCGAGGCGGGCTGGCATCTGGCCGGCGGACAGGTCTGCTGCGGCGGCGAAGTCCTGTTCGCGCTGGCGCAGCTGCCGCTGCCGGGCGAACACAACGGCCTCAACCTCTGCGCCGCGCTGACCGCGATCGAGGCACTGGGCCTGGACGCCCGCGCCGCCCTGCCGGCGGTGCGCGATTTCGTGCCGCTGCCGCACCGCCTGCAGACCCTGGGCGAACGCGCCGGGCTGACCTTCGTCAATGACAGTATTTCCACCACGCCGCAGGCGACGATAGAAGCCCTGCGCAGCCTGGAAGGGCGGCCGGTCAGCGTGCTGGTCGGCGGCTTCGACCGCGGGCTGGACTGGGGCGAATTCCAGCGTCATGTACAGCTGCATCCGCCGCTGGCGGTGATCTGCCTGGGCGCCAGCGGCGTGCGCATCGCGCAGCAGCTGGCCGCGGCGCAGCCGGCGTTCCGGCTGGAGCAGCGCATTTCACTCGCCGAGGCGGTCGCCGCGGCGCGCCAGCTCACGCCGGCCGGCGGCGTGGTGCTGCTGTCGCCGGGCGCGCCCAGCTTCGACCAGTTCCACGACTACGCCGATCGCGGCCGCGCCTTCACCCAGCTGGCCGGTTTCGATCCGCAGTCCATCGCCGCGATCGAGGGCCTGGGCATAGCCTGAGGCGCTTCAGTCGCCGCTGATGTAGTCCGGGCCCTTGCCCGCGGTCTTCTCGTACACCCCGCCGCCGGCGCGGCGGTACTGGGTGAAGCCGTGCTTGGCGGCGTGGCCTTCGCTGGTCAGGTGGCTGTTGCCGATGATGGTATTGGGCGCGGAAATGCGCCGCTGCAGCGCCGCGCCGCAGCGCGGGCAGGCCGTGAGATCGGCTTCGCTGAGTTTCTGCAGGTGATCGAAGCCCGGGCTGCAATAGTCGCAGCCCGGACCGGTGGCAACGTATTCGTAGATAGGCATGGCGGTGTCCGTGGGCTGCTGCGGCAGGTGAGGGCGGCGGCGGCCGGCCTCAAGCCACGGCGACGCTGTCGGCCGCCGTGCCCAGCAACGCCGGCAGGGCGTCGCCGCCGGCGGCGCGGTAGGCGTCTTCCATGGCCTTCCAGCGGTTGACGATGCGGCAGAACAGGCGCGCGGTCTGCTCGGTGTCGTAGACGGCCGAGTGCGCTTCGTTGCTGTCCCAGTCGAAGCCGGCCGCGGTCAGCGCCTTGGACAGCACGGTCTGGCCGTAGGCCAGGCCGGCCAGCGTGGCGGTGTCGAAACAGCTGAACAAGTGGAAGGGGCTGCGTTTGTGTCCGGTGCGGCGGATGGCCGCATTGAGGAAGCTCAGGTCGAACGAGGCGTTGTGGCCGACCAGGATGGCGCGCTGGCAGTCGGCTTCGCGCATGGCCTTGCGCACGGGGCGGAAGATGTGGTCCAGCGCTTCCTTCTCGTCCAGCGCGGCGCGGAAGGGATGGGTGGGATCGATGCCGGTGATCTCCAGTGCGCGCGGGTCGATGTTCGCGCCGGGAAACGGCACCACGTGAGTGGAAATGACCGGCTCGGGATGCAGCCAGCCGTCGGCATCCATGCGGATGGCGACGGCGGCGATTTCCAGCAGCGCATCGCGATCGGGGTCGAATCCGCCGGTTTCCACGTCGACGACGACGGGCAGGAAACCGCGGAAACGCTGGGCGAAATTGACGGATTTGGCGTCGGACATGGCGGCAGGATACCGGATGATTCCGTGGCCGCCCATGACTGTGTGCGCGCCTGCGTTCAGCTGCGCAGCCAGCGCGCCGCGACGGCCAGCGCCGCCGCCGTGGCGAGCAGGGCGAAGCCCAGCTTCGGAATCAGCATCAGGAAAGGCAGCCCGAGCACTGCCAGGGCCAGCGCCCAGGCCCACAGGTCGCTCACCGCCGCGGGCTGCGCCGTGCCCAGGCGGCGCGCGAGCACGTGATCCAGGCTGAGCTTGCCGGGACCGCCGAAGATCAGCGGCAGCAGCATGATGACGAACAGCAGCGGCAGCTTGAAATTGCCGTGGCCGGCATCGCTGACGGAATAGCCCTTGAGCAGGTCGCCCCACATGCTCCACATGTCCGGCCAGTGCACGGCCGCCGTCGCGACGAAGGTGAGAAACACCAGGGAAAAGGCGAAAAAGCGCGTGCCCAGGCCCAGCCACAGCATCAGCGCGCCGACGATCTCGAACCCGGTCGCCAGCTGCCAGGACAGGTCCGTCGGGATCACGCTGAACGGCCAGGGGAACTTGCCCTGGATATCGGCGAACCAGTTGTCGCCGTGCAGTTTCTCCAGGCCGGATTCGTAGAACTCCCAGCCCATGACCAGGCGCAGCACGGCCGGCGGAATCACTTCGGCCATGCCCTGCAGGCGCGAAACCAGGAGTTCCCAGAGCGTGATCAGACGGGCGAACGGTGCGGTCATGGCGAAGCGGCCTGCGGCGTGGGAGATGCTTCAAGGACCGCTGCAGGCCGCGCTTGCTTTCGCCGCAGACTGGATTTTTTCCTCAGCGCCGCGTGCCGAGCAGGGCGGCGCGCTGGTGCAGGTCGCGCAGGATGGCGCGGCCGGCCGGGCGCAGTGCGTCGGCGTTCGCCGGGGCAACCTCGGCCAGCAGCGCATCCAGCACCGCGCCGCCGCTGGCCCCGGTATTGGCCTGCAGGCGTTCGAGCAAGGCCGCGGTCAGCGCATTGATCTCCAGGAAGCGCACTTCGTCGTCGCGGCCGCGCACGAGCAGCAGCAAGGTCGGCTCGGCCGGCGCGTCGTCGGGGCGGAAGTCCGGGCGTATGCGGTGCACCGGGAAGCGGTAGCCCAGGGGCCAGGCCAGCGGCGAGACCACGGGCACGCCTTCGACCACGTCGCCGCGAGGGTCGTGCGGCAGATCGCCGATTTCCTGCTCGTCCAGCGACAGCGCCAGCTCGGCCCATTCGTAATGCGCCAGCTCGGTCAGGAACGGCGGATCGGCGCAGCCGGCCTCGGCGCGGTTCTGCACGAAGCGCAGGAATTCCCGTCCCAGCTCCGGAAACAGCGGCGTCTGCGCGCGGTGCTCGCGCAGGAACACGCCGACCAGGGCCAGCCAGTCGTCCTCGCCGTACAAGGTGCGTATCACCGGAAAATTGCTCGAAAGCAATCCTTCCACATTGTTGAAGAACAGCTCGCGGTAGACCTGCATGCGCCGGGCGGCGACGCCGGGCGGCAGGTCCGCGCGCTCGGGCTGGCGTATGCAGGCGGCGAAATCGCGCTGCAGCGCGTGCAATTCAGCCAGCGGCGACATGACGCTCCCCGGCGGTGCCGGCGCCGGCGCGCTGCAGGCGGCGGATGTGTTCCAGCTCGGCCGTGAGTTCGGCCAGCGGCGGGAAATTGAAATCGCGTTCCAGCAGGGTGGGGCGCGGGCCGAAGCGGGCGTAGGCGCGTTCCAGCAGGCGCCAGACCGGGTCGATCACGGCTGCGCCGTGGGTATCCACTTTCAGGCCGGGTTCCTCGTCGTAGTGCCCGGCGACGTGGAAATAGGCGATGCGATCGCCCGGCATGGCGTCGAGGAAAGTCTCGGCGTCATAGCCGTGGTTGATGCTGTTGACGTAGATGTTGTTGATGTCCAGCAACAGGTCGCAGTCGGCGGCCTGCACCACTTCGCGCACGAAGTCGGCCTCGTCCATCTCGCGTCCCGGCGCGGCGTAGTAGGACACGTTTTCGATGGCGATGCGGCGGCCGAGCAGGTCCTGCGTGCGGCGCACCCGCGCGGCGGCCCAGTCCACCGCGGCGCGGGTGAACGGAATCGGCATCAGGTCGTACAGGTGGCCGTCGTCGGAGCAGTAGGACAGGTGCTCGCTGTACTGCGCGATGCCGTGGGCATCGAGCAGGCGGCGGATCTTCACCAGGAGGGTTTCGTCCAGCGGCTCCGGGCCGCCCAGGCTCAGCGAGAGCCCGTGACAGGCAAAGGCGTGACGTTCGGTATAGCTGCGCAGCTTGCGCCCCAGGGCGCCGCCGACATTGATCCAGTTTTCCGGCGCGATCTCGAAGAAATCGATCGCGGCCGCCGGGGCGGCGGCCGCGGGATAGCCGTGGTCGGCAAGCGGGCCCAGCAGGGCCCGCCGCAGGCCCAGGCCCGCGCCGCAGGGAAGTGAGCGCGGGCTCATGGCGGGTCTCAGGAAGCGTGGCCGCCGCAGGAACCTTCCTTGCCCTTCTTGGCGTCGCCGCCGCAGGAGCCTTCCTTGCCCTTCTTGTCGCCGCCACAGGAACCTTCCTTGGCCTTCTTGTCGCCGCCGCAGGAACCTTCCTTCGCCTTCTTGGCGTCGCCGCCGCACTTGCCTTCGCCGCACTTGCCTTCGGCGCCCATGGCCTTGTGGTGGGCGTCGATCTCGGCCTGGCTCAGCGAACCGTTCTTGTCGGTGTCGATCTTGTCGAAGTGCTGGCCCTTGGCGGCGTCGAATTCGGCCTTGGAGACCGAGCCGTCCTTGTTGGTGTCCATCTTGGCCATGCCGCACTTGCCCTCGCCGCACTTGCCTTCGCCGCACTTGCCTTCGCCGAAGCCGGTGGCCATGTAGCCGCTGGCGAGCTGGTTGAGCTGGAAGGCCGTGTCGGCGCTGGCCATCTGCGACAGCGACAGGGTGCCGATGAAAGCGGTGCCGAGAGCGAGCGTCAGCGGTTTCGCAATCTTGGTGGACATTGCAAGTTCTCCGTGGTGGACGGGCGTTTCCGCCCGCAGGGGTAACGGCTGCGACATGCAGCAGTAACGCGCCAGAAGCCGGAGAACCTGCCGGTGTGCCGGGGTTCTGCCCTCCGTTCGTGCTGGCGCGCAGACAGTAGGCCGGCGCGCTGCGGCAACGTGGATTTGTTGCACTGCAGCGCGTCAGCTTGGACTAGCAGACCGGGCGGTCACGCAAATTCTTTCATACCGATATGCCGGTTAAGAACCTGCGATGCCGCCGATGGTGAGCGATGTCTGTGCCCGGCGGGAAGGAGAAGGTTGCAGTGCCTTGCGGAAAGGCGGGAATTGCACAGTGGGGCGGGGATTCGGGATTGAGGATGATTCGGGATGCGGGGCGCGGGTGTGGACTCTTGATCCAGGTTCGGGGCAGTGGCGGCAGGCGAGGCGGTACAGGCGCAGCGAAACGCCATCGGCGGCGGCAAGCCCGATAAGATCCTGCCGCCGCCGATGTCATTGCCAATCCCGGATCCCCGCTGCGTGCCGCCCCGCCGCGGCCAGTGCGGCAGCGTACGAATCCCGCAATCGTTCAGAAATAAACCTGCGCGCGCAGCTCCGTGATCTTGGGATCCAGCGAGAGATTGCCGCGATCGCTGAAGGCGCGGATGTAGTTGGCCTGCAGCTTGATGTGCTGGCCCAGGTACCAGTTCAGGCCCAGCGTCCAGTCGTGCTGTTTGCCGCCGCGGGTCAGGCCGTCGTTGAGGTCCAGGGTGGAGAAGCGCAGTGCCGCTTCCACCGCGCCGTAGCTGTTCTTCGGCTTGACGTTGGAAAAGGCGCCGCTCTTGTACGGCCGGTTCTCGCCGGTCAGCACCCAGCTGGCATAGGCGTAGGCGCCCTTGCCGCTGAAATCCGCCGCGTTGCGCCGTTCGGCGCCGATGGTCAGGTATTCGGCCTGCAGCGAGAACGGCCCCTGCGCCCAGGCACCTTCCAGGCCGAAGCGGCGGATCTGCTCGGTGCGGCTGAGATTGCCGGTGTCGACCAGGCGGATCGCGGTCAGGTTGGCCTCGGGGCGGGCGCGGATGCGGGCGACTTCGTCGTCGCGGTCCTCGATGGAGCCGGCGATGCCCAGGTGCACCACGCTGTCCTCGGTCTTGACCGGGTTGTAGACCGCGCGCGCGGCCCAGGTGGTGCCATCGTTGTCGCCGTTGAGATCGCCGCCGCTGAAGAAGCCCGCATTGAGCAGCCAGCCCGGGATTTTCTCGTAAGTCCAGTCCAGGCCGATGCGGCGGCCCTGGTTCACGGCCTGCACGGCCAGCGCGCGCTCCATGAACGTGGTCGAGCCCGAGCCGATGGCGCCTTCGTCGAAGCCCACCGGCGTCTTGATCTGGCCGATGCGGAAGTCGCCGATCTCCTTGTTGAACAGGCGCAGATAGGCGTCGACCCAGAGCTTGGACTGGAAATCGTAGCCCGCGGCCAGTTCCCAGGAGCCGCTCTTGCGCGCGTAGAGATAGACCTCCTTGCGCCGCCAGGTTTCCAGGTCCTCGAAGCGCGCCGTACCGTTGGGCAGGGTGTCGTCGGAGAAATGGTTGGTGTCGTACTGCAGCGTGGCGCGGGTGCCGAATTCGACGCCGGACTTGGTCTTGAACTTGGTCGGCCACTCGTTGAGCAGGTCATAGGCCTGGGCCGGCGCGGTCAGCGCGAGGGCCAGGGCAAGGCCCAGCGCGGAGCGGACGGCGGCGGGCGGCAGGCGGGGCGATAGTGCTTCGGTCATGGAAATCTTCGCGGGCTGTAGAAGAAGGTGGTGAGATTGCAACACCCCGCCCGCGGCGGCCGAAGTAGCGAGGACTCCTGTACTTATACCGTTTTCGCCGCGGCCGGCGGCGTCTTGTCCGGGTATTCGCACAGATCGCGGATGACGCAGGCGGGGCAGTCGGGCTTGCGCGCCTTGCACACGTAGCGGCCGTGCAGGATCAGCCAGTGGTGGGCGTCCTGCCTGAATTCCGCCGGCGTGGTTTTTTCCAGCTTGTCTTCCACCGCGCGCACTGTGGCGCCCTTGGCCAGGCCGGTGCGGTTGGCGACGCGGAAGATATGCGTGTCCACCGCGATGGTGGGCTGGCCGTAGGCCGTGTTCAGCACCACGTTGGCGGTCTTGCGGCCCACGCCGGGCAGCGCTTCCAGTTCCTCGCGCGTCTGCGGCACTTCGCCGCCGTACTGCTCCAGCAGGATGCGGCAGGTGGCGATCACGTTCTTGGCTTTGGCGTTGTAGAGGCCAATAGTGGATATGTATTTCTTCAGGCCTTCTTCGCCCAGGTCCAGTATCGCCCGGGGCGTGTTGGCGACCGGGAACAGGCGCCGCGTGGCCTTGTTCACGCCCACGTCGGTGGCCTGGGCCGACAGGGTCACGGCGACCAGCAGTTCGAACGGCGTGGTGTATTCCAGCTCGGTGGTCGGCTGCGGATTGAGTTCGCGCAGGCGGCGGAAGATTTCCGCACGTTTGGCATTGTTCATGCGGTTGGGGTTTCCGGGGCGGCGTAACGGTGGCGCAGATATTGGCCCAGTGCGACCAGGGCGGCGGCGAGCATCAGCTGCAGCGGCGCCGAATGCAGCAGCCGGCCCAGGCCGGGACCGGCCGCGGGCAGCCAGCGCAGCGCTTCTTCCAGTGCCGCGCGCAGCAGGATCAGCAGCCAGGGCGCGGCGGCCAGCAGCAGGCTGAGGGCGAACAGGCGCCACGGCGGTTCGTCGCTGCGCGCCAGCTGCCACCAGGCGGCATTGGCCGCGAGCACCGGCAGGAACTGGGCCAGCTGCGCCTGTGCATACGGCTGCTGCGCGCCCAGCACCCAGCTCGTGCAGGCCGTCGCGGTGGCGGCGACCACGGCGGCGCTGAAGGCGTCGCGGCGCAGTACGCGCGGCAGCAGCATCAGCAGCAATTGCAGCGTGCCGAACAAGGGCAGCACGGCCAGGGCCGGCGCCACGCCGGTGCGCGGGTTGGCGGTGAGCAGCAGCAAGGGCGCCAGGGCGAGCAGGGCGGGGGCGATCAGCGGATGGGCGGGCATGGGCGGATTGTAGGTGCGGGGCGCGGCGCCGGGCTGAGGGGGCGCAGCGCGGCTGAGCGGATCGGCCGCGGAGGGCTCGCGGCGTCCACGGGGCCGGTGTGCAAGGACCGCATCAAGGCTGGGCCGGCTGTGCGAACCATTGTTCGCCGTCCTGGGCATAGGCCTGCAGCACATCGCGCAGGCGCAGTACGATCGCGCGCGGCGTGACCGTGGCACCGGCGAACTGATCGAACTCGCCGCCGTCGCGGCGCAGGCGCCAGCCTTCGGGGACGGGATCCTGCAGCGAGCGGCCGTCGAAACGGCCCAGCCAGTAGCCGCCGTCGCGCTGGAATGCATCGCCCAGGCCCGGCGTTTCCTGCTGGCTCAGCACGCGCACGCCGAGCACGCGGCCGTCGCGGGCTATGCCCACATGCAGGCGGATGGGGCCGGCATAGCCCTGCGCCACGGCCTCGACCACCAGCGCGGCCGGCGCACCGCCGCGGCGCGCCCGCAGCAGCGGCAGCGGCGCGGCGCTGCCCAGGGCCGGATGCGTGAGCAGGATGCGGTCGCGCAGCGGATCGTTGTCGTAGCTGTCGCGCGGCAGCACGCCGGCCAGCGCGTCCAGGGCCAGCTGGTGGCGGGCGCGGGCGATGCGGCCGTGGCTGTACAGCGCGGCGGCCAGCAGCGCCAGCGCGCAGACGGCGCTCAGGACCAGGTAGTGCAGCGGCCGGCGTGGCTCAGTCATGCCGGCCGTGTCCGTAGATGCGCGGCCGGGTGAATTCGTCGATCAGCGGCGCGGCGGCGTTCATCAGCAGCACGGCGAAGGCGACGCCGTCGGCGTGCAGGCCCCAGCGGCGCAGGGCCAGGGTCAGCACCGCGACGCCGGCGCCGAACAGCAGGCGGCCGCGCGGCGAGGTGCAACCGGTCACCGGATCGGCGGCGACGAACCAGGCGGCCAGCATCAGGCCGCCGCTGAGCAGGTGCTGCAGCGGCGGCGGATTGCGTTCCGCATCGAACAGCCAGGCCGCGCCGGTCAGCAGCAGCACGCTCAGGATCACGCCGGCCGGCACCTGCCAGCCGATCACGCGGCGCCAGAGCAGATACAGCCCGCCCAGGGCATAGGCCAGCGCGATCAATTCCCAGCCGGCGGCGCCTGCATGGCCGAACACCGGCTGGCTGCGGATCTCCGCCAATGTGCGCTGCGCCGCTGCGGCCTGGCGCAGCGCATCCAGCGGCGTGGCCGAGGCCAGCGTGTCCCAGTGCGGCGGCAGCTGGCCGGCGAAGACGGCGGCCGCGGCGGTAGCCAGGTCCGGCGGCGTCAGGCCGGCACCGGTCCATTGCGACAGCTCGCGCGGAAATGCGACCAGCACCACCGCATAGCCGACCATGGCCGGATTGAACAGATTCGCGCCCAGTCCGCCGTAGGCGTGCTTGGCCAGGCCCAGCGCCGCCAGCAGGCCGAGCGCGCTCACCCACCAGGGACAAAGCGGAGGAATGCACAAGGCGAAAAGTACCGCCGTGACCAGGGCCGACAGATCTTCCAGCCCGGCCCGCACCGGCCCTCCGCGCAGGCGCAGCAGCGCGGCCTCGAACGCCAGCGCGAAGCCGGCCGCGAGCCCGAGCTGCAACAGCAGGCCCGGCCCGAACGCCCAGACATGGACGGCAATACCCGGCAGCAGGGCCAGCAGCACATCGGCCATGACCCGGCGCACGCTGGCCGCTGCGCGCAGATGGGGCGCGCCAGCAGTGGCGAAGGTCTTCATGGCGAGGGTTCCGCCGGTTTTTGCGCGGGCGCTGGAGGCCTGGCCTCTGCGTCATCCGGCGCCGCGGACGCTGTCGCTGGATTCCCGGTCGCGGGCGCCGGCGCGCCGTCGGCCGCCGCGGCGTGCGGCGGTGCCGTACTTTCCGG
Organism: Tahibacter harae; assembly: GCF_024437735.1. GTDB lineage: Bacteria > Pseudomonadota > Gammaproteobacteria > Xanthomonadales > Rhodanobacteraceae > Tahibacter > Tahibacter harae. Next base: position 25,084 of record NZ_JANFQO010000022.1, on the reverse strand, counting down.
CGCGGCTGCCGCCGCCGCGCGCTTGGCGCGGCCGCGGGCGATCGCGGCGAGTACGGCGGACTTGTCCATCGCTGTCGAAGGCGCCGGCACCGCGGAAGCGGTGTTCGCCGGGTTCGTGTTGTCCGCAGCCACCGCTGCGCTGGATACGGCGGGCGCGCCTGGCGCGATGCTGTCCGCACCCGGCGCAACCACCGCCGCCGCAGAAGCGGCAGTCGCCTGCTCCTGCTGCACTGCTTCCCGCCGTGCGGCCACGCGCGCGACCTTTTCAGCCTGCTCCCGCTGCAGGCGGCGCTGGCGTGCCTCGTAGCGCGCGCGCGCCAGGTCGGCGCGGGCGCGTTCGGCGCCGCGCCGGGCCAGTTCCGATTTGCCGCGGCGATAGCTGTCCACCAGCGGAATCTGCGAAGGACAGACATAGGCGCAGCAGCCGCATTCGATGCAATCGCGCAGGCCCAGCGCGGCAGCGCCGTCCAGGTCGCCGCCGTCCAGCAGCCGCAGCAGCTCCTGCGGCTGCAATTGCACCGGGCAGGCCCGGGCGCAGTCGCCGCAGCGTATGCAGGGTTGTTGCGGCGCGTGCGGGCGGATGTCGTCCTCGCCCAGCACCAGTACCGAATTGGCGCGCGCATCCAGCGCGATGCGGTCGTGCGGCAGGGCCTGGCCCATCAGCGGGCCGCCCAGCACCAGGCGCGCGGCCTGGGCGGTGTAGCCGCCGGCCGCGGCGATCAGGTCTTCGACCAGGGTACCCAGGCGCACCTCGTAATTGCCCGGCACCGCGACGCCGCGGCCGCCGACGCTGACGATGCGCGTGGTCAGCGCCTCGCCATGGACCACGGCGCGCCAGGCCGCCTGCGCCGTGGCCACGTTGTGTACCAGCACGCCCATGGCCGGCGGCCAGCGGCCGCTGGGCACTTCGCGGCCGCACACCACCTGTATCAGCTGGCGCTCGCCGCCCTGGGGATAGACCGTGGGCACCGGCTGCAGGCGCAGGCCCGGCCACTGCGCCAGGGCGGCGGCGACCGCCGCGGCGGCTTCGTGCATGCGGTCTTCCAGCGCGATGACCACCTCGGCCGCATCCACGATGCGCGCGAGCAGGGCCGCGCCCGCGACGACTTCTGCGGCCCTGGCGCGCAGCAAGGCCTCGTCGCAGCCGATATACGGTTCGCATTCGGCGCCATTGAGAATCAGTGTCCGAACCTGATGATTGAGCTTGAGCGCCGCCGGAAAGCCAGCCCCGCCCAGCCCGGTGAGGCCGGCTTCGGCCAGGCGCCGGCGCAAGGCGGCCGGGGACTGGGCCTGCCAGTCCGGCAGCGGCGCGAAGGCGGCGGCCTCGTCGCGGCCTTCGGGTTGCAGCAGCAGGGCCGGAGCCTGGCCGCCGCCGGGCAGGTCCAGCGGCAGCAGATCGACGATGCGCCCCGAGGCCGGTGCCGGCAGCGCGGTCGCGGCGGCGTCCTGGCCCAGGGCCAGCGGCGTACCGCGGCGCACGGTCTGGCCGGGCGCCGCCAGGCGCTGCAGCGGCCGTCCGTCCGCCTGCACCAGCGGCAGGTACAGGCAGGCGGGCAGCGGGCAGGGGAGCAGGGGGCCGGCGGCGGCCGCGGGCGGCGGCGGCAGCACCAGGCCGCCGGGTATGCGCAGCAAGGTCATGGCCGGATTGTAGGCGGGCCGGGGCCCGGGCTTGAATCGCCCGCGCCCCGCCACCACGCCACTTGCGGTGCGCGGGACTGGCCTGCATGGCATACTGCGCGACTTTGCAAGCCTGGGCGTCTCATGGCCCCGGCTCCAACCAGCGAGAAAACCCATGGACTTCCTGATTTCCACCGCGCAGGCCCAGGCCGCGCAGGGTGCTCCGGCCGGTGCGGCCGGCGGCATGAGTTCCATCTTCATGATGGTCGCGATGTTCGCGATCTTCTATTTCATGCTGATCCGCCCGCAGATGAAGCGCGCCAAGGAACAGCGCGCCATGATCGCGGCCCTGAACAAGGGCGACGAAGTGGCCACCACCACCGGCATGCTGGGCACCATCACCGAGATCAGCGAGTCCTACGTCAGCGTGGAGATCGCACCGAACGTGGTGGTCAAGCTGCAGAAGCAGGCAATCACCGCCGTGCTGCCCAAGGGCACGCTGAAGTCGGCCTGAGACCGCGCCGCCGCCGGCGGCGGCACCGGCTGTACCGCTGTACCCAATCGAGTGCATGACATGACGCATGCACGCAGGATCAACCTGGGATTCAAGGCATGAACGAGTTTCCCCGCTGGAAATACGCGCTGGTGGTGCTGGCGCTGGTGTTCGGCTTCCTCTACGCGCTGCCCAACCTGTTCCCCAAGGAACCGTCGGTGCAGATCTCCGCGAACCGCGGCTTCACCATCGATACGGCGCTGAAGGAAAAAGCGCAGGGCATGCTGGAAACCGACAAGGTTCCTTTCAAGTCCATCGACATCGACGGCGATCGCCTGGTGATCCGCCTGGCCAATACCGACGTGCAGACCAAGGCATCGGACGTGCTGCGCGTGGGCCTGGGGTCGAACTATGTGGTGGCCCTGAACCTGGCTTCGACCGTGCCCCACTGGCTGGCCGCGATCCGCGCCAATTCCATGCCGCTGGGCCTGGACCTGCAGGGCGGCGTGCACTTCCTGATGGAAGTCGACCAGAAGAGCGTGCTGGAGAAGCAGGAACAGCACTACGCCAGCGAGATCGTCAGCCTGGCCAAGGACAAGAAGATCCCACGCGTCACCGCCAACCGCGGCACCCAGGGCATCATCGCCACCGCGCGCAGCGCCGCGGATCGCGACCGCCTGGCCTCGGAAATCGGCGTGAGCATGCCGGAACTGCGCGTCAGCAACGGCAATACCAGCGATGACGCCTATACCCTGATGGTGCGCGTCAGCGACGAGAAGGTGCGCGAGCTGGCCACCAACACCATCAAGCAGAACCTCGGCACGCTGCGCAACCGCGTCAACGAGCTGGGTGTGGCCGAACCCATCATTGCCCAGCAGGGCGATTCGCGCATCGTGCTGGAACTGCCGGGCCTGCAGGATCCGGCCCAGGCCAAGAAGATCATCGGCGCGACCGCGACCCTGGAATACCGCGCCGTCGACGAAAGCTCCAACGCGCTGGACGCGCTCAACGGCGGCGCCGTGCCGCCGGATTCCAAGCTCTATACCCGACGTGGCGACGGCTCGCCGGTGCTGCTGAAGAAGAAGCTCATCGTGAGCGGCGCCGACCTGGTCAGCGCCGCGGCCCTGCCCGACCCGCAGAGCGGCACGCCGGCCGTGTCGATCAAGCTCAGCGCCAAGGGCGGCCAGAAGATGCTGGACTTCACCATGCAGAACGTCGGCAAGCCCATGGGCGTGGTCTACACCGAGACCATCCCCGAGGTGAAGATCGTCGACGGCAAGGAAGTGCGCACCAAGCGGGTCAAGGAAGAAGTGATCAACGTCGCCACCATCCAGGGCGTGTTCGGTCCGCAGTTCCAGACCACCGGCCTGGACAGCATGAAGGAAGCCAACGAACTCGCCCTGCTGCTGAATGCCGGTTCGCTGGCCGCGCCGGTGGATATCGTCGAGGAGCGCGTGATCGGTCCCAGCCTGGGCCAGGACAACATCAAGAAGGGCATGCACGCGGTGCTCATCGCGGTGTTCCTGGTGGTGCTGTTCGTCGGCATCTACTACAAGCTGTTCGGCCTGATCGCCGACGTGGCGCTGGTCCTCAACCTGATCCTGCTGGTCGCGATCCTGTCGGTTTTCCAGGCCACGCTGACCTTGCCCGGCATCGCCGGCATAGTGCTCACATTGGGCATGGCCATCGACGCGAACGTGCTGATCTGCGAGCGCATACGCGAGGAGTTGCGCAACGGTTCCACGCCGATGGCCGCGATCAGCCGCGGCTACGACAAGGCCTGGGCGACCATTCTCGACGCCAACGTCACCCACCTGATCGCCGCCATCGGCCTGATGGCCTTCGGCTCCGGCCCGATCAAGGGCTTCGCCATCACGCTGGCCATCGGTATCGTGACCTCGATGTTCACCTCGGTGATGGTCACCCACGTACTGGTCGGCCTGATCTTCGGCGGCCGCCGCCTCAAGACGCTGTCGGTCTGAGAGCCAGGAGTCTCGAAACATGGAACTTTTCAAGTCCGAAACCAATTTCGACTTCATGGCCTGGCGCAAGCCGAGCCTGGTCATCTCGGCGATCCTCTGCCTGTTGTCGCTGGCCATCATCTTCGGGCGCGGCCTCGACTACAGCATGGATTTCGAAGGCGGCGTGATGATCGAGGTGAAGTACGAGAAGTCGGCCGAGATCGCCGACATCCGCAACGCGCTGGAAGCCGGCGGCCTCAAGAGCGCCGTCGTGCAGAGCCTGGGCACGGCGACGGAATACTCCATCCGCATCAAGCCGGAAGACGCCCACGTCGGTGCAGCCGCGGCCGAAGCGCCCAAGCCTGAAGCCGACAAGGCGGCGCCGGCGGAAGCGGCCAAGCCCGAAAGCGCGGGCAAGACCGAAACCGACAAGATCGCCGCCGAAGTGCTCAAGGCGCTGAAGGTCAGCCGCGCCGACGCCAGCATCAAGCGCAGCGACTTCGTCGGCTCCAGCGTCGGCGAGGAACTGCGCGAGCAGGGCCTGGTCGCGGTGCTGTTCGTGATCCTCGGCATCATGGTCTACCTGTGGATGCGCTTCGAATGGCGCTTCGCCGTGGCGGCCGTGGCCAGCGAAATCCACGATACCCTGATCACCGTCGGCATCTTCGCCCTGACCGCGCGCGAGTTCGACCTGCCGGCCCTGGCCGCGGTGCTGTCGGTGGTGGGCTACTCGATCAACGACAAGGTCGTCGTATTCGACCGCGTGCGTGAAATCTTCCGCTCCTCGCGCAAGGGCGAGCCGTACGAGATCCTCAACCGCTCGATCAACTCGACCATGTCGCGCACCATCATGACCGGCCTGACCACCAGCCTTGCCGTCGGCACGCTGTATTTCGTCGGCGGTCCGGCGCTGGAGAACTTCGGCCTGATCATGCTGATCGGTATTGCGGTCGGTACGCTGTCCTCGATCTTCTTCGCCAACCCCATCCTGCTGTGGCTGGGCGTGTCCAAGCAGGACCTGATGCCCAGGTCCAAGGAAGATCCGGAACTCGCGCGCCGGCCGTAAGCGGCACCGCGAATTCACAGGAAAGCCCGGGCGACCGGGCTTTTTTGTGGACGATGGTTTTGCAGGCGGCAGCATCGGGTGCGGCAGGCGGCACGCCTGCTGCGGAACCGGTCACGATGACGCCGGGTTTGCGGCAGGCAGAATCGGCCGCAGCAAGCGCTGAACCCGGGCAAATGGGATGCCGCAAACCCCGCTGCCGCGATCCCTGCGTTTGCGTCTGACCTGCCGCCAGCCCGGGAACCGTCCATGCGTAGTCTGATCGCCGTCGCCGTCCTGCTTGTCGCCGCCATACCGGCGACCGCCGCCGAACCGAAAATCGCCGCCGAGCCCCGCGGCATGACCTGGGGCAGCAACCCGTCCGGCGCCGACGGCGTAGTGCTGGTCAGCTGCCACGGCAAACCAGCCAGCCCCTTCGGCAGCTGCGAGCCCCATAACGGCGATACCGCCTGTCACGTCGAATTGCCCCTGCTTTGCCTCAAGGTCGACGGTCGCCCGCGACCGCCCGGCCTGGCCGAAGGCTCGAACAGCCCGAACCTGGCCATGCCCGGCAATTTCTACTCCGGCTGGGCCGCCGGCGAACTCGCCGCCACCCCGCCCCTGGCCGGCACCACCCTGACCAGCCGCCTCGCCGCTGACGCCCTGTGCCGGCGACACTTCGGCGACGGCTGGCGCATGGCCGAATTCCACGACGGCCTGATCACCGGCAGCGCCGAAAGCGGTCACCCAAGCTACGGCGGCTGGGCTTACTACGCGAACGGCAGCCTTCCGGCGACGACCCGGTACTGGGTCACCAACAACACCACACGCGCAAACTGCTGGGACAGCGTCCCGCCACCCGCATCCGCGCCCGAGCCGGAGCAGCCGGTCGAGCAGCATTTGCAGTTGCCGCGGAAAGGCAAAAGCTGAGTGTGCGCCGGGAGCGCTGGGGGGCGGCCAGAAGCGGGGAGTGGCGTGTGGAAATGCTGGAGCTGGGTAGCAGACGCTGCGGGCGAGTCGAGGGGGCATCCCGGCATTTCAGGACGGGATTTCAGGAGACGGGATTTCAGGACACCCACTATTTCAGGGCGCCCCAAAAGCACTGACCTGCCAGACTCTCCCAGCTCCGACAGCGTTGCCAGATCTATCAAATGGTTATCGCCTTTCAGGGCACCCGCTTTCTTTTCAGGACACCCACAAATATCGCTTTTTAGGACCCCCGCTTCTTTTTAGGACACCCACAGAAGCTGGTTGTGCGTCAATCTGCCCAGCCCGGTCCCGCAGCCTGCGGGCGGCTTTTGCCGTTGCTGTTGTTTCTGTGCACAAGGATGTGCGCCGCCTTGGCGGGGCCCCATAAGCCGTGGCGAGGCGGCGCAGGAACAGCCCGCGCGCAGCGCGAGTCCGCAGGGCCAGGATGGCCCTTCAGCGGACCCCGTAGCCGCCTCGCGAAGCCGAAGGGCAGGATGCCCGTAGGCCGCGGCTTCTGGGGGTGTGTTTTCTTTGCCTACTTTCTTTTGCACAAGCAAAAGAAAGTAGGTCGGCCGCCGCAGGCGGACGAAGCGATCAGTCGGGATTGGTTTTTCGGGTTTCGGGAAGGCCCGCCGCTGCAGCGGACAAAACGCTTTCTAAATCAAACGGTTGGCGCCAAGAGCGCGCACAATATAGAGAGCACCGCACGAACGCCGCCCCCACCAGGGGGGGAAGGCAAAGGGCGAGTAACGTGGCAAGAATCGGAGGGAGGGAAGCCAACGGACCTGCTGCGTTCGCGCGATGCCCCCACCTAGACGAGCCATTCCCGCGAATCCCTACCCATGACGGCGCCCGGCGATGCCTGGGCGGCCGTCAGGTGGAAATCAATTTACCCCGCCAGCAGCTCCGGCGTCAGCACTGGCTGCAGCGCATCCACCAGCGCGAATGCCACCTTGTGGTTGCCGGCGATCAGATTGCCCGACTCCGGAATTCCCTCGCGCCCGGCCATGTCGCAGTAGCGGCCGCCGGCCTCGCGCACGATCAGGCAGCCCGCGGCCATGTCCCACAGCTTCAGCCCGGTCTCGTAGTAGCCGTCGAGGCGGCCGCAGGCCACGTAAGCCAGGTCCAGGGCAGCCGAGCCGGTGCGGCGTATGTCCTCGGCACTGGCCAGCAGAGTCCTGGTCATCCCGATCTGGGCGTCGAGGTGGCGGCGCTGGCGGTAGGGAAAGCCGGTGCAGAGCAGGGCGCCGGAAAGGCCGTCGCGCGTGGTCACGCGGATGCGGCGTTCGTTGAGGAAAGCGCCGTCGCCCTTGCTCGCAGTGAAGGTTTCGTCGCGCAGCGGGTCGTAGATCACGCCGTAGACCGGCTCGCCGTTCTCCAGCATGGCGATGGAGACGCAGAAATGCGGAAAGCCGCGCAGGAAATTGTGCGTGCCGTCGAGCGGGTCGATCACCCAGGTCTGGCGGCTGCGCCCGGTCTCGCCGGTTTCCTCGCCGATGAAGGCGTGACCGGGATAGGCGCGCTTGAGGTCGCGGATGATCAGCTGTTCGGCCATGCGATCGACTTCGGAAACGAAGTCCATGCGCTCTTTCTCCATCACCGCCAGGCCTTCCACGCGGTTCATATTGCGCACGATCAGGTTGCCGGCGGCACGCGCGGCGCGGACCGCGACATTGATGGCGGGTCTGGGCATGGAAACTCCGAACAGATGAATTGAAAGAGCGGCACCGGCGTCAGGGCCGGGCGGGGCGCGAAGGGTAGCAGAAGTCGCCGGGGCGTGCGGGCTCCGGAGCGCGCGGGTGCGGGCAGCTACTGCCGAGATTCGGGACGAGTTCCGGGATGTCCGCGATCTCCCGGTCCGCCGGGATCGAGCCGCAACCTCCCGCAGGCCGAAGAGACGGGACCCCCGCAATCCCTGCCAGCCCAGGCGCCTCCATTCCCTTCGGCCGGATCGGGGCAGGATCGGGACACCCGGGCAGGATCGGGAGGGCAGGATCGGGACACCCACAACCCGAACCGCCGAGCCGCGCCGATTCCCCGGTATCCTTGCCGCCCCGTCTGTCCGTCGACCCACATGCCTGACCTTTCCGACATCACCGCGCGTATCCGCTACGTCCTGGTCCGCACCTCCCAGCCCGGCAATATCGGTGCGGCGGCGCGGGCCATCCGTACGATGGGGTTTTCGCGCTTGGTCCTGGTCGCGCCGCAGCGTTATCCGGATCCGGAAGCCACCGCCTTCGCCGCCGGTGCCGACGATGTGCTGCAGCAGGCCGTGATCGTGCCCGACCTGCGCAGCGCCATCGCCGATTGCCGAGCGGTCTACGGCGCCACCGCGCGGCAGCGGGCGGTGGCGCTGGCGGAGCATACGCCGCGCCAGGTCGCCGCGCGGATCCAGGCGGATGCCCTGGCCGGCGCCGAGGTCGCCCTGGTCTTCGGCAACGAACGCACCGGGCTGGAGAATGACGAACTCGCCCTGTGCCACGGCGCCGTGCATATTCCGGCCGCGCCGGACTACAGCTCGCTCAACCTGGCCCAGGCGGTGCAGGTGCTGGCCTACGAACTGCGCGTGCGCCTGCTTGACGATCCGGCGCCGCCGTCGCAGTCGCAGCGCGCCGATCCGCCGGCTTCAGCCGGCGCGATGGAAGGCTTCTTCGATCATCTGTATGCGACGCTGGACGAGATCGATTTCCACAAGGGCCGCTCGCCCGAGGTCATCATGCTGCGCCTGCGCAAGCTGTTCCTGCGCGCGGCGCCGGACGAACGCGAACTGCGCGTACTGCGCGGCATCCTGGCGGATGCGCAGCGCATGGCCCGGCTGGCGCGCGACAAGCGCTGAAGCAGGCGGCGGCGCCCGCGTCAGCCGAAGAAGTGCCTGACGATCGAAACCATCAGATTGCTCAGGCTCGCCACCGTCACGCTGGAAGTCAGCGTTGCTGCCCAGATCACCGCGAGCAGGCCGCCGTCGCGTTCGATCAGGGCCACGCCGAAGCCCATGATCAGCAGCCCGAACGGGTAGTTGGTGAACGGGATGGGCAGCGCCAGCAGGATGCCGAGCAGAATCAGCATCAGGCCGCTGAAATGACTGTAGGGCTTGTGCGTGATCTGTTCCCAGCGCGGCCGGCAGACCCGCTCCAGCCGGTTGAACATCGGCGTCATGTGGCTGACGAAAGTCTCCACCGAACTGCGCGGGAAGCCGTGCTGGCGGGCGAAGCGCGGCAGCCACGGCCGCGGCAGGCCCCAGAGCATCTGTGCGCCGATCACGATCAGCAGGGTGCCGCAGACGCCGCCCACGCCCATGGGGATGGGAATGAAGTTCGGCAGGGACAGCAGTACGACGAGGAAACCGTAGGCGCGGGTTTCCAGCGGCGCGATGAACTGCTCCAGCGAAATGGTCTCGCCGGTGTTCTGTTCCAGCGCGCGCTGGAACAGTTCGGTGGTGCGCGGATCGTGCGGAACGGTCATCCCTGGCTCTCGTGGTCCGTGGCTAGGCGCGTTCGCCTAGGGCGCCGCTTCGGCGTTGATGCGGGCGATCAGCAATTTGTCAATGCGCGGGCCGTCGAGGTCGACCACTTCAAAACGCAGGTCGCGCCAGCGGAAGGACTCGCCGACGGCGGGTATGCGTCCGAACTGGGCCATGACCATGCCCGCGGCGGTGCGGAAATCGTGATCCTCTTCGTTGGGCAGCTGGCTCAGGCTCAAGAGTTCGCGCAGGTCGTCGGTGCCCAGGGCGCCGTCGACGAGATAGCTGCCGTCCTCGCGCCGCACGATGGGCGCGCCGACGGTTTCCACGTTGAGGCTGGCAGTTTTGCCCAGTACCGCGCCCAGGATGTCGTTGAGGCTGACCAGCCCTTCGATGTCGCCGTATTCGTCCACCACCAGGGCGACGGTGGCCTCGGATTCGCGCAGTTCTTCCAGCAGGTCCAGCGCACGCGCCACCGAGGGCACGAACACGGCCTTGTTCAGGGTGCGGAACAGGTCGATGTTGGGCGAGCCCAGCGAATCCAGCAGGGACTTGGTCTCCAGTATGCCGACCACGTCCTGCTCATTGCCGCCGCGGTAGACCGGATAGCGCGAGTAGGGCGTATCGCGCATCACGGCCAGGTTTTCCGCCAGCGGCGCGGCCACGTCCAGCCAGGCGATGCGCGTGCGCGGCGTCATCAGGCTGGCGACCTGGCGGTCGCCCAGGCGCAGCACGCGGTTGACCATGTTGTGTTCGTCGCTGTCGATTACGCCCTGTTCGGCGCTTTCGGCCACCAGCAGGCGGATTTCCTCTTCCGTGACCGGATCGCGCGTGCCGCGGTCCAGGCGCAGGGCGCGCAGCAGTACGCGCGTGCTGAACGACAGCAGCCAGACGAAGGGCGCGGCTACCACGGCGAACAGGCGCATGGGGAAGGCGATCCACACCGCGAAGCGTTCCGGTGCGACCAGGGCCAGGCGCTTGGGCAGCAGCTCGCCGACGATGATCGAGACATAGGTGATCGCGCCGACGCTGAGCGCCAGGCCCAGGCCGTTGGCGAAATCGCGTTCCACGCCGTTGGCCTGCAGCAGCTCGCCGATGCGTGCGCCGATGGTGGCGCCGCCGTAGACGCCGGTGAGCACGCCGATCAGGGTGATGCCGACCTGTACCGTGGACAGGAAGCGCTCCGGGCTTTCGCTCAGGCGCAGCGCGTTCTGCGCCCGCGTGCTGGTCTCCGCCATCTGCTTCAGGCGCGACTTGCGCGCCGTCACCACGGACATCTCCGACAGGGCGAAGAATCCGTTGAGCAGAATGAGGATGAGGACAACCAGTATCTCGGTCAGCATCGCGCGGCGTGTAGTCCCGGGCGGGCCAGTGTAACAGCCCGGAGTGACGGCCCTGTGGCCCGGCGGTCATGCGTCGCCGGTGCGGCCGGCCCCGGGGCTGCTGTAACATGACTGTCATGTAAACGACATATTTTCGCCACCCAGATCCCGGCGGCGAATCCTGTCGTGCCGCCATTTCCCTTGTAATTCATTGTTTTGCCGACCCCGGAGGCCGCTACGCCATGTTTTCCCTGCAGACTATCTTCGGCAAGGGCGACAAGTTCTACGGCCTGCTGGAGGCCAGCGCCGGCGCCGCGCGCAAGAGCGCTGCGGCGCTGAGCACCTTCCTCGCCGACAAGGGCGCCGCCGGCTCGCTGGACGAGTTCCGCCTGGCGCGCCAGCGCGAAAAGGAGCTGGCAGCCGAGATCAGCCAGGCCCTGGTCAACACCTTCGTCACCGCGCTGGAGCGCGAGGATATCGAGGCCCTGTCCAGCGCCCTGTACAAGATTCCCAAGGTGATCGAGAAATTCGCCGAGCGCTATTCGCTGGTCGGCGACCGCCTCGGCGACGTGGATTTCGTCTCCCGCGCACGCATGCTGGAAAAGGCCTGCGAGGTGCTGGAGCAGATGGTCGGCCAGCTGCGCGCCATGAAGCTGGAGCCGATGAAGGATCTCAACGACCGCCTGCAGGCGATCGAGAACGAGGCCGACCGCCTGATCCTGGAGCTGTACCGCGACATGTACCGCAACGAGAGCGACCCGGTGCGCTTCCTGCTGCGCAAGGATCTGTTCGAGATCCTGGAAAAAGCCATCGACCGCTGCCGCGACGCCGGCAACGTCGTCTACGCGATCGTGCTGAAGAACTCCTGAGGCCCGCGCCGTGGAACTGACCCTGGTCATCAGCGTGATCGTCATTGCGCTCGTGTTCGAATACATCAACGGCTTCCACGACACCGCCAACTCCATCGCCACCGTGGTGGCGACCAAGGTGCTCAGCCCGGGCCAGGCGGTGATGCTGGCCGCCGGCATGAACCTGATCGGCGCGCTGATGGGCACCGCGGTGGCCAAGACCATCGCCTCGGGTCTGATCGATACCGGCGTCATCAACGTCACCTCGATGGTGCTGATCTGCGCCCTGTCCGGCGGCGTGATCTGGAACCTGATTACCTGGTGGTGGGGCTTGCCGTCCTCGTCCTCGCACGCCCTGGTCGGCGGCCTCTGCGGCGCGGCCTTCGCCGCGGCCGGCGACAACTGGGACGCGATCATCTGGAACGTGCCCGGCGGCGAACACTGGTGGCAGGGCAAGGGCCTGCTGCCCAAGGTGGTGATCCCAATGATCCTCTCGCCGCTGGCGGGTTTCATCCTCGGCATCGTCATCATGGGCCTGCTGTTCGCGCTGTTCTCCTTCCTCGCCGACCGCAAGGGCACGCTGCAGAAGATAGGCCGGCCGCGCTTCGCCAATTCGCTGTTCGGCAAGCTGCAGATCCTCTCGGCCAGCGCCATGGGCTGGGCGCACGGTTCCAATGACGCGCAGAAGACCATGGGCATCATCGCCCTGGCGCTGGCCTCGGCCACCCTGGCCGGCCAGCTCGACGGCCTGCCGCAGTGGCTGAATTTCCTGCGCGTGGAAGGCGATCCCAAGAATCTGGAGATCGCGCTGTGGATCAAGGTCGCCTGCGCCGTGGTGATGGCCGCGGGCACCGCCGCCGGCGGCTGGCGCATCATCAAGACCCTGGGCCACAAGATGGTGAAGCTGCATCCGGTGCACGGCTTCGCCGCGGAAACCGCTTCGGCGACCATGATCCTGACGGCTTCCAGCATGGGCATTCCGGTCTCGACCACGCACAACATTTCCGCCGCGATCATGGGCGTGGGCACGGCCAAGCGCCTGAACGCGATCAAGTGGACGGTGGTGGAGCGCATGATCTGGGCCTGGATACTGACCCTGCCCATCGCCGCCACGCTGGCCTACGTGCTGGTCAAGCTGGCTCACGCCGCCGGCCTGCCGATCTGAGCTCCGTCCGCCGCCGGCAGCGCGCAGGAGGTGGGCGCGCTGCACTCCGGCTGCGGCGGCACCTGCTGACGCGGCCTGCGCGCCGGCGCGGCCCGATTCCCGCGCCAGCGCCAGGCGCCTGCCGGCCGATGGCGTGATCGCATACCGGATCTGGCGCGCGCAGTGGCTGAAGCCGGCACGGCAAATCCGCTAAGGTCAGCGGATTCCTCCACTGCGAGCCGCATGCAATGCGTACCCTGGGTCTTCTGGCCGGCATGAGCTGGGAATCGACGATTCCCTACTACCGCATCATCAACGAGCGCGTGCGCGAACGCCTGGGCGGCCTGCATTCGGCGCGGCTGGTAATGCACAGCGTCGATTTCGCCGGCATAGAGCAACTGCAGGTGCGCGGCGACTGGGACCAGGCCGGGCGCGAACTCGGCGAAGCCGCCGCCGGGCTGGCCAGGGCCGGCGCCGAAGGCATCGTGATCTGCACCAACACCATGCACAAGGTGGCTGCTGCGGTGGAGCAGGGCAGTGGCCTGCCGCTGCTTCATATCGCCGACGCGACCGCGGCGCGCATCCGCGCGGCGGGGCTGGTCCGGGTCGGCCTGCTGGGCACGCGCTTCACTATGGAACAGGATTTCTACGGCGGCCGCCTGGCCGGCCACGGCCTGGACGTGGTCGTACCGCCGCCGGCCCGGCGCGAGGCGGTGCACCGCATCATCTACGAGGAACTTTGCCGCGGCGAAGTGCGCGAGGACTCGCGCGAGGTCTACCGCCAGGTCATGGCCGAACTGGTCGCCGCCGGCGCCGAGGGCATCATCCTGGGCTGCACCGAGATCGGCCTGCTGGTCGGCCCCGGCGACGTGACCGTACCCACCTTCGATACCGCCCGCATCCATGCCGAGGCGGCGGCGGACTGGGCGCTGGCCGGCTAGGCGGCCGGCGCAGTCCGGATAAGGCCGGTGCCGTCGCCCTGCCCGCAGCGGCAAGACCCGGCAGTCCGCGCCTGCGCACTCCCGTCCCATGCCGCGCCAGCCGTGCTGTCCGGCCGGTGCCGCGCGTGCCGTTGCACCAGCGTGAACAGTCCTTTCACGGCCCGGCTCGCCCCGTGCCCTTGATCGCGCCGTGCCGCAGCCGCAACTGCTGACGGCGCCACGCCGCGACGGCAGTCCCTGGACGGCGTGCGTGTCCTTTCCGATTCCCGCCTTTCCCTTTCACAGGAGTGTCCGCATGAAACTGTACTTCTCCCCCGGTGCCTGCTCGCTGTCGCCGCATATCGTGCTGCGCGAGCTGGGCCTGCCGTTCGAGGCGATCAAGGTCGATCTCGCCAGCAAGACCACGGCCGACGGCGCCGATTTCCGCGCGGTCAATCCCAAGGGCTATGTGCCGGCGCTGCAGCTGGACAGCGGCGAAGTGCTGACCGAAGGCCCGGCCATCGTGCAGTACCTGGCCGACCAGAAGCCGGAAGCCGGCCTCGCCCCGGCCAACGGCAGCATGCCGCGCTACCGCCTGCAGGAATGGCTGAATTTCATCTCTACCGAAATCCACAAGCAGTTCAGCCCGCTGTTCAATCCGGCCAACCCCGATTCGGTCAAGGACGCGCAGAAGGCCAAGCTGGCGCAGCGCTTCGCCGAGATCGCCCCGGTGCTGGAAAAGCAGGATTACCTCACCGGCAGCCAGTTCAGCGTCGCCGACGCCTACCTGTTCACGGTGCTGGGCTGGAGCAAGTACTTCCATATCGACCTGAACCAGTGGCCGGCCATCGCCCGCTACGTCGACCGCGTCGCCGCGCGTCCGGCCGTGGCCGAGGCGTTGGAAGTGGAGGCCAAGGCCAAGAAGGCGGCCTGATGCCGCCCGCTGCGCACCGCCGCGGACCGGCGGTGCGCGGCTGACAGGTCCGCTGCCGGCCGATAAGCTGAGCCTGTCACGGACAGGGATGGGCAGGTGGCAGGTGAACGACGTCTCGCTGCTGGTTTTCCGGGACATGATGCTGCTGACGGTTTCCGCCGCGCCCTTGCGTTGCCGGTGACTGTATCGCCGTCGGCGCGACGCACTCTGGCGCGAGTTCGGCCCACGGCTGGGCGCAGTGCGCCTGCAATGGGTCGGAGTGGTGCGGCCGCAATGGCTGCGCAGCTGGCGCTCGCCTTGGACGGCGGGCGCCGGCGTCCGGTCCGATTGCGCGATCAGGCAGGAAACAGCGTTGCGGGCCTCGCGCGGCTGCGCTGGACCAGCGGCAAGCGTTCAGTCCTTGCCGCTGCTGGCGGTCGGATCCGGAATCTGATCCGCCACTTCGTAGTGCCGCACCAGCGGCTCCATCTCCAGCAGGAATTCCTCGTCGGCGTCCCAGTAGCGCGAGCGCTCGGCTTCCTTGCCGGCGAAAAGGCGCACGGCCTCCATGGAATCCCACAGCGAGATGATCTGGAACTCGCAATGCTCGCCCTGCACCCGGCGGATCACCTGCACGCCGCGGTTGCCCGGGGTCTGGGCGAAGTCGCGCAGGCCGGTCTCGCGCAGGTGTTCGAGGTATTCGTCGGCCCGGGAAGCCAGGGTCACACCACGCCAGATACGGGCAATCATGCGCAATCTCCGGACGCAGTCGGCGTCGGCAGCTTAGGGGAAACGCTTTTGGCTGGGAATCGGCCGGCGCGCCCGGCGGCCGCGCGGCCGGCGCGGCTTTTCGGTGACCCCGGTCACGAAAGCGCCGACAGACGGTACATTAGCCGGAATATGCTGGCGGCAGGCGTGTTTATACTGCGGCTGGAACTGTAGGCAACGGATGCGTGTCGAGGATCCGTCAATTGCTTGATGCAGCCACCCGGGTTCGCTGACAGGCCGGACGCCAGCCAGCAATCCACCACGGCCAGGGCGGGGCTGTGGATCATGGGGGAATGTAATGGGGAGAGTTTCGTGACTGTAGTGCTCGTCATACTGGTGCTGATCCTGGCGGGAGCGGCGGCAGCGCTGTTCTGGCGCCTGCGCCAGGCCGAGGCGGCGAAGTCCCAGCTGGCGGCGGAGCACCAGCAGGCCGAAGTCGAACTCAAGCAGCTGCAGTCCAGCCAGGCGCAGGTGATCCACACCACCAAGCTGGCCTCGCTGGGCCAGATGGTCGCCGGCGTCGCGCACGAGCTGAACACTCCGCTGGGCTTCGTCAAGAGCAATGTGGAAGTGGTCGGCGACCTGCTCGACGACTACCGCAAACTGGTCAAGGATTACGATGTCGCCGTGCAGCTGTGCCAGCAGCCGGTGGACCTGATGTTCAGCGCCGACAAGGAATCGCTGGACAAACTGGTCAAGCACGTGGAGGAATCCCGCCGCCGCCTGTTCGAGGCGCGCCGCGCGGTGGAGAAAAGCCCGCTGCTGAACGAGGCCAAGGAACTGCTGGCCGATTCGCGCGACGGCATCACCCAGCTCGCCTCGCTGGTGCAGAACCTCAAGGGCTTCGCCCGCGTCGACCGCGACGGCATGGACCTGATGGATGTGAACGAAGGCGTGGAAAGCGCGCTGATGATCGCCGCGCACCAGCTGCGCGACCGCATCCAGGTGGTGCGCAAGCTGGAACAGCAGGTGCCGCGCGTGCGCGGCATGCCCTCCCAGCTCAACCAGGTCTTCCTCAACCTCATCACCAACGCCGCCCAGGCGATGGAAGACGAAGGCACCCTGACCGTGACCACGCGCAGCAGCGAAAGCGGCGTGGAAATCGCCTTCGCCGACACCGGCTGCGGCATTCCCGACGACGTGCTGCCCAAGATCTTCGATCCCTTCTTCACCACCAAGGCGCCGGGCGAAGGCACCGGCCTGGGGCTTTCCATCGTGCACAAGATCGTCAAGTCGCACGGCGGTTCCATCAAAGTGCGCACTACGCCCAACCGCGGTTCCGAATTCACTGTCATGCTGCCGTCGGAAGCGGCGCGTCCCACCCTGCACTGAGGCGGCCAGTACATGTTAGGACAGGATTTCGAGATGCCCGCCGCCGACCCCAACCGGGGGCCGCTGCGGGTACTGTTCATCGACGACGAGGCGCGCATCCTGCGCGCGCTCAAGGCGCTGTTCCGCGATCTCGAGGTGTATTTCACGACCGAGCCGCGCGAGGCGCCGGCGCTGGCGCTCAAGCACAATGTCGATGTGGTGGTCTGCGACCAGCGCATGCCGGAAATGCTGGGCGTGGATGTGCTGCGCGAGATCCGCGAACAGCATCCGCGCGCAATGCGCATACTGCTGACCGGCTATTCCGATCTCAAGGCCGTGCTCGGCTCGGTCAACGAGGGCGAGGTCTACCGTTTCGTCAACAAGCCCTGGATCAACGCCGACCTGCGCGCCCTCGTGCTGGAAGCCGGCGAGATCGCGCGCGAGTCCCCCGCCATCGGCGACCAGCTCAGCCCGAACGAGCAGAACACCGCGCGTTCCCAGGTCGGCGTGCTGGTGATCGAGGACGACACCACCGTGCAGCAGCGCCTGCGCGAGATCCTGCAGCCGCACTACCAGGTGCGCTTCGCCAGCACCGCCGAACGCGCGCTGCAGGTGCTGGAACAGCACGAGACCGGCGTGGTGATTTCCGAGACCGCGACCAACCACGGCGCCGATCTCACCCTGATGCTCAAGGCGCTCAAGCAATACCACCCGCATATCGCCACGGTCGTCATCACCGAGCGCGCCAACGCGCAGACGGTGATCGAGCTGATCAACGAAGGCCAGGTCTATCGCATGCTGATCAAGCCCGTGCGCATGGGTTCGTGCCGGCTCAGCGTGGACTCGGCCCTGGGCCGCTACTGGAAGCTCAAGCAGCAGCCCAAGGCGGTGCGCCGCTACGGCGTGACGCCGAGCGAGGAAACCGTGCGCGCCCAGACCAAGCTGCCCAACTCCCTGCTCAGCCGCATCCGCTCGCTGCCGGCGCGGCTGTTCGGCGTAGGCGGCGTGCGGATCTGATCCGCCGTTCCCGCGCGGCGATCCGTGCCGCGCTGTTCTCCGGCAGCTGTTCCGCGGCCGCTGTCGCCGCGGCGGCCATTTCCAGGGTTGATGGCCGTTTCCGCCGCGCCCGTTTTCAAAGCGGCTGTTTCACTGGCGGTCGTTGCCACCGCGGCGGTTTCCGCGGCGATTGTTCCGCCGCGAGGGCCTGACGCGCACAGCCCGGCGATCCCGCACTGATCCGCCACAGCTGTCCGCGCCGCCGCCCAGCGGCTACATTCGCGCCTTCTCCCGCGGGATTTCCTCGATGTCTGCAGTGCTGGTCATAGGCGGCAGCGGCGCCGTCGGCGGCTTCCTGCTCGCGCGCCTGCGCGCGGCCGGCCACGACATCCTCGCCCTGAGCCGCACCGCCCGCACCGATGCGGCCGGCTTGCGCTGGCTGCACGGCGGCCTGGACGCGGCGCTGGCCATGCCCGACTGCGACAGCATCGTCAGCGCCGGTCCGCTGGACCAGTTCGCCACCTGGCTGCGGCAGGCGGCGCCGGGCCGGCTGCGCCGCGTGGTCGCGCTGAGTTCCATGAGCGCGGCGAGCAAGCTCGCCTCGTCCGATCCGGCCGAGCGCGAACTGGCCGCGCGCCTGGGCCGGGCCGAGCAGGATCTGGCCGCGCGCTGCGCCGCGCTGGGCGTGGACTGGATCGTGCTGCGTCCCACCCTGATCTACGGCGCGGGCCTGGACCGCAGCCTCACCCCGCTGGCGCGGCGCGCGCAGCGCTGGCGCGTGTTTCCGCTGCTGCCCGCGGCCTGCGGCCTGCGCCAGCCGGTACATGCCGACGATGTGGCCGCGGCCTGCGTCGCGGCACTGGCGGGGACGGCGGCGGGGCAGGTGCTGGAGCTGGGCGGCGGCGAGCGCCTGAGCTACGCGCAGATGCTCTGCCGCGTGCGCGCCGGACTCGGACGGCCCACTCTGGCCCTGCCGCTGGACATTAATCTTCTGCGTGCAGTGACCTGGATCACAGGCCGCGGCGGCGGCATGGTGCAGCGCCTCAAGCAGGATCTGGTCGCCGACAACGGTCCTTTGCAGGCCCTGCTCGGCGTCAATCCGCGCAGCTTCAGGCCCGGGCCAGACTGCTGGATCGCCGCTGCGCAAGCGGCCGGTCATGCGGCTGTCGCGGATGCATCATGAATTGTGGAAAAGAATGCAAAGTCAGCTAAATTTGTTGCGTTGCAACAGTAAAAACTGTCCCGGAGAGTTCGTTAAATCAGCGTTGCCAACGAGCGTTTGAACTCCCTAAGATACGAAAGCGTTGTGTATCCACCTTGGCTAAGGAATTCCCTATGCAGGCCCGAAAGAGTTTGGCACTGGCGTTGACGTCCGCGCTGCTTGCCGCCTGTGGCGGCGGCAGTAACAGTCCCCGCGCCACGCCGACACCGCCGGCGAACAATGGAAACGGCACGCCGGTCACCGGCGTGATCGCGGCCCGCTTCGATCCTTCCAATGCAGATCCGGCCCAGCGTGTGATCCCGCTGCCGAACAACCTGCTGCTGTCGGGCACCACCGACCTCACCCTCAACATCCCGGTCGCCAATCCGAACAACTTCGCCGATCCGCAGGTCGCGGTGAACGCGCTGGACGGCTGGAGCACGATAGGCCCGGGCCAGGTGCAGTTCTCCGCCGCGCCCAAGGCCAGCACCGTGGTGCCGGGCCAGACCATCCGCGTATTTGAAGTGACCCTCAGCGGCCCCGGCGGCGGCGTCACCGGCGTGGTGCGCGAACTCTCCGCACCGGGCGATTTCGTCACCGCCATCGCGCCCTCGGACAGTTCCGCCCGCACCGTCGCCATCGTGCCGACCAAGCCGCTCAAGCAGCTGACCAGCTACATGGCGGTGGTCACCAGCGGCGTCACCGACAACAACGGCAATGACGCCACGCCGGACCAGACCTATTTCCTGTCCAAGCGCACCAGCGCCCTGTGCGTGGACGGCGCCTCGACCGAACCGCTGCTGCCGGCCGCCACCGCCTGTGCGCTGGAGCCGCTGCGCCGGCTGACCAATTCCCACCTGGCCGCCGCCGCGGGCCAGGGCATCAGCGCCGACAAGGTGGTGGTGAGCTGGGTGTTCACCACCCAGGCCATCACCCCGGTGCTGCAGGCCGCCGTCGGCAAGGTCGGCCAGACGCCGGCTCCGCTGACCCGCGTCGCGCCCACCGGCAAGACCATCGGCGACCTCGGCCTGGGCCTGCCGCCCATCGCCGACATCTACATCGGCACCATCGACGTGCCGTACTACCTGAAGGCGCCGGCCGCGGCCACGCCGCAGGCCCAGGCCGCCGCGGTGCTGACCGGCTTCTGGCAGGCCGCGCCGGGCGCCTACGTGCCGCCGTTCAACCAGGCCGGCCTGTCGTCGACCTCGACCAACGTCACCTTCGCCAATCCGTTCCCGGTCGCCACCAAGACCGAGACCATCCCGCTGCTGCTGACCGTGCCCAACGCCGCTTCGGGCAAGACCCGCCCGTCCACCGGCTGGCCCATCGTGATCTACCAGCACGGCATCACGCGCAACCGCACCGATGCCTTCGCCATCTCGCAGACCCTGGCTTCGCAGGGCTTCGCCGTGATCGCGATTGACATTCCGCTGCACGGCCTGCCGCCGGGCCATCCGTTCAATATCGAATCGACCCCGCTGGCCGCGACCGGCGCGCATGAGCGCACCTTCAACGTCGACCTGGTCAAGAACGACGGCACGGCCTGCCCGACCGGCCAGTCCGTGTGCCCGGACGGCCAGCCGGATGCCTCCGGCACGCACATGATCAACCTGGGCAGCCTGCTGACCTCGCGCGACAACCTGCGCCAGGGCATCGTCGACCTGTTCTCGCTGGCCCGCGCCATCCCGACCATCAGCTACGACGGCGCCGCCGGCGCGGACTTCGACGGCGGCCGCATCAGCTTCGTCGGCCAGTCCCTGGGCAGCATCATCGGCGTGAGTTTCACGGCGTTCGAGCCCAGCATCAACACGGCCGTGTTCAGCGTGCCGGGCGGCGGCATCGCCCGCCTGCTGGACGGTTCGGCCACCTTCGGTCCGCGCATCCGCGCCGGCCTGGAAGCTGCCGGCGTGCGCGCCGGCACGCCGGACTACGACCGCTTCCTGGGCGCGGCCCAGCAGGCGATCGACGGCGCCGATCCGCTCAATACCGCTTTCGCCCTGGCCGGCAAGCGCGTGCTGCTGCATGAAGTCGTCGGCGGCGGCAGCGTGCTGCCCGACCAGGTCATTCCGAACACGGTCGCCGGCGCGCCGCTGGCCGGCACCGAGGCGCTGATCCGCGCCCTGGGCCTGTCCAGCATCACCGGCACGGTGCAGTCGGCCACCGGCGTGCGCGGCGCGACCCGCTTCACCGCAGGCAACCACGGCTCGCTGCTGGATCCGACCGCCTCGGCCGCGGCCACGGTGGAAATGCAGCGCGAAATGGCCAGCATGCTGGTCAGCGGCGGCGCCGCCGTGCAGGTCACCGACACCTCCGTGATCAAGACGCAGTAAGCAGCGACCAGGAACTTGGGGATAACCAACATGAAGAAGAACACCAGCTTCCGCGCCATGCGTCCTCTGTCCGTGGCGGTCGCCCTGGCCCTGGGCGGCGCCGTGCTGCCCGCCCAGGCCTTCGAATTCGGCGAGCAGGACGGCTTCCACGGCACGGTCAATACCACCGTGACCTACGGCGTGTCCTGGCGCGTGGCCTCGCCCGACGATGATCTGATCGGCAAGGCGCAGTTCAATCCGGCCATCAGCCAGCCGCCGTTCGCCCTGGGCAGCCCGGAACAGCGCGCCGCCCGCGGCCGCTACTCGGTCAACGGCGACGACGCCGACCTCAAGTGGCAGGACGGCGACGTCTTCTCCAACGCGGTCAAGGCCACCATCGAACTCAGCCTGATGTACGGCGCCAACAGCGGCGCCTTCTTCCGCGGCTACAGCTTCTACGACTGGGAAAACGCCAGCCGCTACGATCTCTCGCACGAAGCCAAGGAAAAGGTCGGCAAGGACACCAAGATCCTCGACGCCTTCGTCTTCCACAACTTCAACATCGGCGACAAGGCCGGCTCCATCCGCCTCGGCCAGCAGGTGGTGAGCTGGGGCGAAAGCACTTTCATCCAGGGCGGCGCCAACGTCATCAACCCGATCGACGTGTCCAAGCTGCGCGTGGCCGGTGCGGAACTGAAGGAAGCCTTCCTGCCGGTCAACATGATCTGGGGCTCGTTCAACCTGACCGAGAACCTGTCGGCCGAAGCCCTGTACATGTTCGAGTTCGAGCAGACCGAGGCCGATCCGGCCGGTACCTATTTCTCGACCAACGACTTCGCCACGCTCGGCGGCAGCTACGTGATGCTGAACTTCGGCACCATCCCGCAGCCGGTCATCAATCCCGACTTCTACTACGGCTACTGCTTCGGCAATTCCGGCACCGACAACCCGAACCTGCCGGCCGCGCTCAAGCCCGCCGCCTGCGGCGCAGCCGTGCCGCGTTCGCCGGACCGCTTCGCCAAGGACTCGGGCCAGTACGGTCTGCGCCTGAACTACCTGGCCGACTGGCTCAACAACGCCGAATTCGGCTTCTACGCCCTGAACTACCACAGCCGCCTGCCGCTGCTGTCGGGCACGGCGGTGACCAGCACGGCGGTGAACACCGGCCGCTACTTCGCCGAATACCCCGAAGACATCCGCATGTACGCGGTCAGCTTCAACATGCCGCTGGAAGGCCCGGGCGTCGCACTGCAGGGCGAACTGTCCTACCGTCCGAACCAGCCGCTGCAGATCGACGACGTGGAACTGCTGTTCGCCGCCCTGAGCCCGCTCAATGCCGTGATCCCGGCGCCGGGCCTGCGCTTCAGCAGCCAGCTCGGCCAGTTCGCACCGGGCCAGGAAGTGCGCGGCTGGGAACGCCACAAGGTCTCGCAGCTGCAGCTCACCGCGACCAAGGTGTTCGGCCCGGGCAACTTCGTCGGCGCCGACCAGATCTCGCTGGTGGGTGAAGTCGGCTTCACCAATATCTGGGATCTGCCGGAACCCTCGGTGATGCGCTACCAGGGCGACGGTACCGACACCGGCGGCGGCTACGACGTGACCTCCGGCGCGCTGCGCAACCCGATGACCCAGACCGAAGGTTTCCCGACGGCGTTCTCCTGGGGCTACCGCATCGCCGCACGCGCCGACTACAACAACGCCTTCGGCGGCGCCTTCACGCTGTCGCCGCGCATCGCCTTCAACCATGACGTAAACGGCATCACCCCGGGCCCCGGCGGCAACTTCATCGAAGACCGCAAATCCGTCACGCTGGGCGCCGAAGCCAACTACCTCAACAAGGTGGCCTTCGACGTCAGCTACACGAACTTCTTCGGCGCGGGCAATCTGAACCTGATCAGCGACCGCGACTTCGTCGCGTTCTCGGTCAAGTACTCGTTCTAAGCGTTTTCTGCGGGAGGGAAATACATGACGATGCTCAAGAAGACCCGGACTGCGGCCCTGGTGGCGTTGGCGCTGGTATCCACCGCGGCCCTGGCCAAGGTCAGTCCGCAGGACGCGGCCAAGCTCGGCGTCAGCGGCACGCCGCTGACGCCCATGGGTGCCGAACGCGCCGGCAACGCCGCCGGCACGATTCCCGAATGGAAGGGCGGCATCACCTCGCCGCCGTCGGGCTACAAGGTGGGCGACCACCACCCGGATCCCTTCGCCGACGACAAGCCGGTGCTGACCATCACCGCGGCCAACTACAAGGAACAGGGCGACAAGATCGGCGCCGGCCAGGCCGCCATGTTCGAGAAGTACAAGAACTGGAAGATGGTGGTCTACCCGACCCGCCGCAGCGCCTCGTACCCGGCGCGCACCTACGAAATGTCGATCAAGAACGCCGCCACCGGCGAACTGGTCGATGCCGGCGAAGGTGTCGCCAACGTGGCCGAAGGCGTGCCGTTCCCGATCCTGGACAAGGATCCGGTCACCGCTGGCTACCAGGCCGTGTGGAACCACAAGCTCAAGTACAAGGGCGTGGCCGGCCTGCGCTGGGCCAACCAGGCCGCACCGACCGCGACCGGCGCGTACACCATGACGCGCATCAAGGAAGAGCTGCTCGGCCTCTACTACAAGCCCGGCAACACGCTCAAGGACATCAACAACGTCCTGATCTACTTCTACCAGGAAGTGGTCGCGCCGCCGCGCCTGGCCGGCCAGGTGCTGCTGGTGCACGAAACCCTGGATTCCAAGAAGGAGCCGCGCCAGGCGTGGGTGTACAACCCCGGCCAGCGCCGCGTGCGCCGCGCGCCCAACGTCGCCTATGACAACCCGGGCACGGCGTCCGACGGTCTGCGCACCAACGACCAGACCGACATGTTCAACGGCGCCATGGACCGCTACGACTGGAAGCTGGTCGGCAAGCGCGAGATGTACGTGCCGTACAACTCGTACAAGGCGCACAGCGACAAGGTCAAGGTCGAAGACCTGGTCAAGCCCGGCTTCATCAATCCGGACCTGCTGCGCTACGAACTGCACCGCGTCTACGTGGTGGAAGCCACGCTCAAGGCCGGCCAGCGCCACATCAATCCGCGCCGCACCTTCTACATCGACGAGGACAGCTGGCAGATCCTGGTGATGGACCACTACGACGCCGCCGGCAAGCTGTGGCGCTATTCCGAGGCGCCCAGCGTGAACTACTACGAAGTGCCGCTGTTCTGGTCGACGCTGGAAACCCATCACGACCTCAAATCCGGCCGCTACATCGTCTCGGGCCTGGACAACCAGGAGTCCATGTACGACTTCTCGTACCAGACCACGCCGGACATGTTCACCCCGCAATCGCTGCGCCAGCGCGGCTTCCAGTAAGCCGTACGGGTGCAACCGTCACGATCAGCCGCCGCCGTTCCGGGGCGGCTGATCGCGTTTTTGCCGCTGCTGCAGGCACATTTTGCGCAGCGCCGGCATTCCGCGACGGGCGCGGATTGCGCTAAGGTGGAGCGGCAGCAGGCGGGGTGAAATCGGACCAGCGCCAGCGCGGCCTGCGACAGGCCGCCAGGCATCGTTGAACAGGGGCGCGGCGACGGCCGTGCCGCGGGACGGAATGCAGAACTGCCTTCCTCCCACAGACTGCGAGGGGATGTGCAGATGGGTTCCAGGGGCAATACCGCAGCAAAGCATTCGTGGCGCAGGCTGGTCCTGCTGGCGGCACTGCTGAGCGGCGCGAGCTGGGCGCAGGAAAGCGCCGCGCCGGCGCCGCCGGCCGGGCAGGCGGCACCCGCCGACGCACCGGCCGCCGCGCCGGCCGCCGCGCCGGCCAAGGCGGCC
>NZ_JANFQO010000021.1 GCF_024437735.1 Tahibacter harae | reverse complement strand
CGGGGTGGCGTCGGGGGGGGGGCCGGCCGGGGGGGCCGCCACGCCGCTGCGTCACGGGCTCAGTCGAGCGCAGCCGGACGCATTACGCGCCCTTCGCGCGCGTCGCGGAACACCCGGCGCACCCACATGCGCAGGTCGTCGAGCTGGGCGTAGATCACCGGCAGGGCCAGCAGGGTCACCGCGGTGGAGAACAGCAGGCCGCCGGCGATGGCCCGCGCCATCGGGTAGTACGGCGGACCGTCGCCGCCCATCTCGGTGGTGCTCAGGCACAGCGGCACCATGCCCAGGATGGCCGTGCCCATGGTCATCAGGATGGGCCGCAGGCGGTCGCGCGCGCCGGCGATCAGGGCCTCGCCGCGCAGCATGCCCTCGTGGCGCAGCTGGTTGACGTGGACGATCATGACGATGCCGTTGTTGACCACCACGCCCATCAGGATCAGCACGCCGATCCAGGCCATGATGGAGAACGTGGTGCCGGTGATCCAGAACAGCCAGTACACGCCGAAGATGGAGAAGATGAAGGTCGTGAGTATGGCCGCCGGGAACACCAGCGATTCAAACATCGCGCACATCACCACATACACCAGCACCAGGGCCAGCACGGTATTGAGCAGCATCTGCTTGCCGGCCTCGTCGGCCTCGTCGAAGCTGCGGCCGAAGGTCCAGCGGTAGCCGGCCGGCAGGCTGACCGACTTCATCGCCTTTTCTATCGCCGCGCGCGCATCGTCCTGGGTCGTGCCCGGGGCCAGGTTGGCGGTGATCGGCAGCGAGGTCTGGCGGCCGTCGCGCTGGATCGCCGAGGCGGCTTCCTGGGTACGCACCTCGACCAGGGACATCAGCGGCACCAGGGTGCCGTCGGCGCGGCGCAGCTTGAAGTCGGCCATGCCGGCGACGCTCTGGGTGTCGGCGCCCTGGAAGCGCAGCCAGACCGGGATCTCGGTGTCGCCGTTGCGGAACTCCTTCAGCGGTGCGCCGCGCAGGGCGATGCCGACGTAACTGGCCACTTCGTTGGCGGAGAAGCCATACGACTTGGCGCGCTCGCGGTCCACCCGCACCGCGACCTCGCGGTCGCCGGTACGCTCGGCCGTGCGCACGTCGCGCAGGCCTTCGACCCGGGCCAGCACCGGAATCACCGCCTCGGACAGCTCGTGCAGGCGGTCCATGGAATCGCCGACCAGGGACACGCGCAGCCCTTCGCCGCTGCCGCCGCCGCGGTTCTGGTCGAAGCTGGCCTTGCCGACGGGTATCTGCGGCAGACCCTTGCGGATGTCTTCCATGATCGCGGTGGAGCTGCGCTTCTTGTGCTTGGCATCGACCAGGATCACGTTGGTGATGGCGTTGCCGCGCTCGTCGGCATAGCTGTAGACCGACTTGATATCGAACTTGTCCTTGTTCGACAAAAGATAATCCTCGACCTTGCTGATGGATTTCTTCAGCTCGTCCAGCCGGTAAAGGCCGTTGAGGTCGTACTGCAGGCGCAGGGTGGAACCTTCGCCGGCCGGGAACATGTCGCTGTTCACATGCAGCATGGGCCCGGCCACGCTGACCACGCACATCAGCACCACGCCCAGGGTGGTCAGCTTGCGGTGGCGCAGGGTCCAGCCGACCAGGTTGGCATAGCCGTCCTGCAGGCGCGTGACCAGGGTCTTGCGGCCGACGAACTTGGGCGTGGGCAGGCGCGCCGACAGCATGGGCACCAGGGTCACGGCGACCAGCCACGAGGCCAGATGGGCGATGGACATGGCCACGGCGACCTGGGTCAGGAAAATGCTGATCTGGTTCTTGGCACCGAAGATATTGGGCAGGAACACCACGATGCTGGCGAAGGTGCCGGCGGCAATGGCGATACCCACGGCCTGAGTTCCCTCCACCGCGCAGTACCAGGGCTTGTCCGGATACTTTTCGCGGTACTGGTAAATGCTCTCCACCACCACGACGGCGTTGTCCACCAGCATGCCCACGGCCAGCAGCAGGCCCATCATGGACAGGATGTTCAGGCTGATGCCGAGGAAGTACATGCAGCCCAGGGTCATGACGAAGCAGATCGGGATTGCCAGCGACACCATCAGGGTGGAATTGATGTCGCGCAGGAAATAGAACAGCACCAGCACCGACAGCAGGGTGCCGATCACGCCGGCCTCGGTCAGCTCGTACAGCGAGGACGTGACGGCGCTGGCCTGGTCCTCCAGCGCGTATACATCGATGCCGCGCATTTCCGGCGACTGCTTGATGCGCTCGACCTCTTCCTTCACCAGCCGGCCGACCTCGACCAGGTTGGCATTGCGTTCCTTGTAGATGTCGATGCCGATGGCCGGGCGCTTGTCCAGCCGGCGCATATAGTCCAGGCGCGCGGGCTTGAGCGTGACCGTGGCAATGTCGCCGAGCTTGAGGCCGCGCCCGTTGATGATGAGGTTGCGCACGTCCTCCAGGCTTTTCCATTCGCCCTGGGGCTGTACCCGGTAGCGCGTGCCGCCGTCGAGGATCTGCCCGGCCGAGACCGAGAAATTGGCCTTGCCCAGCTGCGCATACAGTTCGTTCAGGCTGACGCCGCTGGCGGCGATGCGGTCCGACGACAGCTCGATCTGCAGCTCCGGCGGGGACACGCCCTGGATATCCACGCGGGCCACGCCGGGGATCTTCTCCAGCGGACGCTTGGCGCGCCGGTCCAGAAGCTCATAGGAATTGGACATGTCGATGTCGCTGGACACGCGCAACTGCAGCAGCGGCTGGTCCGAGGCGGAGAATTTCAACACCTGGTAGCGCTGCAGGTCCGACGGCAGATCCTTGCGGATGGCGTCGATCTTCTCGCGCGCTTCCACCGCCTTGACCGCGACGCTGTTGCCCCACTTGAACTGAATGAAGATCTGCACGCCGTCGGCGCGCGAGGTCGACTGCATGCGCTGTATGCCGGGCACGGTCGACAGCGCCTCCTCGATCGGCCGCGCCAGTACGCGCTCGACCTCGGCCGGCGTGGAACCCGGATACGGCACGTCCACGAACAGGAACGGGAACTCGATATCCGGGAACTGTTCCAGCGGCAGGCGGAAGGCCGCGATCAGGCCAATCACCATCATCGACAGGAAGAACATCGTGGTGGTGACGGGCCGTTTCAGGCTGAGGTCGGCCAGGTTCATGGCGTGTGCTCCAGCGGCTCCAGCGTGGCCTCGGCCTTGCGCGCGGCCTGGCGCTCGGCGCGGGCGCGGAACCAGGCGTCGCCACGGAAATCCAGGCGGTCGTACACGATGGGAATGACCACCAGGGTCAGCAAGGTGGACACCAGCAGGCCGCCGATCACGGTGATCGCCATGGGCGCGCGCACCTCGGCGCCGTCGCCCAGGCCTATGGCCAGGGGCAGGAAGCCGATCAGGGTGCACAGCGTGGTCATCACGATCGGGCGCAGGCGCGACTCGGCGCCCTGCACGATCGCATCGCGCTTGGCCACGCCATGCTCGCGCAGCTGGTTGACGCGGTCGATCAGCACGATCGCGTTCTTCACCACGATGCCGACCAGCATGATGAGGCCGATGAACACCACCACGCTGATCGCATTGCCGGTGAGCTTGAGCGCCAGTACCGCGCCGACCGCGGCCAGAGGGATGGAGAACATGATCACGAAGGGATGCAGCAGCGATTCAAACTGCGAGGCCATCACCAGGTAGACCAGGAAGATGGCCAGGGCCAGGGCGAACAGCAGCGAGTTGACCGAGGAATCCAGTTCCTCGCTCTGCCCGCCGATATTGACCGAGATGCCGGCGGCGAGCGGATGCTTCGCCATGATCTCGCGCACTTCCTGCACCGCGCTGGAGAGATCGCCGTAGGCCAGGTTGGACGAGACGATGGCGACGCGCTCCTGGCTGACGCGGTGGATCTCGCTGGGACCTTCGGTGGCGCGCACGTCGGCCACCGCGGACAAGCGCACCGGCTTGACCTCGGCCGCGGCGCGGCCCGGGCCGGCGGCGGCCGCAGCGGCGCTGGCCGCCTCGATCTGGGCCGAGTTCACGATCAGGTTGCGGATATCGTCCACGCTGGCGCGGTCGTCCTCGCGCGCCCGCACCAGCACGTCGATCTTGCGGTCGCGGAAGTTGTAGCGCGTGGCCACTTCGCCGCGCACCTTGCGCACAACCTGGTCGGCGATGGCGCGCGTGGTCAGGCCCAGCGCCGCGGCGCGGTCGTGATCGAAGCTGATCTGCACTTCCGGATAGCCGCCTTCGACGGTGGATTTCACATCGGTAAAGCGGCTGGAGTTCTTCATCAGCCCGGTGAGCTTCTGGCCGGCCTTCTTCAGCGTATCCAGGTCATAGCCGCGAATCTCGATTTCCAGCGGCGTGGAGAAGCTGAAAAGTTGCGGACGGGAGAATTTCACTTCCCCGCCGGGATGACCGGCCATGGTCTTGCGCAGCGCATCCATGGCGGCACGCTCGCCCGCCTCGCCGGCCTCGGGTTTGAGTGCGATCAGCAGGCGCGCGATGTTCTCGCCGGACTCGGTCGGGTTGGCGTCCAGCCGCGTGCCCACGCCGGAGACGCCGTAGATGGTGGCGATGTTCGGATCGTTCGCGTGCTTGAGCTGCAGTTCGCGCGCCAGCGCGTCGCTGTTGGCCAGCGGCGTGCCCGGCGGCAGCTTGACCGTCATCTCGAAGCGGCCCTGGGCCAGCTGCGGAATCAGGTCCATGCCCAGGGTCGGCACCAGCGCCAGCGTGCCGAGAAAGGCCAGCACGGAGAAGGCCAGCACAAACCAGGGCCGCGCCAGCACCTTGGGCAGCATGCGTTCGTAGCCCGCGGCGAGGCGGTTGTACGGCAGCAGCACGATCTTGCCCACCGCGCGCAGCGCCGTGCCGACCACGCGGCCGATAACGCGGAACAAGCCGACGAACAGCCAGACCAGGCCGCGCGGCAGGAAGCCCAGGCGGCTGGCGCGCTTGTCGTTGTTGAGTTCCTCCGCATAGGCCAGCGGCGCGCGGCCGCGCAGCGAGGCCAGCATGGGGATCAGGGTCATGGACACGACCAGCGAGATCAGCATGGCGAAGGTGATGGTCAGGGCCTGGTCGCGGAACAGCTGGCCGGCCACGCCCTGCACGAACACCAGCGGGAAGAACACTGCGACCGTGGTCAGCGTGGACGCGGTCACTGCCATGCCCACTTCCTTGGTGCCCTGCACCGCCGCCTCGACGATGCCCAGACCCTTCTCGCGCAGCCGTGCGATGTTCTCCAGCACCACGATGGAATCGTCCACCACCATGCCGGTGGCCAGGGCCAGGCCGCCCAGCGACATCACGTTGAGGCTGAGATCGGCCTGCCCCATGAAGAAGAAGGTCGTGATCAGCGACACCGGCAGCGACAGCGAGATGATGAAGGTGCTCCAGCTGTCGTGCAGGAAGAAGAAGATCACCAGGATGGCCAGCATGCCGCCGAGCAGCGCGTCGAAGCGCACTTCATGCAGGGCTGCGCCGATGAACAGCGATTGGTCGTCGATGACCTTGAGTTCGGCGCTTTCGGGCAGGGTCTTGTTCTCGCGCATGTGTTCCACCGCGTTCTTCACGCCGGTGGCCACGCTGACCGTGTTGGCATCGCCTTCCTTGTACACGGCCAGCTCGATCGCCTCGCGGCCGTCGATGCGCACTATGCCTTCGCGTTCCTTGTAGCTCTGGTGCACATGAGCCACGTCCTTCAGGCGGATGGGCACGCCCTTGTCGATCTTGACCAGCAGCTCGCGCATCTCCTCGACCTTGGCAAACTGGTTGATGGTGCGCACCAGATAGCGCTGCGAGCCTTCCTCGATGCGGCCGCCGGAGATGTTGACGTTCTCGTCCTTGAGGCGCTGCACGACTTCGTCCACGCCGATGCCGAGCTGGGACAGCTTCTGTTGGTCGATCTCCACCGCGACCTCGTCCTCCAGGCCGCCGCCGACCTTGACCGCGGCAACACCGGCGATCGGTTCCAGCTTCTTTTTCAGCTCGTCGTCGGCGAAGCGGCGCAGCTGCTTCAGGCGCGCCTCGTTGAAGCCGCCGTCCTCGCCCTTGGCGATGAGGCCGTAGCGGATGATGGGATCGGTGGACGGATTGAAGCGCAGCAGCAGCGGCTTCTTCGCTTCCAGCGGCAACTGCAGCAGCTCCAGCTTGTCGCGCACTTCCAGGCTGGCCATGTCCATGTCCGTGCCCCAGGTGAATTCCAGGATCACATCGGACTGGCCGGTGCGCGAGACCGAATGCAGCTTGCGCACGTTCTTGACCACGCCCAGCACTTCTTCCACCGGCTGGGTGATGAGGTTCTCGATTTCCAGCGGCGCGGCGCCTTCGTATTCGGTCCGCACCGTGAGCGTGGGATAGGAAAGATCCGGCAGCAGGTTGACCTTGAGGCCGAACAGCGCGATCACGCCGAACAGCACGAAGGTCAGGGTGAACATGGCCACTGTCACGCGGCGGCGGGTGGCGATGTCGACGATGCTCATGGCGTCTTCTCCGTCGTCGCCACGGCGGCCGGCGGCGCGGCCGGCGCAGTGGTGTCCAGCACCTGCACCAGGGTGCCGTCGCGCACCGCGTTGCGGCCTACGGTGATGACGCGGTCGCCGGCCTTCAGGCCGTCGCGCACTTCGATGTAGTCCGCATCGGCGAAGCCGACGTGGACCACGCGGCGCTGCGCCTGCAGCGCGGGCGCGGCCGGCGTGGCGGGCGTGGCATCCTTGGCAGCGTCCTTGCCGCCCTTGCCGTCCTTGCCTGCCTCGGGAGCCGCCGGTGGCGGCGCATCGACGATGAGGAACACGGCGGTCTCGCCGTCTTCCTCGATGAGGGCGCTGCGCGGGATGGTCAGCGCGTCGAGCTTGCGGTCATAGACCACGTCGATGCGCCCGAACATGCCGGGCTTGAGCGCCTGGTTCTGCGCGCTGAAGCGGCAGGTGACGCGGAAGGTGCCGCTGGCCGCCTCGACCACCGGGCTGACGCGCTCGATCACGCCGGGAAAACGCTGGCCCGGCAGCGCATCGACCACCATGCTCACCGGCTGCTCGGGCTTCAGGGTATTGAGTTCGCGCTCGGGCACGTTGAGCACGCCCAGCAGCGGGTCGAAATCCACGATATGGAACAGCGCCTGGTTGAGCTGGATCAGGTTGCCTTCCTTGACCATGCGCTTGCCGATCACGCCGTCGATGGGCGCCTCGACCTGGGTATAGGACAGCTCCAGCCGGGCCAGGTCGTAGGCGGCGCGCTGGTTGTCCAGGTCGAACTTGATCTTGTCGTGCTCTTCCAGCGAGAGCAGCTTCTTGCCGAACATCTCGTCGGCGCGGCGGTAGTCGGCTTCGAGCTTGCGCAGGGTGGCCTCGGCCTTGGCCAGGCTCAGGCGCGGGCTGGCATCGTCCAGGCGGGCCAGCACCTGGCCCTGGCGCACCGTGTCGCCTTCCTCGACCAGCAGCTTGAGCAGCACGCCGCCGGTCTTGGCGACCACGTCGGCTTCGCGGTCGGCTTCCAGCGTGGCAGTGCCGGAATAGCTGGCGTCGATGGCCCGGGTAGCGGCGGTGACGGCCTCTACCGGGACCAGGGCGTTTTCCGCCGCCTTGCCCTTGTCGCCGCCCTTGCCACAGGCCACCAGCAGCAGAGATATGAGAAGAATCAAAAAATTACGAGACATTCCCGATCGTCCTTGCAAGGCGGAATGACGTGGATAGGCGCGCATGGCGATAGGCCCGTGTGCTGGTATTGTGGTGTTATACTAGACTACATCACCAAACGTGACAATAGTCGGCGCCGGTTCAGGGATACGGCGAAAGCGCTGGCAGATGCACCGGGTTTTTCCCCCTCCGCGGTGAGGTACGCAGTCTGCGCAAACGCGGACGCCGGCGTCTTGAGCCGGTAGTCACAAGCAACGGCTGTGACGATCCGGGCGGACGCGGCTGGAGCGCGGACGCGGGCGCAGGCTATACTCGCGGCTTTACCAGCCAGGCAACAGCCCCCGCCGGAACCCCGCCGATGACTCGATCGCAACTGCTTGCTTCCCTGTTAGCCACCGCCGCTCTCGCCGCCAGCACCGCCCATGCCGCGGGCAACAAGGAAGAAGGCCGCCTCAAGACCTACACCTGCCACGGCTGCCATGGCGTTCCGGGCTATACCAATGCCTATCCGAACTACCATGTGCCGCGCATCGGCGGACAGAGCTACGAGTACCTCGTCGCCGCGCTGACCGCCTACAAGACCGGCGAGCGCGCCCACCCGACCATGCAGGCCCAGGGCGAAAGCCTGAGCAAGCAGGACATCGAAGACATCGCCGCGTATCTCGCCGGCCTGGCCCAGTAAGACACGAGGACGCTACGGATGAATCGCACGCTCTCCCTGATCGCGCTGGCCGGCATGCTGGCCGTTTCCTCGGCAGCCCAGGCCGCCGGCAATATCGAGAACGGCAAGAAGCTGGCCCAGACCTGCGCCCAGTGCCACGGCGCGGACGGCAACCCGACCGACCCGCAGTATCCCAAGCTGGCCGGCCAATACCGCAACTATCTCGAACACGCGCTCACCGAGTACAAGGCCGGCCGGCGCAAGAACGCCATCATGGCGCTGTCGGTGGAACCGCTGACCACGCAAGGCATCGCCGATCTGGCGCTGTACTACTCCAGCCTGCCGACCAAGCTGACCGACCTGAGCCACCCGCCGAAGAAGTAATCGCGGCGGCACTCTGTGAAACGAAAAAGCCCGGCATCGCCGGGCTTTTTCGTTGACGCCCTATCGCGCTCAGGCCAGCGCCGACTTGCCTTCGGCCTTGGCGGCGAAATACGGATTGGCGCCGCTGGCATGGTCGGTGGCGTCGCGCACCGCGGTGATTTCCGGCACGCGCTCGCGCAGGGTCTTTTCCACGCCGTTCTTGAGCGTCACATCGGCCATGCCGCAGCCATGGCAGCCGCCGCCGAAACGCAGCAGCACCACGCCCTCGGCGGTGATTTCTTCCAGGCTGATGCGGCCGCCGTGGGCGGCGACGCGGGGATTGATCTCGGTCTCGATCACGTAGCGCACGCGCTCCACCAGGCTGGCGCCCTCGCCCGGCACTTCGCCCTTGATGCGCGGCGCGCGGATGGTGAGCTGGCCGCCGGTGGGCGAGGTTTCGTAGTCGATCTCGGCGGCGTCGAGGAAGGGAACGCTGGCGGCTTCGACATAGAGCGGGAAGCCGCGGCATTCCACCGTCCATTCGTCGCCGGCGAGATCGGCCGCTTCGCAGAATTCGAGCTGGCAGTCCGCCGCGGGTGTGCCGGCCTTGACCGCACGCAGGCGGATGCCCAGGCCGGGAATGCCTTGCTGGTCGATGAGCTTGAGGAAATGTTGCTGGGCGCGCTCGGAAATATTGATCATGACGGCTTCCGTTGAATCTGGACCATTGTAGTCCTGATTCCAGCCTGGACCAAGGCGGGCACCGTTATACTCGCCGCTTTCCCAGCGCCGGAGCCCCGTCATGACCAAGGACGAACTGATCGCCACGCACTGCATCCCGCGCAAAGGCGCCGCCGACGCGCTGCCGGCCGAACGCCAGACCGAGCTGGGCCGGCTGATCCCGCAATGGCAGGTGGATGCGGCCAAGGGCGAGCTGCGCCGCGAATTCAAATTCCGCGATTTCCACCACACCATGGGCTTCGTCAACGCCGTCGCCTGGATGGCCAACCGCGAAGACCATCACCCGGATCTGGAAGTCGGCTACAACTACTGCCGCATGCGCTGGTCCACCCACGACGTGGGCGGGCTGTCGCTGAACGATTTCCTCTGCGCGGCCAAGGTCGACGCCATCATCGACTGAGTCCCGCGCCGGCCCATGCGCGCAAGCGCCGTACAAGCCGCGCTGTGGCTGCTGGCCGTTCTGGCCTGCCTGGCCGGGCTGGACTACCTGGCGCGCTGGCAGCTGGCCCGGCAGCTGCGCGCGGAAGCCGTGGCCAGCCTCGGCGCGCTGGCGCGCGGCGACACGCCGTTGCGCTGGCAGTTGCGCAACAGCGGCGATCTGGTCGGCGGCCGCGTGTTCGGCGACTGTGCGTACGAATTCACACCGGCCGGCCTGCGACTGCGCGCCGGCAGCCAAGTCTGCGAACTCGGACTGCGCCTGCGCGGCGCGCTAGATCTGAGCCGCTTCGGCCGGTTGCAGATCGACAGCGACCGTCCCCTGCCCGCCTTTTTCCTGTTGCTGCGCGAAAGACTGGACCAGCCGCAGCGCCACGCAGAAGTACCCGCCGCAGCCAGCATTGCGCTGGACGCCCTGGCCTGGCGCCAGGACGACGGCAGCCTGGCCACACCGCCGCACCGCGCCGCCATGCTGCGCCTGCGCCTGGCCGCGCTGGAACAGGATCTGCTGCTGGGCGAGGTGGTGCTGCGGCCGTCCGGGGCCTTGCTGCCGCTGCCCCCGGGCGCTGCCGACTGGCAGCCGCTGCAAGCCGCCGCCGCCCTCGCGCCGCCGCGCCTGCCGTTGTTCGCAGCCCAGGACGGGCTGAAGCCGGAACAGCTGCTTGCCGCGCGCGACCGGCTGCGCGAGCGCGAGCCGTTTGCGCTGGTCGTATACCGGCATGACACCGAAGCCGTGGCTGCCGCCGTCAGCGAGACCGCAGAACACACTGCGTCCGCCGCGACTGCCGGCGCAGATCCTGCGCTGGACACCGCCGCCACACACGCGTCCATCCCTGCCTGGCTGGCCCTGGCAGCCACCGCGATTCTGCTCGCCGGCCTGTATCGGCGTCCGCCACGCAATCCGCGCGCAGCGGCCCTGCTGCAGTCCCTGGCCGCCGTCGCCCTGCCGCTGTACCTGGTCGCCGGTCTGCGCGTGAGCGATGACTTTGATACCTGGACCCTGGCCGCGCTGGGCCTGGCCCTGCTCTACGCCGCCGCGCCGACCCCGCGCCAGCCACGCCTGGCCCACGCTTGGCGCGGCACGCCGCGGGCCTGGCTGCTGGCGGCCCTGGGACCGGTCCTGGCCCTGCTGCTGGTGCTGCTGGCCATCCCCGCCGGCGCCCGGCCGGGCCTGCACTGGGCAGGACTGCCGCTGTACGTGCTCTGGGCCGCGCTGCAGCAATGGCTGATCTGCCGCGTATTCGCCGAACGGCTGCGCGGCAGCGGCCTGGCGCCGCGCTGGATCGCCCTGGCCGCCGCCCTGGTCTTCGCCCTGCTGCATGCGCCGAACGCCACGCTGATGCTGGCCACCTTCGCCGGCGGCCTGCTGTGGAGCGCGATCTGGCTGCGCGAACGCGGCCTCTGGCCCATCGCCCTGTCGCATGCGCTGGCGGCCGGGCTGCTGGTGCAGGGGCTGCCGCCGCAGCTGCTGCGCTCGGCCGAGGTCAGCCTGCGCTTTTTCCTCTAGCCGCCCACGTTGGCGCGCCCGCCGTCTTGCCTGCGGAAGCCGCGGCATGTTCGGATGAGCCCGGCGCCCGCGTTTGCCTGGCGCAGAATTCCACAGATTATGGAGCAACCGTCGTGACCGCCACTTCCCCGCGCCGTTCCTGGCTGGCCTATCTCGCTGCCTTCCTCGGCTGCGGCAGCCTGATCGGCGTGCTCTGCTTCCATTTTCCGCAGCTGATGACCAGCAAGGATTTCCGCCAGGTCTACAGCGAGGCCTTCGCCCGCCACCTGCTGCTGGCCGGGCTGATCGCCGCCTTCGTGCTGGGCACCCTGGCGGTACTGCGCGGGCGCAACCGCCGCGTCGCCCTGCTCGGCGTGGCCAGCGCCACCCTGGCCGTGCTGCTGGGCGGCAGCAATGTGCAATTCGATGCGATAGGAAAAACGCCGTATTCGCTAGGACTGGACTGGTTCGTCATTTCGCTGTTCTTCTCCGCCCTGGTGTTCGTGCCGCTGGAACGCTTCCTGGGCCGCGAGCAGTCGCCGCTGCGGCCGCAGTGGCGAACCGACCTCAGCTATTTCTTCATGAGCCATGTGCTGGTGCAGTTCATCCTGATCCTGGTCACGGCCTCGACCAGCGCCCTCGCCGGCCTGGCGGCGTTCCCCGGCCTCAAGGCGCAGATCCAGGCACTGCCGCTGTGGCTGCAGTTCCTGATCGCGGTGTTCTTCGCCGATCTGGCCCAGGCCCTGCTGCACCGCGCGTATCACAACATCCCCTGGCTATGGCGCTTTCATGCGGTGCACCACTCCAGCCGGCACATGGACTGGCTGGCCGGCTCGCGCGTGCATTTCGTCGAGATCGTGCTGACCCGCAGCGCCGTGCTGCTGCCGCTGCTGGTGCTGGGCTTCGCGCCGGCAGCAGTGAATGCCTACGTGGTACTGGTCGGCATACAGGCCGTGCTGGCCCATGCCAATGTGCGCGTGCCGTTCGGCTGGCTGGAATACCTGCTGGTGCTGCCGCGCTATCACCATTGGCACCACGTGCGCGACAGGGCCTGGGTGGACAAGAACTACGCCATCCACCTGCCCGTGGTCGACATGCTCATGGGTACGTTCCAGCTGCCGCCGCGCGGCGAATGGCCGCAGGAATATGGCGTGCTGAAGCTGGAAACCGTGCCCGACGGCATCTGGCAGCAGCACCTGATGCCGTTCCAGCGGCCGCCCGCCAAGACCGGGCACGAAACCGTCTGACGCCGCGGCAGCGTCTTCACGCGCAATTTATGCATCGCCGCGGCAGCGGTGAAGAAAACATCGTGTCATCGTCGCCGGCGCTTGCCCCGGGCCGCCGCAGAGGGGCTACACTGCGCGTTGCAAGCAGGGGGTTGTACGATGTCATCGATCACCGAACTGCTCGATCGCTGGAAACGCGGCGATCGCAGTGTTGAAGACGCGTTGGCGACCGATATCTATCCGGTATTGCGCGAGCTGGCGCGCGCCCAGGTGCGCCGCCACGGCAACGCGCTGACCTTGCGCGCCACCGAACTGGCCAACGAGGCCTACGAACGCCTGCACGTGCAGCAGGGCGTGAACTGGCAGAACCGCGCCCATTTCCATGCCATCGCCGCGACCTTGATGCGCCGCGTCGTGGTCGATTACCTGCGCGAGCGGCAGGCGGAAAAGCGCGGCGGCGACCAGCTCTTCATCGCCCTGGACGACATGAACCAGCGCGAGACGCCGGCCCAGGGCGACCACGTCGACTGGCTCGCCGTCGACCAGGCCCTGACCGAATTCGCCCAGGCCGCGCCGGACGCCGCCCGCGTCGTGGAACTGCGTCTGTTCTCCGGCCTGACCAAGGAAGAAATCGCCGAGGTCTGCGGCTCGTCCCGCGCCACGGTCGGACGTCAGTGGCGCTTCGCCCGCGCCTGGCTGGCCGAGCGGCTGGACGTGGTGCCCGGCGATGAAGACGGCGGCTGAGCGCATACGCCGCCTCGGCGAGCTGTTCGACGAGGCGCTGGACCTGGATCCCGTCGCCCGCGAGCAATTGCTTGCGCGCTGCCGCGCCGAAGATCCCAGCCTGGCCGATGAACTGGCCCGCCTGATCGAGCGCGACCTGAGCCTGCTCGACAGCCAGCCGCGCACGCCGCTGGGCCTGGTCAGCGCCGGCCTGGACGCCCGCGACAGCGACACGCTGCAGCCGGGCAAGCAGTTCGGCGTCTACCGGCTGGAGCAGGAGATCGGCCAGGGCGGCATGGGCCGCGTCTTCCGCGCCACCCGCAGCGGGCCGGATTTCACCCAGGAAGTGGCGATCAAGTTCGTGCGCCGCGACCTGGTCCACCCGGCCCTGCTGCGCCGCTTCTCCACCGAGCGCGCGATTCTCGCCGCGCTGGATCATCCCGGCATCTCGCGCCTGATCGACGCCAGCACCACGCCGGAAGGCACGCCCTACGTGGTGATGGAATTCGTGCGCGGCCAGGCCATAGACGGCTGGGCCGACGCGCGCCTGCTGGGCCTGGACGAACGCCTGGCGTTGTTCCGCAAGGTGCTGGCCGCGGTGGCGCATGCGCACCGCAACCTGGTCGTGCACCGCGACATCAAGGCCAGCAATGTGCTGGTCACCGACGACGGCGAGATCAAGCTGCTGGACTTCGGCATCGCCAAGCCGCTGGGCCGCCTCGGCGATATCAGCGCCACCCAGACCATGGACCGCTTCCTCACGCCGTCCAGCGCCGCGCCGGAGCAGCTCGCCGGCGGGCCGATCACGGTGGC
Source organism: Tahibacter harae (assembly GCF_024437735.1). Taxonomy (GTDB): domain Bacteria; phylum Pseudomonadota; class Gammaproteobacteria; order Xanthomonadales; family Rhodanobacteraceae; genus Tahibacter; species Tahibacter harae. Next base: position 88,335 of record NZ_JANFQO010000021.1, on the reverse strand, counting down.
CTGCGACATCCACGCCCTGGGCATGCTGCTGTACGAACTGCTGGCCGGCCGCCTGCCGTTCGGCTTCGCCAACATGACGCCGGGCGAGATCGAGCACGCCATACGCCAGGTGCCGCCACCGCCCATGGCCGGCCGCGTCCTCGACTCCGACCTGGCCCTGGCCCAGGCGCGCGGCTTCCACCACGTGCGCGAACTGCGCGAGGCGCTGCGCGGCGATCTGGAGCACATCGTCCAGCGCTGCCTGCGCAAGCTGCCGACCGAGCGCTACGGCACCATAGACCAGCTCGACCACGACATCGACTGCGTGCTGCGCCAGCAGCCCATACGCGAGCGCCAGAGCGACCGCTGGTACCGCTGGCGCAAGTTCGTCGCGCGCCACCGCGTGGCCTCGGCGCTGAGTGCGGTGCTGCTGCTGACCGTACTCGTCGCGGTCGCCGCGATACTGCGCCAGAACGTCGCCATCACGCACGAGCGCGACCGCGCCCAGCGTGCCGTCGGCCTGCTCAAGAACGCCTTCGCCGCGGCCAATCCCACCCAGGTCGCCGGCGCCAACGTCACCGCCCGCGCCGTGCTCGAAGCGGCGCGGCCGTCATTGGAAACCACGTTCGACACCCAGCCCGACGTCTATGCCGAACTGGCCGGCACCCTGGCGGAAGTGGAACTGGCGGTAGGCCTGAGCCCGCAGGCCGCGGAGCTGGCCGAACGCGCGAGACAGGCCGCTGCCAAGGCAGGATTCGACGCGGCCCGCACGGGTGCGCTGCTGATCCTGGAGGCGCGCGCCCGCATCAGCGCGGGCGACTACGCCGAGGCGGAAGAGCGCCTGACCCGGGCTGCGGCGCTGGGACTGGAACAGACGCCGGAATGGCAACTGGCCATGGGCCAGCTATGCCATCACCGCAGCCTGCGCGAGCAGGCCCTGGCCCATTTGGAACAGGCGGTGCGCGACACGCGCGGACGCCCGCCGTCCGACGATATCGCCAACCTGGCGCGGCTGCAGCTGGCCAACGCCCTGCGCTCGTCCGAACGCTCGCAGGAGGCGCTGGCCTTGTTCGACCAGACCCTCGCATGGCAGAGCGCCGGACTGCAGCCCGACCATCCGCGCCTCACCCTGATCCGCATGTATCGGCTGGACGCGCTGCGCCGGGTGCGCGGCGCCAAGGCCACGGTACCGGAAGCGCGCCAGGTGGTCGAGGAAGCCGACCGCATCTACGGCAAGAACAGCATTGCCGCGGCCACCGCGCGCATGTCGCTGGGTATCTCGCTGCTGGAAGCCGGCGAACGCGGCGAAGGCGCCCAGGTTTTCCGCGAATCGCTGACCGCCTGGCGCAGCGCGGTCGGCAACGATCATCAGAACACGCTGCGCTCGGCCTTCAACCTGGCGCAGATCCTTACCGACCTCGGCGGCAACGATGCCGAAGCCGAGGCGCTGTATCGCGAAATCCTGCAGCGCGGCGAGGCCAAGGCCGAGGAAACCCGCGCACCGCTGGTATTCTGGCGCAGCCACTACGCCCAGTTCCTGCTCAAACGCCAGCGCGCCGGCGATGCGCTGCGCCTGCTGCTGGAGCCCGACAACCTGACGCGCCTGCCGGACTCCCACTCCAGCCATCGCAGCGCCTTCCTCGCCGCGCTCAAAGCGGCCAGCAGCGCGGCGGGCTGCGACGCGCCGGCGCCGCGGGCGGACATCGCCAGCTACTGCACGACGGCCGCGGATTTGGTGAAATCAAGCGCGGTTTCCGCACCTGGCACAGAATCTGACAACTTGCCCTGAGCCCCTGCCCAGGCGTTTTCCGCGTACGGTTGTAGCATCGGCTTCTCCTGGCCGGTGCTACCGTTTTCAACACTATCCCTAGCCTAAGGGGGGCTACCCATGTTCCGTACTCTCGCTTCCTGCCTGTCTTCCATCGCACTTGCCGCCGCGTTCCTGTCCGCCTCGCCGGTGCGGGCGGACATCGAACTTTGCGAAGCCCTTCGCAGCGAGACCTGCCCCAACGGCTGCTATCGCTACCAGGTACCCATCGGCACCGAGCTCAACGGCACGTCCGAGTGCAACAAGTCGGCGATCATCGTCATCCAGGACGACAACAGCTCGCCGCCCATCGCGCCCTCGCTGGAATGCAAGCGCAGCGGCAACGGCTACGCCTGCGAGGCCTGGCCCAAGGGCGAAACGCTGACCTACAGCTGGGCCAGCGAACAGTCCAACGACGTCATCACCGGCGATCCCGAGTCGTCCCAGAACTTCAGCTGCGACGGCGGCGTGGTCGTGGTCTCGGTGTCCAGCCCGCTGGACGCGGCCGCCGACGCCAGCATCATCCTGCCGGCCTGCGACTGATCCGCCCCGTTACGTTTGGTAACAATCCGCTGCAGCCTTGCGTGAGCCCTCAGGGGCTTCCGATCCGAGTAGGAATAATCGGGCTCCGCAACGCCCTGTCGCATCGCAGTCGCCACGCGCCCCCTGAGCGTGGCGACTGCGCTGCGATGTTTAGCCGCTGGCGGAGCCGCAACGATCACTTCTTAGGGGGAAGTGCATGCGCTCCGGCAACGATCTTCTGCGCTGCAGTCTGGTTGGACTCGCACTCATCTTATCGGGCAGCCTCGGCGCTGCCGGGCTCGACTGCATTTCGCTGGAATCCGGCTTCCGCTGCGAAGCCTGGCCGCAAGGCAGCGACTACCGCTATGAATGGCATATCGCCGGCGCCCGCACCGGCCAGCCCTTCTCCACCGGCGCCCTGCACGAGGTTGGCTGCTTCGCCGACCATGCCAGCGCCATAGCCGTCAGCGTGATTACGCCGGCCGGCCATATCGAAACCGCCACCCGGCTGCTGCCGGCCTGCCACGAACTGCACACCGATGCGCTCAGCGCCCGTGGCGGCACATCCCAGTCGTTCTGAGTGACCGCAGCGGCGGCGCTCCGTCGCTGCTGCACATGCGTCGCTACCGCAGACAGGCCCCGGCACTCGATTCAGTGCCGACGTACTGGCGAACCGGGCGCAATACGTAACGCCGCGGCGGAGCCGCTCGCCCACACCGCACGCGGCCTCTGCGCTCGGAGCGTGATCGTCACCAGTGATACGTCCGAGCCTTGCGCCTCGCCGCGCATGCAATACGCCCAGCGCTCAGCGCGGCTCCTTCCAGTCGTTGTCAACCTGCACGGCCGCCGCGGCGGCATTGCACCGCTGCGCACGCCTGCCGCCATTCTCACACCGAACGCTGGCGCAGCACCTCGAACAAGGTGATGCCGGTGGCCACCGACACATTCAGGCTTTCCACCGCGCCGCGCATGGGGATGCGCACGAGGTAGTCGCACTGTTCGCGCGTCAGCCGGCGCAAGCCTTCGCCTTCGCTGCCGATGACCAGGGCAATAGGCCCCTTCAGATCGACGCGGTAGAAATCCTGCTCGCTCTCGCCGACCAGTCCGGTCAGCCACAGGCCCGCATCCTTGAGCGCGCGCAGGGTGCGCGCGAGATTGGTCACGGCGATGAAGGGAACGCGGTCAGCGGCGCCGGCGGAAGCGCGGCGCACGATGGGCGTGATGCCCACGGCCTTGTCCTTGGTCACCACCACCGCGGTGACGCCGGCCGCTTCGGCGCTGCGCAGGCAGGCGCCGAGATTGTGCGGATCGGTCACCCCGTCCAGCACCAGCACCAGCGCCTCGCGCCCGGCGGCTTCGACCAGGCCGGCCAGCTCGCTCTCGCTGCGCGGCGGCGCCGCGCGGTACTGCGCGACCACGCCCTGGTGGCGTCCGCCGCCGGTCATGCGGTCCAGCAGCTCGCGCGTGCGGCCGTGCGGCTTCACGCCCAGGTCGCGCGCGCGTTCGGACAGTTCCTTCAGGCGCGCATTCGTCGTGCCGGTCTCGATGAACAGCTCGACGATGTTCTTCGGATCGTGGCTCAGCGCCGCCTCGACCGAGTTAATTCCAATCAGCAACTCGTGGCTCATCGCCGCTTTTTCTCCGTGTCATCGGCAACCAGGCGGAAATCGATCTTGCGGTCCTCCAGGCTGGCGCGCAGTACCTGTATGCGCACCGCGTCGCCGAGGCGGAATTTCAGCCCGCGCCGCTCGCCGGTGAGCAGGTGGCGTATCGGATCGAAATGGTAGTAATCGTTGGGCAGCTGTGTGATGTGGACCAGCCCGGTGACCTTGGAATCGACCAGTTCCACGAACAGGCCGAACGAAGTGACGCCCGAGACGATGCCGTCGAACTCGCTGCCGACGTGCTTTTCCATCCAGGCACATTTGTAGCGCTCGTCCACGTCGCGCTCGGCTTCCTCGGCACGGCGGCTGCACTGCGAACAATGAACCGCCATCGCCGCCATTGCCGTGGGCGAATAGCGATAGGCGGAGGGCTTGGCCTTGGACAGCGCGTGGCGGATGGCGCGGTGTACCAGCAGGTCCGGATAGCGCCGGATCGGCGAGGTGAAGTGCGCATACGCATCCAGCGCCAGGCCGAAATGCCCGCCGCAGTCGGGCACGTAGGCCGCCAGCGACTGCGAGCGCAGCAGCACCGATTCGATCAGGCTGGCGTCCGGGCGTTTCTGGATCTTCTTGATCAGGTTGGCGAAGTCGCCCGGCTCCACTTCCGCGGCCGGCGGCATCTTGAGGCTGAAATCCTTGAGGAATTCGAGCAGGTCGGAATACTTGCCTTCCGGCGGCGGCTCGTGCACGCGGTACAGCGCCGGCACGCGCGCTTTGCTGAGGAAGTGCGCCGCCTGCACATTGGCGGCGATCATGCATTCCTCAATCAGCTTGTGCGCGTCGTTGCGCGGTTCGGCGCCCAGCTGCACCACCTCGCCCGATGGCGCCAGGCGGAACTTCACCTCGGTGCTTTCGAAGTCGATCGCGCCGCGCTTCTTGCGCGCCTTGGCCAGCACCTTGTACAGCTGGTACAGCTGTTCAATATGCGGCATCAGGCTGCCGATCTGCGCGCGCGCCTCGGCGTCCTTCTCGCCCAGCGCCTTCCACACCTGGTTGTAGGTCAGGCGCGCGTGCGAGCGCATCACCGCCGGATAGAACTTCGACTTGACCACCTCGCCCTCATGGTCGACCTGCATGTCACAGACCATGCACAGCCGCTCCACCTTGGGATTGAGCGAGCAGATGCCGTTGGACAGGGTTTCCGGCAGCATGGGCACGACAAAGCCGGGGAAATACACCGAGGTGGCGCGCTTGTAGGCTTCCTCGTCCAGTGCGGTTTCCGGCTGCACGTAGTGCGACACGTCGGCGATGGCCACGACCAGGCGGAAGCCGCTGGCCACCGGCTCGGCGAACACGGCGTCGTCGAAGTCGCGCGCATCCTCGCCGTCGATGGTCACCAGCGGCAGGCCGCGCAGATCCTTGCGCCCGGCGATCTCGCCGGCGCTGACTTCGGGCTCTACCGTTTCCGCCTCGCGCAGCACGGCCTCGGGCCATTCGTGCGGGATGTCGTGGCTGGCAATGGCCATCTCCACCGTCAGCGACGGCGTCAGGCGCTCGCCCAGCACGGCCAGCACGCGGCCTATGGGACCGCGGTGCAGGCCCGGCGGCTCGGTGATCTCGGCGACGACGATCTGGCCGGAGCGTGCGCCCTGATCCTTGCCCGGCGCGATCAGGATGTCCTGGTGCAGGCGGCGGTCGTCCGGCGCGACCAGGATCACGCCGTCCTGTTCCACGATGCGGCCGACCAGACGCGGCGAACGCCGCTCCAGCACTTCGACGATGGCGCCCTGGCGGCGGCCGCGCCGGTCCATGCCGACGATGCTGCCGAGCACGCGGTCGCCGTGCAGCACCTTGCGCATTTCATACGGCGACAGATACAGATCCTCGCCGCCCGCATCGGGCTTGAGGAAACCGTAGCCGTCCGGATTGGCCAGCACCACCCCGGGCAGCAGGTCCAGTTTCTGCGCCACGCCGTAGCCGCCACGGCGGTTCTGGATCAGCTGGCCGTCGCGCAGCATCGCAGCGAGGCGCTTGGTCAGCGCGGCAAAATCGCGTTCATGGGTGAGCTGCAGACCGCGGGCCACCGCCTCGGCATTCATCAGCTGGCCCTGCGCCGTGAGGAAGGCCAGGATGGCTTCGCGGCTGGGAATCGGATGTTCGTAGCGCTGCTGTTCGCGCTCGGCAAAGGGATCGGTGCTGACGCCGGCTGGCGCGCCCTTGCGCGGCCTGGCGCTTTCCGCGGCTTCCGCGACGGCGCCCTTGCGCGGCTTCATGCTTTCGGCGGCCGGCACGATGGCGCCCTTGCGCGGGCGATTGTCCGGCTCGCCGCGCTCGCGCGCGTAGTCGTTGGCTGCGGCACGCTTGCGCGAGCGCGCTGTGGTTTCCGGCGTTTCGACGGTGCTGCTCTTGCGCGCCTGCGTCTTCGTTGCAGTGATGCTTTCCGCCGCCTTGCGGCGCGCTGCGGGCGCGGCCTGCCGGACGGTGGAAGGAGCTGCCTCGGCCTTGCGCTTGCGCGGCGCGGCCGGCGCGTCCATGGCGGCGGGCTTGCGCGCAGCGGGCGCGGAATTGGCATTGCGCTCGCGGCGCTTTGCCGGCGTCGGCGCGGGCGCCGCGGCGGCGGCGCTCTTGCGCGGCCTGACGTCTTGCGTTTCCTCCGCCTTGCGCGGGCGCTGCGACGAGGCCGCTGCGGCGGCCAGTGCCGCCATCTTGCGCACCGCCGCAGGCTTGGGTGCAGCGGCCGTGGTGGAAGCTTCGCCGCCGCGTCTGCCGGCGCCGGCTTCCGGCATCCAGCCGGGACGTCCGGATTTCTTCTTCGCGCCTTCGCGCGTGGGAGTCGTGGTACGTGATTTCTTCATGTGTTCTCTCAGTATATTCAGTCAGCCTCGCCGACATTCGAATTGATTGCAAGCAAAGCGTTGACAAGCTCGTCCGCGGTCCATATAGTTCGCGGCCTTCGCGGTGACAACACAACGCAACGCGAAGCACCTGCCCAGGTGGCGGAATTGGTAGACGCACTAGTTTCAGGTACTAGCGGGGCGACCCGTGGAGGTTCGAGTCCTCTCCTGGGCACCAATCTGAAGATCAAAAAGCCCGCCTAACAGCGGGCTTTTTGCTGTCTGCCACTGTGGAATCCAGGGACTCGCACCATGGCCATCAACTGCCCGCGCTGCAAAGATCGCAGTCTCAACCATTCGCGCATCGAAGCCGATCTGCCGGCACTGTCCTGCGACGGTTGCGGCGGCAGCCTGCTCTCGCTGCTGGCCTATCGCCACTGGCGCGAGAACCAGCCCGACGCAGACGCCAGCGCCAGCGGCGCACAGGAACTGGCCGAAGTGCAGGACACCTCGGTCGCGCTGTGCTGTCCCAAGTGTCAGCACTTCATGACCAAGTTCCGCGTCAGCGCCGACGCCGGCAACCAGATTGATCTGTGCGTGCATTGCGACGAAGCCTGGCTGGACCGCGGCGAATGGCAGCTGCTGGACCAGCTCGCCCTCTCCGGCCGCCTGACCCAGGTGTTCACCCAGCCCTGGCAGAACCGTGTGCGTTCCACCGAGGCCGAGCGCCGCGCCGAACAGCGCTGGAGCGAACGCCTGGGTGCCGACTACGCGCGGGCGCGCGAACTGCGCGAATGGCTGCGCGACAGCGCCAGCGCGCGCGACATCCTCGCCTACGTGAATCAGGTGCGCGAAGAAATTCCGCGCTGATTTTCGACGCGCGCGGCGCATGCCGGCGGCGTGCACGCCTGGTGCGCCGGCGCATCTGGTTTTCCGCACGCGCGCGCCGCCGCAGCTGCCGTCCGGCGCAGGCAATCCACGGTGACGGTTGGCGTTCTCGTGCACACACGCCGCCGCGACCATCGCGCCGCTCGACATGGGCCGCATCATCGCGGCGATGCGGCAGGAACAGCCATGCGGAGCCGGCCACATTTCCGCCGCGCGACGCAAACGCCGGGAAAAGGTCCGCGTATCTGCCGACAGCGCGGACCCGGCCGCCGCAACCTGATCACACGGCGCCGGGCGGCCCCTTCAGTTCGATCATGTTGCCTTCGCTGTCACTGAAGTACAGCGAAGGTCCCTCGCCTTCGGCGCCGTAGCGCGAGCCGTATTCGCCCGGGGTGACGCCGTGCAGGCGCAGGTGTGCGCGCAGCGCCTCCAGGTCGAAGGGTTCTATGCGCAGGCAGAAGTGATCCAGGTTGCGCCCTTCCGCGCCGGGCGCCGCGCCGCCGAGGCGGCCCAGCTTGCCGTCGATGCTGACAATGTCGATCAGCGAACTGCCCGCGCGCAGCTGCACCAGCCCTATCGCATCCTGGCGCTTCTCCACACTGCAGCCGACCACGTCGAGGTAGAACTGCACCAGCGCGTCCTGGTCGCGGGCGCGCAGCACGATGTGGTCCAGCGCGCGGATGGCGAAGGGCACGCTCATGCCGGCTTGGCTCCGGTCAGGCTGGCCTCGATCGCATCGGCGTACTTCTGCAGGTTCTGCATCTCGTCGGCCAGCTTGTGATCGTTGCTGCGGGTCAGCACCAGCACGATCATGTCCAGCGCCGTCGCCGTGGCGATGACGCGCACGCGCTGCTGCGGCGACAGCGTCTTGTTGTCCAGCAGCTGCAGCAAGCTGTCGTGCGAGGTGTTGCCGCTCATGAGCTTCATCATCCCTGCATCCCGGGTGCGGTGACTGTCGTCCTCAGGCGAACGGATCGCGCAGGATGATGGTGTCGTCGCGGTCCGCGCCGGTGGCGACCAGGGCCAGCGGGCATTCGGCCAGCTCTTCCACCGCACGCAGATAGGCGCGCGCCGCGGGCGGCAGCTTGGAGAATTCGCGCACGCCCGAGGTCGGCTCCTGCCAGCCCGGGAATTCCAGGTAGACCGGCTTGCATTCGTCCCAGCCGGCCGCGTCCAGCGGCGCCAGGGTGCGCTGCTTGCCGCGGTATTCGTAGGCGATGCAGACCTTGATCGTAGGCAGGCCGTCGAGCACGTCGAGCTTGGTGATGGCCAGGCCCGAGATACCGCTGATCTGCACCGCGCGCTTGAGCGCGACCAGATCTATCCAGCCGCAGCGGCGCGGCCGGCCGGTGGTGGCGCCGAATTCATTGCCGCGCTTGCGCAGCAGTTCGCCCATGTCGTCGTTGAGTTCGGTCGGGAACGGGCCGCCGCCGACGCGCGTGGCGTAGGCCTTGCAAATGCCCAGCACGTAGTCGATATCGCGCGCGCCGACGCCGCAGCCGGCATAGGCGCCGCCGACCGTGGTGTTGGACGAGGTCACGTAGGGATAGGTGCCGTGGTCGATGTCCAGCAGCGAGCCCTGGGCGCCCTCGAACAGGATTTTCTTGCCCGACTTGCGCAGGTCGTAAAGGATGGTCGAGACATCGTCGACCATGGGCTTGACGTAGTGGCCGAAGTTCAGCGCCTCGTCCAGCACCTTCTGGTAATCGACCGTGTCGGACTTGAGCCAGTTGGCCAGTACGAAGTTGTGGTAGTCGACCGCGTCGCGCAGCTTGTCGGCGAGCTGGTCGGGATAGAACAGGTCCGCCACGCGGATGCCGCGGCGCGCGACCTTGTCCTCGTAGGCCGGGCCTATGCCGCGGCCGGTGGTGCCGATGGCCTTGGCGCCCGAGGCCTTCTCGCGCGCCTGATCGACGGCGATGTGGTAAGGCATGATCAGCGGCGTGGCCGGCGAGATCTTCAGGCGCGAGCGCACATCCACGCCCTGCTCTTCCAGCTCGGCGATCTCGGTCTGCAGCGCCGCCGGCGACAGCACCACGCCGTTGCCGATCAGGCACAGCGCGTCGTCGCGCAGGATGCCGGAGGGAATCAGGTGCAGCACGGTCTTCTTGCCGCCGATGACCAGGGTATGGCCGGCGTTGTGGCCGCCCTGGAAACGCACAACGGCGCCGACTTCCTCGGTCAGCAGATCGACGATCTTGCCCTTGCCTTCGTCGCCCCACTGGGCTCCGAGGATAACGACTGACTTGCCCATGATTCTCACCTCAAACTAGGAACGAAAAGCGGCCGCGCCGGCGCATTCGCGCCGCCGCGGCCTGCGGATTTCCCGGCCGCGCGCCACGCGCGCGGCCCTGTTTTTCAGCCCAGCCGGCGCACCAGCTGGAGCGCGAGCAGGCCCACCACGATCATTACCGCGCCGGCCACGCGCAGCTCGCGTTCACCCAGCGCCTGCATCCGTTCGATCACCTGCTTCCAGGCTCCCGGCAGCGCGAACAGGAACAGGCCCTCGATCACGAACACCAGGCACAGCGCGGCATTCAGATCCTTCACACGCTATTTGCTGGCATCGAAATAACGGAACAGTTCCGATTTCGGGTCCAGCAGCAATACGCCATTTCCGTTACGGAACGACTCGCGGTAGGCCTCCAGGCTGCGCGTGAACGCATAGAACTCCGGATCCTTGCCGTAGGCCTGGGCATAGACCTCCGCCGCCTTGGCATCGCCCTGGCCGCGGATGGACTGCGCTTCCTTGGTCGCCTCGGCCAGCAGCACCTGGCGCTGGCGGTCGGCGTCGGCCTTGATGGTTTCGCCGGCTTCGGTACCGCGCGCGCGCAGGTCGTTGGCCACCTGCTTGCGCTCGGCGCGCATGCGGTCGTAGACCGATGCCAGCACCGTGCCTTCCTCGGGGAAATTGATGCCCTTGATGCGCACGTCGACGATGCGTATGCCCAGCGAGGAACGCGCCGCGGCGTCGGCCTTGTCGCGCACATGGGTGGTGATGTCGACGCGGCCGTCGGCGATCAGCTCATGCAGCGGGCGCGCATTGAACTCGAAGCGCAGCGCGTCCTTGACGATCGGGGTCAGGCGCAGCGTGGCCTGGCCTTCGTCGCCACCGGAGGCGCCGTAGAACAGCGCGACGTCGTCGATCTTCCACTTGACGTAGAAATCGACCAGCACGCTCTTCTTCTCCGAAGTCAGGTAGCGCTCCGGCTTGGTGTCCAGGCCCAGGATGCGCTTGTCGAAGCGCAGCACCTGCTGCACGAACGGCAGCTTCCACTGCAGGCCCGGGTCGTAGCCGGCGCGCACGATGCGGCCGAACTGCAGCAGCAGTGCGGTCTCGCCTTCGCGCACGACGAAGGTGGAATTGATGCCCAGCAGCACCAGCAGCGCGGCCAGCATGGCGGCAAAAGATTTCATTACTGGCCTCCCCGGTTGCGCGTCGCGTCGTCAGCCTGCAGCAGCACGCCGGCGCCCGGCGCCAGCGTGGTCGACGCCGGCACCAGCCGGTCCAGCGGCAGATTCAGCAGGCTGCGGCCTTCGCTGGAATCGACCACTTTCACGCTGTCCTTGAGCACCTGCTGCATGGTTTCCAGATACAGGCGCTTGCGCGTGACTTCCGGCGCGGCCTTGTACTGCGCCACCAACTGGTTGAAACGGTCCGCATCGCCTTCGGCGCGGGCGACGCGCTCGGCACGGTAGCCTTCGGCCTCGGCCTTGATGCGGGCGGCCTGGCCGCGCGCCTCGGGCACGATCTGGTTGGCATAGGCCTGGGCTTCGTTCTCGGTCTGCTGCTTGTTCTCGCGCGCGTTGGTCACGTCGTCGAAGGCTTCCTTGACTTCGTGCGGCGGCGCCACGGCCTGGAAGTTCACTTCGGTCACGGTGATGCCGGCTTCGTAGGAATCCAGCGTGGCCTGCAGCACTTTCTTGGTTTCCGCGACCAGCTCGGAACCCTGGCCGGAAAGGATGGTGTCCATCGCGCTGCCGCCGATGACCTGGCGCACTGCGCTCTCGGCGGCGTGCTTGAGGGTCGGGTCCTCGACATTCTTCACCTGGAACAGGAATTTCTCTGCGTCGTTGACCTGGTACTGCACATTGAAATCGATCAGGACGATGTTCTCGTCCATGGTCAGCATGCGCACCTGGTCGGCGAGAAGGCGCACGTCCTTGATCTTGACCTTGGTCACGGTCTCGATCGGGCGCGGCCACTTGAGGTTGAAGCCGGGGCTCATCACGCGCGTCTTCTTGCCGAAGCGCTGCACCACGCCGACATCGCGGGCGTTGATCACGCTCCAGCTGTCCAGCGCCACCCAGGCCAGCAGGATGGCGACCACCGCGATCAGCACGCCGCCGCTACCGTTGCCGGAACTGCCGCCGCCACCGCCGCCGCCGAAAAGATTGCCGAATCGCTCACGCAGCTTGCGCAGCGTGTCTTCCATATCCGGGCCTTTCTGATTGCCGCGCCAGGGGTCGCGTTTGCCCGGCTCATTCCATGCCATGAGTTGACCTCGAAATTGTCGTGCCGTCGCCGGCGCGCCGTTTGTAAGGAGTACAGGAACTGAGGGAATTACGGTTGTCCGATCGGCAACCGCGGAGGACGGACGCTGCGCGTCGTCGGGACGGATTGCGGCAGGATTGTACTAGACGGGGATGGAATTCAAACACGTCTGACGCCAAACCTCGGACTGCAGGAGGAAGTCGGGCCGCAACGGGCAGAGTCAAGGGCCGTAGCCGCGATCCGGCGCGCAGACCGCGCGCGGCGGCGGCGGTTTTCACGCATCCTGCACGGGTTCCGCATCCGCCGCAGGCTCTATCGCCGCGCGCAAGTAGCTTCCGTCACCGTCGGGCAGGCCGTACAGCGCCTGCAGCCGCGCGCGCGGCGCATCCAGCGCGAGCTGCCAGCCGCCGTTCTCGTCGCTGCTTTCCTGCAGCACCACGCCGGCCTCGTACAGGCGCGCGCGCAGGCGGCCCTGGCCCGCGGACAGGGGCAATTGCAGGCGCAGCCGGTCCTGGCCGAGTTTTTCCGCGATGGCTGCGCGCAGCAGCTCCAGTCCCAGCCCCTGCGCGGCAGAAAGCCATACCCGCGGCTGCGTGCCGCCGGCGACGTCGTCCCGGCGCGGCTGCGCGCCGTCGACGCGGTCTACCTTGTTGTAGACCAGGATCTGGGGAATGTCGTCGGCGCCGATCTGCGCCAGCACCGCGGCCACGTCGTCCATGCGCTGGGCGCGCTCGGACTCGGCCTCGGAAGCATCGACCACGTGCAACAGCAGGTCGGCGTCGCGGGTCTCGGCCAGGGTGGACTGGAACGCCGCGACCAGGTCGTGCGGCAGGTCGCGGATGAAGCCCACCGTGTCGGCCAGCACGAAGGGGCCGCTCGGCAGGCCTTCGATGCGGCGCAGGGTCGGATCAAGCGTGGCGAACAGCTGGTCGGCGGCATACACCTCCGCCCCACTGAGCCGGTTGAACAGGGTCGACTTGCCGGCGTTGGTGTAGCCGACCAGCGATACCAGCGGCACCGCGTTGCGCAGGCGGCCGCGGCGGGTCTGTTCGCGCTGCTGCGAAACCTTGTCCAGGCGCTCCTGCAATTGCTGGATACGGCCGCGCAGCAGGCGGCGGTCCAGCTCCAGCTTGGTCTCGCCGGGGCCGCGCAGGCCGATGGAGCCGCCGCGCTGGCTGTCCAGGCCGCTCCAGCCGCGCACCGCGCGCGTGGCCATGTGCTTGAGCTGGGCCAGCTCGACCTGCAGCTTGCCTTCGTGCGAGCGCGCGCGCAGGGCGAAGATGTCGAGGATCAGCCCGGTGCGGCCGATCACGCGGCATTCGCAATACTTTTCCAGATTGCGTTCCTGCACCGGGCTCAGGCTGTGGTTGACCAGGATCAGGTCGGCCGCGCTGGCGAGCTTGAGTTCGCGCAGTTCCTCCACCTTGCCCGTGCCCAGCAGGAAGCGCGCATTGGGCTGGTCGACCCGGGCGAATACCTGGCCGACCACGCTGGCGCCGGCGGAGGCCGCCAGTTCGGCGAACTCCTGCAGGCGCGCCTGCGCATCCGGATCGCCTGCGCGCGTGGTCTGGACGAGTACGGCGCGCTCGCCCCGGCGTGCCCTATCGTACAGGGCGCTCAGCCTTCGCCGTGGTCGGCATGCTCGGCGCTTTCGGCGTGCTCGCCGGGGCCGTGGCCGTGATGGCCGTTGTCGCCCAGGCGTACGTTGCGGCTGGGCACGACGGTGGAAATGGCGTGCTTGTACACCATCTGGCTCACGGTATTGCGCAGCAGCACCACGAACTGGTCGAAGGATTCGATCGTGCCCTGCAGCTTGATGCCGTTGACGAGGTAGATCGACACCGGCACGCGCTCGCGGCGCAGGGCGTTGAGAAACGGGTCTTGCAGGGACTGCCCTTTTGACATTGGTATTCTCCTGAACAGCGAACCGGAAAAAAATAGCAGCTGGGGGAAAGCGCCCCGGAAGAAACCCGGCGCCCCGGTCCAAGTCGCCGGATCTTAACCCGTCTTGAATGCGGCGAGAATGTCGAACCGGTTATGAAATCGACACCGGGCCGGCTCCGGACAGAAATAGTTCCAGCGCATCCGCCGCACGCCCGGCGAGGCCGTCCCGCTCCGGGTCCAGCCAGCGCGCGTCGAGTTCGCTGCGCAGCAGGGTGATCTGGCGCTTGGCCAGCTGGCGCGTGGCGAACACGCCGCGGTCGCGCAGCTCGGCCAGCGGAAACTCGCCGTCCAGGTATTGCCAGGCCTGGCGGTAGCCGACGGCGCGCATGGACGGCAGATCCGCATGCAGGCCCGGCCGGGCGCGCAGGCCGCGCACTTCCTCGACCAGGCCCTCGCGCAGCATCTGCTCGAAACGCACGGCGATGCGTGCATGCAGCGGCGCGCGCTCGGCCGGCACCAGGGCCAGCTTGAGGAAACGGTAAGGCGCGCGCGCGCCGCCGCCCTGCTGCAGTTCGCTCAGCGGCCGGCCGCTGAGTTCGATCACTTCCAGTGCGCGCAGCACGCGCTGGGTGTCGCCCGGGCGTATGCGCGCGGCCGCGGCCGGATCCAGCGCCGCCAGACGGCCGTGCAGGGCGGCCAGGCCCTGCGCCTGCAACTGCGCCTGCAGCCGGGCACGCAGCTCGGCATCGGCCGTGGGCAGGTCGGAAAAGCCCCGCGTCAGCGCGCGGAAGTACAGCCCGGTGCCGCCGACCAGCAGCGGCACCTGCCCGGCGGCGCTGATCTGCGCCATCTCGCGCAGGGCGTCGTCGCGGAATTCGCCGGCCGAATAGGCCTGTTCCGGATCGCGAATATCGATCAGCCGGTGCGGATAGCGCGCCAGCGTGGCCGCGTCCGGCTTGGCGCTGCCGATGTCCAGGCCGCGGTAGACCAGGGCCGAGTCCACGCTGACCAGCTGCAGCGGAAAGCGTTCGGACAGCAGGCAGGCCAGCGCCGTCTTGCCCGAGGCGGTAGGCCCCATCAGCAGTACGGCAGGCGGACGTGTATCGAGTGCGGGCATCCGGCGATTGTAGCGGCGCGCTGCGCCGGACTGCGCCGGACTGCGGCAGTTGCGACGCCGGCACACGGCGCGTCCGCTGCCTCGCCGCCGCGCGTCCGTACTGTTCCGCATCGGCGGTGCAGGGCATGACACATCCCGCCGCCGGCGCGCGTTTCCGCCCAGTCCCCGCCCGAGGCCGCGCATGCCGGATGTCCTGTTCCCGCTTTGCCGTATCCCTGCCGCTTCGCTATGTTCGCCGCATGGAGCATTCCGACGGCGACAACGTCACCCAGCTGCTGCAGCGCTGGCAGGCCGGCGAAAGCGCGGCACTGGACCGCCTGCTGCCGCTGGTCTACGCGGACCTGCGCCGCATCGCCGCGGCGCAGCTGCGCCACAAGTCCGGCCATACCACCTTGCAGACCACGGCCCTGGTGCACGACGTACTGCTGCGCCTGCTGGAGCGTCCGGGCCTGCAACTGCACGACTCGGCCCACCTGTTCAACGCGGCCGCACGCATGATGCGCCAGCGCCTGGTCAGCCGCCTGCGCACCAGCATGAGCGGCAAGCATGGCGGCGGCTGGCGCCGCGACGATTTCGCCCAGGCGCTGGACCTGCCGATTCCCGAACACACCGACCTGGCCGAACTCGACCAGGCCCTGGGCGAACTCGAAGCCGCCGAGCCGCGCATGGCCCAGGTGGTGGAACTGCGCTATTTCGTCGGCCTGGAAATGGCCGAGATCGCGGCCTCGCTCGGCGTCACCCGGCGCACGGTGCAGCGCGACTGGGCCACGGCACAGGCATGGCTGCGCAGCCGCCTGGCCGGCTGAACGGTCCGCGCCATGGATGAGCGCACGCGCCGCGCCCTGGCCGTTGTGCGCGAGCTGCTGGATCTGGCGCCGGTGCAGCGCGCGGCGCATCTGGCCGCCGCCTGCGGCGACGACGCGGCGCTGCGGCGCGAAGTGGAAACCCTGTTCGCCCAGGCCGCGGCCATAGAAAGCAGCCTGGAGGCACCAGACGGTGAAGACGCCGGGAACGACGCCGCCGCCGACAGCGATGCCCTGATCGGCAGCCGCCTCGGCGCCTATCACATCCTCGAACGCCTGGGCCGCGGCGGCATGGGCGTGGTCTACAAGGCCGAGCGGCGCGAGGCGGATTTCCGCCAGCGCGTCGCGATCAAGCTGATCCGCCGCGGCCACGATTTCGACGAAGTGCAGGCACGCTTCCTGCGCGAGCGGCGCATCCTCGCGCGCCTGTCGCATCCCAATCTGGCGCGCTTCATCGACGGCGGCATTGCGCCCGATGGCCGGCCCTGGTTCGCGCTGGAATACGTGCAGGGCCGCAGCCTCACCGCCTGGTGCGACGCACGGCGGCTGGACCTGCACGCGCGCATCGCCCTGCTGCAGGACGTCTGCGCCGCGGTCGAATACGCGCATAGCCAGCTGGTCGTGCATCGCGATCTCAAGCCCGGCAACATCCTCGTCGACGACCAGGGCCAGGTGCGCCTGCTGGATTTCGGCATCGCCGGCCTGCTGCAGGGCGACGGCGACGATACCTGCCTCACCGGCGCCGGCGGCCGCCGCGCGCTGACGCCGCAGTACGCCGCGCCGGAGCAGTTCGGCGACGAGCCGGCCGGCGTCGCCGCCGACGTGTATTCGCTGGGCATGATCGGCTACGAACTGGTCACCGGCGTGCTGCCCTACGCGGTGCCGCGCCACGACGCCGTCGCCGCCGGGCGCATCGCCGGCAATGCGCCGTTCCTGCCGCCGGCCAGCGCGATCGCGCGCACCACCCAGGAAACCCCGCGCGACACGGCCCAGGCCGAACGCGCCGCGCGCCTGGCCGCGCGCGCGACCAGTGCGCGCGCGTTCCGCCGCCAGGTGCGCGGCGATCTCAGCCGCATCCTGGCGCGGGCGCTGGAGAAGGAGCCGGCGCGGCGCTATTCCAGCGTGCAGCGCCTGGCCGACGACCTGGCCGCCTGGCGCCAGGGCCGCGCCATCGCCGCACATCCGGGGGCGCGCGGCTATCGTCTCTATATGTTTCTGCGCCGCAACCGCGTCGCGGTCGCGCTGGCGGCCGTGGCGGCGCTGGCCCTGCTCGCCGGCATGGCCGCGGTAGTCGTGCAGGCCCGGCGCGTGGAAGAAGCCTCGCGCCGCGGCGCGGCGGTGCAGGATTTCCTCACCGGCCTGTTCGAGAACGCCGTGCCCGGCGCCGCCGCCGACCAGGTGCCGGATACGCGCGAACTGCTGGCCCGCGGCGCCGGCCGCGCGCGCAGCGAACTGGCGGCGCAGCCGCTGCTGCAGGCCGATCTGCTGCGCGTACTGGGCCGTATCCATGTGCAGCTGGCCCTGCACGACGAGGCCGAGCCGCTGCTGCGCGACGCGATACGCCTGTACGAACAGGCCGGCGCAACCGAAAACGGCGCACTGGCCGACAGCGTGTACGAACTGGCCTATCTGCAGCGCCGCCGCAACCGCTACGAAGAAGCACAGACGCTGCTGCAGCGCGGCCTGTCACTCAACGCCGGCCGCGACCTGGCCCTGGAGGCGCGCCTGCGCAATCTGCTCGGCGTGGTGCTGGCTCAGCGCAAGCGGGTCGACGAGGGCGTGGCCGAACTGCAGCAGGCGCTGCGCCTGCGGCGGCAGCTGGAACAGCCGCCGGGCAAGGAGGTGGCGATCAGTCTCAACGATCTGGGCACCACGCTGGGCGGTGCCGGCCGCGCGGCCGAAGCCCTGCCCTACTTGCGCGAAGCTGTCGCGCTCAACCGGCAATTGTTCGGACCGGCGCACGTAAACCTCAGCAACAGCCTGAGCAACCTGGGCGAGCCGCTGCGCAGCCTGGGCCGCCTGGATGAGGCCGAGGCCGCGCTGCGCGAATCGGTCGCCATCGACGCCAAGGTCTACCGCCAGCCCAATTCGGCCCAGGCGCGCCATCTGGCCAACCTGGCCCTGATCGCTCTGGTACGCGGCGACGGCGCCGCAGCCGAGGCGCCGCTGCGCGAAGCGCTGCGCCTGCGCCAGGCGATCTACCGCGAAGACGATCCGCAGATCGCGCAGATCCGCACCAACCTCGCCACCGCACTGGGCCTGCAACTGCGCTATGCGGAGGCCGCCGACATGGCCGCGCAGGCAATTGCCGCCTTCGACCAGGCCGCAGGCGACTGGCGCGGCGTCACTGCCGCGGCCTTGCAGACCCGCGCCGTCGCGCTGCGCCAGCTGGCGCGCGCCGACGAAGCCATCGCCGACGGCCGCCGCGCGCTGGCGCTGCTGCAGGCGGCGCGCGGCGAGGACTCCGCCGAAACCCAGCGCGCCCGCGGCGCGCTGGGCAAGAGCCTGCTGCTGGCCGGCCGCCGCGGCGAGGCCGCGCCGCTGCTGCGCACCGCGCTGGCGCGCAGCCGTGCACTGCTGCCGGCCGCACATCCCGATCTGATCGAGCGCGAGGCCAACGTGGCCGCGCTGGAAATGGCCAATGGCGACGACGCCGCGGCGCGCGCGCATTTCGAGGCGGCCCTGGCCATCGCCGTCGAGGGCGCCGCGCCCGGGCTGCCGGCCCTGCTCGAAGCCCGCCTGGGCCTGGCCGAATTGCTGGCGCGGCAGGGCGAAAAGGAAGCCAGCCACGCGCTGGCCGAACGGATACGCGAACCCATGCAGCAACGCCCGGCCGGCGATGCGCTGCGGAAGCGCTGGGAGGCTTTGCCCGGCGCGAAGCACGAGTCCTGAGCCGGGCCGGCAGCGCTGTCGCGCGCGCCGGCTTCATGCGATGGCGTTCCTGCGCCACCGCGGAACCGGCCATCTTCTCAGCCCGCTACGGCACGGCCGACACGCCGCCCCGTTGAAAAATCGCGGCTTCCTGCACCGCGCCCGCGTCGGACGCGGTGCAGGAAGCGCCGGCCTCAGCGCGCGACGCCCATTTCCTTGAGCAGGTTCTGCGCGCCGTCGATCTTGTCCATGATCCAGAGCATGTAGCGCACATCGACCTGGATGGAGCGGGTCAAGCCGGTGTCGAAGATCCAGTCTGCGCTGACGCTGTCCCAGTTGCCGTCGAAGGCGAGACCGACCAGGCGGCCCTTGGCGTCCAAGGCCGGCGAGCCGGAATTGCCGCCGGTGATGTCGAGATCGGCGAGGAAATTCACCGGCAGCGCGCCGCGCGCATCGGCGTAGCTGCCGTAATCGCGCGCGACCAGGGCCTGGTATTCCTTCTCCGGCGTGTCGAACGGATCCTCGCCGGTGGTCTTGGCCACGATGCCGTCGCCGGTGGTGAACGGGGTGAATTCCACGCCGTCCTTGCGGAAACCCTGCACCTGGCCGAAGGTCACGCGCAGCGAGCTGTTCGCATCCGGATATACCGGCTGGTTCAGCGACTGGTTGTAGGCAATCATGGCCTGCATGTAGCGCGGACGCAGGCGCAGTTCGTCGCCGGTGCGCTGCTTGCGCGCCTTCTCGATGGCGAGCAGGTCGGGCATCAGCGCGACCATGAACTTCAGGCCGGTGTCCTGCGCCGCCTCGATTTCCGCCTGCTTGGCGCCGAACCACTTCAGGCGCTGCTGCACATCCATCAGCGACGTACCCGCATACAGCGCGGCCACCTTCTGCTGCAGCGCCGCGTCGTCATCCGCCGCTGCGCCCAGCCAGGTATCCAGCGCGGCAATGCGCTGCCCGGCCGGCAGCTTGACGTAGCCGCGCAGGAAATGGGTCAGCAGGCGCTGGTCCACGGCCGGGTCCATGCGCCGTTCCAGCTGGCGCAGGCTGCCTTCGAGCTTGGCCTCGTCGCGGGTCTGGAAGCCGGCTTCGCGCTGCAGTTCCGGCTTGCCGCGTTCCAGCGCGGTGCGATAGATGTTGTAGCTCGCACTGAACAGACCCGTGCGCTGGAAATAGGTCAGCAACAGGTCGCGCTCGCGCACGCTGCGCTGCTGCGCCAGCACGCCGCGCAGCGCGGCGATGTCGCCGGCCAGCGCGGCGGTGGCGGCGTCCTGCCGGCCCAGCCACTGCAGCAGCGCCTCTTCCTTGCCGCGCTTGTAGCTGACCGCCCGGGCCTTGGCCAGGCCTTCGAGCTGGCCGCGGAAATTCTTCAGATAATTGTTGAAACTGGCCACGCTGCTGGCGTACTTCACCGCGACCGCCGGGTCCTTGGCGCCGGCCGCGTTGATCAGTTCGAGGATCTCGGTATACCAGCGGATATTGGTCGGGTACTGCCACTGGATCGCGTCGCCGACTTCCTCGGCCAGACGATAGCGGTTGGTGCGGCCGGGATAGCCGGCCACCATGACGAAATCGCCGGCCTTCAGGCCTTCGGCGTTGACCGGCAGGAAATGCCTGGGCTTGAACGGCACATTGTCCTTGGCATACGGCTTGGAGCTGCCATCCTTGCCCACGTAGGCGCGCAGGAAGCTGAAATCGCCGGTATGGCGCGGCCACATCCAGTTGTCCACATCGCCGCCGAACTTGCCGATGGCGCCGGGCGGCGCATACACCAGGCGCACATCCTTGATCTCGCGCTGGCGCACCAGCTGGAAGCTGTAGCCGCCGTGGAAGGTGTATACCTCGCACTTCACGCCGGGTTTTTCACATTTGGCCACGGCCTGCTTCTGCGCCTTGTCGATGGCTTGGTAGCGTTCCAGCCCACCCAGTTTGGGATCGAGCTTGCCGGTGATCTCGCGGGTGATGTCGCGGATCTCGTCGGTGACATAGACGCGCTGGTTGGGATCGCCGGGCAGTTCCTCGGCCTGGCTGCGGGCGAGGAAGCCGTTCCTGATGAGGTTGTTGTCGGCGGTGGAGTTGTACTGGATCGCGCCGTAGGCGCAGTGGTGATTGGTGACGACCAGGCCTTCGGGCGACACGAACGAGGCAGTGCAGCCGCCGATGCTGACCACCGCGCCCATGGTCGGGCCGGTCAGGTCGGTGAGCTGGGCGGGATCCAGCTGCAGGCCGCGCGCCGTGAGCTGGGCGGCGATGCTGGGCAGCTGGGCAGGCTGCCACATGCCCTCATCGGCCTGGACGGCAGCCGCGAAACCCGCGGCCAGGGCGGTGACGAGCAAGCGTTGCATGTACATGGAGACCCCATAGGCTGGACTTAACGTTTTGTTATGCCGCAGCCCCGCCCACCCGGCCAGCGCCGGAAGTCATGCCGGCCCCGGCGCGTGCCGGGCATGCGAAACTCCGTACCCATGGATCCGCTCTCTGAATTGGCCGCCAGGCTGCGGCAGGCGCGGCACGTGCTGGTGCTGACCGGCGCCGGTGTCTCGGCCGAATCCGGCATCGCCACCTTCCGCGACGCCCAGACCGGCCTGTGGGCGCGCTACCGCGCCGAAGACCTGGCCACGCCCGAAGGCTTCCGCCGCGATCCGGCCCTGGTCTGGCGCTGGTACCAGGCGCGCCGCGCGCAGATCGCCGCCGCGGCGCCGAATCCGGCCCATCACGCCCTGGCCGCCCTCGCCGCGCAGACCAGGCTGAGCCTGGTCACGCAGAACGTGGACGACCTGCACCAGCGCGCCGGCTCGCCGGCCGTTATCTGCCTGCACGGCGCGATCATGCGCAGCATCTGCTCGGTCACGCGCCTGCCCATCAGCGCGCAATGGCTGGCCGCGCATCCGGGCGAACCGCCGCCTTCGCCGCATCACGCGCAGGGCCTGGCCCGGCCGGGCGTGGTCTGGTTCGGCGAGAACCTGCCGCAGGAAGCGCTGGACCTCGCCGAAGCCGCGGCGCGCGACTGCGACCTGGTCCTCGCCGTAGGCACCTCGGCCCTGGTCTATCCGGCCGCCGGCCTGCCGGAACTGGCCAAACGCCAGGGCGCCTGCTTTGCCGAGATCAACCTCGAAGCCACGCCGTTGACCCGGCGCGCCGATATCGTCCTGCGCCAGCCCGCCGGCGTCGCCCTGCCGGCCCTGCTGGCCGCGGCCTGGCCGCCGGAGCACGCCGCATGAAATCCGCAAGATTGTTTCCTTTTTCACTTTGCGCGGCGCTGGCCGGCTGCACCGCCGCGCCGGTGATCGTGGCGCCGGCGGGGCTCAGCCCCGCCCTGCCCTACGAAGTCGCCGCCGAGCCCGGGCGCCACAACGGCGCCGAGGTGATCTGGGGCGGCATGATCCTGGCGCTGGAGAACCGCGAAAACGGCACCGAGGTCACCATCCTGGCTTATCCGCTGGACCGCGCCCAGCGTCCGCTGCCCGAGGCCGGCTCGCTGGGCCGCTTCATCATCCTGCTGCCCGGCTATGTGGAACGCCACGACTATCCCGACGGCCTGTTCGTCAGCCTGTCGGGCCGCATCGCCGGCACCCGCACCGGCCAGGTGGGCGAACACGCCTACGTGTTCCCGCTGGTCGAGGCCGCCCATGTGCACCGCTGGCCCAGCGGCTACCAGTTCGACCGCGTGCAGTGGCACATCGGTGTGGGCGTAGGCATACGTTGAAGCCGGACTCGGGATTGCGGATTCGGGATTCGCAAAGCCGCGTTTCGCTCTTGCGAATCGCGAATCCCGAATAACGAATCTCAGTCCTTCACATCCGGCTCGAAGAAGCACCAGCGCACTTCCGGGAACTGCGCCCGCAGCGCCGCTTCCACGCGGTTGATGTCGTCGATCAGGTCGCGCGGCGACAGGTAGCGCGCCATTTCCGCCTTGACCGCGACCATCACGTCCGGGCCCAGCTGCAGGGTCAGCAGGTTGTAGACCTGCTTGACCTCCTCGCGCTCGTTGAGCAGCTTGAGCATGGCTTCCTTGGTACGCGGCTCCACACCCTGGCCGATCAGCAGCGCCTTGACCTCGATCGCGATGAACACCGCAATCACGATCAGCAGCACGCCGATGCCGATGGAGCCGATGGCGTCGTACATGGGATTGCCGGTGACCATGGTCAGCAGCACCGCGGCCAGCGCGAACACCAGACCGAGCAGCGCGGCCAGATCCTCGCCGAAAATCACGATCAGCTCGCTCTGGCGGCTGTCGCGGAACCAGCGCCACAGGCTCTGGCTGCCGCGCGCCTTGTTCACCTCGACCAGGCAGCCCCACATGGAAAAGGCCTCGGCGATGATGCCGAAGGTCAGCACGCCGACCGCCAGCCAGGCCCATTTCAGCGGCTCGGGATGCTGCAGCTTGTGCATGCCTTCGTAGATGGAAAACATGCCGCCGACGCTGAAGAGCATCAGTGCGACCAGGAAGGACCAGAAATAGATCGCCTTGCCGAAGCCCAGCGGGAAATCCGGCGAAGGCGGCGCCTTGGCGCGCTTGAGGCCCAGCAGCAGCAGGCCCTGGTTGCCGCAGTCGGCCAGCGAGTGCACCGCCTCGGCCAGCATGGAGCCGGATCCGGTAATGATGGCTGCGACCAGCTTGGCGACGAAGATCGCGAAGTTGGCGCCCAGCGCATAGAAAATGGTTTTTACCGAATCCGCTTTACCGGCCATACCCCGACTCCCTGCTGACACCATGTTGGCAGGGGGCGGAGTCTATCATCGCCTCCAGCAGGGCCTGAACACGGTCCCGCGTCCGGGTGCCGCGGCGCAGCGGCCGCCGGCGCAAACCCGCCCGCCTCCCGTCCATCCGTTTTCCGTCCAGACCAGGAGATACCGCATGAGCACACCTGTCATCCGCCGCAGCACGCCGGTGCTGTTCGTCCAGGCCATAGAACCCAGCCTGGATTTCTGGCGCGACCGTCTCGGCTTCCAGCTCACCGTCGAAGTGCCGGAAGGCGATGCGCTGGGTTTCGTGATCCTGCAGAAGGATTCGGTCGAGGTGATGCTGCAGACCGTGGCCTCGGTCGAGAGCGACGCGCCCACCCATGCGCAGCATTTCCACGGCGACAAGACCTGGCTTTTCGTCGAGGTCGAGGACATAGACAAGACCGCCGCCGCGCTCGAAGGCTGCGAGATCGTGCTGCAGCGGCGCACCACGTTCTACGGCGCCGTCGAGATCGGCTACCGCGAACCGGGCGGGCACTTCGTCACCTTCGCCCAGTTCGCGCGCTGACGCCGCTCAGGCCTGGCTCAGCAGGAACCGCGCCTTGGGCGCCAGCGCGCTGCCGGGGCAATGCCGCACGATCAGGTCCAGCCGCGCGCGCCATTCGGCCGAACCTTCGCGCGCGCGCTGGGCCAGCTGCCAGCACAGTTCGGCCAGGCCGGGCTGGTCCGGCGCGCGGGCGGCCAGTTCGCCCAGCAGCTGGTCCGCCTCGGCCTGGGCACCGATACGGAACCAGGCCCGCGCCAGTTGCAGCTGCTGTGCCGGTTCCAGCGCCAGGCCCTGGGGCTCGACCTTGCGGAAATCATCCAGCACGCTCTTGACCTTGTGCACCGTCGCCGCGTCGACCAGCGGCAGTTCGAGCACACGCTTCACCGCCTCGCGCAGTGCCGCGGGCTGGCGCGCATAACGCGCGCAGCGGTACAGCGCGACGCGCACATCCAGCGACGGCGGGCCGGCCTGGTCCAGTTCCTCCAGCAGCTTGCGCGCCTGCACCACTTCCAGCTTGCCCAGGTGGCCGTGGGCGAGCTTGAGCGTGTCGGCATGGGCCTGGGCGGCGTCGGCCTTGACGTCTTCATCCAGGAAGTCGCGCCGCTCCCAGCCCAGCGCGCGCACGCCCCAGGCCAGCAGGGCGCCGCTCATGATGCCGCCGGCATGGGCGTCGAAGCCCACGCCGGCATCGCCGTTGGCGAGCAGGTTGAACAGCTCCCAGCCCAGCCAGAATGGCAGCAGCCACAGCGCGGTGATGCGGGAATAATCGAACACCACGAAGGCCCACCAGAACACGCGCACCTTGCGCAGGCCCCACAGCACGCAATAGGCGCCCATCAGTGCGGCGATGGCGCCGGAAGCGCCGAGCATGGCGCCGCTGTCGCCCCAGCGCCACCACAGCGAAAACAGCGAACCGCCCACGCCGCCGAGCAGATACACCGCCAGGAACAGCCCCGGCCCCAGCGCGCCTTCGACCAGCAACCCCAGCAACACCAGGAACAGCATGTTGCCGAACAGATGACCGAAATCCCCATGCAGGAACATCGCACTGAACAGGCGCGCGGGTTCCAGCTCCGAGTAGTGCAGCACATGCCGGTCCTCGAAGCGCAGGCTCCACAGGCGGTCGAACTCGCTCCGCGCCGGTTTCCACTGCGCGTAGCGCTCATCCGCCGGCGTTATCAGGCGGTCGCCGCGCAGCTCGGCGAGGAAGGCAGCATCGTGCTGGATCAGATAGCCGACCAGGCCGGAGCCCTCGTCCCCCAGTCGCGCGAGCATTTCCTCGCGCCGCTTGTCCGGGTGCTGCTGCAGCCATTGCTGGTACAGCGGCATTTCCACCCGTCCCAACCCGGTCTGGCCGTAGTAGGTCATGGCCTTTTCGGCAAGCGCATCGTCCGGCCCCTGCAGGAACAGGAAGACGAAGACGTTGGCCAGCACCAGGGCGATGGTCGCGAACGGGAAATTCGCCCGGCTGAACGGGCGGTGCAGCGGCAGGATGAGCAAGTGGATTCCCCCGGGAACGGGCGGATTCTACGCGCAACGCCGCCGCGGCGCGGCGTTGCATTCGGCCCCGGCAGGCTCCTACTCTCCGCTCCCCGTTCCGGAGAGAAACGTCATGGGACGCTGGCGCCCGCCGCAAGCCGCCTCCACCGCCCTGATCACGCGCGAAGGCCATGAACGACTCAAGGCCGAGCTGGATCACCTCTGGCGCGAACGCCGCCCGGAAGTGGTGCGCGCCCTGGCCGCCGCCGCGGCCGAGGGCGACCGCTCGGAGAACGCCGAGTACACCTATCGCAAAAAGCAACTCGGCGAGATCGACCGGCGCGTGCGCTACCTGGGCAAGCGCCTGGAATCCCTGCGCATAGCCCCGCCCGCCCCCAGCGACCGCGGCGCGATCTACTTCGGCGCCTGGATCACGCTGGAGGACCAGGCCGGCCGCGAGCAGCGCCTGCGCATCGTAGGTCCGGACGAGACCGACGCGCCCAGGGGCTGGATCAGCATTGACTCCCCGCTCGCCCGCGCCGCGCTGAAGAAGCGCGTCGACGACGAGTTCGGCGCGGAGCTGCCGGGCGGCCGCATGAGCTATGTCGTGCTCGCCATCGACTACGACGAGGCCGGCTGAGCGCATCCACGCCTGACTCCGCAATCACGCCGCGCCAACGCCGCGCGGCGCAGCGTATGCAGCCGACCGGCCGCGCCTGTGCCGTGCGGCCGCGTCTCCCGCCGTCCGCGACGCCAGGAGCACGCTCATGAAAAACTATAAATTGGCAATCCTGCACATGCTGCTCGCACTGCCGGCCGCCGCCGCGCAGGCCCAGGACATGCCGGCCGGCTACGGCCCGGATCCGGAATTGCCCGAGCCCGACCGCTCCCTGATCCCCGTGGTGGACATCGCCCCGGCCACCGGCTGGTCGGGCGAGGCCAAGCCCCGCGCCGCCGCCGGCCTGAGCGTGCAGGCCTTCGCCCGCGGCCTGGACCATCCGCGCTGGCTGTACGTGCTGCCCAACGGCGACGTGCTCGTGGCCGAGACCAACGCGCCGCCCGATTCGCGCGCGACCAAGGGCATCAAGGGCACGGTGATGAAATCCGCCTCGCAGAAGGCCGGCGCCGCCGTGCCCAGCCCCAACCGCATCACCCTGCTGCGCGATGCCGACGGCGACGGCACGGCCGAGCAGCGCAGCGTACTGCTGCAGGGCCTCAGCTCGCCCTTCGGCATGACCCTGGTCGACGGCAGCCTCTACGTCGCCAATGCGGATTCGCTGGTCCGCTACGCCTACCGCGCCGGCGAAACCCAGATCGGCGCGGCAGCGACGAAAGTGGCCGAGCTGCCGCACGGTCCCGGCCCGCTCAACCACCACTGGACCAAGAGCCTGCTCGCGAGCAAGGACGGCAAGTATCTGTACGTCGGCGTCGGTTCCAACAGCAACATCGCCGAAGGCGGCATCGACAAGGAAGGCGATCGCGCGCGCATCCTGCAGATAGACCGCGTCAGCGGCGAAACCCGGCCCTACGCCACCGGCCTGCGCAATCCCGTGGGCCTGGACTGGGAGCCGCACAGCGGCGCGCTCTGGGCCGTGGTCAACGAACGCGACGAGCTGGGCAACGACCTGGTGCCCGACTATCTGACCGCGGTGCGCGACGGTGCCTTCTACGGCTGGCCGTACAGCTATTTCGGCGCCCACGTGGACAAGCGCGTGGAACCGCAGCAGCCCGAACTGGTCGCCAAGACCGTGGTGCCGGACTACGCCCTGGGCGCGCATACCGCCTCGCTGGGCCTGGCCTTCAACGGCGACGGCCTGCTCGCCGCACCGTTCGGCGCCGGCGCCTTCATCGGCCAGCACGGCTCGTGGAACCGCAAGCCGCCCAGCGGCTACAAGGTTATTTTTGTGCCTTTTTCCAATGGAAAGCCCAGCGGCGTGCCGCGCGACGTGCTGGGCGGCTTCCTCGACGACAAAGGCAACGCCCAGGGCCGCCCGGTCGGCGTGGCGCTGGACCGCAAGGGCGCGCTGCTGGTGGCCGACGACGTGGGCAACGTGATCTGGCGGGTGACGCCGGCGGCGAAGTAACGGCGCCGTTCTCGCCTGAAAGAAATCGCCGCCTGCGCCGTTCCTATGCGGCGAACGGCGCGCCGTGCGCGCCCGCGGCAACGTGCCGCCGCCGATCCGGCCCAGACAGCGGGTGCTTGACACCGGATCGCGTGCGGCCCACTAGCCGGCTGCCGGTCGCGGCAACCGGCAGCGCCCGAATTCCGTGCCCCGCCGATCCGAGGATCACGCCATGCCCGAGCCCGATACCGCACCGCCCGCTCCTGCGCCGGATCATCCACGCCCGCCGGCCGCGGCCGGCGGCGGCGGATCCACTCCGCGCCCGCCACTGCTGCCGCTGCTGGGCATAGGCGCCATCGTGCTGAGCCTGGGCGCTGCGCTGGCCTGGGCCGCCGGCTGGACCGGCGGCCGCCTCACGGCGCAGCAGATGACCGACACCATCGAAGCCGGCGGCGGCAATCACCCCGGCTTCCGCCGCGCACACAGCAAAGGGGTCTGCGTCAGCGGCGTTTTCCGCGGCAACGGCGCGGCGCAGAAGCTCTCCACGGCGCGCGTGTTCGCCCAGACGGAAACGCCGGTGCTGGGCCGCCTGTCCATCGGCGGCGGCAGTCCGCAGGCGCCCGAGGCCAAGGCGCGCGTGCGCAGCCTGGCCCTGCTGCTGCGCAGCGACGACGGCCAGGAATGGCGCACGGCCATGAACAGTTTTCCGTTCTTCGTCGTCGCCACGCCCGAAGGTTTCCAGGCCCAGGCCGAAGCCAGCCTGCCCGACCCCGCCACCGGCAAACCCGATCCCGCGCGCCAGGCCGACTTCGCGCGGCGCTTTCCCGAAGCCCGCAAATTCCAGGAGTGGGCCAGGAGCGCGCCCTGGTCCAACAGCTGGGCCAATACGCCGTACAACGGCGTCAACGCCTTCCGCTTCCACGCCGCCGACGGCAGCGAACATTTCGTGCGCTGGTCATTCCGTCCGCAGGCCGCGTTCGAGCCGCTGAGCCCCGAACAGCGCGAACAGGCCGATGCGGATTTCCTGCAGCAGGATCTGGCCGCGCGTCTCGCCCAGGGCCCGCTGCGCTGGGATCTGGTGCTGACCGTCGCCGCGCCCGGCGATCCGGTCAACGATCCGTCCCAGCCCTGGCCCGAAGCGCGCGAGCAGATCGTCGCCGGCACGCTGACGCTGGACGCCAGCCAGCCCCAGGCCGGCGGCCCCTGCCGCGACATCAACTACGATCCGCTGATCCTCCCGCGCGGCATCAGCGCCTCGGACGATCCCGTCCTGGCCGCGCGCTCGGCCGTGTATGCGCATTCGTTCAACCGGCGCGAGCGCGAGATTGCCTTCGGCAGGACACAGGCGACCGCAACGGGAGCGCAGCAATGAGCACCGACGAAAGCACCGCCGCAGCGGCCGTGCACTCCATCCCTGCCGCATCGGCGCCGTCGTCTGCCCCCTCTGCACAGGGCGCCGCCGTTGCGGGCGCGCCGACGCAGCTTCCGGTACCCGCCCATTTCAACGCCGCCGCCCGCCTGCTGCATTGGCTGATGGCGCCGCTGATCCTGGCCATGCTGTTCGTCGGCGTCGCCATGATGGCCTCGGTGCACAACCGCCCCTGGATGGTGGACCTGCACCGGCCGCTGGGCATCGCCATCCTCGCGCTCGCCCTGCTGCGCCTGGGCAACCGCCTGCGCCATCCGCCGCCGCCGCTGCCGGCGGACCTGCCGCGCTGGCAGGCCCGCGCCGCCGTCGCCTCGCACTGGCTGCTGTATGCGCTGTTCATCGCCATGCCGCTGATCGGCTGGGCCATGCTGTCGGCCGGCGGCTATCCGGTGGAAATGATCGGCGGCTTGCATCTGCCGCCGCTGCTGCCGCAGGACGTCACGCTGTACGCCGTACTGCGCACGGCGCATGGCTGGCTGGCGAAACTGCTGTTCGCGACAGTGCTCTTGCACCTGGCCGCGGCGCTGTTCCACGCCTGGGTGCGGCGGGACGGCGTGTTTTCCAGCATGGCCAGGGGAAGGTCCGCGCCGGATTGAACGCAGTCCGCCGCCTTGCCGGAATCGAATCCACCGGAAATACAAAGCTGGAACTCGTCATTGCGCCGCCGACAGGCGCAGTCGCACGACGCTGCCCGACAACGCCACATCCTGATGGGAGATCACCACCAGCGAGGCCCCCGCCAGCCAGCCTTCGATGCCGGCGGCTACCTGCTGCCGGGTGGATTCGTCCAGGCCCTCGAACGGTTCGTCCAGCACGAACAGCGCCGCCGGGCGCAGCAAGGTGCGCGCCAGCGCCAGCCGGCGCGCCTCGCCGCCGGAAAGCCCGGCGCCGTATTCGCCGATCGGCGTATCCAGCCCCTGCGGCAGGCCGGCGAGAAATTCCTCCAGCGCCACCGCGCGCAGCACCGCGCGCAACCGCGCCTCGTCGGCGCCGGGATCGGCCAGGCGCAGGTTCTCTGCCAGCGACGCCGCGAACAGGTGCGGCCGCTGCGGCTGCAACGCCACGCGCTGGCGCAGCGAAGCTTCGTCGTAGTCGCGCAGATCGACGCCGTCCAGTTCGATCGCGCCGCTGTCGGCATCCATCAGCCGCGCCAGCAGCGCCGCCAGCGTGCTCTTGCCCGCGCCGCTGGGACCGCTGACGAGCAGGCGGCCGCCGGCCGGCAGCCGCAGGTCCGGCACGATCACGCCGCTGCGGCGGCCGGGATAGGTATAGCGCACGCCACGCAACTGCACGGCGCCGCAAGCGGCGGGCAGCGTGGCGGAATGCGCCGGTGCTGTGGCGACAGCGCCGGCGTGGGATCCCGACACCGGCGCAGACGCCGGCGAAAAATGCACCGCCGGCTCTTGCTGCAGCAAGGCGTCGATCCGCGCCGCCGCCGCACGCGCCCGGCCCCAGGCCAGCAGCGCGCCGCTGACCGGCGCCAGCGCTTCCAGCGCGGCCACCGCGGCGAGCACGGCCGCGGCCAGCAGCGGCGCCTGCGCGGTGGACTGCGGCCGCGCCACGGCGAGGAAACTCCAGGCGGCCATCCCGGCCAGCAGCACGACCAGGCTGATGCCGAATGATTCGCGCAGACGCTGCGCCAGCTCCGCGCGGATCACCGCGCGATCCTGCCGCTGCCACTGCGCGCGCCGCTGCGGCCAGGCGCCGCAAAGCAGCAGCGTGGTCAGGCCGCGCAGGACATCGACCAGATCCTCGCGCCGCTGCGCATAGCGCGCCACCAGCGCGGCGCCGTCGCGCCGGCTGCGCCGCGCGGCGAAGGCCGGCACCGCGACGGCGGCGGTCAGCAGGCACAGCGCCGCCGCCAGGCCGGCGTGCGCATCGACGAGCAGCAGGAACGCGAGCGTCAGCGACAGCACCAGCACCGCGCCCAGCAGCGGCAGGGCCGCGCGCAGCGGCGCCTGGGTCAGCAGTTCCACATCGGCCACGATGCGCTGCAGCAGGTCGCCGTCGGACCAGCGCCCCAGCGGCTCCGGCGCCAGCCGCGCCAGGCGCGCGTACAGCTCGCCGCGCAACTGCGCCATCAGGCCCAGCACCGCATCGTGCGCGACCAGGCGCTCGCCGTAGCGTCCGGCGGTGCGCGCCAGGGCGAGGAAACGGATGATGGCGCCGGGCCGGAAGATCTCGAACAGCGGCGCGGCGGCCAGTCCGGCCAGGGCCGTGGCGGTGATGAAGTGTCCGGAATAGGCCAGCAGCGCCAGCGCCGCGAGCAGCGCGCCGCTGCCCAGCAGCAGGGCCAGCGCCAGCCGCGGCCACTGCCGCCGCAGCAGACCGGCGAGATTGAAATTCTGCGGCAAAGTTGCTTTTTTCATATCCAACCCTGCCGCGCCGCCGGCACGCCGTCGTGACACAGGCGCCCGCGTTCCAGGCGCAATTCCCGCGCGATCCAGCGGCTTTCCGCCGGCGCATGACTGGCCAGCAGCACGGTGCGGCCGCGGCCGGCGGCCGCCAGTGTGCTGCGCAGTTCCTGCGCGGTTTCCGCATCCAGATGCGCCAGCGGTTCGTCCAGCAGCCACAGCCGCGCATCGCGCGCCAGCGCGCGGGCCAGGGCCAGGCGCTGCAACTGGCCGCCGGAAAGGCTGCCGTCCGCGGTGCCGGCCACGCTGTCCGCGCCCTGCGGCAGCGCGCGCACCACCGCGTCCAGGCCGGCCTGCCGCAGCGCAGCCCACAACCGGTCTTCGTCGCCGCGCTCCAGGCCCAGCAGCACGTTGTCGCGCAGCGCCAGACGGAACCATTCCGGGCGCTGTTCCAGCCAGCCCAGGCGGCGCCACCAGGTGGCGCGGTCCAGCGTGGCCAGGTCCTGGCCGTCGATGAGGATGCGCCCGCTGGTGGGCGCGATAAATCCGGCCAGCAGGGCCAGCACCGAGGTCTTGCCCGAGCCGCTGGGCCCGCGCAGCAGCACGTGCTCGCCGGCGCCGATGCGGAAGCTCACCTCGTACAGGCCGTGGCGGCCGTCGGGATAGCGCAGGCTGACGTGGTCGAATTCGATGCCCGGCGCGGCGGCCGCCGGCGTTGAATCGTAGCGACTGGTTTCAACGCCACCAGCGCGAGCCGGCGCGGAAGGGGCATCCGGTGCCGGCGTCTTGCGCTGCACCTTGCGCTCATCGGGCGCTGCGGGTTCCAGCGTTGCGGCCGATGCATCGGCCGCAGCAGTCCGCGCCCGCTCGGCCGGCATCGCTGCAGTCCGCTCCGATGCCATGGGCATCGGCTTCGCCGCCGAATCGTCCGGCGTCCCTGTGGCACTCGCCGGCGCCGCGTCCCGTTCCGCCGCCCTCGCCTGCAAACCCGCCAGGGCTTCCGCCGCGGCCAAGGCGTCGGCGCGGGCGTGGTAGTCGCTGCCGAGCTGGCGCAGCGGCGCGAAGAATTCCGGCGCCAGCAGCAGCAGAAACAGCGCGGTATCCAGGCGCAACGGCCGGCCGTAATGGCCTATGTCGATGCGTCCCAGCAGGGCCAGGCCCAGATACAGCGCGAGCATGGCGATGCTGACTGCGGCGAACAGCTCCAGTACCGCCGAAGACAGGAACGCCAGCCGCAGCACCGCCAGGCTGCGCTGGCGGAATTCCGCCGCAGTCGCCGCCAGGCGCTGCGCGCCGCGCTCGACCGCGCCGAGCAGGCGCAAGGTCGGCAGGCCGCGCACCAGATCCAGGAACTGGCCGCTGAGCCGCGCCAGCGCCGCGGCCTGGGCCTGGGCCGCCGCGGCCGCGCCCCAGCCGACCAGGGTCATGAACACGGGAATCAGGGGCGCGGTGACCGCGAGCAGCAGCGCCGCGAGCCAGCTCTGCGGCAGGGCCAGCAGCATCAGCAGCAACGGCACCAGCGCGGCGATATGGCGCTGTGGCAGATAGCGCGACACATAGCCGTCCAGCGCATCGACCTGCTCCAGCACCAGCGCCGCCAGCGCGCCGTCGTCACCGGCGCGCCTGCGCAGCGGACCCAGCCGCTGTAGCGCATCCAGCAACTCGCCGCGCACCTGTCCGCGCAACGCCACTGCGGCGCGCGCGCCGGCCCAGTCGCGCAGGGCGAGCAAGGCGCTGCGCAGCAGCAACAATAGCGGTATCAGCAGCAGCAGGCGCCAGTCCGGCGCCGCCGGCGGCCCCAGCCAGGCCGCGACCAGCGCGGCGACGGCGAAGGCGAAACCGGCAAAGGCCAGGCTCGCCGCCACGCCGGCGGCCACAGCCAGCAGGCTCCAGCGGCGCACGCCGGCGCAAACTCGATTCAACCAGGCCAGCGCAAGGGCCTGGCCTTCGGGGGTAGCGCTCATCCCACCTCGTATCGCAGCCGCGCCGCGGCGTCAGCGCGACTCGTCTCCGTCGGCCGGATAGCCTTCGAATTCCAGCCACATCGCGTTGATGATCGCGGCGAAGCAGGCCATGAGCACGCCCAGGATCCAGGCGAAATACCACATCTGCGCGACTCCTCAGTAATGCGCGTCGGAATGCCGCACCTCTTCCACCGTCACCGGCCCGCGCATCACGCGGAACACCCAGCTGGTATAGGCGATGATCAGCGGCAGGAAGAACACGGTCAGCCAGAACATCCAGCGCAGAGTGAGCAGGCTGGAAGTCGAATCCCATACGGTGAGGCTGTGCGAAGGCTGCAGGCTGGACGGCAGCATGAACGGGAACATGCCCACGCCGGCGGTCAGTATGGTGCAGCCCACCGCCGTGGCCGAGGCGATGAAGGCGTAGCCGGGCCGGCGCGGCGCCAGATACCAGGCCAGGCCGGCGCCGGCGAAGGCCAGCAGCGGAATCAGCCACAGCACGGGCGCATCGTAATAGTTGGCGAACCAGGCGCCGGCCTCGACCGCGACGGTCTTGGCCAGCGGATCGGACACACCCGCCTTGCCTGCGAAGCTGAGCAGGCGGTAGCCCTCCACGCCCAGCGCCAGCCATACGCCGGCCGCGGCAAAGGCGATCACGTATACCAGCGCGGCCAGGCCCAGCCAGCGCCGCGCGCGTTCGCGCAGCTCGCCCACGGTCTTCAATTGCAGGAAGGCCGCGCCGTGCATCACCAGCATGGACAGGCTGACCGCGCCACAAAGCAAGCCATACGGATTGAGCAGGCCGAAAAAGCCGCCGTCGTAATGCACGCGCAGGTCCGGATCGAAGCGCAGCGGCACGCCCTGCAGCAGGTTGCCGAAGGCCACGCCGAACACCAGCGCCGGCACGAAGCCGCCGACGAACAGGCACCAGTCCCACAACCCGCGCCAGCGCGGATCGGCCAGTTTGCTGCGGTAGTCGAAGCCGACCGGACGCAGGATCAGCGCGAACAGCACCAGGATCAGCGCGACGAAAAAGCCCGAGAACGCCGCCGCGTAAATCAGCGGAAACGCGGCGAAGATGGCGCCGCCGCCGAGCACGAACCAGACCTGGTTGCCCTCCCAGGTCGGCCCGATCGCATTGAGCAGCACGCGGCGCTCCGCGTCCTCGCGCGCGACCACGGGCAGCAGCACGCCGACGCCGAGATCGAAGCCGTCCATCACCGCGAAGCCGATCAGCAGCACGCCCAGGAACAGCCACCAGACCAGGCGCAGGGTCTCGTAGCTCATGAGGAAGTCCAGCAGTTCGCCCATGGTGTTCTCCTCAGGCCGGCGTGGCGGACGATGCGGAAGAGCCCGGCGCGTCGCCCGGCCCCTTGCGCGCGAACTTGACCATCAGATACAGCTCCACCACCAGCAGCGCCGTATACAGGATCACAAAGCCGCAGAAGCTGAAGATCAGGTCGCCGACGCTCAGGCTGGATACGCTCATCCAGGTCGGCAACACCTCGGCCACGGTCCAGGGCTGGCGGCCCAGCTCGGCCACCAGCCAGCCCGCTTCCGAGGCGATCCACGGCATGGGCAGCGTGACCACGGCCAGCTTGAGCAGCCAGCGCTGGCGCATCAGCTGCCGCCGCGTGGTGGACAGCAGGGCCAGCGCGAAGGTCACCAGCATGAACACACCGGCGCCGACCATGATGCGGAAGGCCCAGAACAGCGGCGCCACCGGCGGGATGGCATCGCGTGCGGTCTGCGCGATCTGCGCGTCGGTCGCGTCGACCACGTTCGGCGCGCGGCGCTTGAGCAGCAGGCCGTAGCCCAGGTCGCCGCCGTGTTCGCGCAGGATTTCCCTGGCCGCCGTATCGCCAGGATTGGCGCGCAGCTGCTGCAGCGCGGCGTAGGCCTGCATGCCGTTGCGTATGCGCGGCTCGTGCCCGGCGATGAGCTCCTTGAGCCCGGTCACCGGCTCGCTCAGCGAACGCGTCGCGATCAGGCCCATCATCCAGGGAATTTCCAGCGCATGGTTGGTGCGCAGGTTCTCCTGGTCGATGAAGCCGACCACGGTGAACGGCGCCGGCGGCGGATGCGTCTCCCACATGCCTTCGATCGCGGCCAGCTTGACCTTCTGCACATGGCCCAGTTCGTAGCCGCTTTCGTCGCCCAGGGTAATCACCGACAGCACCGAGGCCAGACCGAAGGCCGCGGCGATGGCGAAGGAGCGCTGGGCGAAGGCCACATGCCGGTTCTTCAGCAGGTACCAGGCGCTGATGCCCAGCACGAAGCACGATCCGGTGACATAGCCGGCCGAAACCGTGTGCACGAACTTGACCTGGGCCACGGGGCTGAAGAACACCTCGGCAAAGCTGGTCAGCTCCATGCGCAGGGTGTCGGGGTTGAATTCGGCGCCGACCGGATACTGCATCCAGCCGTTGGCGACCAGGATCCACAGCGCGGAAAAATTCGAGCCCAGCGCGACCAGCCAGGTCACCAGCAGATGCTGCACCTTGCTCAGCCGCTCCCAGCCGAAGAAGAACAGGCCGACGAAAGTGGATTCGAGGAAGAAGGCCATCAGGCCCTCGATCGCCAGCGGCGTGCCGAAGATGTCGCCGACGTATTGCGAGTAGTACGACCAGTTCGTGCCGAACTGGAATTCCATGGTGATGCCGGTGGCCACGCCCAGGGCGAAATTGATGCCGAATAGCTTTCCCCAGAACTTGGTCATCTGCCGGTAGATCTCCTTGCCGGTCATGACGTAGACCGACTCCATGATCGCCAGCAGGAAGGACAGCCCCAGGGTCAGCGGCACGAACAGGAAGTGATAGAGCGCAGTGGCGGCGAACTGCAGACGCGAGAGGTCGACCAGGGTGTCCGAGATCATCGACAGGCATCCTTCAACGGCGGTGTCGGGAAAGCGGCGATGGAACCGGCGGCGGTTGCCGCCGCGCACGCGGCCGGCCGCCGCATGCAATGGAGCAATTGGGACAAGGCTACCGCGTTGCGCGGCGCGGTGCGAGACGCCGGCCGCATAAATCGACGGCCGCGGCGCAACGGCCGGCGGCGGCTCGCGCCGCCGGCGGGCACTGCAGATCAGGCGCAAAAATCAAACGGGCCGCGGCTCACGCCGCGGCCCGCACCATCGCTTCCTGGAAACTGCGCTCAGCTCACCAATGCACGCCGCGCATCAGCGCGGCCACGGCGATCTGCTCGTTGGTCGGCTGCTCCAGCTCGGCGCGCCCGGCCATGCCCTTGGCCGCGGCCGAATCCGGGAACAGGCGGAAGGCGCTGTTCATGATGATCTCGTACATGCGCGGCGCCAGCGCATACAGGATGGAGGCGAAGATGCCCAGGCGCGTGGCGATGCGCACCGGCCGCTCGACGATGGCCTCGACCACCAGATCGGCCGCCTCGTCCGGCGACAGCGTGGGCACGTGGTCGTACATCTTGGTCGGCGCGATCATCGGCGTCTTCACCAGCGGCATGTTGATCGTGGTGAAGTGGATGCCCAGGTCGGAATACTCGGCCTGGGCGCAGCGCGAGAACGCATCCAGCGCCGCCTTGGAAGCGACATAGGCCGAGAAGCGCGGCGCATTGGTCAGCACGCCGATGGACGAGATATTGATGATGTGGCCGCGGCGCTTCTCCGACATCACCGGCAGGAAGCCCATGATAAGCCGCAGCGCGCCGAAGTAATTCAGCTGCATGGTGCGCTCGAAATCGTGGAAGCGGTCGAAGCTCAGCGCGATGGAGCGGCGTATCGAGCGGCCGGCGTTGTTGACCAGCACGTCCACGCCGCCATGGTCGGCCACCACCTGCTTGACGAAAGCATCGCAGCTGCCCATGTCGGACAGATCGACGATATACGTGAAGCAGGTGCCGCCGGCGGCCTCGATCTCCTTCTTGGCCACGGCCAGCTCTTCCTCGCCGCGGGCGCAGATCACCACCTTGGCGCCGGCCGCGGCGATCTTCAGCGCGACCGCCTTGCCTATGCCCGAGGAGCCGCCGGTGACCACGACGACGCGGTTCTTGACCTTGCCGCTGAGCGAATGATCGACGAAGAGGTCCGGATCCAGGTGGCGTTCCCAGTAATCCCAGATGCGCCAGGCGTAGTCCTCCAGCTTGGGCAGCTTGATCCTGGACCCCTTCAGCGCGCGCTCGGTCTCGCGGCAGTCGAAGCGGGTGGGATAGTTGATGAACTTCATCACTTCGCGCGGAATGCCGAAATCGCGCAGTACCACATTGGTGAAGCGGCGGATCGGCGGCAGGCTGCTCAGCGCCGCACGTATGCCCTGGGGAATGAAGGCGAACATGCGCGCATCCAGGCGCATGGTCATCTGCGGCGCGTGGCCGGCGCGGGCGAAGATGTTGAGCACTTCGCCGATGCGCCGCGGCGCCGGATCGGTCAGATGGAAACAGTGCCCGTCCAGGCCGGTCTTGTGCGCGATGTGGTCCATGGCCGCGGCGACCCAGTCCACCGGCACCAGGTTCAGGCGGCCGCCCTCCAGGCCGACGGTCGGCACCCAGGGCGGCAGGGCCTGGCGCAGTTTCTTGATCAGGCGGAAGAAGTAGTACGGCCCGTCGATCTTGTCCATCTCGCCATTGGCCGAGTTGCCGATGACGATGCCGGGGCGGTAGATGCGCCAGGGCCGCGGGTATTCCTTGCGCACCAGGCCCTCGGAATCGTGCTTGGTGCGGAAGTATGGGTTGTCCAGTTCCTCGGCCTCGTCGAACATGTCCTCGCGGAACACGCCGGGATACAGGCCGGCCGCGGCGATGGAGCTGGTGTGGTGGAAGCAGCCCGCCTTGACCGCCTCGGCCAGCTCCATGGCGTGGCGGGTGCCGTCCATATTGGCCACGTGCTGGCTCTCGGCATCGGCGGAGAGGTCGTACAAGGCGGCAAGATGGAAAAAGTGCTGCACCTTGCCGCTCAAAGTCTTGAGCATGGCCGGGCTGACGCCCAGCCTGGGCTTGGCCAGATCGCCGCTGACTGCGACCAGACGCTTGTCGTCGGCGCCGAGGCTCTCGCGCAGCTGCTCGAACTTGTCGCTGGAGCCCTTGCGCACCAGGCAATAGATGGTGCCCTTGCGCTTTAGCAGATTGGCGACGAGGTGACGACCGATGAAGCCGGTGGCGCCGGTGACGAAATAGGTCATTCGTTTCCCCTTGCGATGTCGCACCGGCACAGCGGCGCGCCCTGGACTGGTATCCGTTGGGAGTGAGTCAGCCGGAATGGACCGCAGCGCCCTGCGGGCGCCTGCTGCGGATCATTCCGCATCCCCTCACTTCTCTCCTTCCGGGTCATAAGATAGACCTGCCGGCGGGCGCTTTCCAAGCGGGTTTCAAACGCCTAATTGATCGCGTTGACCGTCCCGGAGTCGCGTGATACAAGCTCGCATTCACCGCACGCGCAGATGCGGGATCCGATCACCGAGAGCGAACCATGTCCGACCTGACCAGCAAATTCGAGGAAGCGGCAAAGAAGGCGATGAACCTGCCCGAGCGCCCCGACAACGACACGCTGCTGAAACTGTACGCACTGTACAAGCAGGGCTCCGCAGGCGACGTGTCCGGTCCCAAGCCCGGCTTCTTCGATTTCGTCGGCACGGCCAAGTACGAAGCCTGGGCCAAGCTCAAGGGCACCAAGCAGGAAGAGGCGCAGCAGAAGTACGTCGACCTCGTGAAGAAGCTGGGCGGCTGAGGCCGGCCCCCACGGCTGCGCGGAGATCGCAGATGGCCCGACGCACGCGCGAGCGCATCCTCGAGATCGCCCTGGTGATGTTCAATTCCCAGGGCGAGCCGAACGTCACCACCAACCATATCGCCGACGAGCTGGAGATCAGCCCCGGCAATCTGTACTACCACTTCCGCAACAAGGACGACATCGTCGAACAGCTGTTCGCGGTGTATGAGCAGCGCATGGACCAGGCTCTGCAGGTGCCGCAGGACCGCCTGCCCAACCTGGAAGACATCTGGATGCAGCTGCACAGCGTGTTCGGCTGCATGTGGGACTACCGCTTCCTCTACCGCGACCTGGTCGACATTCTCTCGCGCAACCGCAAGCTCAAGCTGCACTTCGGCCGCATGCTCAACCGCGCCGCGAGCAGCGCCACCGAGGTGCTCAAGGGGCTGGCCCAGGCCGAGATCCTGCGCGCCACCGCCGACGAGATCCGCGCCAGCGCCGAGAACGTGCTGCTGCTGACCACCTTCTGGCTGAACTTCAACGCGGTGCGCAATTCCCGCGCCGATCCCAACGAAGAAGACCTCAACCAGGGCATCTACCAGGTCATGCTGCTGATCGCGCCGTTCCTGCGCGATGCGGAGCGGCTGCATCTGAATACGCTGGCCCAGGCCTACCGGCGCTGAGACCGCGCCGACTGCCGCGGCGGCAAAGCCCGGCCATGCGGGGCCTGTAACCGCCCAGGCGGCACCGCTTGTGCGGATGACGCAGAACCATGGCCTGCGCCAGCGGCGCCGACCCCAGGCTTGCGCCTGTACGGACGACACGGCGCCGCGGACCGCCGCTGCGCGGGCCAGTGCCGCTCACGCGGCAAACGCCACGGCGGCCAGCTGCCGGCTGTGTTCCCGTACATCCGGCGGCCATTCACCGGTGAACTGCTCAAAACGCTGACGGTCGCCGGCAAACAGGGCGCGCAGGGCCTCTTCAAAACCGGGGGCATCGCCGGCCATGGCCGTCATGAAACGGTGCGCTGATTCCTGCGCGCGGCGGCGGGCGCCCTGCCCCTGGGCCTCGTCGGCCTGGCGCGCCTGGTCGATCAGCTTGCGCAGCGTGACCGAGGCACCGCCGGGCTGTTCGCCCAGCCATTCCCAGTGCCGCGGCAGCAAGGTCACCTCACGCGAAACCACCCCCAGGCGCGGGCGTCCGCGGGCAGCCGGTCCGGATTCCGTCGCCGCGGCCGGCTGCAGGCGCGCGGCGACGTCGTCGGCACTGCCGCGCCAGTCGATGTCGATGGGGCGGCTGCTCTGCGCGTCGAACACCTGGGTTTCGGCCACCGCCTGCGGACCGAGCTGGCTATGGGCCAGCCGCGCCGCCTCGGCCAGTTCGCCCGCGGCAATGCGGCGCTGGTGGTGGAAGATGATGCAGTAGATGGGGCTGAGGGGGTGCATGCGTGCTCCTGTCGTTCCAGTGGCCACAATTTACCCGGGTGATATTTACGTCGTCAATATTACCCGGGTAAATAATTCTGCGTGACAACTGTCATGCACCTGCCGATCATTGCCGGCCGCTCCACGCCCGCCGCCCCGGGGCTTTGCATTGCCGTGCCGCGCCTGCTATCCTCGCGCGTCTTTGTGCAAGCTGTTTCGAGGAGCTATCCCATGAAAGTGTTGAATTCGCTGAAGTCCGCGAAGCAGCGCCACCGCGACTGCAAAGTCGTGCGCCGCCGCGGCAAGGTTTTCGTGATCTGCAAGAGCAACCCGCGCTTCAAGGCGCGCCAGCGCTGAGATCACGGCAATCGCCGTATGCTGCTGAAAGGGCCGCCTTGTGCGGCCCTTTGCTTTTCTGGTTCCAGCCGCGCCTTGTGCGGCCCTTTGCTTTTCTGGTTCCAGCCGCCGCCTTGTGCGGCCCTTTGCTTTTCTGGTTCCAGCCGCCGCCTTGTGCGGCCCTTTAGCTTTTCTGGGTCCAGCCGCCGCCTTGTGCGGCCCTTTGCTTTTCTGAGCCCAGTCGCCGCCTTGCGCGTCCTTTTGCGTTTCCGCACTCAGGTCGCCGGCCTGTCCAGCTCTGTATGCTTTGCTTTCTTCGACTCAGCCACCGCCTTGTTGCGGCGCCTTGTCTTCCGGGCCTGATAGCCGCGTGCTTGTCTGCGTCAATGGCTCAGCGGCAGCCTTTCGTTTTCCGGGTTCGACGCCAGGCAGCCGCCCTCCTTCCAGAAACTCCAGCGCCGCCAGCCCGAGCCCGAATCCCCACTCCCGAATCCCAGCTTGCCGACCTGAACCAAAGCGGAGACCGCTTCATGGAAGTTCGCGCAACCTTCTGTTAAAACGCGGGTTGCCGCATCTGGCCCCTGAAGGCCGAGGAGAATTCCCATGTCCAACCGCCTGTTCCCGCTGCTCGCCGCCCTGGGTCTGGCCATGTTCGCCGCCGCGCCCGCAGCGACGGCCGATACCTTGCTCATGCAGCGCACCCAGAAAGAAGCCGGCATGAACCTGCCCAGCCGCGGCATGTCCATGGCCCAGGTCGAAAGCCGCTTCGGCGAACCCCGCGCCAAGCTGGATCCGCGCGGCGGCAACCGCCCGCAGCATCCGGTGATCAACCGCTGGGAATACGACAATTTCATTGTCTATTTCGAGAAAACCCACGTGATCGACGCGGTGGCCAAGCGCGCCGACGCGAACGAGATCGGCCCCAAGCCGGTGCGCTGAACCCCGCCGCGGCCGGCCCGTCCGGCCGCCGCCGCCGCACTCCGGCCGCCTGAGCGCAAGCCCTTGTCACTCAAGGGCTTGGTAGTGGCTTTGCGCTCCGCTATGCTGCGCGATTCCGCGCCGGCGCAGGTCCGCAGCCCGCCGCGCGCCCTGCCCTATTCAGAGGAATGCCGTGGTGACGACCAATGCCTTGCGCCTGCCCGCCGAATGGGAGGCGCAGTCCGCCGTATTGCTGGCCTGGCCGCATGCGGACACCGACTGGGCCGAGCGCCTGGATCAGGTCGAGCAGACCTACGTCGCCCTGGTCGGCGCCATCACCCGTTTCGAGAACGCCATCGTCTGCGTCGCCTCGGCCGCGGTGCGTGAACACGCGGAAACCCTGCTCAAGACCGCGCAGGCGAACCTGGGCCGCGTGCGCTTCATCGAAATCGAATACGACGACACCTGGCTGCGCGACTCCGGTCCCATCACCCTGGCCGACCGCAAGCAGTTCCAGCTCACCGACTTCCGCTTCACCGGCTGGGGCGGCAAGTTCGAGGCCAGCCGCGACGATCTGCTGGTGCAGGGCCTGATCCAGCGCGGCCTGTTCGTGCCGGCGGCGCACC
The DNA here is from genome assembly GCF_024437735.1 of Tahibacter harae. Lineage (GTDB taxonomy): Bacteria > Pseudomonadota > Gammaproteobacteria > Xanthomonadales > Rhodanobacteraceae > Tahibacter > Tahibacter harae. Next base: position 46,028 of record NZ_JANFQO010000021.1, on the reverse strand, counting down.
GCCGCGTGGACTGGGCGCTGGAAGGCGGCGGCATCGAATCCGACGGTGCCGGCACCATCCTCACCACCTGGAAATGCCTGCATCAGCGCCATCCGCAGCTCAGCCGCGCGGAGATGGACAAGAAGCTGATCGACAGCCTGGAAGCCCGCCGCGTGCTGTGGCTGGACCACGGCTACCTCGAAGGCGATGACACCGATGCCCACATCGACACCCTGGCGCGCTTCGCACCGGACGACGCCATCGTCTATCAGGCCTGCGACGACGCCTCCGACCCGCATCACGCCGAACTCGCCGCCATGGCGCAGGAACTGGCCGCGCTGCGCACCGCCGACGGCAGGCCCTACCGCTTGTTTCCGCTGCCCTGGCCCCAACCCATACGCGACGGCGAGCGCCGCCTGGCGGCCTCGTACGCGAATTACCTCATCGTCAACGGCGCGGTGCTGATTCCGGCCTATGGCGATGCCGCCGATGCGGAAGCGGCGCGCGTGATCGGCCTGGCCCATCCGGGCCGCGAGATCGTCGCCGTGCCGTGCCGTCCCCTGATCTGGCAGAACGGCAGCCTGCACTGCGTCACCATGCAGCTGCCGCGAGGAGTGGTCGCATGAAACCGAACAATCTGCGCGTGGCACTGCTGCAGGAAACCGACCGCGGCAGCGTCGCCGCCAATCTGGATGCCATCGAGGCCGGCCTGCGCGAAGCCGCCGCCGCCGGCGCGCAGCTGGTGCTGCTGCAGGAACTGCACAACGGCCCATATTTCTGCCAGCACGAGAGCGTGGGCGAATTCGACCGCGCCGAGACCATTCCCGGCCCCAGCACCGAGCGCATCGGCGCGCTGGCCGAGGAACTGAAGCTGGTGGTGGTGGCCTCGCTGTTCGAGCGCCGCGCCGCCGGCCTGTACCACAACACCGCGGTGGTCTTCGACCGTTCGCGCGCCATCGCCGGCCGCTATCGCAAGATGCACATTCCGGACGATCCAGCCTTCTACGAGAAGTTCTATTTCACCCCGGGCGATCTGGGCTTTGAACCGGTGCAGACCTCGGTGGGCAAGCTCGGCGTGCTGGTGTGCTGGGACCAGTGGTATCCGGAAGCCGCGCGCCTGATGGCGCTGGCCGGCGCGGAACTGCTGCTCTACCCCACCGCGATCGGCTGGGACCCGACCGACGAGGACGCCGAGAAGCAGCGCCAGCGCGATGCCTGGGTCACGGTGCAGCGCGGCCATGCCGTCGCCAACGGCCTGCCCCTGCTGGCCTGCAACCGCACCGGCTTCGAGGCCGCGCCCGACGGCGGCCGCGGCCTGCAGTTCTGGGGCACCAGCTTCGTCGCCGGACCGCAGGGCGAATTCCTGGCCCAGGCCGGCACCGAGGCGCGCGAGCTGCTGCTGGCCGACATCGACCTCAGGCGCAGCGAGAACGTGCGCCGCATCTGGCCCTTCCTGCGCGACCGCCGCATTGATGCCTACGACGACCTGCTGCGCCGCTTCCGCGACTGAACCCACTACATGACCACTGAACAACACCGTGCGGAAGAATTCGGCCCGCCCGATCCGCTGCAGGACCAGCCCATCCGCCGTGTCACCCTGGGCGATACCGAATTCGTGCTGCTGGGCACCGCCCACGTTTCCCGCGCCAGCGTCGCGGCGGTGCAGGCGCTGATCGAGCGCGAGCCGTTCGACGCCATCGCGGTGGAGCTGGACACCAACCGCCACGCCTCCATGCGCGATCCGGAACTCCTGCGCAAAATGGATTTGTTCCAGGTGATACGCCAGGGCAAGGCCGGCCTGGTCGCGGCCAACCTGGCGCTGTCGGCGTTCCAGCGCCGCCTGGCCGAGCAGTACGGCATCGAGGCCGGCGCCGAACTCAAGGCCGCGTTCGAGGCGGCCGAGGCGCGCGCCATCCCGGTCTGGCTGATCGACCGCGACATCGGCGTCACGCTCAAGCGCGCTTACCGCAGTGTCGGCTTCTGGGACCGCATGGGCATCATCAGCGGCCTGGGCGCCAGCGTGCTGTCCAGCGACGAGATCGGCGAGCAGGACATAGAAAAGCTCAAGCGCGGTGACATGCTGGAAAGCGCGTTCTCCGAGTTCGCGCGCGAATCCGAGCCGCTGTACCGCAGCCTGATCGCCGAGCGCGACGCCTACATGGCCGCGCGCCTGCGCGAGGAACAGGTCAAGACGCCGGTCAGGCGCGTGCTGGCCGTGGTCGGCGCCGGGCATCTGGCCGGTCTGGAGCGCGAACTCACCGAACAGAAGCAGCCGCCGGTGCCGCTGCGCGCCACGCTCGATGTGGTGCCGCCGGGCTCGCGCTGGCCGAAGTGGCTGGCGCTGGGCATGTTCGTCGCGATCGCGGTGGCCATAGGCCTGCTGTTCAAGCGCGATGCCGGCCTGGGCGCCGGCGCGCTGCGCGACTGGATCCTGTTCACCGGCGGCCTGGCCGGCCTGGGCGCCCTGCTCGGCGGCGGCCATCCGCTGTCGGTGCTGGCGGCGGCCATCGTCGCGCCGCTGAAACCGTTCCGTCCGGGCATACCGCCGGGCGTGGCCAGCGCCGGCGTGGAAGTGTGGCTGCGCAAACCGCGCGTGGCCGACTTCGACAGCCTGCGCCACGATGTCAGCGTTTGGACCGGCTGGTGGAAGAACCGCATTTCGCGCACGCTGCTGGTTTTCCTGCTGACCAATTTCGGCGGCATGATCGGCGTCTGGCTGGCGGGTTTCCGTATCCTCAAGAGCCTGGCCTGAACTCCCCTTCCTCACCGCCGCGCGGCGTGCTGCCGGCGCGGCTCCTCGATGCAATTGCGAGGTTCGCAACGCAATGAAACTTGCCCGCTTCCTGTTCAAACCGCGTTGGCAAAGCAAGGATGTGGCGACGCGCCGCGGCGCCGTGGCCGAACTCAGCGACGCCGAGCTGATCGCCGCCCTGCCCACGATTGCGCGCAACGACGCCGACGCCGGCGTGCGCCTGGCCGCGCTGCGCCGGCTCAACCAGTACGAAGCCTGGCGCGAACGCTCCACCGGCGACGCCGACAGCAATCTGCGCAGCGTCGCGCGCGCGGCCTACCTGGCCATGCTCAGCGGCAACAGCGCCGATCTGCCGCCGCTGGAGCGGCGCATCGCCGAGCTGGATACCTTGTCCGGCGAGGAAATCGAACGCCTGGTCGGCCAGGCCAGCGATCCGGCCCTGCGCAGCGCGGCGCTGGAACGCGCCACGCGCCCCAGCCTGCTGGCCGATGTCGCGGTCAACGACGCCGATCCCAAGCTGCGCCTGGTCGCGCTGTCGCGCATCAACGACCTGGACGCGCTGACCCGCATCGCCGAGCGCACGCGCAAGACCGACAAGATCGTCAGCCGCCTCGCGCGCGAACGCGCCGAAGCCGGCCGCATCGCCGCCGGCGACAGCGCCGCGATCGAAGCGCGCGCGCGCCAGCTGTGCGAGCGCGTGGATGCGCTGCTGCAGCGCCCGCGCAGCGAACGCGCCGAGGAACTGGCCGCGCTGGACCAGGCCTGGGCCACGCTGGCCGGCAAGGCGCCGCGGCAATTCGCCGAACGCTTCGAATCCACGCGCAATTTCCTGCGCATGGACACCGACGAGGCCGCGCAGGAACGCAGCCGCCTGCGCGCCGCGCGCGCGCGCCTGGAACGCAGCCTGGCCGGACCGGACAGCGACACCGCCGAACTGGAGGCCACCGTCGCCGCCGTGCGCACCGAGCTGGCCGCCAACCGCCTGGAACTGCCCGAGCGCGAGCCGGTGGAAGTCCTGCTGGTGCAACTGACGCAGAAACTGGCCCTGCGCGCCGTGCTCGCCGCCCGGGCGGCCGAACAGGCCGCCGCCGCGGAAGCCGCACCCGCACCCGAACCCGAGCGCAGCGAGCCCAATCTGGAAGCCCTGGCCGCCCAGGCGCGTTTCGAGGCCGCGCTGGAACGCGCCCAGGCCGACAAGGAAAAACAGCGCGAACAGCACCAGGCCCTGCGCCGCGATCTGGACGCGCTGGTCATCGCGCTGGAAAGCGAGCTGGAAGCCGGCGACCTAGCCCAGGCCGTGGCCACGCATGCGCGCATCACCAACCTGCTCGAAGGCCTGCCGGCCATCGCCCGCCACGACAAGCGCCTGGCCAACGCCGAAGCGCGCCTGGCCGAACTCAAGCGCTGGCAGCGCTGGTCCAACAACGAGCGGCGCAAGCAGCTGTGCGAAGCGATCGAAGCCCTGCCCGGCCAGGGTCTGCATCCCGACGCCGTGGCCACGCGCGTGCGCGAAGCCCGCGCCGAGTGGCAGCAGCTGGAAGCCCAGGAAGCCGACCGCGACGCCCGCGGCAGCCAGGGCCTGGGCCGCCGTTTCCAGGCCCTGTGCGCACAGGCGCTGAAACCGGCGCAGGGCTATTTCAGCAAGCGCGATGAATTGCGCAAATCCAACCAGCAGGAAATCGAGACCCTGCTCGTCGCCGTGGAAAGCGCGACCGGCGCCGAAGCCACGGCGGGCAGCGACATCGGCGCCCTGGCCAAACAGCGCCGCGAAATCGCCGAGGCGCTGCGCGCGCTGGACGGCGTGGATCCGCGCGAGCGCAAGGCGCTGGCGCAGCGGCTCAAGGACGTGCTGGCACGCATCGACGCGCGCCTGGACGAACAGGCCGCCGGCGTCGAAGCAGCCAAGCGCCGCCTGATCGCCGAAGCCGAACGCCTGGCGGGTGCCGCCGATGCCGCGGCCGCCGCGCGCGAGGTGCGCGACCTGCAAACGCGCTGGAAGGCCGCCGGCAACGGGCGCCGCCGCACCGACGAGGCACAGTGGAAGGAATTCCGCGGCCATTGCGACGCGATCTTCGCCCGCCTCGACGGCGCCCGCCGCGAGCGCGAGGAAGCCGAGACCGCCGCACGCGCCCAGGCCGAAGCCCTGCTCGGCGAGCTGGCCCAGGCCGCGCAGCTGCCGGCGGAAAACCAGCCGGCGCAGCGGCGCGAACTGGAGCAGCGCTGGTCCGGCCTGGACGTGCGCGACCGCGAACAGCAGCGCCGCTGGCAGCAGCAGCTGGAGGCCCTGGACGCGGTGCAGAAAGATGTCCAGCGCCAGCGCCGCGAAGCCGTGTTCCGCGATGCGCTGGCGCGCCTGGCGCTGTGCGAAAGCGTGGAACTGGGCCGCATCGGCGCAGCCGCCGCCAGCCAGGAGTGGCCGGCGGACGGCGCCAACACGCCGCTGGCACAGGCGCTGCAGCAACGCTTCAAGGCGGCGGCGGGTAGCAGCGGCGTCAACGCCAGTGCAACAGGCGACGCCAGCGGCGCCGCTAGCGGAGCCGACGCTGCCGGCGACGCGGACAATACCGCCGCTGCCGATGGTGCCACCGGCGCGGCGCGCGCAAACCCGTCCGCGAACGGCGAAACCGCCGGCAGCGACGACGCGCGGCGCGAACTGCTGGTCACGCTGGAATTCCTGGGCGCGGTGGAAAGCCCCGCCGCCGACAAGGCGCGCCGCATGGATCTGCAAGTGACCCGCCTGTCCCGCCGCCTCAGCGGCAACGCGAATACCTCGCCCCGCGAAGAACTGCTGGCACTGCTGCAGCGCTGGGTGGAACTCGGCCCCCTGCCCAAGTCCGACGCCGCGGAATGGCAGGGCCGCTTCGCCCGCGCGGTGGACGCGGTGCTGGCGCAGGTGCATTGATCGACCGGCCGATGCCTGCGCCGGCGTTGGCCTGTCGAAGCGGATGCTGGCGCGAAAGGACGCGGCAGCGAATGGACATCGCGCAGCCCGCACGTTGCAATGAACGAGTGGCGTGGCGAATGGATGTTGCATGAGACGGACGTTGCAACGAACGGATGCCACAGCGAATGAACGTTGCGGCAAACGGAGGTTGTACAACCGACGGACGCTGCAACGAACGGACGCCACAGCGAATGGGTGTTGCGGCAAACGGAGGTTGCAACAGACGGCCCCTGCAACTGACGGATGCCGCAACGAGTGCGTATTGCCGCGAAACCGGTGATCCGCCAGCGGAAAAGCCCTCTCCCCAAGCGCGTTTACGCGCTTGGGGAGAGGGTTGGGTGAGGGGGCGACGGATCAGCCCGCAGCGAAGCGCGTTTTTCGCCAGCTCTCCGCGCAAAGAAAGATCCAGCGCAAACCTGCGCGTCCACAGCACCGATCACGCTATGGACCCGCTGCTTCGACAGCAGCCAATCGCCGCCATCCCCGCGGCCTCGACAGCAATTGCGTACAACCGCGCTCACCAACCCCACTCACTCCGCCAGCGTCGCATCCACCACCTGCTGCGCCTCGGCCAGTATCCGCTGCAGATGCTCCGGCCCGCGGAAGCTTTCCGCATAGATCTTGTAGATCGCCTCGGTGCCTGAAGGCCGCGCGGCGAACCAGCCGTTGGCGCAGGTGACCTTGATGCCGCCTATGCCGGCACCGTTGCCCGGCGCCTTGTCCAGCACGGCGGTGATCGGCTCGCCCGCCAGTTCCGTCGCGCTGATCTGCGCGGGGCTCAGCTTGGACAGCTTTTTCTTCTGCTCCGCCGTGGCCGGCGCATCGACGCGGTCGCTGTGCGGCTCGCCCAGTTCGCTGCACAGTTCGCGATAGCGCTGGTACGGATCCTTGCCCAGGCGCGCCGTGATTTCCGCCGCGAGCAGCGCGGGCGCGATGCCGTCCTTGTCCGTACTCCAGACACCGCCGTCCCGGCGCAGGAACGAAGCGCCGGCGCTTTCTTCAGCGCCGAAGCCCAGCGTACCGGCGCACAGGCCATCGACAAACCATTTGAAGCCCACCGGGGTCTCGTACAGCGCGCGGCCCAGCCGCGCGGCCACACGGTCGATCAGCGCGCTGGATACCAGGGTCTTGCCCACCGCCGCGGACGGCGACCAGCCGCCGCGCGTGGTGAACAGGTAATCCGCCATCACGGCAAGGTAGTTGTTCGGCAGCATCAGGCCGCCGCTGGGCGTGACCACGCCGTGGCGGTCGTGGTCGGGATCGCAGGCGAAGGCCACGTCGAAACGCTCGCGCAGATCGATCAGCCCGCGCATGGCGTGGCGCGAGGACGGATCCATGCGGATGCGGCCATCCCAGTCCAGCGTCATGAAACCGAAGCGCGGATCGATGCGCGTGTTGACGATCTGGAGCGGCAGACGGTGCTGCTCGGCGATGCGCTGCCAGTACGCCAGGCCAGCGCCGCCCAGCGGATCCACGCCCAGGCGTATGCCGGAAGCGCGGATCGCATCCAGATCCAGCACTTGGTCCAGTTCGCCCACGTAGGCGGCGACGAAATCATGTTCGCGCGTAGTGGACGCACGCCGCGCCTGTTCGTACGGCAGCCGGCGCACGCCGGCCAGGCCGGCGGCGAGCAGCGCATTGGCGCGCTGCTCGATCGCACCGGTGACCGCGGTATCGGCCGGGCCGCCGTTGGGCGGGTTGTATTTGAAGCCGCCGTCTTCCGGCGGATTGTGCGACGGCGTCACCACGATGCCATCGGCAAGGCCGCGCTCGCGGCCGCGGTTGTGTACCAGGATGGCGTGGGAGATCGCCGGTGTCGGCGTGTATTCGTCGCCCGCGGCGATGCGCGTCTCCACGCCGTTGGCGGCCAGTACTTCCAGCGCCGTCCGCAGCGCGGGCCGCGACAGCGCGTGCGTATCCATGCCCAGGAACAGCGGACCGTCGATGCCGCGCTGCGCGCGGTATTCGCAGATGGCCTGGGTGATGGCCAGCACGTGATCTTCGTTGAAGCTGGCGGCGAACGATGTGCCGCGATGTCCCGAGGTGCCGAAGGCGACGCGCTGGGCCGGGTCCTGCGGATCGGGCCGGCGCGTGTAATAGGCCTGCTGCAGCGCGTCCAGATCCACCAGTCGGGCCGCGTCGGCCGGCTGGCCGGCCCGGGCCGGGTTCGCATCGCTCATGGCAACTCCTGTAGCGGCAACGGGCGGCGAGTGTGCCACAGGCCGCCGCGGCGGCAAGCGCGGGCGGACGGCCGCGGCGGGCTACGGTTCAGTTGGTCGCGGCGGATTCGGCGCCGGCATCCAGCGGGGATTCCGGTGCGCCGGCCGGGCCTTCCGGCGCCGGTGCCAGCGCGGCGGCGAACTCGCCCGCGTCGAACTCGTCGCGCACGCGCAGCTTGGCCAGCTCGACGAAGCGCGGATCCAGCGCCGCGCCGGCGCCCTGCGGCAGCAGCGCGGCGGGTTCGTGGCGCAGCGCGGCGACCAGGGCGAGATAGGCGTCCGGCGCAACTTCAGCCGCTTCCAGCAGCAGGCCCGGCAGCATCCACGACCAGGTCTGCTCCAGGCGCTGCTCCTTGCGCTGGTTGTGCACGATCAGATACGGCACCGGCTGGCTGCGTGCGGAATTTCCGTCCACAAATCCCAGTTGCGCAAAACTGGAATGCAGCCCCGGCAGATGATCGCCGTAGAACAGCAGCAGCGTGGGCCGCTCGCGCTGCTGCACGAAAGCGGCCAGACGGCCCAGCTCGTGGTCGGCGGCGGCCAGATGGAACAGGAAATGGCGCAGGGTGCGCGCGCCGTATTCGTCCAGCGCCTCGGGAAGCACGATCTCGGCCAGCGCGGCGGGATCCAGGCCGGGGCTCACCTCGTAGGGGCCGTGCGCTTCCATGCTGATGGCAAACAGGAACTGCGGCGGACCGTCGTCGGACAGCTCCGCCAGCACGCGGTCGGTCAGCGCCGCATCGGCGATGAACAGGCCGGACTTGGGCGCGCCGGCGAATTCCGGCAGCGCGAGAAAGCGCTGCGCACCGAGATGCCGCAGCGCTTCGCGCCGGTTCCAGAACGCCGCGTCGTTGGGGTGCAGCACGCTGGTACGGTAGCCATGCTCGGCCAGGGTGCGCATCAGCCCGGGCATGGGCGCGTCGACCAGCTCGAAATACGGATATTCCACGCCGCGGAAGGCAGCCAGCGGCACGCCGCTGAGTACTTCAAACTCGGTGCGGATGGTGCCGCCGGCAAACGTGGGCACCTGCATCTCGCCGGACCAGGATTCGGCGGCGAGGCGGCGGAAATTCGGCAGGCTGTCGGCCGGCTCCAGGCCGACCAGGCGGGCCGGATCGAAAAAGGATTCGCTCTGCACCACGATGATGTCCGGCGCCTGCGCCGCGGGTTCCAGCGCGGCGCTGCGGCCAAAGGCAGCGGCATGCTCGGCGATGAATTCAAGGACGCGGTCGCGGTCCGGCGCCTGGCGGTCGGCGTGGGTGAGTTCCCAGCGGTACATCAGCAAGGTCGGCACCACGCCGAGGCGGGCCACGGTTTCCGCCGGCGACCAGGGCTCGAAGCCGCGATTCCAGCCGTCGTAGCGTTCGCGCCAGAACGGGGCGCCCGCGAGCAGGCTGCCGAGCCCGGCGAGCGCGACCACAGCAAGACCGGCGCGCAGGCGCAGCGGCAGCCGCTGCGCCGGTTCGGCCCAGGCCGCTGCCAGCAGCAGCAGGACCAGGCCGCCCAGCAGCAGCACCTGGCGGGCTTCGACGTAATGCCAGAACAGGCTGAGGCCGCCGCCGCTGCCGAGAAAACCGAAATCCGCCGGCAATAACGGCAGTCCCAGTTGCTCCAGCTTGACCGCGCTGACCGCGACCAGCACCGCATACAGCGCCGCCGCGGCAACCGCCGAAACCAGCAGGCGCCGGCTCAGTGCCAGCAGCAGCACCAGCAGCAGCGCGCACGGCAGCGCATTGAGCAGCGCCAGCACCAGCCAGCCGCCAAGGCTGTCGCCGCTGTGCGCAAACAGCGGATCCAGCCACAGCGCGGCCGCGGTCGCCAGCAACAGGGCCAGCAGTGGCCAGCCGGCCAGCGGCGCGCAGGCGCGCAGCAGCGCTGCGGCGCGGCGCGAGCGGAACGACGGCATGACTTCCGGCATGGATCGGTTCGCTGTCATGAAAACGCAACTCTAGCAACTCGCGCCGGCCTTGCGGCCGCGCCGCAGCTTGCGCAGCGGACGCGGCAGCGCCGACACTGCGCGTTCGTTCAGCCAGAGCAGCGCCCATGGCCTCATCCGACTACCCGCGCGACCTCGTCGGCTACGGCGCGAATCCGCCCCGGGCCGACTGGCCCGGCGGCGCGCGCATCGCCGTGCAGTTCGTGCTCAATTACGAGGAAGGCGGCGAGAACTGCGTGCTGCACGGCGACGCCGGCAGCGAACAGTTCCTGTCCGAGATCGTCGGCGCGGCCAGCTATCCGGCGCGTCACATGAGCATGGAATCGATCTACGAATACGGCTCGCGCGTCGGCGCCTGGCGCATCCTGCGCGAGTTCGGGCGCCGCGGCCTGCCGCTGACCGTATTCGGCGTGGCCATGGCGCTGCAGCGCAATCCCGAATTCACCCGCGCCTGCGTCGAGGCCGGCCACGAAATCGCCTCGCACGGCTGGCGCTGGATCCATTACCAGCACATGGACGAGGCGCAGGAACGCGAACACCTGCAGCGCGCCGTGGCGATACAGCGCGAACTCACCGGCAGCGCGCCGCTGGGCTGGTATACCGGGCGCGACAGCCCGAACACGCGGCGCCTGGTGGTGGAACACGGCGGCTTCGTCTACGACTCGGACTACTACGGCGACGACCTGCCCTTCTGGACGCAGGTGACGCTCGCCGACGGCAGCCGCAAGCCGCATCTGGTGGTGCCATATACGCTGGACGTGAACGACATGCGCTTCGCCACGCCACAGGGCTTCAACACCGCGACCCAGTTCTACGACTACCTGCGCGACAGCTTCGACGTGCTCTACGCCGAGGGTGAACATACGCCGCGCATGCTGTCGGTAGGCATGCACTGCCGCCTGCTCGGCCGGCCCGGCCGTTTCATCGCGCTGCAGCGCTTCCTCGATCACATCGCGCGGCACGAACACGTGTGGGTCTGCCGCCGCATCGACATCGCTCAGCATTGGATACGCCGTCATCCTTTTGTGGAGGCCGCATGACCCTGGACGAACTCGATCAGCTGGATCTCGCCGCGTTCCGCGCCACGCTGGGCGGCATCTTCGAACATTCGCCCTGGGTAGCCGAGGAAGCCTGGCCGCTGCGTCCCTTTGCCAGCCTCGATGCCTTGCATGCGGCCATGTGCAAGGCCGTGGTCGATGCGGGCGAGGAAGCCCAGCTCGCCCTGCTGCGCGCCCATCCGCAGCTGGCCGGCAAGGCCGCGCTGCGCGGCGAGCTGACGGAATCGTCCACCCGGGAACAGCAGGGCGCCGGCCTGGACCAGTGCAGCCCCGGGGAATATGCGCGCCTGCACGAACTCAACGCACAGTACGAGCAACGCTTCGGCTTTCCCTTCATCCTGGCGGTGCGCGGCCATACCCGCGACAGCATCCTGGCCAACATGGCCGCGCGCGTGGACAACCCGCGCGACGAGGAATTCGCCGAAGCCCTGCATCAGGTCGAACGCATTGCGCGCCTGCGCCTGGAGGCCTTGTTGCAGGCCTGACCGCACCTCGGCAAGCCGCGACGGTTTCCGCGACGCGGTTCCGTCCTTGCCTGCGCAGGCAGCACTTCCGCCCTGCGCGACAGAAAGGCAAGTCCGATGAAAATGCGCCCCCTGCTCTTCGCCGCCCTGTGCGGCGCCGCCGCACCGCTGCTGGCCGCCGACGGCGACCCCGATCCCGGCTTCGCTTCCGGCAATCTGGCGATCAACAGCATCCAGGGACCGCTGTACCAGCTCGGCGAATCCGGCGCGGCACTGGGCGAGGACGGCAGCATCGTCGTAGCCGGCGTGACCGGCGTCACCAACGGCAGCATCGCCGCGCGCTTTGCCGTGGCCCGGTTCCTGCCCAACGGCGCCATCGACAGCGGCTTCGGCAGCGGCGGCTTCGCCCAGGTGGATTTCAGCAACGGCGCCGCGGACTATCCGGCCTACGGCAACCGCATCGTGCGCGCCCCCGGCGGCAAATGGCTGGTCGCCGGCCGCGTCGGCAGCAGCTATGACGTGGGCATCGCGCGGCTGCTGCCCAACGGCGCGCTGGACCAGAGCTACGGCAACCTCGGCCGCAACCAGATCGATCCCGGCACCAGCCAGGACGTACTTGCGGATATGCAGGTCGACGAAAGCGGCCGCGCCTGGCTGCTGATCGACAAGGTGCCCGACGCCATCGTGCGCTTCGATGCCGCCGGCCAGCTCGATACCAGCTGGAACGGCACGGGCCAGCTCAACCTGCCCAACAACGCCGCCATACTCAGCTTCGCGCGCGATGCCCAGGGCCGCATCCTGCTCGGCGGCGCGACATTCACGGCCAACGAATATCCCATGATCGTGCGCCGGCTGCTGCCCGACGGCAGCCTGGACACCAGCTTCGGCACGCAGGGCACGGCCAGCTTCACGCCGGACCAGCGCGGCTACGTGAAAAAGCTCCTGCCGCTGCCCGACGGCCGCATCCTGGCCATAGGCACCAGCAACCTCGCCGCCGGCGCCAGCAACGTAGGCCGCATCACCGTGCTGCGCCTGCTCGCCGACGGCCAGCCCGATACCAGCTACGGCAACGGCGGCGTGCGCATCGTCGATTTCGCCGGCGAGGAACGCTCTGGCGCGGTCTACGACGTCATGGCCGCCCTGGGCGCCGACGGCAAACTGGTGATAGGCCGTCCCGTGGTCGAACCCGAGCGCGCCGTGCGCCTGGTACGCCTGCTCGCCAACGGCCAGCCCGACGAAACCTTCGGCGTGCAGGGAAAGCGCAGCGTGCTGACCGGATCGGGCTATCCGCTGCTGACCCTGGCCGGCGTGATGCTAGCGCCCGGCCGCCTGATCCTGGCCGGCATCTACAACGGCGGCAACGGCCGCACGCACTATGCCGGCGCCTGGCTGGACGGCGACGGGATCTTCCGCAGCGGTTTCTGAGCCGACGCAACAACGCGGGGCAGGCATCCGCGCTCTGCCGCATCTGCGCCGGCGGAACGACCGCCGGTGCAGTGCGTCGTGGCGCACCGGCCCCCGGCGTTCGAGGTGACGCGGCGGGATTTCGACAATCACCGCGCCGCGCCCGGAAAAAGCCAGATTTCCGGCCCGCGCCGGGCCGGCCGCGCAGACAGTTTGGCCGACGTCTCCGCCGACTTCGCACGCGCCATGGCCAGGAAAAAGCAAGCTGCCTCCGAAACCGCCGCGGCCATTCCGCGCCGCCGCTTCCTGGCTGAAATCGGCCTGTTCGCCAGCGCCTGCGCCCTCGCCCCGCTGCTGCGCGCCGACCCGCGCATGGCCGGCGCGCGCGATGCACGCGACTGGCTGCAGCGCGTGGAACACCTGTCGCAGCAGCTCAAGGCCGCCCGCATCGCCAGCGCCGGCTGGCGCCGCGAAATTGATGCGCTCAACGGCGCCACGGCACTGCAAGAATTCCTGCCGCAACTGCAATTCCAGCGCGCGCTCGAAACCCTGACGCGCACTGGCAAAGATCCGGTGAAGAGCTTCGTCACGCTGGCCGACGTCGACGGCAGCCTTCGCCGCGCCGCCTTCGCCGCGGCGTATTTCGTCTTCGCCAAGGGCCAGGTCATCACGCCGCACGGCCATCGCGGCATGGTCTCGGCGCATACCGTGGTCGCCGGCAAGCTGCACGTGCGCACCTATGACAGGCTGGGCCGCGATGCCGGCGCGCTGCGCCTGCGCCCGCGCCTGGACACCCGTGCCGGCCCCGGCTTCAGCGCCGCGATCAGCGCGCGCGAAGGCAATGTGCACTGGTTCGTCGCCGAGCAGGACGCTTCGGCCACACTGGACGTGATCGTGCAGGACATCGACGCCAACGGCCGCGCGTTCGCCCTCGAACTGGTGGACCCGCTCGCGGCGCAGCTCGACAGCGACGGTGTGCTGCATGCACCGCTGCTGAGCTGGGAGCAGTCCTCGCGCAAGTATCAGCAAGGCCAGGCCTAGCAAGGCACGGCGGTACCGCGCCGCCGCGGCCGCGCGCCTCTCGACCTTTTTTCCCGGCCGGTGCAGGATCGCGGCACCATCCGCATTGCCGAGGTTGTCCCGCATGGCCGTCGCCGCCGCCGATCCCGCCGCCCCCGAATTCGTCCGCCGCCATGTGAACCTGGCCGATGCGCGCCTGGGCGCGGTCGCACTGGCGGCCAGCGACGATTTTTTCGCCGACAAGTCGCGCATGCTCAATCCCGAGCCCGCCGTGTTCATTCCCGGCAAGTACGACGACAACGGCAAATGGATGGACGGCTGGGAATCGCGGCGCAAGCGCACAAGCGGCCACGACTGGTGCGTGGTGCGCCTGGCCCGGCCCGGCCGCGTCCACGGCGTGGATCTGGATACCAGCCATTTCACCGGCAATTTTCCGCCGGCGGCTTCGATCGAGGCTTGCTACCTGATCGGCAGCGATCCGGATGCCAGCACCGAATGGACGCCGCTGCTGCCGCCGGTGAACCTCGGCGGCAACAGCCATCATTACTTCGCCATCGGCGACGAGACGCCCTGCACGCACCTGCGCGTGAACCTGTATCCCGATGGCGGCCTGGCGCGGCTGCGCGTCTTCGCCACGCCGCAGTTCGGCGGCGAACCGGAGGAAGACGGCCTGGTCGATCTGGCCAGCGCACTCAACGGCGCGCATGTAGTCGCCGCCAACAACGAACATTTCGGTCTGGCCAGCCGCCTGCTGCTGCCCGGCCGCGGCGTCAACATGGGCGACGGCTGGGAAACCCGGCGCCGGCGCGAGCCCGGCAACGACTGGTGCATCATCGCCCTGGCCCTGCCCGGCAGCATCGAGGCGATTGAAGTGGACACCTGCCATTTCAAAGGCAATTTCCCCGACCGCTGCTCGCTACAGGGCGCCAGCGTCGCCGCCGGCACGCCGCAGTCGCTGGTGACCCAGGCCATGTTCTGGCCGCTGCTGCTGCCCGAGCAGAAACTGCAGATGGATCACCAGCACCATTTCCGCGGCGAGATACTGGCGCATGCGCCGATCACGCATGTGCGCTTCAACATCCACCCGGACGGCGGCGTCTCGCGCCTGCGCCTGCGCGGCAGGCCGGCATGATGCGCGCGGCCTGCGTTTACGCTCCCTGCCGCCGCCAGGACCGCAGCGCATGAATCCCGCTACCGCCACCGCGGCCGACCTTGTCACGCTGCGCGTGGAACCGCTGACCCGCGCCGCCTTCGCCCCGTTCGGCGACGTGATCGAAGCCGCCGCCGCGGCCAGCCACTACGCCATCAACGCCGGCACCACCACGCGCTTCCACGACCTGGCCGCCATCGACACCAGCCGCGAAGGCGGCCGCCCCGTACTCAGCCTGTTCCGCGCCCAGCCGCGCGAACTGCCCTTCACCGTGACCATGCTGGAACGCCATCCGCTGGGCAGCCAGGCCTTTGTGCCGCTGTCGCAGCGACCGTACCTCGTCGTGGTCGCCGAGGATCCGGCGGCTGTACCGCGGGCGTTTCTCGCGCGCGACGGCCAGGGCGTGAATTACCGGCCGGGAACCTGGCATTACCCGCTGCTGGCGCTGGAACAAACCAGCGATTTCCTGGTGATCGACCGGGCCGGGCCGGGGAACAATTGCGATGAAGTGGAGCTTTCCGCGGCCTATCGGATAGTCGCGGCGGCAATCTGACGAGGCTGCCGGATCTAGCGCTGCGGAACCACGCCTTCGACGCCGCATCTACGCACTTCCCTGCAGGCGCTCATCGCCGCGCACGCGCACAGCCATCCGGAGACCGCCGTCATGATCCAGCTCCTGCGCACCGGGGCGTTCTGGCTGGACCAGGATCCGTCCTTGTCCGTGTACAACGACGCAAGCCTCATCGATATCAGTTTCGATCTTGGCGGCTGGCACGAGTCCCAGGAAAGGCGCCTCACGGGATTGCGGGCCATCAGGAAATCCGGGGAAATCGTCAGCCTTGAAATGCGCGGCGGCGTGATTTCAGGCGTCGAGCTGCTGGGGATCTATCCCGGAAACTGGGATGAAACGCGGCGGCATTATTCAAGGGAGATTCCGCGCACCCGGGAAATACCGCTGCTGTCCATGGAACTGGACGGGCCCGATTCAGATACCACGGTCAATCTGACGACAATCCGTCAGTCGCGGCAATTCACCACGCACTGGTACGCGCTGAGCGGATCCCTGGAGATAGCGTTCGACGAGTTTTCGTACTCGTCGGATTTCGTCTGCGGGGAAATCTTCTACAACCAGAAAGGACAGGTTTCCGGTATCCGCCTGAAAATCGGAAAGGCATTGGGCCGCTGAACCGGCACCGGCTTGGCGAGTCCGAATCCCGCTTTGCTGCATGCCCCCTGCCCATGCGGTCCGAGCGCACAAAACACTGCAGCGCGGGGCCGCGGCTTCAGGCACCCAGAACCCCAGCCACCTTCTCCACCAGCCCATCAATCGCCACCCGCGTCCGCGTCGGCAGATAGCGCGACTGCGGCCATACCGCATGCACGTCGGCGGCCACGGTGTTGCGGCTGCCGGTCACCAGCACCAGTTCGCCGCTGGCCAGGTAGCGCGCCATCAGCCAGCACGGCAGCCAGGCCAGGCCGTGTCCGGCCACGGCGGCATCGGCGATGGCCTGTACGTCGTCCAGGCGCAACCGGCTCGCGATCACGGGCTCCTGCAGCGCGCCGCTCTCATCGCGGATGCGCCATTGCGCGGACGAGCCGTTCAACCCGTAGACGATGGCGGTATGTCCCTCGAATTCCGCCGGGGTGCGCGGCGTGCCGCGCCGCGCCAGATACGCCGGCGCCGCGCAGATGCCCATGGCCTGCGAGCCCAGCCGCCGCGCCGCCAGCGTAGCGCTGTCGCGCAGCGGGCCTATGCGCACGGCGAGATCGAAGCCCTCCTCGACCAGGTCGACCACACGGTCGCTGAAGGAAATTTCCACCTGTAGCTTCGGATACTTCTCGGCCAGCCCTGCCAGCACCGGCGCCACGCAATGACGCCCGAACAGCAGCGGCACACTCACGCGCAGGCGGCCGGCCGGTTCGCGCCGGCCGCTGTCGAAGGCGGCCGCAGCGGCATCGAGTTCGGCCAGGGCGCGCACGCAGCGCTCGTAATAGGCCTGGCCGTCCTCGGTCAGGCTCTGCTGGCGCGTGGTGCGCTGGAACAGCCGCGTGCCCAGGCGGCGTTCCAGCCGCGCAACGGCCTTGCCGACGGCAGAACGGGTCAGGCCCAGGCGCTCGGCGGCCAGGGCGAAGCTGCCCGCGTCCACGGCCTGGACGAAGGTGTCTATGCCGGTAAGCCGGTCGTTCATCGCCATAATTGGTTCCCTTATGGATACAGAGATAGTACTGAATATCTCCACTGGAGACATTCAAGAACCTATATCGTGCGCAGCCATTCCGGCGCGGTTTTCCGCCGCGGACCGGTCCATCCCCAGCGGAGCACGACATGAAGGCGTATCACGTACATCCCGGCAAGCATTTCGACGGCATAGTGCCGATCACGCGCGAGCTGCCCGCGCCCGGCCCGCACGAGGTGCGTGTGCGCGTGCGCGCGGTGGCGCTGAACTACCGCGACCTGATGATGATTCGCGGCGACTACAACGGCGGCCCTTCCGGACCGGTGATTCCGGCGTCCGACGGCGCCGGCGAAGTGGTCGAAGTCGGTGCCGGGGTCACGCGCTTCCAGGCCGGCGACCGCGTCGCGACCACTTTCTTCCAGGCCTGGATCGACGGCCGCCAGACGCCGGAAAACTCGCGCCATTCCTTCGGCGGCCTGATCGACGGCACGCTGGCGCAGGAGATCGTGGTTTCGCAGGATTCCCTGTTCAAGGTGCCCGATCACCTGGACTACGCCGAAGCCGCCACGCTGACCTGTGCCGGCGCCACGGCCTGGAATTCGCTCTTTGTCGAAGGCCGCGTGCGGCCCGGCGACAGCGTGCTGCTGCTGGGCACGGGCGGCGTTTCCGTCTGGGGCCTGCAACTGGCCAAGGCGGCCGGGCTGCACACCATCATCACGTCCTCCAGCGACGCCAAGCTGGAGCGCGCACGCCAGCTCGGCGCCGATGTGACGATCAACTACACCGCCACGCCGGAATGGCACGAGCACGTCCTGCGCGCCACCGGCGGCAACGGTGTGGAAGTGGTGATCGAGGTCGGCGGCGCCGGCACCTTCCGCAAGTCGCTGCTGTCCACCCGCATGGGCGGCACGGTCGCCGTCGTCGGCGGCGTTTCCGGCTGGGGCAGCGAAGTCGATCCGTCGCAGATGATCCGCGGCGCACGGCATGTGACCGGCATCTACGTCGGCAGCCGCGCGATGCTGGAGGACCTGGCGCGCTTCGTCGCGCTGCACCGGATCAGGCCCGCCGTCGACCGCGTCTTCCGCTTCGACCAGGCGCGCGCCGCCTATGAATACCTGGCCAGCGGCAGCCATTTCGGCAAGGTCGTGATCGCGGTGGATTGAGCCCCACACACCGGCGCGCGGTCGGCCGGATCGCGCACCGCCGGCGCGGCGGCCTGGCAGCTCGAACTCTCCCGGCAAACCGCCGATACTCGGCACGCCGGCGCTCCCAACCCACGGGCCTCCACGTACTGCGATCAGCGGGAGAGGCCGCATCATGTTCACCTGGCTGAAAAACTGCGGCACGCCGCCGGCGCCGGCGCCGGCGACGGCAACCGCCGCGGCGGCGCGCGATGCCGTACTCAATCAGGGCCTGAATCTGGCCATGGAATGGGGCAGCGACTGGCTCCAGCCCATCCAGGAACGCCTGGCCCAGCGGCAGCCCGCGCTGTCGGCGGCCGAGCGCGACGCGATCAATGCAATCTGCCAGGCGGCGATGCGCTTCGGGCATCAGACGGTCTACGCGCTGGCCGAAGCCGCCGGCCCGAACGCACGGCGCGAGGATTTCGCTGCGGCCCTGCACGCACGCTATCCCTGGGTGGACGCGGACAATCAGGCGCGGCTTTTCAGCCAAGGCATGTACTACGCCTGGAAAGACCTGGGTTTCTGAAAAAAGGCCGGCGCACGGGGCTTGTGCGGACGCACACGCTCTGCCCGGTGAATAATCCCAGCCAGCGCCTTTCGTACCGATACCCCCGGCGCAGCAGATGCCGCACGTGACGACGACCGAGCCGCTATGGACGATGAAAAAACCCGCGCCAGGGAAACTGCCGCAGCCCGCGCCCGCGGCCTGCGCACATTGCTGCTGATGCCCTCCTGCGCGCTGGGAATGGGCTATCTCGGAAAGAAGATGCTGCCCTTTTTCTCGGCAGACCTGGGCTCCCGCCGGCACGGCAAGGCCAGCCTGCCCGCGCCCTGGGAGATTCTCGTCGTGGTGCTCATGGCCCTGCTGGGCGCTTATCTGGGCTACTGGCTGGCGCGCGCCGGGCGCCGGCGCTAGCGGCAGGCTGGCTGCGCTGCTTGTCCGCGCGCCTGTCGATGAGCGCGACTTGCAGCGGTGCGCAAAAACGGTGCCGCAGTCCGCTTCCCGAACCGGGCTGCGGCACCGTCCCGCAGATCAGTGTTCTTCGTGGTCGTGGAAGAAGATCGTGTCCTCGCCCAGATATTCGTAGGCACCGATATCCGGACGGCCGTAGTAGCGGTTGAAGGTCTTGCCCAGCGTGGTGTCCACGCCGCGCTGGTCGGTCCACAGGAACGGCAGGATGTTGTCGCCCGCATCGCGCGCCGGGCTGTCCGCCGCGATCGCATGGGTGGGCGCGTAGCCGCCGTTGTTGGCCAGCGGGGCGACCTGCGGATCCACGCCGACCCGGTTTTCGCTGTCGCCGGCGTTGAGCGTGCCCATGGCCGGTACGGCCTGGATCAGGCTGTGGCGCGCGCGGATGCTGTTGTCCGGGTTCTCCTCGTCGACTTCGCGGGCGACGTCGCTGGCGGCCACCAGCACGCTTTCCAGTTCCAGGTGATTGTCGCCCGCACGCACGAAGATGCCGCCGCCGATGCGCGCAGCACCGCCGGCCGGGGGATTGCCGTAGACGGTGCTGTTGCGCAGCAGCATGCGGCCGCCACTCAGGGTGATACCAGCACCGGCGCCGGAACCCGTGGCATTGGCCGTGCCATTGCCGGAGAACGTGCTGTTGGCGATGTGCAGCGGTGTGCCCGGCGCATCGGTGGGCGCCACCAGGTAAAAGCCCGCGCCCTGCGCCTGTCCCGAGCTGTTGCCGCTGACCGTGGTCCGCGCCATGTCCAGCGAGGCCAGCAGAAGATAGCCGCCGCCGCCGGTGTGCAGCGCCTCGTTGTTGTCGAAGTGAGCGTCCTGGATGGAGACGTAGGTACCGATGTCGATCGTCGCCAGGCCGCCGCCGAACGGCGCGGTATTGCCGTAGAAGCGCACGCGCTGCAGGTTGATCTGGCCGCCGGCGATATGCGCGCCGCCGCCGTGGAAATCGGCGCTGTTGGCGGAAACATGGCTGTCCTGGATCAGCAGGTTGCCCACGTAATGCCACAGCGCGCCGCCATCGTTGGCGGACTGGTTGCTGGCCAGGGTGCACTGGCGCAGGGTGAGGTGTACGTATTCGCTGCGCACCGCGCCGCCGTCGCCGTTGTCGGTGACGATGCCGTTCGCATCGACGGTGCCCCGGGTCAGGCCATTGCTGAGCACCAGGCCCTCCAGCGTGACCGTGATGTTGCGGTCCACCGTGCCGCGCAGCAGGAAGATGCGGCCCGGGTCGTAGGCCGCGACGGACTGAGCGGCGGCGGCGTTGCGCAGGCCGACCTGGGCGCCGCCGCTGCTGCGCACGGTCAGGTCGTCGGTGACCAGCAAGGTGCCGCCGGTCAGTGCAATGGTGCCGACATTGCCCAGGGTGATGGTGTCGGCGCCGGGATGGCTGTTGGCGTCGGCGATGGCCTGGCGCAGGGAACCCGGGCCACTGTCGGCGGCGGTGTTGACGGTGTAGTCGGCAGCCAAAGCCGGAGCGGCCGCGAACGCGGCGATCAGGAGGAAACGGGACAGAAGCATGAACGAGACTCGGAACAGGCGCCTCACGGCGCGGTCCGGCCAGTAGAGCCGGCGCCGGGCGGCGCCGCTTCACGCTCGTTTCAAGAATTTCTTATTCTCACCAACCCTTTGATTTCAAAAGATCAGATTTCCGGACCCGCGGTGTCGTCCAGCACGGCCGCGGCGCCGTCGAGCAGCGCCGCGTCCGGCCGCGGCAGCTGCGCATCGAGTTCATCGCGGCGCCGGAACAGCCTGTCGGCATCGGCCAGCTCGCCGCGCGCGCGGCGCCAGGCCTCGGCCAGGGCCAGGGCATCGCCTTCGGCTTCGCTCTCCGGGCCGAGTTCGGCCAGGGTCGCGCCGGCCGCTTCGGGCTGATCCAGTTCCAGGGCCAGCATCGTGTGTTCCAGGGCCAGGTCCTCGGCGCTGACGCGGTCTTCGGCCTGCAGCGCCGTGCTGCGCGCATCGCGCAAGCGCTGCAGGGCTTCCCCGCCGCGGCCGTCGTGCGCCGCGAGCTGGGCCTGGGCCGCGGCGGCATAAGCGCTCATGTCGGAGGCCTGGGCCGAAGCGGCCAGGCGCTGCACCCAGGCCACCGACGCACGCAGGCCTTCCGCATCGCCGGCGCGGCGCTGCAGCCTGGCCAGCACCGCGATGTGATAGGCCGCGCGCGGCAGCTGGCCGGTAACTACGCAGTCGTCGATGGCCTTGCGGTAGATCTCCAGCGCCCGCGGCTGCTGCAGCGCGACCCCGGCCTGGGCCAGCATCACGCGCGCCATCGCCGCGCCGGTCGCATCCGCGCCCTTCTCCGCCAACGTCAGCGCGCGTGTTGCATAGCCGTAGGCGACGGCGGCCTGGCCCAGCTCCAGCCGCGCATTGGCAATTTCCAGCAACAGCAGGCGCTCGGTGCGGGTATCGCGCGGCGCCGGCGGCTGCAGTTGCCGCAACGCCGGCTCGCCCAGCTGCACCGCCTCGCGGAAACGCCGCTGGTTGACCCACAACTGCACCAGGCGCGCCACGGCCAGCGACTGCTGCCAGGGCACATCGCTGGCGCGGGCTAGGCCCAGGGCGCGCAACAGTGCGGCCTCGGAAGCGCCGGTGCGGCCGCGCATGCGTTCGAGCACGCCCATGCTGATCCAGACCTGGGTTTCGCCGACCGCGTTGCCGGCGGCGCTGAACAGCGCCTGCGCCTGTTGCAGCTGTGCCGCGGCTTCGGCATAGCGTCCGCTGCGTGCGGCGACATGGGCCAGGCTTTCCAGGATTGCGGCACGCTGGGCCGGCGCCGCCGCGGCCGGCAGCAGCGCGCGGGCGCGTTCGAGTGCCGCCTGTGCCGCATCGATGCGGCCGCGCTGCAGCTCGACCTCGCCGAGCATGCGCTGCGCATCGACGGCGAATTGCGGCGGGTGCGCGGCATCGACACGCTGCAGCACTTCCTCGACCAGTTCGGCCGCGCGCTGCACGGCGGCATATTTCAGTTCGACCGCCGCCAGTTGCAGACGCGGCTGCAGCGCCTCCGGGCTGCGCGCGACGCAAAGCGTGAAATAGCGCCGCGCCGCGTCGAGGTCGCCGCGCAGGTAGGCGTCGGTGCCCAGCGCATAGGTCGCGGCGACTTCGCCGTCCAGTTCGCCCGGCGGCGCTTCGCCGCGCGGACGCGGATCCAGCCAGCCGCGCACGACGGCGCTCATGTCCAGCGCCAGGCGGCCGGCTTCTTCGCCGAACAGGCTGCGCTGCTGCGTGCCCTCCGCGCCGTCCAGTGTTGCATCCAGCTGCAGCAGCGGGCCGGCGCGGCTCAGGCGCAGGGTCAGCGAGTAGCCGGCACCGGTGGCCTCGCGCCAGGTGCGGCGCCGCACCGGCGAGCCGGCATCGCCGACGGCCAGACGGCGCACGATGGCCGGATCGACGATGGCCAGGCCCGCCTCGGTCTCCAGCGCGTTGGCGACCAGCCCCATCATGCCCAGCCGCGCCCAGCTCAATTCCTCCAGCCCGCCGGCAACGTCCACCGGCAGCACCAGCAGGCGCGCCGGTGCCGCCGCATCGGCGCGGTGGCGGACCACGGGCCAGCCGGTCAGGATGAGGCCGGCCAGCAGCACGGCGGCCGCGGCGCCGAGCCAGCGGCGGTAGCGGATTCGCGGCGGTGCGGGCGCAGCCGATGTGCGCGGCGGAGCCGGCGTCGGGGTCTCTGGTGCAGTCGGTGTCTGCGCCGCGGCCGGCGTCGGCGCCGCCAACGGAGACGGCATCGGCGCGACGGCCGGCATCGCCGTCGCGAACGCAGCCGGCAACCCTGTTCCAGCGGCCATTTGCACAGCGGGCGAAGCCGGTACACGGAGCGCGCCGCAATCGTCGCCAGCCGCGGCGGCCAGTGCCGCCGCTTGCGCCGCACCAGGCAGCGCGGGCTGTGCAGCCGCCGTGGCAACGGCGGGCTGCGGCGCGGCGGCGGCGGCCGCGGCGGCCGGCGATGCCGCAACCGGCACAACCGCGGCAATCCAGCGGAAGCCATGCCCGTGCACCGTCTGTATGCAGGCGTTGGTATCGCCGCCCAGCACCTTGCGCGCCTTGTAGACCACCTGCGACAGCGACGCATCGCTGACCGGCCGGCCGTTCCAGAGGTGGGCGATCAGCTCGTTCTTGTCGACTGCGCGCTCGCGCTGCCCGATGAGGTAGACGATCAGATCGAACACGCGCGGCTCGCACTCGACCGGCTGGCCCAGGCGCATCAGGCGGCGCTGCGTGACATGGATTGCGAAATCGCCGACGCGATAAACAGAGACCTGCATGATCCGCGCATTATCGGCAAAATGCCGCGGCTGTGAATCGGCGCGATACCGCGGAAGCGAGAGAACAGGGCCGGCCAACGTCTTCAGAACGCTCTGCCGGCAGCAGCGGCGATGGCAGGGCCGCGGCGGCGTTCGTACCGGCGCGCAAGCTCCGGCGCTGCCGCGAAGCCGGCCCTCGCCGGCATACGCCGCCGGGTGCGGCAACCGCGGCACAGCGTGAAAGAAACGCGTCTTTTACAACGCAATCCGCCAGGGACGATCAGCGCGGCCTGTCCGCAGCGGTGCCAGCGAACAGGCCGCAGGCCGTTTCCGCGGTTTCCTGCCGCCACGATGTTCACTGCGCCGGCACAGGTCCCAGCCGGAGCGCGGCCAGCCGGCCGCCCGCTATGTTCCTGGCGCCGGTTTCGTCGATGCGGGCGGTGAATCCGGCCGAAGTGAATTCGATCTCGCGCAGCAGCAGCGTGCCGGCGGCGCCATTGCACAGCGAACGCGCGCGGATCGCCGCCGTGCGGCCGGTCTGCACATACAGCGGGCCGCCGTCGCCGCTGTAGCTGCAGCGCACGACGCCGGCCGCGCCGGCGCTTTCTGAGCTGAGCACGAATTCGCCCTGCGGCGTGGTCGCGGCGGTGAAGAGCACGCTGGCGACATCCGCGGCCGGTTGGACCGATGCCGCGGTATCGGCGGTCGCGACAGTCGCGAGGTAGCGGCCTTCGGGCCGGGTATCGGCAAAGTCCAGCCGCTGCAGCGGCTGTTCGCTGCGCCGGCCGGATACCGTGTAGACCGCGCGTGCCGTGGATACGCTCTCGCCCTCGATGGTGATTTCGCCGACCTGGTCGGCCTCGATCCGCGGCGTGGTGCCGGGGCCGTTGTCGAAGGCACGGAACAGCGCGCCGCTCAGCACCGGCGGCGCATCCGCCGCGGCGCTGCGCACGCTCAGTCCGGGCGCGATGTACCAGACCGGCAGGCCGTTGTCGCGGAAGTCGTAGACGATGGCGTAAGCGCGCGCGCCGCGCTGCTCGATCATGATGCCGCGGCCGGATTCGGCCGGGTTCCACCAGTGGTCGCTGTAGTCCATGGCCAATGCCGGCGCGGCGGCCAGGCCGGCGGAGAACAGGACTGAGGCACGGAGATTCATGGGCTGCCCTTGCAGGATTTCCGGAACGATCCGGGAAAGACGGGAATCGGCGCGGGAAACTGGCACGGCGGGTTGAAGTTCGCGCCGCCGGCACATCCGGCGCCTTGCGCAGAGTTCAGCTATTGCCGCCCTCGCCACGCCGACGGCCCCATTGCCGAACCGCATGGGGCTGGCCGCACTGCTGCAATGAACCGGCCACAAGCGCGACCGCCACGACCCTCGCCGCCGCCCGAACCCGGACCGCGCACGCCTCAACTGCGACCGCCGCCGCGGTCCTGCCGCCGGCAGGCCGGCTATGCTCGGTTTTTCCCATCACCAAGGAAGTGATTCATGCGCCGATTCCATTTGCCGCTCTCCTGCGCCCTGCTCGCCCTGGCTGTGCTGCCGGCCTGGGCCGGCACGCTGACCGATCCGGCCAGCGGCGCCACGTGTACCGACGGTCAGGATGTGCTGATTACGCGCGACGGCTTCAGCACCGTGCTCGAAGGAGCATGCGGCACGATCACCGTGCGTGCCTCCAAGGGATCGGTGAACGTCGACGAGGCCAAGGCCATCCAGGTGATCGGCAGCGGCGTCACCGTGCTGAACCAGAAGACGCAATCGCTGACGGTGGACGGCTCGGACAACACCCTGAACATGACCGAGGTCGGCGCGGCCGTGGTGGCCGGCGACCGCAACCTGCTGCTGGGTACGGACTATGGCCGCGTGCATTTCCGCGGCAAGGACAATACGGTCAACAGCAGCAACAAGCCGGAAACGGTGGACGAAGGCAGCGGCAACAAGGTGATGTAAGCGCCGCGGCACGGCGGCGGGCGGGACGCGAGGATCGCGGCGATCCTTGCAGCCCGCCCGTTTTGTTTCTGCGCGCTGCGTGAGCTGACGCGAGCCGCTGCGCCCGGGGCCGGCCGAAGAATTCGCGTACCGGCGATCCGGCAACCCGCTGCAGCGGAAACCGACACGCCCCGCGGCTCCGCTGCGAATGCGCGTGTGTCGACACAGCAGCGGCGCTGCGTTGCCTACTGCCCCGCCCAGCGCGCGATCAGCGCCCGCTCGTCCTCGGACAACTGGGTGAGATTCCCCGGCGGCATCACGCGCAGCACACCGACCTGGCGGCCTATCGCCGCCCTGTGCGCATCCAGCTGTTCGACGCTGTCCAGCAGCACGCCCTTGGGCGCCGCGCCCATCAGCTGCGGATGCGCGGAATGGCAGACTGCACAGTGCTTCGCCACCAGCGGCAGCACGGCGGCGCTGTCGGGCGCAGGCAGGTTCGCGGGCACTGCCGCCGGCAACGCCGCGGTGTCCGCAGCGGCCGAAGGCGCGGCCGCCGCCGGGACGATAGCCGGCGCCCGCGGCTTGATCCACGCAAAAACGCCGACCAGCACCAGTGCCGCCACGCCCAGCATCCACCAGGCGCGGCCGCCGCTGTGCCACAGCACGAAGAACTGGCGGATCAGCGCGCCGGCAGCCATGAACGCGGCCAGCACCAGCCAGGCATCCGCATGCGCATAGGCCGTGGCGTAGTGCGTGCTCAGCATCGCGAACACCACCGGCAAGGTGAAATAGGTGTTGTGCACCGAACGCTGCTTGCCGCGCTGGCCGGGCCGCGGATCCGGCGCCTCGCCGCGCTGCAGCGCGGCGATGATCTTTTTCTGCCCGGGAATGATCACGAAGAACACATTGGCCGACATGATGCTGCCCAGCACCGCGCCGGCGATGAGGAAGGCCGCACGGCCGGCGAAGATCTGCGTCGCCGCATAGCACAGCAGCAGCACCAGGCCGGCGATGGCGGCGCCGAGCATGTCTTCGCGGTCATGCAGCAGGCGGCACAGGCCGTCGTAGGCCAGCCAGCCCAGCACGGGAAAGGCCACCGCCAGCGCCACGGCCTGGCCCGGCGTCCAGGCCGCGACGGCCGGGTCGATCAGGTAGATCCGCGGTGACAGCAGATAGAGAAACGTGAACAGGGCGAAGCCCGACATCCAGGTCGTATACGATTTCCATTTGGACCAATGCACGTCCTCGGGCAGCTGCAGCGGCGCCGGCAGGTATTTCTGCTTGCGGTAGAAGCCGCCGCCGTGCACCGACCAGGATTCGCCGTAAAGATTGGGCTCGGCCTGGCGCGGCGGCTTGAGGCCGCGGTCCAGCGCGACGAAGTAGAAGGATTCGCCGATCCAGGCGATGGCCGCGACCACATGCAGCCAGCGCAGCAGGAAGGTCAGGCACTCGATCAAGTAGTCGCCCACGCCGCCCGCCTCAGCTGCCGCGATAGGTGCTGTAGCTGTACGGCGACACCAGCAGCGGCACATGGTAGTTGCCGCCGGGATCGCTGATGCCTATGCGCAGGGTGACCACGTCGAGAAAGCGCGGCTGCGGCAACTCCACGCCCAGCGCGGCGAAATAATCGCCGACCTGGAAATCCAGCTCGTAGATGCCGGCCTGCACTTCCACGCCGTAGAGCAGCGGCGATTCGCAGCGCCCGTCGGAATTGGTCACCGCGCGGCGCAGCAGCAGGCGCGCGCCGGCGGCGATGCCGTACAGTTCTATCGCCATGTTCGCGCCGGGACGGCCGTGGGCCGTATCCAGCACATGTGTGGTCAGCTTTCCCATAATCCTCCCCAACCGCCGTGACGGCCGGTGCCCGCCAGACAGGAATCAGCAGCCGCTTTCGCCGCCGCTGGCCAGCGCGAACTCGCCCGGTGCGAGTGTGCGCGCATCCACCTTGTACACACCCAGGCGCCGGGCTTCGACGCCGTAGTTCCATTGCAGCAGATAAGGCTGGCCCTCGGCTTCCAGCCACATCCACGGCTCTTCCCGCGCCCCCGGCTGCCAGCCGTCGGCGCAGTCCTGCACTTCCGACTGGCTGGCCACGCGCTGCGGCCTGCCGTCCCTGCCGATACGGAAAAACGCGCTGTCGACCAGCACCGGCGCGGCACAGCTGTCCTCCGGCGCACCGGCCTGGCGCTGCTGCACCACGGCGACGAGCTGGCGTCCGTCACCCAGCGTGACGCGCGAGGTACGCACGGTCTGCGCGGTGGCCGCGGCCAGCTGTGTCTTCAATGCAGCGGCGTCCGCGGCACCCGGCCGCGGCGCCGCCGTGCTCAGGTAGAAATCGACCGCGGCGCCCTGCTGCTCCGGCGTGGCTGCGCGCCAGGCCGGATCGGCGGCATCGACCGCGGCGATGGCCCCGAACGCGCGCAGTTCCAGCGCGCGATTGGCCAGCAGCACGAAGTCGCCGGCGCCGCCGGCAGGCCGGTCCAGCTGCAAGCCCCAGCTGCGTTCGCAGCTCCATTGCATCTCCCGCGCGGCCACGGCCTTGCGCATCAGCGGCCGGCCCGCGCCGTCGCGGCCCTGCCACTGGCGCAGATCCGCGGCGGCGGCGGACAGAACATGGCCCAGTTGCTGCGGCGTGGCCGCGGCCGGCGCCGCTTTGTTGCTTCTTGCAAAATCCGGCAGGCCGGTGGCGCGGGCGGATTCGCCCAGCTTGTTGTCCAGTCCGGTCCACTGCCCATCCTGCAGGCTCAGCGCGGGGCGCAGCAGCGGCGGATCGTCGCCGCCGCGCAGCACGCCCAGCAGCAGCGGCCCGGCCGCGGCGGCCGGCCCGGCCAGTGCGGCCGCCAGCAGCGGCAGCAACCGCCACCGCGCCTGCGGCATCAGGCGGCGACTCCGTGCGCGCGGCAGCATTCCTCCAGCAGCGCGGCGTAGCGCGCCTTGTCTGCGGCGCTGGCGAAGCTGGCCTCGAAACTGTTGCGCGCCAAGGTCACGGCCTGGCCGGCATCCAGTTCCAGCGCGGCGAAGGTCTCGACGAAATTCTGGTTCATGTAGCCGCCGAAATAAGCCGGATCGTCCGAATTGACCGTGGCCACCAGGCCCTGGGCCAGCAATTCGCCCAGGTTGTGCTGGCGCAGATCCTTGAACACGCAGAGCTTGACGTTGGACAGCGGGCAGACCGTCAACGGCACGCGCTCGCGCACCAGTCGCTGCACCAGGGCGGGATCGCGCAGCGCCTGCACGCCGTGGTCGATGCGCTGCACCTTGAGCTTGTCCAGCGCGCTCCAGATGTATTCCGGCGGACCTTCCTCGCCGGCATGGGCGACAGCGTGCAGGCCCAGCTCGCGCGCGGCGGCGAAGACACGCTCGAATTTTTCCGGCGGATGGCCGACCTCGCTGGAATCCAGCCCCACGCCGATGAATTTGTCGCGGTAGGGGCGCGCCTGCTCCAGCGTGGCAAAGGCGGCCTCCTCGCTCAGGTGGCGCAGGAAGCACAGGATCAGCTCCCCGCGTATGCCCAGCTCCTGCCAGGCCTGCGCGCACGCGCGGCTCAGGCCGTCGATCACGTATTCGAACGGCACGCCGCGGTCGGTGTGGGTCTGCGGATCGAAGAACAATTCCGCGTGCACGACATTGTCCGCCTTGGCGCGCAGGAAATAGGCCCAGGCCATGTCGAAGAAATCCTGCGCCGTGAGCAGCACGCTGGCGCCGGCGTAGTAGATGTCGAGAAAGCTCTGCAGATTGGTGAAGGCATAGGCCGCGCGCAGTTCGTCCACGCTGGCATAGGCCAGCCTGACGCCGTTGCGCTCAGCCAGGGCGAAGATCAGTTCCGGCTCCAGCGAGCCTTCGATATGGATGTGCAGCTCGGCCTTGGGCATGGCGCGCACGAAGCCCAGCAGGGCGGCGCGGTCTGGCGGTGCTGGATTCACGGGCGCTCCGTCTCTCTGGCGTGGCGCCGCAGTCTGCACCATCGCCGCGGCCGCGCAAAGGGCGCGCCGGGCTGCCGCGGGCTACCGTGCCAAGCCCGCCGCGGCGCGCTACTCTTGGGCGATGACGACCGATTGCCAGTTCCAGCTCAACCGCGAAAGCGTCGCCCTGCGCGACACCGATCCCACCGAATCCCTGCTGCGCTGGCTCAAGCGCCGGCGCCTGGCCGGCACCAAGGAAGGCTGTGCCGACGGCGACTGCGGCGCCTGCACCGTCGCCCTGCTGGAGACCGATGCCGCCGGCAAGGCGCACTACCGGGCGGTCAACAGCTGCCTGCTGCCCATGGGCGCCCTGCCCGGCCGCTGCGTGTTCACGGTGGAAGCCCTGGCCGCGGACGAAACCTGCCTGCATCCGGTGCAGCAGGCCCTGGTCGACTGCGCCGGCTCGCAGTGCGGCTATTGCACGCCGGGCTTCGTCATGAGCCTGTTTGCCGGCTACTACGGCGGCGAACTGGACGACACCACCACCGAAGGCAATCTGTGCCGCTGCACCGGCTACCGGCCGATCCGCGCGGCGACGCAGCAGCTCGCCGCGCTGGCGCCCACGGCGGACCGCTTCAGCGCCGAACTGGAACACGCAGCACAGCCGGGCAGCGCCGCACTCGGCAGCTATTTCAGCCCGGCGACGGTAGATGAGGCGCTCGCCCTGCGCGCGCAGCACGCCGACGCGGCCTGGATAGGCGGCGGCACGGACCTGGGGGTGGAACTCAGCCACGGCAAGCGCGTCGCGCCGGTTTTCATCGCGCTGGACCGCATCGCCGAACTCAGGCAGTTGCACATCGGCGACGACGCCGTGCAGATCGGCGCCGGCGTCGCGCTGTCGGTGCTGGAAAGCCGTCTGGCCGGCCTGTTCCCGGCGCTGGACCAGATGCTGCCCTGGTTCGCCGCGCGTCAGGTGCGCAACCGCGCCACGCTGGGCGGCAATCTCGGCACGGCCTCGCCCATCGGCGACCTGCTGCCGGTACTGCTGGCGCTGGATGCGACGGTGCAGGTGCGCAGCCCGCAGGGCGCGCGCGATCTGGCCATCGCCGATTTCTTCCTCGACTACCGCAAGACCGCGCGCCAGCCCGAGGAACTGATCTGCGCCGTCACCCTGCCGCGGCGCGCGCACGTACTCAGCGCCGCGTACAAGGTGGCCAAGCGCCAGACCGACGACATCAGCATCGTCGCCGCCGCGTTCGCGCTGGAACTGGATGCGCAGCGCACGGTGCGGCATGCGCGCCTGGCCTACGGCGGCGTGGCCGCGATCCCACGGCGCGCCCGGCGCGTGGAAGACCTGCTGCTGGGCAAGGTGTTCGATCAGGCCCTGCTCGGCCAAGCCCTCGCCCTGCTGCGCGAGGAATTCCAGCCGCTCAGCGACCACCGCGCCGGCGCGGGCTACCGCCGCGCGCTCTGCGCCAGCCTGTTCGCCAAGTTCGCGGCCGAACACCTGCCCGGAGCCGCGCCATGAGCCGCAAGCACGAAAGCGCCGCCGGCCATGTCAGCGGCCGCGCCGTCTATACCGACGAACAGAATCCGCCCCTGGGCCTGCTCAGCCTGTGGCCGGTGCAGGCGCCGCACGCACATGCGCGCATCCTTGCGCTGGACACGGCCGCCGCCGCGGCCAGCCCCGGCGTGGTGCGCGTGCTGACTGCGGCCGACATCCCGGGCGAGAACGACACCGGCCCCATCCTGCACGACGAACCGCTGATTCCGGCCGACACGGTGCAGTTCCACGGCCAGGCCGTGGCCTGGGTCGTGGCCGAGGACGAAGCCGCCGCGCGCGCCGCCGCCGCTTTGGTAAAAGTGGACTATGAAGCCCTGCCCGCCTGCCTGGACATCGAGCAGGCCATCGCCGCGCAGGCCTTCCACCTGCCGCCGGCGCGGGTGCAGCGCGGCGACGCGGAACAGGCCCTGGCCGCGGCGCCGCTGCGCCTGCACGGCGAGGTGAAGATCGGCGGGCAGGATCATTTCTACCTGGAAACCCAGGCCAGCTGGGTGCAGATCGACGCCGAGGGCCTGGTCCAGGTCACCGCCTCCACCCAGCATCCCAGCGAGACCCAGCACATCGTCGCGCGCGTGCTCGGCCTGCCGGCCAACCGCGTGGTCTGCCGCTGCCTGCGCATGGGCGGCGGCTTCGGCGGCAAGGAGACCCAGGCGAATTCCTTCGCCGCCGTGGCCGCGCTGGCGGCCTGGCGCACCGGCCGGCCGGTGCGCATCAAGCTCAGCCGCCAGCTCGACATGCAGCTGACTGGCAAGCGCCATCCCTTCCTGGCCCGCTTCGAGGTCGGCTACGACAGCGACGGCCTGCTGCACGCGCTGCGCCTGGCGCTTTACGCCGACGGCGGCTGGAGCGCCGACCTGTCGCCGCCGGTGCTGATGCGCGCCATGGTGCATGTGGACAATGCCTACTACTGCCCGCACGTTGCGATCACCGGCCTGATCGCCAAGACCCACCTCGCCTCCAACACCGCCTTCCGCGGCTTCGGCGGCCCACAGGGCATGCTGGTCGGCGAGGAAATCCTCGCCCGCGTCGCCGGCGCGCTGCAGCTGCCGGCCGATCTGGTGCGCGAACGCAATTTCTACCGCGACGACGGCGACGGCGCGCGCAACCAGACGCCCTACGGCCAGCCGGTGGTGGACAACCACCTGCCGCAGCTGTGGCAGCAGCTCAAGCACGACAGCGACTACGCCGCCCGGCGCCTGGCCGTGGCCGCATTCAACGCGCAGCATTCCACGCGCAAGCGCGGCCTGGCCATCACGCCGGTCAAGTTCGGCATTTCCTTCAACAAGACCGAATACAACCAGGCCGGCGCACTGGTCCACATCTATACCGACGGCAGCATCCAGCTCAACCACGGCGGCACCGAGATGGGCCAGGGCCTGCATACCAAGATGCTGGCCGTGGCCGCGCGCGTGCTCGGCGTCAGCGATGCGCGCATCCGCATCATGGCCACCAGCACGGACAAGGTGCCCAATACCTCGGCCACCGCCGCCAGCAGCGGCTCGGATCTGAACGGCCAGGCGGTCAAGGCCGCCTGCGAAACCCTGCGCGCGCGCCTGACACCCGTCGCCGCGGCCATGCTCGGCGGCGAACCCGAGGCGGTGCGCTTCGCCGACGACGCGGTCTTCCTGGATACGCCCGGCAGCCCGCGCCTGGAGTTCGCCGAGGTGGCGCATGCGGCCTACAACGCACGCATCAGCCTCTCGGCCACCGGCTACTACCGCACGCCGGGCCTGAGCTGGGATCCGAAACAGGGCCGCGGCCATCCGTTCTACTACTACGCCTTCGGCGCGGCAGTGGCGGAAGTGGAAGTATGCGGTTTTACCGGAGTACACACCTTGCGCCGGGTCGACCTGCTGCACGACGTCGGCGATTCGCTGGCCGAAGGCATAGACCGCGGCCAGATCGAAGGCGGCTTCGTGCAGGGCCTGGGCTGGCTGACCTGCGAGGAACTGCGCTGGAACGCCGCCGGCCGCCTGCTCACCGACGCGCCCAGCACCTACAAGATCCCCACCCTGGGCGAAGTGCCGCAGGATTTCCGCGTCGGCCTGTTCCGCCGCCGTCGTGAACCCAGCACGTCGGTGATCTTCGGCAGTAAGGGTGTGGGCGAGCCGCCGCTGATGCTGGCGCTGAGCGTGCGCGAGGCATTGCGCGATGCCGTCGCCGCCTTCGCCGCGGTGCCGGCCGCGGTCACGCTGGCATCGCCGGCTACGCCGGAAGCCGTGTTCCTGGCGATAGAAAGCGTGCGCGGCACGGCGGCCGCCGGCGCGCCCGCGGCCGCCACTGCGGAAGCCTGAATCCATGGATGAGGCGCTGTTTTCCTGCCTGGCGCAGTGGCTGGCGGCAGAACCCGTCGTACTGGCCACGGTGACCGCGACCCGCGGCGCCACGCCGCGCAAGGCCGGCAGCCGCATGCTGATCGCGCGGGGCCGCACCGCCTGGAGCGTCGGCGGCGGCCTGGCCGAGGCGCGCGTGACCGCCGCCGCGCGGCAGCTGCTGTCGTCCGACGGCCTTGGCGAGTCGCTGGAAATCGATCTCGGCGGCGGCAGCGGCGCGGCCGGCATCTGCGGCGGCAGCATGCAGCTGGAGCTGCGGCGCTGGCACGGCGCGGCGGATCTGGCGCTGGCGCAGCGGATCGCGGGGCAGCTGCAGGCCGGCCATGCGGCTGCGCTGCCCGCGGAAACAGCCGGCGCCGTGCAATGGCTGCGGCCCAATCCGCGCCTGCTGATCGTCGGCGCCGGCCATTGCGGCGCGGCTTTGTACCAGCTCGCGCGCCAGCTCGATTTCAATATCTGGATCTTCGATTCCCGCGGCGAAGTCGCCGATCCCGCCCTGTTTGCCGGCGCCACCGTGTTCAGCGGCGACTACGCCCGGCTGGCAATGGCGCTGGACACCGGACGCACCGTGGACGCGGTACTGCTCAACCGCGATTTCCACGCCGACATCGCCACACTGGACGTGCTCTGCCACCGCCCGCCGCGCTTCATCGGCATGATGGGCAGCCGCCGGCGCATACGCGAAGTGGTCGAGGCCCTGCCGCACCACGCCGCCGCACTGCAGCGGCTTCAGGCGCCCGTCGGCATCGAGATCCAGGCCGAGACGCCGCAGGAAATCGCGGTCAGCATACTGGCGCAGCTGATCCAGGTGCGGCGGGCGGGCTGAGAACCGCCGCGGATCTGCGTGCGCGACAGAGGCGCTTCCGCCTCAGAGCCGGTGTCGATGCTTCAGAAAAGCAGCTCGCCGCGGACTCATCCCGGCGGCGCTGCAGCGGGCGGTTGCGCCGCCCGGCAGCGGCTGTGCCGGCAGGCCGGTTCCTCACCGCCCCATCGCCACAAAACCCGCACCTCGCCGCACAAGGCCGCAGGGTGGAAAAAGTTGCATCGCCCCTGAGAGATCGCGGTGTCTCAGGACACTAGGAAAGGCACGGGCAGCCGCTCGACAGGGGAGGAAAGGCCATGATCCGGGTCATGCTGGTTGCCGCTGCGCTGGTGCTCACGGGCTGCGCCGGTGTTTTCAATCCGTACGTGAAGCCGGAGCTGGACCAGCGCCGGTTGTTCGAGGTGCCGGCCGATCCGGCCGACAGGAGCGGGGCCAATCTCGGCTGCGCCGAACTGGAGCCGCAGTTGTGCGAGGCGCTGCTGCTGGCGGAAGGCTACCGGCTGGCCTATCTGCGCGCCGCCGCCAACCAGCAGAAGTTCCGCAGCGGCATCGCACTGACCGGACTGGCCGCCGCGACGGCGACGCTCTACTACGGCCTGAGCGGGCGCGAAGTCTTCAAGGACCGCGTGCTGCGGCTGGGCACCCTGGGCGCCGCCAGTTATGCGACCGGCACTTATTTTTCGTCCAGCCCACGCCAGCAGGTCTATCTGCACGGGGCCACGGCGATGAGCTGCGCGGTGATCGCCGCGGCGCCGCTGATGGTGCCCAGGGGCCGCGCCGCCGCGCTGCGCGACGATCTTGCCAGGCTCGCCGGCGCGCTGGCGAGTGACAGTGAGCGAAGCCGCAGTGTCACGGCCTCGGCGAAAATGCTCGACGCAATTGCCGCGGGCGAGAATGCCTACCGGGACGGCACGGTGATGCAGGCCAATTTGCTGCGCTCGGGCTTCGTGCTGCACGCGCGCATCGCGTTACTGGCGAACGAAGTCAACAAGCAGGTGCTGGCGCAGCTGCCCGATCTGGCCAGCCTCTACGCGCTGGCGGGCTCGATGTCCGGCTTCGCGCAAGGGTTCGGCAGCGGCCGGCTCGCGGCGCCCGCGGCGGTGCCGGCACCGGACGGCGCGACACCTGCAGACCTGGCAGCACGGGGCATGAACGTGCGGGGCAGCGACAAAAGCGATCCGTCCCGGGAACTGCTCGACGCCACCGCCGCCGTGCAGCAGCACCTGCAGTTCGCCAGCGTCGCCGCGCAATCGTTCGACGAAGTCGGCGCCTGCAACCCGGACGGCATCGCGGACAATTTCAAGGTCG
Organism: Tahibacter harae; assembly: GCF_024437735.1. Classification (GTDB taxonomy): domain Bacteria; phylum Pseudomonadota; class Gammaproteobacteria; order Xanthomonadales; family Rhodanobacteraceae; genus Tahibacter; species Tahibacter harae. The sequence goes on along the minus strand of NZ_JANFQO010000021.1, from coordinate 10,670 downwards.
AACCGGGCGATGCCACGGTCACCGTCGAGGCGGGCAAGACCTTCGATTTCCTGGTCACCGACGAACGCGGCCATCCCAGCGCGAAGCTGAGCGGCGACAGCGTGGGGAATGTCGAGCTGCAGCCGGTGCACAGCATCGAGGACAACAGCAGCAAGTACAAAGTCGTGGTCAAGGGCCGGAAAGCCACCGGCAGCAAGGGCCCGACCTTGCTGATCCGCGAGTCCAACGGCGTCAAGGTGGTCGCGGTCACCGTGATGGTTTCCGCCCCGGCAGCTCCGGCCGACGCCGACGACGCGCCCGCGGCTCCGGCAAAGAACAGCCCTGCCGCGCCCCGCGCCGGCGAGGATGCGGGTTTCCTGCAGAATCCGCTGCACATACTCGCCGTGCAATGCACCGTGGGCGCGGAGAAACCCGATTGCCTCATGGGCCGCAAGACGCGCGCGGCGATCAAGGCATACAAGGAACGGATCAATCCGGGCACGCCGCAGGACGACTCCGCCGACGCGGCGCTGCTCGCCCTCGCGGGCAAGCGCAAGCTGGACATCGCCGCCTGCTCGGCGAAGACGTACGACTGCGGCGAGCCGTGATGCCGCTGCGCGCCCCGCGCTTCACGGCGCGGGGCGCTTGCGGGCGCGAACCGGACCGACCGCGGCGCCCCGCGCCCTGCCGGATCCGGCCCGGTGCCGCCATCGGACGTCTGGCGCCCGACCGCGGCGGCGCGCGTGAACTGTCTCCCGCGTCCACCGCGGCGGATGCCCGCGCTATCCTCGCCCCATGCGCTCACTTACGACGGTCCGGCTGCTGTTGGGCTACGGCGGCCTTGCCGCGCTGGTGCTGGCCTGTCTGTGGCTGGTCAGCCTCGCGCCGTTGCGCCTGGGCTGGGGCCGCGAGCTGGTCGGCGCGGCGATAGCGACGGTCGCGCTGTGCGTGGGGCTGCACCTGGCGCGGAAGCCGCAGGTTCCGGCGCCGGCAGCGCAGCCGCCGGTGGCGATCTCCGCCGCCGAACCGCAAGACAGCGCCGAGCCCGAGGCCGTCCCTGTCGCCCCGCCAGACGCTACCGGCGTCCCGCCACTGTCCGGCTCCGCCGCCGGAGCAGCGGGTACGGCCAGCCAACTCAGCCAGCGCGAGCGCGAAGTGCTGCACTGGCTGGCCCAGGGCCTGAGCAACAAGGAAATCGCGCGCACGCTGTCGCTGTCGGAAAACACCGTCAAGACGCACCTGGCCAATGTCTACGCCAAGCTCGGCGTGGGCCGGCGCACCGAGGCGCTGAAGGTGGCGCGGCAGCAGGGGCTGGCCTGATTGAAGCGGGCGTGGCGCGCCGACCGGACCCGGTCAGCGCCGTCCCGGCCCGGATCGCGCCGGTTTTCACCCGCCACCCGTACGTGAATCACCCGTCCGGGCGATGCCGCCCGCCCCTGCTCCGCGGCTACCCTGCAGCCACTTTCCATCACCGGAGCAAGCCCGATGAACACCTGTCTGCGCTACGGCCTGATCGGCGGCGTGCTGATTGCCGTCCTGCTGTTCGCCCCGTACTTCCTGTTCGGCACGCGGCCGGAGTGGATGAAGGTCGGCGAGATCGTCGGCTACGCCAGCATGTTCCTGTGCATGAGCTGCGCCTACTTCGCCATGCGCCGCGAAGCCGAGCGCCGCGGCGGACTGGGTTTCGGCGCCGCGCTGGCCGTAGGCGCCGGCACCAGCCTGGTCGCCGGCCTGCTGTTCGGCCTGGCGACCTGGCTGTTCTACGCCCTGGCCGGCGACGCCCTGCCCGAGGCCCTGATCGCGTTCTACGCCGCGCAGATCCGCGATTCCGGCGCCGCGCCGGCGGCCATCGCCCGTCAATTGCAGGAACTGGAAGCCATGCGGCCCTTCTTCTACAACTACCCGCTGCAGGCTGCGGTGATGGCGGCGACGGTGTTTCTGATCGGCCTTCTTATCAGTGTGCCGGGTGCGGTGCTGGTCGCGCGGTGGAAGAAGTCGGGGTAAGGGGATTCGGGAGTGGGAAGAACGGGGCCGGCCTGGATCCGGGAGCGGGAGGGCGCTGCGCACACGCGGAATTCACATCGGTGGCGTTTGTGACACAACGCCACCGCGCCGGCTGCCGCACGCCGGGGTAGAACCGCCATACTCCGGCCCTGTTCGCGCTTTCCGGCAGGGAGTCCGCCCGTGTACTTCAATTCGCTCGACTATCCCATCGTCATCATCGACGGCGACTACGATTCGCCGCGCATCAACGGCATCCTGATCCGCGCCCTGGCCGAGGAAATCCGCGCCCACGGCCAGCGCGTGCTGACCGGCCTGACCATGGACGACGCCGAGGCCGGCGCCCGCGCCTACAACGCCGCCTCGGCGGTGATGATCTCCATTGACGGCAGCGAAGACAGTGCGCACCAGTTCGACCGCCTGCACGCCCTGCTGGAAACGCAGCTGGTCGTGCGCGACAACCTGCCCATCTTCCTCTACGGCGAACGCCGCACGGTGGAGCAGATCCCGACCAAGCTGCTGAGCATGGTGCACGGCTTCACCTTCCTGTTCGAGGACACCAAGAGCTTCATCGCGCGCCAGGTGCTGCGCGCCGCCGACGAATACATGAACAACCTGCTGCCGCCGTTCTTCAAGGCGCTGATCACCCATGCGGCGCAGTCGAACTATTCCTGGCACACGCCCGGCCACGGTGGCGGCGTGGCTTTCACCAAGTCGGCGGTGGGCCGCGCCCTGCACCAGTTCTTCGGCGAGAACACTTTGCGCAGCGATCTTTCCGTCTCGGTGCCGGAACTGGGCTCGCTGCTGGACCACACGGGGCCCATCAAGGCCGCCGAGAACGAGGCCGCGCGCAATTTCGGCGCCGACCACACCTTCTTCGTCACCAACGGCACCTCGACCTCGAACAAGATCATCTGGCATGCGACCGTGGCCCGCGGCGACATCGTCTTCGTCGACCGCAACTGCCACAAATCGCTGCTGCATGCGCTGATCATGACCGGCGCGGTGCCGGTCTATTTCCGCCCCAGCCGCAACGCCCACGGCATCATCGGGCCCATCAGCCTGGACCAGTTCAGCCCCGCCGCCATGGCCCGCGCCATTGCCGCCAATCCGCTGGCGCGCAAGGCGGCGAAGAAGGCCGCGCGCGGTGCGCGGCCGCGCATCGCCGTGGTCACCAATTCCACCTACGACGGCCTGTGCTACAACGCCGAGAAGATCGCCGAGGACATCGGCGACGGCGTGGACTACCTGCATTTCGACGAAGCCTGGTACGCCTACGCCGCCTTCCACGAGCTGTATGAAAACCACTACGCCATGGCCAAGGGCAAGCCGCGCGAGCAGGACGCGGTCATCTTCGCCACCCATTCCACTCACAAGCTGCTGGCGGCGTTCTCGCAAGCCTCGATGATCCACGCGCGCAACGGCCGCGGCCGCGCGCTGGACGTGGAGCGCTTCAACGAAGCCTACATGATGCACACCTCCACATCGCCGCATTACGGCCTGATCGCCTCCTGCGACATCGCCTCGCGCATGATGCGCGGCCGTGCCGGGCGCAGCCTGGTCGAGCAGATGCACAAGGAGGCCATCGCCTTCCGCCGCGCCATGCTGCATGTCGGCGGCGAGCTGGAAGATCACGACTGGTGGTTCGAGGTGTGGGAGCCGGAATCGCTGCATACACGTTTTGAACAGGGCGAGCGCGCCGCCGTGCCGGTGTCCACGCGCCAGGACGACTGGAAGCTGGAACCCGGCGCCGCCTGGCACGGCTTCGGCGAGCTGCCGCGGGACTATGTGCTGATCGACCCGATCAAGGTCACCCTGCTCACGCCGGGTCTGTCCATGGACGGGCGCCTGGGCAAGACCGGCATTCCCGCCTGCGTCGTCAGCCGCTTCCTCTGGGGCCGCGGCATCACGGTGGAAAAGACCAATCTGTATTCGTTCCTGGTGCTGTTCTCGCTGGGCATCACCAAGGGCAAATGGAGCACGCTGACCACCGAGCTGCTGGCGTTCAAGGATCTCTACGACGCCAACGCGCCGCTGGCCGATGCGCTGCCGCACCTGGTCGAGGAACACCCGCAGGCCTATGCCGGCATGGGCCTGCACGACCTGTGCAGCGCGCTGCACGCCTTCAACAAGACGCACAAGGTGCCCACGGTGATGCGCGACATGTACGTGGACCTGCCCGAGCCGGCCATGATCCCGGCCGAGGCCTACGACTGCCTGGTGCGCGGCGAAGTCGAGCGGGTGGAGATCGACAAGCTCGAAGGCCGCATCGCCGCAACCATGCTGGTGCCGTATCCGCCGGGCATTCCCACCATCATGCCGGGCGAACGCTTCGGCGCGCGCGACTCGGCCATCCTCGAATCGCTGCGCATCGCACGGGCGCAGAACCGCCAGTTTCCCGGCTTCGAGTCGGATATCCACGGACTGATCGCGGAGCAGACTCCCGCAGGCCCGCGCTATCTGGTCGAAGTGCTCAAGCAGTGAGGCCGGCCCCATGGATACGCTGCAGGAACAGCGCCAGCTGCGCCTTTCCATCGTTGCCACCTTCATCGTCGGCGCGACCTGCGTCGCCGCCGGCCTGATCCTGCGTTCCCAGGCGCTGGCCTTCGACGGCTTCTATTCGCTGATCGACGTGGTGCTGACCACCGCCGCGCTGGCAGTGTCGCGCCTGGTCGCCAGCGGCGGCAGCCGGCGCTTCCAGTTCGGCCACTGGCATCTGGAACCGCTGATCGTGGTATTCAATTCCGCGGTGATGGCGACCACCTGCGCCTATGCCGCGGTCAGCGCCCTGCAGGACCTGATCGACGGCGGCCATGATTTCGCCTTCGGCGCCGGCGCGGCCTGGGCGGGCCTGGTCGGCGTGTTCAGCCTGGCCATGGCCGCCCGCCTGCGCCGCAAGGGGCGCCAGCTCAAGTCCACGCTGCTGGCCCTGGATGCGCGCGGCTGGCTGATCGGCGGCTGCATCAATTTCGCCGTGCTGCTGGGCTTCGCCCTGGCCGCGCTGTTCGCCGGCAGCGGCCTGGCGCACTGGAATCGCTACATCGACTCCGGCGTGCTGCTGGCGTTGACCCTGGGCCTGCTGCCGCTGCCCCTGGCCAGCCTGGGCCGTGCCCTGCGCGAAGTGCTGCAACTGGCACCCGATGCGCTGGACGCCAAGGTGCGCACGGTGATGGACGCCGTGGTCGCCGCGCGCGGCTATCTCGGCTACCAGAGCTATGTGGCCAAGGTCGGGCGCATGCGTTTCATCGACATCGTCATCCTGCTGCCCGCCGACGCGGCGCTGGGGCGCATGGCCGACATCGACAGCGTGCGCGCCGAGATCGCCGCCCAGCTGGGCAGCGATATCCGCGCCGAATGGCTGACCATCGTGTTCACCGCGCGGCGCGAGTGGCTCTGAGCTGCCGCAGCGGCCGGCCCGGCGGTACGCTTCCGGCCGCCCGATGAAAAATTCTTCATCCGCGCGCCGCGGCCGCGAATTGCACGCGGCCGCGGCGCGCGGGAATATGGGCGCCCCGCCCTGCCGCCGCCCGTCCCGTCCATGCCCCGCGTGCTCACCATCGAAGATGACACCGTGACGGCGCGGGAAATCGTGGCGGAACTGACCCGCCGCGGCCTCAGCGTGGACTGGGCCGACAACGGCCGCGCCGGCTTCGAGCGCGCCCGTGACGGCGCCTACGACGCCATCACCCTGGACCGCATGCTGCCGGAGCTGGACGGCTTGGCCCTGGTCACGCGCCTGCGCGAAAGCGGCGTGCAGACGCCGGTGCTGATGATCAGCGCGCTGTCGGACGTGGACGAGCGCGTGCGCGGCTTGCGCGCCGGCGGCGACGACTACCTGACCAAGCCCTTCAGCCCCGACGAGATGGCCGCGCGGGTGGAAGTGCTGCTGCGCCGCCACGGCCAGGCCGCGCGCGAGACCACGCTGCGCGTGGCCGACCTGGAGCTGGACCTGATCGGCCGCGTCGCGCGCCGCGGCGGGGTGGAACTGGAACTGCTGCCGACCGAATTCCGCCTGCTCGAATTCCTGGTGCGGCAGAGCGGCCAGGTGCTGACCCGCACCATGATCTTTGAAGCCGTCTGGGGCTATCACTTCGACCCCGGCACCAATGTCATCGAAGTGCACATAGGCCGCCTGCGCCGCAAGATCGACCCGCCCGGCAGCGCGGCGCTGATCCGCACGGTGCGCGGCTCGGGATATCTGCTTGAAGCTGACTGATCTGTGGCGCTCCAGCAGCAGCCGCCTGCTGCTGGTCTATGGCGGCCTGTTCGCGCTGTGGTGCGCGGCCCTGGTGGGCGTTATCCAGTGGAATACCACGCGCTACCTGTCCAACGTGGTCGACATCAAGCTCGACAACATCACCGGCTATTTCCGCACTATCGACCGCTCGCGCCTGCCCGAGGCCATGGCGGTGACGCAGTCGCTGGATTTGCGCGACGTGATTTCCTACGGCCTGTTCGACGGCGCCGGCAGGTTGCTGGAAGGCAATCTCGCGCGCATTCCGCCGGATCTGCCGCTGGATGAAAAAGTCCACCTGCTGCGCGACGGCGTGCAGCGCGTGCAGGGCCACCATCCGCGCCGCGCCCGCGCCATCGCCGTGCACCTGACCAGCGGCGAGCTGCTGGTGCTGGCGCGCGACACCAGCGTGGTCGACGCGGTCGGCGCCATCATCCAGCGCGCCGCGCTGTGGGGCCTGCCGCTGATCGTGCTGCCGGGCCTCGTCGGCGCGCTGCTGCTGAGCCGCCAGCCGCTGCGCCGCGTGCGCCATATCGAGACCGCGGTACAGCCCATTATGCGCGGCGATCTGCGCCAGCGCCTGCCGGTATCGCCGCGCCGCGACGAACTGGACCTGCTCGCCGGCATCGTCAACACCATGCTGGCCGAGATCGAGCGGCTGATGGGCGAGGTCAAGGGCGTCTGCGACAACATCGCCCACGACCTGCGCACGCCGCTGACCCGGCTGCGCGCCCAGCTGCATGCGCTGCAGCACGAAACCCCGCCCGCAGACGCGCGCCACGCCCTGATCGAACGCACCATCGCCGATGCCGACGCCCTGCTCGACCGTTTCCGCGCCCTGCTGCGCATCTCCGAGCTGGAGGACATGCACCGCCGCGCCGGCTTCGACCAGGTCGACCTGATCGCGACGCTCAAGCATGTGGGCGAGATCTACGCGCCGCTGGCCGAGGACCGCCAGATCAGCTTCAGCCTGGAAACGCCCGCCGCCGTGCCCGGCGTGCGTGGCGATCCGCACCTGGTATTCGAGGCGCTTTCCAACCTGGTGGACAACGCGATCAAGTTCACCCCGCCCCAGGGCAAGGTGCGCGTGCGCACCACCCTGGAGGCGCAGGGACCGCGCATCGACGTGATCGACAACGGCCCGGGCATCCGCGCCTGCGACCGCGGCGCAGTGGTGCAGCGTTTCTACCGCGGCGCCACCGCCCAGGCCGAGGCCGGCCAGGGCCTGGGCCTGGCCATCGTCGCGGCCATCGTGCGGCTGCACAGTTTCCGCCTGGAGATCGGCGAATGCGCCGGCGGCGGCGCCAAGGTGTCGCTGTTGTGCTGGGCGGCGGTGGACTGACAGCACGCGGCGACGTGGGCGATCCGCCAGCGCAGATTGCAATGCCGGCCCCGGCTCGCCGCTACCGCTGCGGCAGCGGCCGGGCGGCGGCATCGCCGCCTGGCAGCGCCGGCGGCAGCGGCGCGCCCGTACCGCCGCGGACTGTCGCTCCGGTACGGCGTTGCCGGCTTCCGTGCCCGCCCCAGGCCCGGCTCTGCGCGGCGGCCAGACGGCCGCGGATGAAGCCGGCCTCAGCCATGCAGACTGGCGACGCCAATCCTTACGGCCCCCCGGCGCCGGCCGCGCCGGCCCGCCCCACGCCCGCCGGCGCCCTGCGCTGCGCAAAATAAGTCAGCACTATCAAACACCTGCAAGAAAAATAAATTTCCTAGAAATTCTTCAATGCCACTCCACGCCGAAGCACCCATGCTCGGGTGATTCCCACCCGGCCAACGGCACCCGCGGTCCGGCGGCGGAGGGGAAGCCGGCCAGGACGCCTGCGCCGGGCCGCGGCGCTGAGCTGCCGCGGCTCCGAAAGCCGAGTGGATAGAACGGCGCGACCTGCCGGGGGGCAGCGACCGCGCGCCGACATGACGGCAGGCGCCGGCGGAACGGCAACACGCGAACAACGACCGAATGACTTTCCCACCGGATGCGCCGGACGCCGGCGCACGGAACACCGGCCGCAGCGGGGCGGCCGGCGCATCCGGTGGGCCCACTCCGGCGGCGGCGCCGCCGCCGCCGGAATCCAACGCCGCTGCACGCCATCACGGGGGTGGTGCATGCATAGGCCGCAGTCGACACCACCGAGGGAATGTCCACATGCGTAAGTCATTGTTTATCGGCATCACGCTCGCCTTGTCATTTTCGGCTCACGCCGCCGACGAGCGATGCCTGGTCAGCTTCGCCGGCGCCGAGCAGGATGTGTGCTCCGGCAAGGTCACCATGATCAACCCGGCGTTGCAGGAACTGGGCAATGTCGATCTGTACAAGAATTCCGATCTGCGCCTGATCAAGTTCAGCGGTCCGATCAGCGACAGCACCCGCCGCTCGGTGGAACAGCTCGGCGCACAGATCATCGGCTATGCACCGCACTACGCCTACATCGTGCGCATGAGTCCGGACGCGAGCACCCGGCTGAACGGCATGCGCGGCGTGATCTGGCACGGCCCGTTCCTGCCGGCCTTCAAGATCGATCCGAACGTGGCGGTGGAACTGCGCGACGGCAACATCGTGCGCGAAGGCGAGATCCAGGAACTGGTCATCAGCCTCAACAGCAACAGCGACCGCAGCAGCGTGCAGGCGCGCCTTGCCAGCACGCCGGGCCTGAGCTTCACCAGCACGGTGGAAGCCGGCAACGAAACCCGCCTGCTCGCGCGCTTCGAGCGCGCCCAGCTGCAGCAGGCCGTGCTGCAGCTGGCGCAGGATCCGGGCGTGTCGGCAATCGGCTTCCGCTGGCCCATGCGCCTGCTGAACTCGCAGGCCGACTGGCTGCACCAGAGCAATGTGAACTCGCCCTCGCCGCTGCTGCCGGTGTTCAACCGCGGCCTGTACGGCTGCGGCCAGATCATCGGCGAGCTGGATACCGGCATCCACATGGCGCACTGCTCGTTCAACGATCCGGCGCAGACCACCCCGGTGGTGAACTGCACCAGCGGCGCCAGCTGCGCGCCGATCGCCAGCCCGAACAACAATGCGCGCAAGGTGATCGCGTACTACAAGTGGTCCGGCCTGACCGGCACCACGCCGACCGACAACCACGGTCACGGTACCCACGTCGCCGGCTCCATCGCCGGCAACAACAGCGCCAATCCGGTGGACTGCAACACCTTCACCACCCCGGGCGGCAACACCGACCTGGACGGCACCGCCCCCGGCGCCAAGCTGGTGATGCAGGAATCCGGCGGCGACCTGGCCTATCTCAACAGCCACGGCGGCAATCCGTACCACGCCGCCAACACGGCCTACAGCAACGGCGCGCGCCTGCACAGCAACTCCTGGGGCGGCGGCTGCGTCAACCAGCTCGGCCAGTACATCTCCGGCTGTACCGTCACCTATGACGCCCAGGCCCGCGACGCCGACAACGTCACCCGCGACCGCAGCGACCTGGTGCTGCTGTTCGCCGCCGGCAATGACGGCAGCATCGCCCCGGCCGGCTACAACGTCGGCAGCCCGGGCAACGCCAAGAACGTGATCACCGTCGGCGCCACCATGCGCGGCACGTCGGCCAGCGCCATGGCCAGCTTCTCCTCGCGCGGCCCGACCAACGACGCCCGCACCAAGCCCGACATCACCGCCCAGGGCAACGGCATCATCTCCGCCGCGCGCAACGCCTGCGGCACGCTGAGCATGAGCGGCACCTCCATGGCCACGCCGACCGCCGCCGGTCTCGCCGCCCTGGTGCGCGAATACCTGCAGCGCGGCTTCTATCCCAGCGGCCAGAAGAACGCCGCCGACGCCATCGCCAATCCGTCCGGCGCGCTGATCAAGGCCATCCTGATCAACGGCGCGATGCCGATGACCGGCAGCGGCGCCGGCACCTCGCCGGGCCAGTCGCAGGGCTGGGGCCGCATCCTGCTCGACGACTCGCTGTACTTCAACGGCGACGGCCTGCGCCTGTACGTGCACGATGCGCCGACCGGCCTGCAGACCAGCGGCGTGGACACCCACACCCTCAACGTCGCCGCCGGCCAGCCGCTGAATGTCACGCTGACCTGGACCGACGTCGCCGCCGCGGTCAACGCCAACCCGGCCCTGGTCAACAGCCTGCGCCTGGAAGTGGTCGCGCCCAACGGCGATGTGTGGACGCAGAAGCTGCCGTCCGGCGTCAGCGTCAGCAACGCCAATCCGAGCCAGAGCACCACGACCACCAACTACGACAACCGCAACAACGTCCACCGCATCAGCTTCGCCAGCCCGGCCGCCGGCACCTACACCGTGCGCGTGCGCGGCATCAACGTGCCGACCGGCCCGCAGAAGTACGCGCTGGCCGCCAGCGGCGCCTTCACCACGGGCACCACCAACGTGCCGCCGGTGGCGAACTTCAGCAGCAGCACCAGCGGCCTGACGGCGAACTTCACCGACAGCTCCACTGATTCCGACGGCAGCATCGTCTCGCGCAGCTGGAACTTCGGC
>NZ_JANFQO010000020.1 GCF_024437735.1 Tahibacter harae | reverse complement strand
GACGGTCAAGACCATCGATTTTCAGCAGTTGCAACGCACGCTGGGTCCGGTGGACTTCAGCGACGTCACGGTGCTGGCAATGGATGAGTTTGCGATCCAGAAAGGGCATCGCTACGCCACGGTAGTCATTGAGCCTCAGCGCAAGCGCGTGCTGTGGGTCGGCCGTGGCCGCAGCCGCGCCGATGTGCGGCCATTCTTCGAGCTGCTTGGGCCGCAGGGATGCGCGCGTATCCGTGCCGTGGCGATGGACATGAATTCGGCCTACGACCGGGAAGTACGCCAGCACTGCCCGAAGGCCGACGTGGTCTACGACCTGTTCCATGTCGTCGCCAAGTATGGCCGCGAAGTCATTGACCGAGTACGGGTGGATGAGGCCAATCGACTTCGTGCCGACAAGCCGGCGCGCCGGGTGGTCAAGACGTCGCGCTGGTTATTGCTACGCAACCGGGAGAACGTTCCGGCCGACAAGATCGTGCAACTGGACGAACTGCTCGCCGCCAACAAAGCACTGCTTACCGTTTACCTGCTCAAGGATGACCTCAAGCAGCTCTGGCACTACCGAAGCCGGGCCTGGGCGAAAAAGGCTTGGCTATCGTGGCAACGACGTGCCCTGCGCAGCGGCCTGGCGCCACTGCAGCACTTTGCCCGTTGCCTGGAACCCTATCTGCCCGGCATCCTGGCCCACTGTCGATGGCCGTTGGGTACCAACCTGCTCGAAGGCATCAACAACCGCATCAAGGTCATCAAGCGCATCGCCTACGGCTTCCGGGACGATGCTTACTTCTTCCTTAAAATCCGCGCCGCCTTCCCCGGTAATGGGTGAAGAACCTTTTTTTGCCTGCGCTTCACCGGCCGGTGGCGGCTTGTCCGTTTTCCGCCGCCGGGAGCGGCATGGCGCTCCCGGCGCGTGCTGCTGGCGAGCCGCTTCGGCGGTTCAGAGCTTTTCGGAGGCGTAGTCCGCCAGACGCGAACGTTCGCCGCGGCGCAGCGTGATGTGCGCGCTGTGCTGCCATTCCTTGAAGCGGTCGACGGCGTAGGTCAGGCCCGAGGTGGTCTCGGTCAGATACGGCGTGTCGATCTGCTCCACATTGCCCAGGCAGATCATCTTGGTGCCGGGGCCGGCGCGGGTGAGCAGGGTCTTCATCTGCTTGGGCGTGAGGTTCTGCGCCTCGTCGATGATGACGTAGCGGCTCAGGAAGGTGCGGCCGCGCATGAAGTTGAGCGAGCGGATCTTGATGCGCGAGGCGAGCAGGTCGTTGGTCGCGGCACGGCCCCAGGCGCCGCCTTCGCTGGGGCTGGTCAGCACTTCGAGATTGTCAGTCAGCGCGCCCATCCACGGCGTCATCTTTTCCTCCTCGGTGCCGGGCAGAAAGCCGATGTCCTCGCCGACCGAGACCGTCGCGCGAGTCATGATGATCTCGCGGTAGCGCTGCTGGTCCATTACCTGGGCCAGGCCCGCGGCCAGCGCCAGCAGGGTCTTGCCGGTGCCGGCGGTGCCGAGCAGGGTGACGAAGTCCACATCGGGATCCATCAGCAGGTTCAGCGCGAAATTCTGCTCGCGGTTGCGCGCGGTGATGCCCCAGACGTTGTGCGAACCGGTGTAGTCGTCCATCAGGCGCAGGCGCGCGCGGCCGTCGCGCATCTCGATCACGCGCAGTTCCAGCATGTCGTCGCCGTCGGGAATGTACAGGCACTGGTGCGGATACCATTCCTCGTTCTTGCGCAGCTTGACCTCGTAGAAGGTGTGGTTGCGCTCCTGCCAGGATTTCAGATCCTTCTGGTGCAGGCTCCAGAAGCCCTCGGCCAGTTCGGTGTGGCCGGAGTAGAGCAGGCTGAAATCGTCCAGGGCACGGTCGTTCTCGTAATCCTCGGCGGTGATGCCGTAGATCGAGGCCTTGATGCGCAGGTTGATGTCCTTGGTCACCAGTACCACCGGGGTGCGCTGGTGCTGTTCGCGCAGCATCAGTACGGCGGCGAGGATCTGGTTGTCGGCCTTGCTCTTGCCCGGCGTGGAGTCCGGCGTGCGGGTCTGGAAATAGAGCCGGCCCACTGCCTTGCCGCGCTTGAGGTTGACGCCCTGGGGCGAGACCAGGTCCAGGCCTTCCTCGATCTTGCGGTCGCCGCCGTGCTCGATCAGCTCGTTGATGAAGCGGCTGACCTGGCGCGCGTTGCGCGAGACTTCCGATGTTCCTTTTTTTGCATTGTCCAGTTCTTCGAGAACTGTCATCGGGATGAAGACATCGTGCTCCTCGAAGCGGAACAGCGAGGTCGGGTCGTGCATCAGCACGTTGGTATCGAGCACGTAGATGCGTTTGCCTCGGGTCATGGGCAGCCTCGGGCGGGACGGAAGGTAGATGAGGGGAGCCGGCAGGTGCCGGGCGGGGACGCAGCGGCGGGCGGGCGGCGTCTGCTCACGCGTCCGGAATGCTTCCCAGCACGTCGGCGGCATGGCCGGCTACCTTGACCGGGCTCCAGCGGCGCTGGATGCGTCCGTCCGGACCGATCAGGAAGGTGCTGCGCACTATGCCCAGGTAGCGGCGGCCGTACAGCACTTTTTCGTGGATCACATCGAAGGCCTTGCACCAGGTTTCGTCGGTATCGGCGATCAGGGTGAAGGGCAGGTCCTGCTTGGCGCAGAAATTCGCATGGCTGCGCACGCTGTCGCGCGACACGCCGATGACGACGGCGTTGCGCTGCTCGAACTGCGCGTGGAGATCGCGGAAGCCCTGGGCCTGGGTGGTGCAGCCCGGCGTGCTGTCCTTGGGATAGAAATAGACCACTACCCAGCGGCCTTTCAGCGCCGACAGCTTCAGCGTGGCACCTTCCTGGGTCGTGCCGCTGAGGGCGGGGACTTTCGCGCCGGTATCGAGCATCAGAACTTCATCGGATCCATGATTGCGTCGAGATTCAACCCGTCGCAGAACTCAAGAAAATCATCGCGCAGGGCGGCGATGTGCGTGGTGGCCGGAATGCCGACCGTGACCTGGGCGGAGAACATGTCCGCGCCCGTCTGCATCGCCCGGTAGCGCGAGGAATGCAGCTGTTCGATGGTAATGCCGCGGCGGCTGAAGAACTCCGCCAGCTGGTGCAGTATGCCGGGTCGGTCGGCGGCGATGACCTCGACCACGTACGGCAGCAAGGTGTTCTGCACCGGCTTGGGACCGGTGCGGAAATGTGTGATGCGCAGGTTCTCGCCGCGCTCAAGCTTGTTGAGCGCATTCTCCAGCTTGGCGATCGCATCCCAGGGGCCGACGGCGAGCGCGAGCACCGATACATCCGAACCCAGAGTGGAGACCCGCGCGTCGACCAGGTTGCAGCCGCATTCGGAGATGCGCCGGGTCACCGCGACCAGTGGCGACTCCGGCTGCGGGGCGAACGCATTGATCAGCAGGTAGTTCTCGTTCGCCGGGGGGCGTGGCGCGGCTTCGGTCAAGGCGGATTTACCTGCTTGCTTCACGGTCCGTGCGTCGCCTGAAGGTGGTGCCGACCCGCGCCGGCAGTGCCAGCAGAATACTTGCCACACCAGGGGGCCGCAAGTAACATCCGCCGCTCTTTTTCGAGCCCGGATGCCGTGCTTTGAATCTTTCCGGAAGCATCTGTGCGCTGGCTACTCCGTTCACCGCGGAAGGCAAGCTGGACCTCGATGCCTTCTCGCGTCTGATCGAACGGCAAATCGCCGGCGGCACCCAGGGATTGGTCGTCGCCGGTTCCACTGGCGAGGCCCACGCACTTTCCGATGACGAGCTTGCCACCCTGGTGAGCCAGGCCCTGCGCCAGGTCGCCGGCCGCGTGCCCGTGCTGGTCGGCAGCGGCGGCGCCAACACCGCCAAGACGCTCGCCGCCACGCGCCGCGTTGCTGAACTCGGTGCCGATGCCGCGCTGGTGGTCACGCCTTATTATGTGCGCCCGACCCAGGACGGCCTGCTGCAGCACTATCGCGCCATTGCCGACGAGGCCGGCCTGCCGATCGTGCTGTATAACGTGCCCGGCCGCACCGGCTGCGACCTGCTGCCGGCCACGGTGGCCGCGCTGGCTGCCCATCCGCGCATCGTCGCGATCAAGGAAGCCGTCGCCGACCCGGCGCGCATGCAGGCGCTGCTGGCCCTGCGCAGCGCGGAGTTCCGCGTGCTTTCCGGCGACGATGGCACCGCTTGCCGCAGCCTGCTGGATGGCGCCGACGGCGTGATCTCGGTGGCGAACAATCTGGCGCCGGCGCCGTTCCGCGCCCTCTGCGACGCTGCCCGCGGCGGCCGCCGGGAGCAGGCCGAGGCGCTGGATCGCCGTCTTCAGCCTCTGTTCGACGCGCTTGGGGTGGAATCCAACCCCATACCGCTCAAGTGGGGACTTTCGCTGCAAGGTCTGGGGAGTCCGCGTCCGCGCCTGCCCCTGGTCGAGCTTTCCCCCGGGCACCGCGAACGCTTGCGCGATCTGCTCACTAACCTGCAAGATGCGGCGGTTTGACGCCGCTCCGTTCGCTTCACCGTCCCAAAGACTGACCAAGGTTTGCCTGTGAATTCGAAGTCCGCGATACGTACCGTCCTGCTCGTTGCGCTGATTCCGCTGGCGCTGGGCGGCTGCAGCATGTTCAAGTCGCGCTCGGAATGGGACAAGGCGGTCGAAGCCCGTCCGCTGGAAATTCCGCCCGATCTGGACGCCCCGCCCGTGCGCACCGAATTGGTCGTGCCCGAAGGCAGCGCCCGCGCCACCGCGGCCGCGCAGCGCGGCGCCACCGGCATCGACGGCCTGCATGTGAACGACGCGGTCGACAGCACCTGGGCGCGCGTCGGCATGGCGCTGGAGCGGGCCAACATCGGCGCCATCTCGGCACGCGACGAATCCGGCCGCACCTACAGCCTGACCGTCACCAGCAAGCGCACGCGCGACGAAGGCGGTTTCATCAAGCGCCTGTTCACGCGCAAGAAGGTGGAGACGATCACCGAGCAGGTGAATATTGGCGTGAGCCCGGACGGCGACGGCAGCCGCGTCAGTGTGAGCGGCGCCTCGGCGGCGGTACAGAAAGTGGTTGCCGCTCTGCGCGAGCGGCTGGGCTGAGCCGCAGGGCTCAGCGTTGCAGCAGTTCGAGCTTGCCCGGCTTGCCGTCCCATTCCTTGGCGTCGGCAGGCGGGTCCTGGCGTTCGGTCAGCACCGGCCAAGCCTTGGCCAGTTCGGCGTTCAGCGCGATGAAGTGCTCCTGGCCCGCCGGGACGTCGTCCTCGGGATAGATCGCATTGGCCGGGCATTCGGGTTCGCACAAGGTGCAGTCGATGCACTCGTCGGGGTCGATGACGAGGAAATTCGGGCCAGCGTGGAAGCAGTCCACCGGGCATACTTCGACGCAGTCGGTGTACTTGCACTTGATGCAGTTTTCGGTGACAACGAAAGGCATGCGGCGACCGAGCCTGCTGAGTAGTGAAGGGGAGTAAAGTGGCGCTCCCTAGGGGGTTCGAACCCCTGTTCTCGCCGTGAGAGGGCGATGTCCTAGGCCACTAGACGAAGGGAGCGCGTCGAGGATCAAGCGTGCGGAGTATAACGGAATTCATTCGACGGGCAATTCCTCGCGGGTTGCGCCGGAACAACGGGAACACGGCCGCGGGCGCGGTCGAGAGCGTGCCTGAGGCGGCTCCGGCGCGGCCGCAGCTGCGCGTGATCACGCGCGACCAGCACGGCATTTCCCGTCGCAACATCAGCAACGGCGCGCTGCGCGTGCTGTACCGCCTGAACGAGGCGGGTTTCGAGGCATTCCTCGTCGGCGGCGCCGTGCGCGACCTGCTGCTCGGCGGCCATCCGAAAGATTTTGACATTGCCACAAATGCAACGCCCGAGCAGGTGCGCGGACTGTTCCGCAACTGCCGCCTGATCGGCCGCCGCTTCCGTCTGGCCCATGTGGTGTTCGGCCAGGAGATCGTCGAGGTCGCGACCTTCCGCGGCATCGGCGAGGAAGGCAATGCCGACCGCCACGTCGTCGACGGGCGCATTGTGCGCGACAACGTCTACGGCAGCATCGAGGAAGACGCGATCCGGCGCGATTTCCGCGTCAACGCGCTGTACTACAACATCGCCGATTTCAGCGTGCGCGACTACGTCGGCGGCATGGCCGACCTGGAGGCGCGCGAGCTGCACCTGATCGGCGACCCCGAGCTGCGCTACCGCGAGGATCCGGTGCGCATGCTGCGCGCCGTGCGCCTGGCGGCCAAGCTCAATTTCCGCATCGACGCGAGCGCCGAACAGCCTTTCGCCAGGCTGGGCCAACTGCTCTGCGACGCGGCTCCGGCGCGCCTGTTCGACGAATCCCTCAAGCTGTTCCTGTCCGGCCATGGCCTGGCTAGTTTCCGCGAGCTGGACCGCAGCGGCTTGCTGCAGTTCGTGTTTCCTTCCGCCGCCACCGCGCTCAAGCGCAGCCGCGGCGCGGAGTTCCGCCGCCTGATCGAATGCGGCTTGGCCAATACCGATGCGCGCGTGCAGTCGGGCAAGCCGGTGACGCCGGCTTTCCTGTTCGCCCTGCTGCTCTGGGGCGGCGTGCGCGAGCGCGCCGAGCGCGCGCTGGCCGGCGGCGCCGATCCGGTCGAGGCCTGGAGCAATGCCGCCGATGCGGTGATCCAGGAACAGTCCGCCCGCGTAGCGATTCCGCGCCGTTTCTCCCTGGTGATGGAGGAAATCTGGGCGCTGCAGCCGCGTTTCGAACAGCGCATGAAGAAGCGGGTGATGCGTCTGCTGACCCATCCGCGCTTCCGCGCCGCCTACGATTTCCTCGCCGTGCGCGCCGAGGCCGAGCCGGAACTGGCCGAACTTGCCCAGTGGTGGGAACAGGCCCAGCAGGGCGATGCGGCGGTGCTCAATGATCTGCTGACGCATTCCGCGCCCACGGCGGCGGATGCGGCGCCGGTCAAGACCGCCACGCGCAAGCGGCGCCGCCGGCGCCGGCGCAAGCCGGCGGGCGGCGGTGGCTCGGGCGAAACGCCGGCCGGTCCGTGACCGCGGCGTTCATCGGCCTGGGCAGCAACCTGGGCGATTCGTGCGCCATAGTCGCGCAGGCCGCCGCGGCGCTGGATGCGTTGCCGCACAGCCGGGTGCGGCAGGCCTCATCGCTCTACCTCACGCCGCCGTGGGGCGTGCAGCAGCAGCCGCCGTTCATCAATGCAGTAGTGGAAATAGATACTTTGCTGCAACCTGGCGAACTGCTGCAGCAGCTGCTCGCGCTGGAGCGCGCCGCCGGCCGCGTGCGCGACGGCACGCGCTGGGGGCCGCGCGCGCTGGATCTGGATATTTTGCTCTATGGCCAGGACATAGTCTGCGCGCCGGGTTTGAGCGTGCCGCATCCGCATCTGGCCCAGCGAGCCTTCGTGCTGCTGCCGCTGGCGGAAATCGCACCCGCATTGACGGTGCCGGGACTGGGCCGGGTGGATGCGCTGCTGGCGCAGCTGGATGCGGGCGACTGCCGCCGCCTGGATGCGCCGGCGCCGCTGCAGCGGGCCGGCGGCTGAGGCGGCGGCCCGGTTTCCAGCGCCACGGTTGTGTCCGCCGTACGCGGACGCACCTTTCCGGCGCCGAGCCTATAGGTTGATAATCGGTCTTTTGCTGCAGGAGTCCTGCGTGTACGCCAATCCCGCGACAGCGCCGTCACGCTCCGCCGTCACTGTCCCGCAGCTGCATGCGCGCAAGCAGGCCGGCGAGAAGATTGTGATGGTCACCGCCTACGACGCCAGCTTTGCCGCCGCGGTGGATGCGGCCGGCATCGACGTGGTGCTGGTCGGCGACTCGCTGGGCATGGTGATCCAGGGCGAATCCAGCACGTTGCCGGTAACGCTGGATCACATGGTCTATCACAGCGCCGCCGTCGCGCGTGGCCTGCACAAGGCGCTGCTGATCGCCGATCTGCCGTTCATGTCCTACGCCACGCGCGAGCAGGCCTATGCCAGCGCCGCGCGCCTGATCGGCGAAGGCCGCGCCGCCATGGTCAAGCTCGAAGGCGCGGGCTGGGCCGCCGATGTGATCCACGCCCTGGCCGAACGCGATATTCCGGTCTGCGCCCACCTTGGGCTGACGCCACAGTCCGTGCACAAGCTCGGCGGCTATCGTGTACAGGGCCGCGACGAGGAGCGCGCCGAGCGCCTGCTCGATGACGCCCGCGCCGTGGCCGCCGCCGGCGCCGATTTGCTGGTGCTGGAATGCGTGCCTTCCGCGCTGGCCCAGCGCATCACCGCCGAAGTCGCGATTCCGACCATAGGCATAGGCGCCGGCCCGCATTGCGACGGCCAGGTGCTGGTGATGTACGACCTGCTCGGCCTCACGCCGGGCAAGCGCCCGCGCTTCTCCAAGAATTTCCTCGCCGGCACCGATTCCGTCGCCGGTGCCCTGCATGCCTATGCCGATGCCGTGCGCAGCGGTGCATTCCCCGCGTCCGAGCACAGCTACTGATTATGGATATGCTGCATTCCGCGCAGGATCTGCGCGCCGCCGTCGGCCGCTGGCGCAGCGCCGGCCTCCGCGTCGGTTTCGTGCCGACGATGGGCAATCTGCACGCCGGCCATTTCTCCCTGCTGCAGACCGCGCGCGAACACTGCGACCGCGTCGTCGCCAGCGTCTTCGTCAATCCCACCCAGTTCGGTCCCAACGAGGATTTCGCGCGCTATCCGCGCACGCTGGACGCCGACGGCCAGGGCCTGGCCGAACAGGGTTGCGATCTGCTGTTCGCGCCCGATGTGGCCACGATGTATCCGTTCGGCACCGACGGCGCCACGCGGGTGGAAGTGAAGGGCGTGACCGAAACGCTGGAAGGCGCGTTCCGCCCCGGTCATTTCGCCGGCGTCGCCACCGTGGTGCTGCGTCTGCTCAATCTGGTGCAGGCGGACGTCGCCGTGTTCGGGCGCAAGGACTACCAGCAACTGCTGACCATACGCCGCCTGGTCGCCGATCTGTGCCTGCCGCTGCGCATCGTCGCCGCGCCGACCCTGCGCGAGGCCAACGGCCTGGCCATGAGTTCGCGCAACCAGTATCTCAGCGCCGCCGAACGCGGCCAGGCGGGGCTGATCCACCAGACCTTGCAGCAGATGCGCGCCGCGGTCGAGCGCGGCGATGAGCCGGCCGCCATCGAAGCCGCCGCCCTGGCCGCACTGGACGGCGCCGGCTTCCGCAGCGACTACGCTGCGCTGCGCCGGGCGGAAGATCTGGGCTTGCCGGAACCCGGCCAGCGCCGGGGCCTGGTCGCCCTGATCGCGACCCGGCTGGGCAGTACGCGCCTGATCGACAACCTCGCCATCGACGCCTGAGTCCGCCAACTGTGCGCTGTGTCACGCTAGTAGCATTCCCGTCAATGCTGTGGTAGTCTCGCCACAGCCACTGGGATTTTTGCAACGTCATCCGTCGCTCCGGTGGCCGCAGGGCGCATTGTTCAGGTAATCGTCACTCCGATTAAACCCTCGCCAAGACTGGGCGAGGGTTTTTTTTGCCTGTAGCGCGCGTGTTGCGTGGAAGGAGTCTGGGGAGACTCGGCATTGCCGGCCACGGGCGTTTCGCACGGTCGGATTGAGCAAGGTCCGTTGCTTTTCTGCAACAGGGGCATTGTGTGATCTGCAACGGAGCCGGGAGGCACCCTTGTGCGGCGCCGGGCGCGTCCGCCGGGGGGCAGGGAACAGAAGGCGAGGGAGAGCATCCAGCGGTTTCCGCAGCAGCGGCTTTATGCCGCGCGACTGCCGGCTGATCACGTTTTACATTCTTTTTCGATTACTCACTCGCAGGCGGGCTTCAGGCCGCCCGGGCGGCTTCCGCCCGGTGCGGGATCGCCGCCGCGGGGATCGTCCAAAAGCTTCATCGGCAGCAAGCACAACCGGCTCCGCGGGGGAGGCCGGACGCCAACGTCACAATTCGGGTTTTCTATGTCTGATGGATTCTGCGGGGGCAGGCCATTGGCGGCGGCTCTGTTTCGCACCAGCGCCGCGCTGTCCCTGTTGCTTCTTGCCGCTTGCGCCGCAACGGCGCCGTCGCGCGGCAAGCCAGCCGAAACCACGCAAGCCGCACAGCCGCCGGCCGTAACCGGCCTGCGCCTGCCGGGCGGGTTTCTGGCCAACGCCGGCCAGTACCCGCGCGAGGTCGCCTTCGTCACCCAGGGCAGCAGCGGGCGTGTATCGGTTGCCGGCGATGGCGAGATCACGTTTGAGCTGCCGCTGGCACCCGGTGCCGACGCGCAGCCGCGCCGCTGGGTGCTGCGCGAGCGCCTGCTCGGCGCGCGCGAAGCCCGCGGTGCGCAGCCGCTGGCCGGTCCGCAGCTCACCCATATGCAGGGCGCCCAGGTCAGCCGCATCGCCAGCTACGACCAGGTCGCGGTGTCGACCCGGCACGAAGGCCTTGCGCTGAATCTGCAACGCAGCGCGCAGGGCGTGGAAAAGGTGCTGCGTCTCGCTCCCGGCGTGTCGCCGGACCAGGCCGTATTTGAACTGCACGGCAGCGACGCGCTGCGCATCGCCGCCGACGGCCGTCTGCAGGTGCGCAGTGCCGGGCAGACCGCCTGGTTCTCCGCGCCGGTCGCCTACCAGGACATCGACGGCCGCCGCGTCGCCGTCGACGTGGCCTACCGCCGTCTCGGCGCGCAGCGCTACGGTTTCCGCGTCGGCCGCTACGACCGCGCGCACGCGCTGACCATCGATCCCGTGCTGCAGGCCACCTACCTCGGCGGCGCCGGCGAGGAAGATGTCACCAGCCTCGGCCTGGGCGGCGACGGCAGCGTATTCGTCGCCGGACGCACCTGCTCCAATCCCTTTCCCGGCAGCGCCAGCGGCGTGCAGAACCTGCTGCAGGGCAGCTGCGATGCGTTTATTGCCAAGCTCAGCGCCGACCTGAGCCAGATCCAGGCGGCGACCTACCTCGGCGGCGCCGGCGACGAGCGTATCGACAGCCTGGTCGTTTCGCCGGATGGCTCGCTCGGCGTGGCCGGCTGGACCAGTTCGGTGCAGTTCCCCGGCACGCCGACCTTGAACGTGGGCTCGCGCCCGGCCGTGTTCGTGGCCTCGCTGGAACAGTCCCTGGGGGCGATCCAGGGGGCGCGGCTGTTCCTGGCGCCGGATTTTCAGAACACCTTGCGCGTCAGCCTGATCGCCGGCGCCAGCAGCGATTTCTACCTGGCCACGACCGTGCGCGGCCGGCCGTTCGCCGCCACCCAGGCCTGGGTCAGCGAGGCCGAAGGCGAGCAGTTCTACCGCAACACCTGGCTGGCGCGGATTTCCGCCGATCTGCAGCAGGTCCATGCCGCCGCCTACTACGGCGGCGACGACGATGACGAAGCCCACGAACTGGTACTGGCCGGCGGCGGCGTGGTGCTGGCCGGCCTGACCCGCTCCAGCACGCTGCCGGGCCTGGGCGGCGGCAGCGCCCAGGCCCTGCGTGCCGGTTTCGACGATGTCTTTCTCGCACGCTTCAGCTCCGACCTGGGCACGCTGACCAATGCCAGCCTGTTCGGCGGCGAGGAAGGGGAGAGCGAAAGCGGCCCGCATCTGATCGCCGGTCTCGCCGGCGACCTGTACCTGGCCGGCGCCACCCGTTCCAGCCAGCTGCCCGGCCTCGCCGTGCCCGTGAACTACGGCTACAGCGATGCCTTCGTCAGCCGTATCTCCGCCGACCTTTCCACCGTCCACCGCACCCTGCTGCTGGGCGGCAGCGAGTACGACTGGGCCGGCGCACTCGCGCTGTCGCCGGCGCTGGGCCTGTACGTGAGCGGCAGGGCCAGCTCAGATACCTTGCAGGCCAGCGCCAACGGCGCCCAGGCCGTGCGCTTCGGTTCCAACAACGCCTTCGTCTCGCTGCTGGCGCTGGATCTTTCCGAAGTGGAACAATCCACGTTTATCGGCGGCAGCAGCGAGGGTTCCACGCCGCGCGCCGCGGCGCTGTCGGATTCGGCTGTGCTTATCGCCGGCATCACCAGCGCCAGCGACCTGCCCAATGTCGCCGGCGGCGCCCAGCCCGGACGCAGCGGCTCGGCCGGCGACGGCTTCCTGCTGCGCATCAGTCCGGATCTCGCCGCAATACCGCAGCAGCCGCCGGTCAGCGTGGCGGACAGCTACACGGCGGCGGAAAACGTGGAACTCGTGGTCGGCGCCGCCGAAGGCCTGCTGCTCAACGACAGCGATCCCGAGGGCCATCCGCTGTCCGCCCGCGTGGCCGCCCAGCCGCTGCATGGCGCGGTCTCGGTCAATTACGACGGCAGCTTCCGCTACGCGGCGCGGCCGGGCTATGACGGGCCGGATCAATTCAGCTACGAAGCCTGGGACGGCGCGCTGATCGGCCCGCCTGCCACCGTCACGCTCACGGTTAGCGGCAGCAACGATCCGCCCTATGCCTATGAATTCGACCGCACCGTGCGCGCCGGCCAGAGCAACCTGCTCGAACTGCGCGGCGAGGATCCCGAATTCCAGCCCCTGCACGCCGAAATCGAGCAGCCGCCGCAGCACGGCACGCTGAACCGCAGCAGCAATCTGGAATTCAGCTACCTGCCGGACGCGGGCTTCGACGGCGACGACACCTTCACCTTCCGCATCAGCGACGGCCAGCTGTCCAGCGAACCCGCCAGCGCGCGCCTGCGCGTGCGCCGCGCGCCGGACGCACGCGACGACAGCTATACCGGCCTGGTCGATGCGCCCCTGGTGATCCCGCAGGAAATCGGCCTCAAGGCCAACGACCTGTTCGGCTATCCCGGAGAAAGTTTCAACCTGCTCAGCCTGGAACTGATCGAGGCGCCGGCGCTGGGCACCTTGCAACTGGACGTGAGCCAGGGCTGGTCCGGCGGCGCCACCGGCGGCTTCCGCTACACCGCGCCGGTGGGCTTCACCGGCACGGTCACTTTCCGCTACCGCATCATGGAGATCGCCACCGGCCTGGACGACACGGCCACGGTGACGCTTACCATCGCCGCAAGCAACGCGCTGCCGCTGGCGCAGAACGACAGCTATACGCTGGACGAGGATCAGACCTTCGGCGTGGATGCCGCCCACGGCCTGCTCGCCAACGACAGCGACCCCGAAGGCAGCCTGCTGCGCGTGACCGACATCGTGCCGGTGGATCCGGCGCGGGACGCGGGTTCCATCGCCTTCAATCCAGATGGCAGCTTCACCCTGTATACGCTGCAGAATGCCTACGGCCATTTTGAATACCGCTACACCGTGCGCGACGTGGTCGGCGGCGAAAGCACCGCCCTGATCGCCTTCGACATCGCGGGCAGCGAAGACCTGCCCAGCTGCCAGTCCGACTGTTACGTCGCCGTGCGCGGGCAGGTGCTGGACGTGGCCGCGGAACGCGGCGTGCTGGCCAACGACGTGGAACCCGACGGCCAGCCGCTCAGCGCCGAGCTGGTCACCCCGCCCGAACACGGCAGCCTGGAACTGGCCGGCGACGGCAGCTTCGTGTTCACCCCGGCAGTCGCCGCCGGCCAGCGCTGCGTACAGGACGGCTTCGAATACCGCGCCGGCGACGGCGTCGGTTTCAGCGAAAGTGTTCATGTGAACTTGTACATCTGCGAGCCCGTCGCCGCGGTCGACGACGCCTACAGCGTGGCGCTGGACACGGCGCTGGAGATCGCCGATCCCGCCGCCGGCCTGCTCGCCAACGACCTGCAGCTGGATTTCCCGGACGAATACCCGGATTACTACGTCGAGCTGGAAGAACAGCCCAGCCACGGCAGCGTGCAGCTCAACGGCGACGGCACCTTCACCTACGAACCCGCGGCCGGCTACAGCGGCAGCGACAGCTTCCGCTACCGCCTTGTTGCCCAGCGCGGCGAGCAGTGCGGCAGCGCCGGGTTCAAGCAGGCCAAGGCCGATGGCGCTTTCAGCCGCACCGCGCTGGTGGTGCTGAACATCGGCCAGGACAACAGCACGCCCCAGGCCCAGGCCGATATCTACAACCTGGCCGAGGACGAGGTCTTCGATCTGCCGCCGCCTGGCGTGCTGGCCAATGACAGCGACGCCGACGGCGACAGCCTCAGCGTTGCCGGCTACGTCGGCGCCCCCGGCGGCGGCACGCTGACCCTGTCGCCCCAGGGCGGTGTGCATTTCGTGCCGCCGGCCGATGCGGGCGGCGAATTTGTCTACACCTATACCGTGCGCGACGCGCGCGGCGCCAGCAGCGACGGCAGCCTGCGCTTCGTGGTGAGCGCGGTGAACGACGCGCCGCGGACCCGGGCCGACAGCTATGCGCTGCCGCCGGGCGGTCAGTTGACCGTCGCCGCGGCCCAGGGCGTGCTGGGCAACGACAGCGATGTCGAGAACCAGCCGCTCAGCGCCCGTCTCGCCGGCCAGGCCCAGCACGGCAGCGTGGCCCTGGCCGCCGATGGCGGCTTCAGCTACACCGCCGCGGCCGGCTTCGACGAAGTGGACAGCTTCACCTACGTGGCCGAGGACGGCGACGCCAGCTCCGCCCCGACCCAGGTGCAGATCACCGACCGCAGGCCGCTGGCGACTGTGGATACGTATACCGTCGGCAGCGCGCGCACCTTGCACGCGGCCGCCGCGGCCGGCGTGCTGGCCAACGACCAGGATCCGGAAGGCCGCCCGCTCAGCGCGACCCTGCTCGGTTCCGTGCCCAGCCAGCATTTCTTCACCTTCAACACCGACGGCAGTTTCGACTACCGCTCGCCCGAAGGCTTCCGCGGCAGCATCGCGCTGAGCTACCGGCTCAGCGACGGCCGCCATACGGTCGGCCCTGTCGCATTCACCATCAACGTCGTCGGCACCATACAGACCGGAGACGACGCCTATCAGGTGAACGAGGACCAGGTGCTCACGGTCGATGCCGCCCACGGCCTGCTCGCCAACGACAGCCAGATCGAAGGGCTGGCACTGAGCGCCGAGGGCTGGACAGCCCCCCAGCTCGGCCAGATCGCGATTCAGCCCGACGGCAGCTTCGTCTACACGCCCAGGCCCGACGTCTACGGCACCGATACCTTCCGCTACGCCGCCGTGCAGGGCAGCGAACGGCAGGCCGGCGAGGTGACCATACAGATTGCGCCGGTACCCGATGTGCCGGCCGCCGTCGACGACGCCTACCAGGGCGATCCGGGCGCGCCGATCCAGGGCAACCTGTTCGCCAACGACAGCAACCCCGATGGCGGCACCCTGACCGCGATCCGCGTCAGCGGGCCGGCGCACGGTTCGCTGGTGCTCAATCCCAACGGCTACTTCACCTATACGCCGGCGGCGGGCTTCAGCGGCAACGACAGCTTCGTCTACCGCATCGCCGGCACCGGCGGCACGTTCTCCAACGACGCCCAGGTGCGCCTGCGCATCAACACCCGGCCGCAGGCGGTCGACGATGCGTATGCGCTGGACGAGGACACCGATCTCAGCGTCGACGCCGCGCACGGCCTGCTCGCCAACGACAGCGACACCGAAGGCGACGCGCTCAGCGTGTCGTTCGAGGGCTCCTCGTGCAGCGACGCCATCAACTGCTGGGTCCTCGTGGACGTGCAGCCCGATGGCAGTTTCAGCGTGCGCGCGCGCAACAATTTCACCGGCTGGTTCGACATCCGCTACCGCGTCGACGACGGCGCCAGCTTCGCCTTCGCCACCGCGCATGTCGTCGTCAATCCGGTCAATGACGCGCCGGTCGCGGCCGACGACAGCTATGTCACCGACGCCGACACCACCTTCAGCGCCGTCGACGAACTGCCCTGGCAGGACCGTCCCAGCGTGATCGCCAACGACCTGGACGTGGACCGCGACGCGCTCAGCGTATCCGTGCTGCGCCAGCCCGAGCACGGCACCTTGCTGCTCAATCCCGATGGCCGCTTCAGCTACGTGCCGGAGCGCGGCTTCCTCGGCCTGGTGACGTTCGCCTACGCGCTGTCCGATGGCACCGCGCCGCCGGTGGAAGGCAACGTGCAGATCGCGGTGACGCTGCCGCCGATTGCGCGGCCGGACAATTTCCGCCTCGACGGCGGCAGCGAACTCGTCGTCGGCAAGGAACAGGGCCTGCTCTACAACGACAGCGACGAGCCCGAGTACGACGAACTCGCCGCCGAACTGGTTTCCGCCGCCGACGTGGGCACGGTCACCCTGCAGCCGGATGGTTCCTTCCGCTACCAGGCGCCGGCCGGCTACCGCGGCCCGGCCACGTTCCGCTACCGCGTCACCGACGGCACTTCGTATTCGCTGCCGGCCATGGTCAGCATCCGCGTAGGCCCGTCCACGGTGCCGTTCGCGACCAACGACGTATACGAAGTCGACGAGGACCAGGCACTGGCCATCCCCGCACCCGGCGCGCTGGCCAACGACGAGGACGACGGCGGCGTGCAGGGACTGACCGCGGCCGGCTATTGTCCGTGGGATCCGCATCAGGGACCGGTCTGCCCGCAACAGCTGCGCAGCGACGGCAGCCTGGCCTGGCCGCCCCAGCATGTGCCGGGCACGCACTATTTTGAATACAACGCCTACGACGGCACGACCTTCTCCAACCGCGCCACCGTCACCGTGCACGTCGGCAGCAGCAACGATGCGCCGCTGGTGCGCGACGACAATATCGTCACCTTGCCCGGTGTGCCGAGTGCGGCGATGTCGCCCTTGAGCAACGACGTGGCCGACGACGGCTACGGCCCGCTGCGCGCCGCGCTGGTCGGCCAGGCGGCCCACGGCCTGGTCAGCCTGGATGCGTCCAATGTGCTGATCTACCTGCCGGACGCCGGTTTTCACGGCCGCGACCTGGTGCGCTACCGCGCCATCGACAGCATTGGCAGCAGCAGCGAAGGTGCGATCAACGTGATCGTCGATTCGCCGCCGCAGCTGGTCGTCAACGAATACACGGTCAGCGAGAACGGCGTGCTGGAGGTGCCCGCCGCGGCCGGCCTGCTCGCCGGCGCCAGCGACGCCGACGGCGATGTCCTGAACGTGCTCGCGGCCAACGTGGCCGTCGTGCATCCGTTCGAGTTCGGCGCCGGGGGCGGTTTCCGCTTCGAGCCGCAGCAGGACTTCATCGGCGAAGTGCGCGGTTCCTTCCGGGCCGGCGACGGCCTGCTCGAAACCCACGGCGAATTCATCATCAAGGTAGTGCCGCAGCAGAACCATGCGCCGCGCACCTCGTCCAGCAGCTACCAGACCCGCGGCGCCACGCCGCTGAGCGTGGACCGCGCCCACGGCGTGCTGCTTGGCAGCTTCGACGCCGACGGCGACGCCGTGCACGCGGTGCTGCTGCAGACTGTGCAGCACGGCGTGCTGGCGCTGAATGCCGACGGTTCTCTCAACTACACGCCGCCGGCCGAGTTCCAGGGCGACGACCCGTTCGTGTTCGCCGCCAGCGACGGCACGCTGCAATCTGCGCCGCAGACGGTGCACATCCGCGTCAACACGCCGCCCCAGGCCCAGGGCGAAACGCTGACGGCGCAGGAAGACACGGACCGCCTCATCGACGTCGCTGCCGAAATCCTCGCCAACGACAGCGATCCCGACCGCGGCCCGCTCACGGCCTCGACCACCCAGCCCGCCAACGGCAGCG
Source organism: Tahibacter harae (assembly GCF_024437735.1). GTDB lineage: Bacteria > Pseudomonadota > Gammaproteobacteria > Xanthomonadales > Rhodanobacteraceae > Tahibacter > Tahibacter harae. Next base: position 85,047 of record NZ_JANFQO010000020.1, on the reverse strand, counting down.
TCGCCATACTGCCCAACGGCCAGTGGCGCTACCGGCCCAAGCCCAACTTCTACGGCACCGACCGCTGGAGCTACACCATCAGCGACGGCTACGCCTTCGCCGGGCCGGTGGAAGTCGTCATCGAAGTCGCGCCGGTGAACGACGATCCGCCCACGGCCGTGTTCGATGTCTACCAGCTGGAAGAAGACAGCGTGCTCGACGTGAGCGCCGCCTTCGGCCCGCTGGCCAACGACGTGGAACACGATCCGCAGATCCTGAGCGCGACCCTGCTCAGCGAACCCGCGCGCGGCACGCTGCAACTGGGCGGCGACGGCGGTTTCCGCTACACGCCGCAGGCCAATGACAACGGCGAAGTGGAATTCAGCTACCGTGCGGCCGATCCCACCGGGCTGAGTTCCGATACCACGGTACGCCTGCGCATCCGCCCGGTGAACGACCTGCCGGTGGCGCTGGCCGACAGCTACGTCGCCGTCGCCGACCGCACCCTGGTGGTGCCGGCGGCGCAGGGCCTGCTCGCCAACGACCGCGACGTCGATTCGCCGCTGCTGGAAGCCACCGTCATCACTCCGCCGCAGCACGGCCGCGTGCAGTCCGCGCTGGACGGCAGCTTCAGCTATCTGCCGGATGCGGGCTATCTGGGCAGCGACGAATTCCGCTACCAGCTCGACGACGGTGCCGGCGGGCTGGCCTCGGCGGTTGTCACCATCGACGTGCGCCGGCCCAACCAGCCGCCGACGGCGCTGAACGACAGCTACAGCGTCGCCGGCGGCGGCGTGCTGCAGGTGGCCGCGGCCCAGGGCCTGCTGCGCAACGACCGCGATCCGGACGGCGAGGCGCTGCGCGCCGAGCTGGCGCTGGCGCCCGGCCACGGCAGCGTCGACGTCGCCGCGGACGGCAGCTTCCGCTATCAGCCAGCCGCGGGCTTCCGCGGCAGCGACAGCTTCCGCTACCGCGTGATCGACGCCGGCGGCCTGGCCGCGACGGCGACGGCGGCGATCACGGTCACCGCGGTCAACACCGCGCCGCTGGCGCGCGACGACAGCTATGCGGTGACCAGCGGCGTCACGCTGAACATTTCCTCCATCGCCGGCGTGCTGGCCAACGACAGCGACGGCGACGGCGATTTCCTCACCGCGCGCGTGCTGCAGCCGCCGGCCCACGGCAGTCTCACCTTCGACTACGACGGCGGCTTCCGCTACCAGCCGCAGGCCGGCTACAGCGGTGCCGACAGCTTCAGCTATGTCGCCAGCGACGGCAGCGCCGACAGCGCCGCGGCCACGGTGCAGTTGCAGGTGCGCGCCGCCAACAGCGCGCCGGTGGCGCAGGCCGACAGCTACGCCGCGTATCGCGGCCTGGTCAGCGTCGTCGCCGCGGCCGAAGGCGTGCTCGCCAACGACAGCGATGCGAACGGCGACAGCCTCACCGCGCAGCTGGTGCAGGCGCCGGCGCTGGGCACGCTGGAATTGCAGGCTGACGGCAGCTTCCGCTACAGCGCGGCGGAGCAGTTCAGCGGCACGCAGGAATTCCGCTACCGCGCGGGCGATGGCCAGTCCTGGTCCGAGCCGGTGACGGTGCAGCTGCATATCGCCGCGGCGCCGGATGCGCCGGTGGGCGTGGCCGACCGCTACCGGCTGCGCGGCGCGGCCTCGCTCAGCATCGCCGCGCCCGGCGTGCTCGGCAACGACCAGGGCTGGCAGTCCATCGCCGGCACGGTGCGCCTGGTCACGCCGCCGGCGCACGGCACGCTGACGCTGCAGCCCGACGGTTCCTTTACCTACACCGCCGCGGCGGGCCGCGACGACGACGTGCGCTTCGTCTACCGCATCGTCAGTCCGCGCGGACCTTCCGACGATGTCGAAGTGCACCTGGATCGGTCGCTGTTCGCCGACGGCTTTGAAACCACGGCCGGAGGCAGCCGATGAGCCGCCTTCGCATCCGCTGCAAGGGCTGCGGGGGCAGCCGGGAGAGATTCATGACACGACGTTTGGTGCATTGCCTGTTCCTGTTTGCGCTGCTGTGCGTGGCGCCGCCGCTGCAGGCGGCGACGCAGGACTGGCTGCTGGCACAGCGCCAGTCCGACGGCCGCATCGCCACGGCGCAGGACAGCGTCGGCGAGGAACTGGCCAGCAGCGAAGCCTGGCGCGCACTGGCCGAAGCCGGCGTCGCACCCGCCGAGCTGGCGGCCACGGCGGCCTATGTTTCCGGCCTGGCCGAACCCAGCGCCGAACTCGCCGCGCGCCGCCTGCTCGCGCAGCGTGCGGCCGGCGCCGGCGGCGCGGCCGATGCCGGCCGCCTCGCCGCGCATGTACAGGCGCAGGCGGGTTTCGGCTATCTGCCCGGCTACGAGGCCGATGTGGCCAGCACCGCCTGGGCCTTGCAGGCGCTGGCCGGCCGCGACGATGTCGATGCGCCGCTGCTGGGCTACGCGGTGGCGTGGCTGCAGTACAGCCAGCGCGCCGACGGCGGCTGGGCGCTGGGCCTCAACAACGACAGCAATGTCTATCTCACCGCCGCCGCGCTGCGCGCGTTGTGGCACTACCGCGCGCGCTACAACGTCGCGGCCAACCTGAGCCAGGCCAGCGCCTTCCTGCTTGCCGCGCGCAATGCGCAAGGCCTGTGGGCCGACGATGTGGACAGCGCCTCGGCCCTGCTTGCGCTGCTGCCGCTGCAGAATCCGCCCGACGCCCTGCAGGCTTCAGTGGACGCGCTGGAGGCGCGCCAGGATGCCGCCGGCAGCCTCGGCGGCGATGTCTTCGCCAGCGCGCTGTGGCTGCGCCTGCAGCGCCTGGCCGGCGAGCCGAATACCAATCCCGACCTGGGCAGCATCGCGCTGCGCGTGCTCGAAGCCGAGTCCTCCAGCGCCATGGGCGGCGTCGCCGTCAGCGTGGACGGCCCGTTGGGCCGCAGCGGCGTGACCGACATCGCCGGCCGCTACCGGGCCGTGGATCTGCCGCCGGGCCGCTACGCCGTACGCATCACGCGCGCGGGCTATCGCGACCTCACCCTGCACGCGACCTTGCAGCCGGGCCAGGCGCTGGACCTGGGCGATCAGGCGCTCATCGCCGACGATGTCGTCGCCACCACCGGCAAGGTGCGCGGCCAGATCGTCGACGAAGCCGGCCAGCCGCTGGCCGGTGCGCGCGTGTTCGTCGATACGCGCGAGATGCTCAGCAATGCCAACGGCGAATTTGAATTCCTCGACGTGCCGGTGGGCCGCGTGAACCTGCGCGTGGAACTGACCGGCTACTACGTCGCTTCCGGCTACGGCGACGTGCCGGCCGGCTGCACCATGCTGTTCAATGCGACGCTGTGGGCCTTGCCCTCCGGCGGCACGGACCTGAGTTCGGCGGTCGAAGGCCGCGTCACCGACTTGGCCACCGGCGCGCCGCTGGCCGATGCCGTGGTCGCGCTCAGTGGTGCGACCACAGCCAGCGCCGTCACCGGTGCCGACGGCCGCTACCGCATTCATCCCATCCAGCCCGGCCAGACCACCTTCACCGTCACTCACGACGGCCACCAGCCGGCGACGGTTTCAGCCGAAGTGGGACAGACCCAGCTGGTGCAGTTCTCGCCCGCGCTGGCCGCCGTGCTTACGCCCGAGCCTTCGGTCACCGGCACGCGCCTGCGCGGCCGCATCGTCGATGCGGTCACCCAGCGTCCGGTGATCGGCGCGCGCGTGCGCGTCGACGACGGCCATGCCGTGCATGAGGCCACCAGCAATGCCGACGGCGATTTCAGCGTCGCCAACGTCGGCAACGGCTACGCCACGATCAATGTGCAGCGCCATGAGTACGTCGAGGTCGGCTTCGGCCTGGCCGTGCCGCCGGTGGAAAGCATTGACGCCGGCCAGCTGCGCCTGCGTCCGGTCAACGCGCCGCAGATCCGTCCCGACCTGCGCCTGCAGGAGGTCTCCGCCAGCGCCGTCAGCAGCGATCCGGAGGAGCTGATCGCCAGCGGCAGCCTGCAGGTGCGCGTGGACAACCGCTATGGCGCCGCGCTGGACCGCGATGTGGAAATCATCGCCTTTGTCGATGTCGACGCCGATCGCGCCTACGTCGCCGGCGTCGACACCTTGCTCGGCAGCGTGCGTCCGCGTCTGACGCTGGATGCCGACAGCCCGGCCCAGGACATCGTCGTCCCCGTGGCCGGCCGCCTGCCGTTCCGCGACGCGCCCATTGCCGCGCTGCTGGATCCGGCCGATGAAGTGGCCGAGCTGCGCGAGGACAACAATTTCGGCGTCAGCGCCGGGCGCTGCCGCGCGGTGCCACCGGTGATGGACGAAGGCCGCATCGTCGAAGCCATGCGCTGGAGCGGCGATCCCTCGCTGCCGCCGGACGTGCGGCTGAGTTCCGCCACCGTGGCCGTGGCCCAGCTCAGCGACGACAACGGCGACGGCCGCATCGATTTCAACGACACGCCGGATCTGGTGGTGCCCGTGGGCCGCGGCGGCGAGCGCGGTTCCTGGGGCGTGGTCGCGCTCAGCGGCGACGACCTGCACCTGCTGTGGAAATTCAACCAGTACCGCATTTCCCAATATGCCTCGCCTGCGGTCGGCGATATCGACGGCGACGACAAGGTCGAGATCGCCCTGGTCGATGCACGCCGCAACGCCATCGTCGTGCTGGAACACGACGGCACGCTGAAATGGACCGCGCCCACCGGCGAAAGCCTGCCCTGCAGCATCCTGTACTGCCCGCCGGATGCCGGCGACGCGCTGCTGATGGCCAATCTCGCCGCCGACGCGCGGCCGGAAATCATCATCAACAAGCGCGTCTACGATGCCCAGGGTCAACTGCTGTGGACCGGCGAATTCAGCGGCGCCGAATACGACGTGCTGGGCGCGCATCCGATCGCGGCCGACCTGGACATGGACGGCCACAACGAACTGCTCGGCGGCCGTACCGCCTATCGCGGCGACGGCAGCGTGTACTGGCACCGCGACGACCTGCCCGCCGACAGCCACGCGGCCGTGGGCAATTTCGACGCCGACCCGCAGCCCGAAGTGGTGCTGGTCACGCCCGGCCGCGTGCATCTGCTGCAGCACGACGGCAGCACCATCTGGGGCCCCGTGCTGCTGCCCGGCGGCTACGGCGGCGGCCCGCCGACCATCGCCGACTACGACGGCGACGGCGCGGCTGAAATCGGCGTGATCTCGGCCACCGCCTTCAGCGTGATCGACGGCGACGGCACGGTGCTGTGGAGTGCGGCCCTGGACGATCCGCTGGGCACGCATTCGGCTGCGGTGTTCGATTTTGAAGGCGACGGCCGCCTCGAAGTGGTCTACCACGACCACAACGACCTGCACATCGTCGACGCCGTCACCGGCGTCGAACGGGTGCGCGTGCACAACACCCATCTCACCGCGTTCGAGAATCCGGTCATCGCCGACCTCGACCACGATGGCGAGGCCGAGATCATCCTGTCCTCCACCAACGACTGGCAGGCGCAGACCACCGGCCTGCGCGTGTTCAAGTCCGACAACGGTCCCTGGGCCGGCGCGGGCGACACCTGGAACCAGCATGACTTCCACATCGACAATGTCGACCGCAACGGCACCGTGCCGGCGGTGGAGCCGCCGTACTGGCTCAGCCACAACTCCAACCGCAAGAACACCCTCAACGACCGCGACCCGGTCGGCCGCGCCGACTTCTCCATCGGTGCGCCGCAGCTGATCGACCGCGGCGCCGGGCAGAACCCGCTGGTGCGCGTGCGCGTGGGCAATGCCGGCCAGCCGACCAGTGCCGAACAAGTGAAGGTCGCGCTGTACCTGGGCGATCCGGCCGCGGGCGGCAGCCTGCTCGCGACCAGCGCGCCGGCCACGGTGTTGCCGGGCCGCTGGCGCAGTTTTGACCTGGAGCTGAGCAGCGCGCCGGCCAGCGGCGAGCTGTACGTCGTAGTCGATCCGGACCAGCGTTTCGCGGAATGCGACGAAAGCAACAATGTCGCACACGGCCCGTACCAGGCGGCGCAGCCGCGCCTGAGCCTGAGCCTGGACGCACCCGCCGCGGCCGATCCCGGCGCCGCGGTCACGCTGCAGACGCAGGTGCGCAACGACGGCGCCGTGCCGGCCGAGCTGCGCGTGCAGCTGTGGGTGGAAACCCTGCACGGCGAAGGCGTGGCGACGCTGGACACTTCCGCGCCCGCCACGCTGGCGCCGCAGCAGTCGCTGCCGCACGCGGCGCAGTGGCAGAGCGGCGGCGTACAGGCCGGCCGCTATCTGCTGCGCGCCCGCGCCGTGCCCACCGGCGGCCTGCCGGCGGCCGAGACCAGCCGCGAAATCGAAATCCGCGCCGTGCCCGGCGGCAATCCCGCGGTGAGCCTGCGCGCCGCCACCGCGCGCGCGCAGTACGCCGACACAGCCGAGGTGCGCATGGAAGCGGTAATCGTCAACCGCAGCGGCAATCAGGCTTTGGATGCGCTGGCGCTGCAATTGGAGATCGTCGCGCCCGGCGGCGGCGTGGTGTTCAGCGAGCAGCAGTACCTCGCCCAGCTCGCGCCCGGCATGGCCGATACGCGCCGTGCGCGCACCGGCTTCGTCGACGCGCCGGCCGGCGGCTACCAACTGCGCGCCAGCCTGCGCCGTCTCGACAGCGGCGAGGTGCTGGCCAGCGACACGCATGATTTCAGCGTGGTGGACACGCCGCTGGCCGCCCTGTCCGGCCGCGTCGAGCACAGTGCCGGCGAGATCGCGCCCGGCGATGTGCAGGAATGCCGCCTGCACTTCGACAACGGCGGCGGCGCGGCGCTGAACAGCCTGCCGGTGCGTCTGGCCCTGCTGCGCCTGGCCGATCCGCCGGGCCTGGTCGCCAGCGTCGAGCGCAGCATCGACGTGCCGGCCAACGGCAGCCGGATGGAAACGTATACCCCGGCGACGGCCGCCCTGGCCGGCGGCGAATACGCCTGCGCCGCGCAGATCCAGCGCGATGGCGAATGGACTTCGCTCGCCTTCAGCGCCTTCGTGGTGCAGGCGCGCGCCGATCTCGCCCCGGCCGTGGCTGCGCTGCCCGCGGATGTGGCCCTGGGCGCGCGCTTTGAAGCCGGCTTCGATGTGAGCAACAGCGGTCCCAGCCCCGCCGCCGGCGTCGCGCTGGAAGTAACGCTGCCGCCGCGCCTGGCCTATATCGAAGCCGTACAGCCGGCCGGCGCGGCCTGCGCCGCGGAGCCGGGCGGCGTGCGCTGCGCACTGGGCGAACTGGCCGTCGGCGAGACCCGCCGCGTGGTGCTGGCCCTGCGCGGCCTGTCCAGCGGCCCGGCTGCACTCGGCGCCCGCACCAGCGCGGCGCAGACCGACGGCAACAGCGGCAACGACTCGGTCAGCGCCACGCTGACGGTGCGCGGCCAGGTCAATCTCGCCGCGGTAAGCCTGTCCTGCCCGCGGCCGCTGCTCACCGGCGGGGTGGGGCGGATCAGCGTCAACGCCAGCAATGCCGGCCCCGATACGGCGACTGCGGTCAGCCTGCAGGTCGGCGCGCCGCCCGGCGTGCGCCTGCTGGATTACCGCAGCGACCGCGGCAGCTGCAGCATCGACGCGGCCGGCCTGCACTGCGGCCTGGGCAATCTCGCCGCCGGCGAGGCGGCGCGGCTGCACTTCGTGTTCAGCTCCACCAGCCAGGTCGCCGGCCCCACCGCGTGGCCGCTCAGCGTGAGCGCGGACCAGGACGAAGGCTCGCCCGCCGACAACAGCCTGATTATCTGGCGCAGCTTTGTACACGATTTGCTTTTCTACGGCGGCTTCGATTCCGGCGACAGCTGCGAGCCGTACGACGATGTGATCTGGGTCGACGGCTTCGAATGAAGCCGCGTGCCAACCTTTTGCGCGGAATACCGACGATGAAGCGGAACAAGACACAAATGCTGCTGCGCTGGCCCCGGCGCCTGATGCGCATGACGGGAACGATATTGCTGGGCGCCTACCTGGTCAGTGTGGTGGATCCGGTGATGGCGAATGTGCGCAAGGGCGAGCAATTTGCGGCGCAACAGCAGGCACTCGAAGCCACGGCCACCGAAAAGCTCGCGCAGCGCCTGATCGCGCTGGAACAACTGCTGGACAGGCTGCAGCGCCGGTTGGAAGGACGCTACGAGTTCGAATGGCAGGACGTGCTCGCCCGCGGCCGCGGTTTCGCCGCGGCGCCATCCGCCGCCGTTCGCGCCGATCTGGCCGAGCAGGAGAAACAGCTGGCCGAACTCAGTGCCGGCATCCGCGATCTGCTGCCCCAGTCGCGCAGCGAACTGGACGCACTGGCACCGCAGCGCAGCGGCGCGGCGCCGGAGATCCTGGCGCGGCAGGCCGCCGACCGCATGAGCTTCGAAGAAGGCGCGGCACGCCTGGTGTTCGATCTGGACGCGCTGCGCGCTGCGCGCAGCGATGCGGATTTCGCCGCCGCGGTGAAATCTGCTCATGCCTGGCTGCGTACGCATTCCAGCCAGCCGGCGCGTCCGCGCTTTGATCCCGACAAGCTTGCCTTTGGTTCGCGCGGCGAGCGCGTGCGTGCGCCCGCGGCGGACGCGCGCGCGCTGCGGCAGGCTTTCGACGGAATTGGCGTGGCTGCGCTGGAATTCGCTGCCGCAGCCGGCGTCAAGGACGGGCCCGTTGCGGCGGATCTGGCGCCGACAGAAGACGTGCAGCTGACGGCGGCGATCCGGGCCAAGGCGCAGGAACTCGGCGCCACGCCGCTCGCGCTGTTGCGCTACGTCCACGACACCGTGCAGTTCATTCCCAGCTACGGCTCGATACAGGGTTCGGATTACACCTTGCAGACTGCACGCGGCAACGCTTTCGATCAGGCCAGCCTGCTGATTGCACTGCTGCGCGCATCGAATATTCCTGCACGCTATGTCTACGGAACCATCGAGGTTCCCGTGGCTCAGGTGATGAACTGGGTCGGCGGTGTGAGTGAGCCGCGCGCTGCGCTGTCGCTGTTGGCGCAGGGCGGCATTCCGAATCTCGGCGTGACCGAGGGCGGTGTCATCAAGACCGTGCGCCTGGAACATGTCTGGGTCGAGACCTGGACCAACCAGTTTCCCGGCGGCGGCATGCGCGCCGGCAGCGGCGACAACTGGGTTGCGCTGGATCCCGCGTTCAAGCAATACGATGCGACGCCGGGCCTGCAGATCGACGCGCAAGTACAGTTCGATATGGACGGCCTGATCGAGCATATGACGCAGACCAGCACCAGCAACGCGGCCGAGGGCTGGGTTCAGGGGCTGGATACGGATTTCATGACCCAGCACTACCGCGCCTATGGCGACGAGCTGCGTAGTTTCGTCGCGGCCAACAAGCCGGATGCGACGTTTGCCGAGGTCTATGGCAGCCGCCAGATCCGGCCCATCCAACTGCGCGGCCTGCCCGCCGGCCTGCCGTATCGCACCATAGCGACGACGGCGCCGGTCAGTGCGCTTCCCGGCCATCTGCGCTGGCAATTCCGCTTCAGCATTGGCGAGCGGTCGTTCCTGGGCGAGCTGGAAAACGAAACCGTGATGATCCAGCGCAGCCTGCCGCAGCTTGCCGGCAAGCTGCTCGCGCTGAATTTCCGCCCAGCCAGCGCGGCGGACGAGGCTACGCTGGCCGGTTATGTGCCGCCGGGTGCGGACGGCCCGGAAGATCTGCCGTCGCGCTTCCCGGCGAACATCGTGCGGCTGGTGCCGCAGTTCAGTATTGACGGGCAGAGCATTTCCGACGCGCCGGCGCTGGGACTGGGCATCGAACTGATAACACGCAAAGGTCTTTACGTGCCCGGCCGCGACTGGGAGGAAACCGACAATCCGTTCAGTGTCGGCGACTACCAGGCTGTCGGCATCGATACCCATGGCATATCCGAGGCCCAGGGCGCGCGGCTGCGCGCAGCCATGGAGACCACCAAAGCCCGCCTGGAAAACGGTCAGGGCCAGGGGCTGACCCAGCATGACGTGACCGGCGCCATGATGCAGAGTGCGGTACTCGGCTACTTCGCCCGCACCTGGGCGCAGGACGGCGGGATGGCTGCGGCCAAGGGGCTCACCACGTTCCGCCTGCCCAGTTATGGCACGGTATCCACGTCGTCCCGCGTGAGCCTGCTGTTCGGCACGCCGCGCCTGTTTGCGCCTACCGGCGTGCTCATGGATATGGACCGGATGGCCGTTGCGTCCGTCTCCAATGACGGCAATTCCGCCCGGCGCGACTACTTCGCACAGGTCGGTGGACGCGCCATGTCGGCCAGCGAGAACGGTGTACTGGAGGATCTTTTCTCGCGGCCGGGTCAACGCTTGCAGGGAACGTCTGCAGTCCAGGCAATCGCCCAGGCAAACGTCCAAGGACAGCGCATTTACACCATTGCCCAGGACAATGCCGCGTCGGCAATGCCGGCGCTGAACCTGGACGTGCAGACGGAATCCGACATCGCCAGCGCGGTGCAGGCCGGAAAGGTTGTCACGGTGCATCAATCGCTGATGAACATTGCGCATCAGTCCGGCGTAGTCGGCTATATCGTGAGCGACCCGGAAACAGGCGCCGCCAGCTATCTGATTAGTGGCAGCGCCGATGGTGGCGCGCTGGGTACCTCTACGCTGATCGGGCTTGCCGCTGCTCACCTGCTCGCCATCCTGGCGGCGGTTTTTGTCGGGGGGCTGGTATCACTGATGTTCGTTGTTGCGATGGCGCTCATGATCATAGGTTTTGCGATCGCGATGATCGCCATGGCCTACGCGAACGAATTCTGGTGCAACGTGGGCCTGAACATAGGCTTTGGTGGTGTGGGTTTCGAGACTCCGCCGGGCTTGATTATGGCGATAGTGTTCACAATTGCAGGCGCGTTCGCCAATTCCTGGGCGGGCCAGTATTGTTCAGGTCCATCGCTGCGCGCGGTGCACGCCGCTGCCGCCGTGCTGCCGATGCCAGCGGCGGCAGTGGGGCTTGTTGCGCAGGCATCCGCCAGCGATGCGGCTGGACAGCGGTATCGCGTCTCTGTGCAGCACGCGCAGGCACTGCTGGCTGAGTCATGACGACGGCTCCGCGCTTGCCACGACGGATCCTGCTTCGCCTGCGCCAGCCTCTACGAACAGAGATCGTGCACGAGGGCAGGGTGTTCCGGCAGGACGCGCGCGCGGCTGCCGTCCTGGCTGCCCTGTTCTTGCTGCTGGGCGCAACCTGCGATGTATGGTTTCCGCTGTTGCGCTGGTGGGGCGTTGGCGCGGTTGCTTTTCTCCTTGTGGCGTGCAGCACGCTGTTCGTCTATCCGGAGCAGGAGACCTGGCGCTTCACACCGAAGCGCCGCGTTTTGTGGCTGATTCCGGCTGTGTTGGCAGCAGCGCTGATCGCGGCCCTGCTGCGCTCGGCGCTGGGGTGAGTCCGCCGGCAGTACAAGGCGGGGTTGGCGCACTGGCCACGGTTCAAACCAGTTTGGAATATGGATTGGCGGCAGGTTGCGCCTTGCCGTCATCAGCCCGCTCATGCTGTTGCAGCGCATCAGCAGGCAATTGCATACTCCGGCGCCGTCGTCTGCCGACGACCGCCGCGCCGGATACCGCCACGTCCCAGCGTCACGCACGCTGCGCACGCCAGCTTTTCCGGCCGCTCATCACCGACACCCGCAACGCAGCCGCGCCACCGCGGCGGCCGCTGTGCCGTGTCCGTTTGCCAGTACCAGCCGTAGCGGAGTAGTCCCATGCACCTGCAGATGCTCAAGGCCAAGATCCACCGCGTCAGCGTCACGCATTCCGAGCTGCATTACGAAGGCTCCTGCGCCATCGACGGCGATCTGCTCGACGTCTCGGGCATACGCGAGTACGAACAGATTCATATTTACAACGTCAACAATGGCAACCGCTTCGTCACCTATGCCATCCGCGCCGACGAAGGCTCCGGGGTGATCTCGGTCAACGGCGCCGCGGCGCATCTGGCCAGCCCCGGCGATCTCATCATCATCTGCGCCTACGCCCAGGTCGACGCGGCCGAGCTGGCCCAGTTCAAGCCCACCTGCGTCTATGTCGATGCCGCCAACCGCCTGACGCATACGAATCACTCGATTCCCAAGCAAGCGGCTTGAGGGTCTGGATTGGTGATCCGGGATTCGCAAGAACGGCGGCGTGCATCGCCGCTGTACGAATCCCGACTCCCAAACTCCGGTTCTTATGCCAAAAAGTACGCACTGGCGTACGTCTTCGACGAAAGTGTGTCGACCAGCTTCCCGCGGCCTGAGTAAGATCGGAGCGCCCGCGCCCTGACGGCGGGCGGCCACCGAGGACGACCATGCTTGCCGGACAGCTTGAGACTCTGGCGCGCCACGCCGCGCGCCTGACGCCGATACACCTGCGCGAACTGCTCGCCGCGCCGCAGCGCCACGCCGGCTTCTCGCGCCGCGCCGGTCCGCTGCTGCTGGACTTCTCCAAGCAGAAACTTGACGAGGCCGCCCTGGACGCGCTCGGCGCCATTGCCGCCGAATGCGGCTGGGAACAGCGCCGCGACGCCATGTTCCGCGGCGATATTCTGAATGCTTCTGAGCAGCGGCCGGTGCTGCATACCGCGCTGCGTGCCGGCGAGTCGCGCCTGCCGCCGCTGGCGCCGGCCGCGGTGCGCGAGGAGATCGCCGCGACCCTGCAGCGCATGGGCGATCTGGTCGATGCGCTGGAGCGCGGCGATGCCTCGGCCTACGGCATTCCGGCCGGCATCACCGATGTAATCAACCTTGGCATCGGCGGCTCCGACCTCGGCCCGCGCCTGGCGGTGGAAGCGCTCAGCAGCTTCCATACGGGCCGCTTCCGCTGCCATTTCCTGCCCAATGTGGACGGCCACCAGACTGCCGCGCTGATGCGCTCGCTGGACCCGCGCCGCACCCTGGTGCTGCTGGTGTCCAAGAGCTTCACCACCCAGGAAACCCTGCTCAACGGCCGCGTGCTGCGGCAATGGATAGCCCAGGCCTATGCCGGCGACGAGGCCGCCGCGGCGGCGCATTTCGTCGCCGTCAGCGCGAACGTGGACGCCGCGCGTGCGCTGGGCATACCTGAACAACGCGTGCTGCCGATGTGGGATTTCGTCGGCGGCCGCTATTCGGTCTGGTCGGCGGTGGGGCTGGTGCTGGCGCTGGCCATAGGCATGCCCAACTTCCGCGCCTTCCTGCGTGGCGCCGCGGCCATGGACGATCACTTCCGCAGCGCCGCCTGGCGCGACAACCTGCCGGTGTTGCTGGCCCTGATCGGCGTGTGGAACCGCAACGGCCTGGGCCACGCGGCCCACGGCGTGATTCCCTACAGCGACGGCCTGGCCGAACTGCCGGCCTTCCTGCAGCAGCTGGAAATGGAAAGCCTGGGCAAGCGCGTCAGCGCCGAAGGCGGGGCGCTGCGCCAGGCCACGGTACCCGTGGTCTGGGGCAGCGTAGGCACCAATGCGCAGCACGCCTTCTTCCAGGCCCTGCACCAGGGCAGCGACGTGGTGCCGCTGGACCTGCTCGGCGTAGTGCGCCCGTCACACACGCTCAAGGACAACCACGACGCGCTGCTGGCCAACCTGCTGGCTCAGGGCGCCGCCTTCGCCCTGGGCAAGACGACGCAACAAGCCCTGGCCGAATCCCGCGAAGGCAGCGAAGCCGAACGTGCCGCACTGGCCGCCCAGCGCACTTTCCCCGGCGACCGTCCCAGCACCACCGTGCTGCTGGACGCGCTCACGCCGGAAAGCCTGGGCGCGCTGATCGCACTGTACGAGCACAAGGTACTGGTCCAGGCGCTGCTGTGGGACATCAATGCGTTCGACCAGTGGGGCGTGGAGCTGGGCAAGACCTTGGCCAAATCCATCCTGCCGGCGTTGACCAGCGGCGATGTGCCGCCGTCGTTCGATGCGTCCACGACGGGGTTGATTCGCGAGATTCGGGCGCTTGGGTGAGGGATTCGGGATTTGGGATTGGGATTCGGGGCCGCAGAAGCCGATCCTGCTCCGCGTCGGTCGTTCTCAAGTAGACAGCGGTACTTACACAGTCAACTTGACAGGCGCCTCTGCAGAAGCGCCCCGACACTTCGGCGTGTCTCTGTTGGCTTCCCGCTCTTGATCTGAAGCTTTGATTTCAAGCTTTCGAGCCCTCTCCCCCAAGCGAAGCTTGGGGAGAGGGAGCTTGCCGCTTTATTCTTGAAGAAATCCGGCAAATTTCACTTGTCAAAAACCTCGGATTCCGCCCCGCACTCCCTGCGAATCCCAAATCCCGAATCCCGACCCTCAGACTTCCAGCGAAGCCAGATCGCCCTTTTCCTCCAGCCAGCTCTTGCGGTCCGCGGCGCGCTTTTTCGACAGCAGCATGTCCATGACCTTGCTGGTGCCGTCGTCTTCTTCCACGGTGAGCTGGACCAGGCGGCGGGTGTCGGGGTGGACGGTGGATTCGCGCAGCTGCGGCGGGTTCATTTCGCCCAGGCCCTTGAAGCGGGTGACCGAGATCTGGCCTTTCATCTTTTCGCGCTCCACACGTTCCAGCAGTACGCGCTTTTCTTCCTCGTCCAGGCAGTAGAACACCTGCTTGCCCACGTCGACGCGGAACAGCGGCGGCATGGCGACGTAGATGTGGCGTTCGCGCACGAGGGCGGGGAAATGGCGCAGGAACAGGGCGCAGAGCAGGGTGGCGATGTGCAGGCCGTCGGAATCGGCGTCGGCGAGGATGATGATTTTGCCGTAGCGCAGGCCGTCGATCTTGTTCACGCCGGGATCGCAGCCTATCGCCACGGCAAGGTCGTGCACTTCCTGCGAGGCGAGCACCGAGCCCGATTCCACTTCCCAGGTGTTGAGGATCTTGCCGCGCAGCGGCAGGATGGCCTGGAAATCCTTGTCGCGCGCCTGCTTGGCCGAGCCGCCGGCGGAGTCGCCTTCGACCAGGAACAGCTCGGTGCGGGAAAGGTCGCTGGAGGCGCAGTCGGCCAGCTTGCCAGGCAGGGCCGGGCCCTGGGTGATCTTCTTGCGCACGATCTGCTTTTCCGCCTTGAGGCGGGCGGTGGCGCGTTCGATCGCGAGCTGGGCGATGCGTTCGCCGATCTGCACATGCTGGTTCAGGTACAGCGAGAAGCCATCGTGCGCCACGCCTTCGACGAAGGCGGCGGCGCTGCGCGAGGACAGGCGCTCCTTGGTCTGGCCGGAGAACTGCGCGTCCTGCATCTTCAGCGACAGCACGAAGGAAAGCCGGTCCCACACGTCCTCGGGCGCGAGCTTGACGCCGCGCGGCAGCAGATTGCGGATATCGCAGAACTCGCGCAGCGCTTCGGTCAGGCCGGTGCGCAGGCCGTTGCAGTGCGTGCCGCCCTGGGCGGTGGGAATCAGGTTGACGTAGGACTCCTGCACCAGCTCGCCTTCCGGCACCCAGGCGACGGCGAATTCCACCGCCTCGGTATCGCGCTTGAGTTCGTGCACGAAGAGATCGGCGGGCAGGTACTCGTTCTGGCCCAGCATGGAACGCAGATAGTCCTGCAGGCCGTCTTCGTAATACCAGGTGTCCTTCTCGCCGCTGGCCTCGTCAGTCAGGCGCACGGTCAGGCCGGAGCAGAGCACGGCCTTGGCCTGCAGCACATGGCGCAGGCGCGAGAGCAGGATCTTGGGCGTGTCGAAGTATTTCGGGTCCGGCCAGAAGCGCACGGTGGTGCCGGTCTGCTTCTTGGGCACGCTGCCGGTCACTTCCAGCGGACTGGCGCGGTCGCCGTTGCGGAATTCCATGCGGTGGATCTGCGCGTCGCGCTTGATGACCACTTCCACCTTGGTCGACAGCGCATTCACCACGGATACGCCCACACCGTGCAGGCCGCCGGAGAACTGGTAGTTCTTGTTGGAGAATTTGCCGCCGGCGTGCAGGCGGGTGAGGATCAGTTCCACGCCGGGAATGCCTTCCTCGGGATGGATGTCCACCGGCATGCCGCGGCCGTCGTCGCTGACGCTGACCGAGCCGTCCGCATGCACCGTGACTTCTATGGTCTTGGCGTGGCCGGCCAGGGCCTCGTCGACGGAGTTGTCGATGACTTCCTGGGCCAGGTGGTTGGGGCGGGCGGTATCGGTATACATGCCCGGCCGGCGCTTGACCGGATCCAGCCCCGACAGGACTTCGATATCGGCGGCGTTGTAGCGGCTGCTCATTGCGGGGACGACCTTGCTGGTGACGCGAGCCGCGCATGGTGGCGGCATCGGCCGGCCGGATCAAGTTCGGCCGCCGGCCCGGACCGTGGCGGGCCGGAACCGGCGCAGGGCGGCCGGTCCGGCCGGGGTGGCGGCCGGACCGGCGCGCCGCCGGTTCAGCGCGGGCCTTCCATGCCGCCGTTGAAGAGGGTCTCGTACTCGTAGGCACCCAGGTCGAAGGCGCCGAAATCGTTGGGCGCGCCCGGGCTTTCCAGGCCGCGGGCGATGCCGTCGATATCCGGATCCTCGGTGGGCTGGGCGCCGGCATTGCAGAAGTCGATCGCGGCGTTGTCGGCGGCCAGGCGGTAGTTGTTGCGTGCGGCGTCGGCGAAGCGGATCGGGGCGATATCGCTGCGGGTGAAGCCGGCCTCGACCACGCCGGTTTCCTTGAGCGTGCAGTCGCCGGCGCTGGTATAGCTGCTATTGCCGAAGGCGGTGAAGCGCTCGTTGCCGCTGAGCAGGCTGGAATGGAACACCATCGCGCCCTGCACGCCGATCGGGCCGTAGGCATAGACCAGCGGCTGCCCGCCCATGGTCGCGGTATTGCCGGCGAAGGTGGTGTAGTTCGCGCGCACGCCGCCGCCGCCGTCGGCCAGGATCGGCGCGCATTCGGCCTGGGTGCAGGCATTGCGCGCGACCACGCTGCCCAGCAGGCGCAACTGCGAGCTGTTGCCGCGCATGACCAGGGCCGGGCCGTTCGCCGCGGCGTTGTCGCGGATCAGGCTGTGGCTGAGCGAGGCCGTGGCGCCGGCGCTCAGCGCGAGGGCGCCGCCGCGCTGGGCGGTGTTGCCGGACAGGCGCAGGCATTCCTGGTTGCGCGTGCAGTGCTGGCCCGGCGAGAACGTCCAGCGCATGAACTGGGCATAGCCGCCGTTGGTCGCGTAGATGCCGCCGCCTTCGCGCGCCGCGCTGTTGTCGCGCACCACGATGGTTTCGGCCAGCAGCTTGCCCTGGTTGCCGTTGACGTAGATGCCGCCGCCGTCGCTGCCGGCGGCGTTGTTGCGGATCAGGAAGCCGTCCACAGGATAGGTGGTCGCTTCGGGATCGGAGCCCACGCTGACCAGGCCGAAGTCGATGAACAGGCCGCCGCCGTCGCTGGCAGTGTTGTTGTGCAGCACGACCTCGTGCGGACGCACGCGCAGGGTGCCGCCGAATACGGCGATACCGCCGCCGATACTGGCGCGGTTGTGGTCGACCTCCACGTGGTGCTCGATGGTGACGATGGACTGGGTGTTGTTGACCGAGATGCCGCCGCCGAAGATGCCGACGTTATCGTGCACGCGCAGATCGGCCAGCTTGACGAAACTGCGCCCGCCGATGTCGATGCCGCCGAAGTTGCCGATATCGCCGCCTACGCCGCCGCCGCTGATGTCCAGGCCTTCCAGGCGCACGTCGATGGTGGTGTTCTCGCTCCAGGTCGTGATTACCGCCCAGCTGCCGTTGCCGGCCAGGCTGGTGCGGCCGCTGGGCGTGGCGGCGTCGCAGTTGGCATAGCCGCCGCGCAGCACCACGTCGGAGTCGATATACAGCGCCTGGCCGGTATAGGCCTGGTTGCTGGCGACGCGGATGGTGTCGGCGCCGGGATTGGCCTTGGCCTGGGCCAGGGCGGTGGCCAGCGAATTGGTATCGCAGCCGGCGTCCGCGCCGACGCGGATGTTCAGCGCCAGCGCCGGCGTGGCCAGGTTGAGCAGGGTAAGCAGGGCGATGCAGCGTTTCACGCGCGACTCCGTCAGGGGGGATGACGGCAAGGACGAAGTTGCGGGTGGATGCTTGTCAGGGCGGTTGCGAAGTGGGTGGCGTCATGCTTGTGAAGTGCGCCGCAGTTTTTCAAGAAACCGCAGGCTCAAGCGTTCTCCCCGGGCAGCGCGAGAATCAGACTCACGAATCGGGCTTCGCCGGCAGCATCCGTTGCGCTGCCGTAGTCGCGTACTTCCCCGCACACCGCAAGACCGGCCGCTGCCGCGAGCGCATGCAGTTCGGCTGGCGCATAAGGACGTATGGTTTCGTCGGTATGGAACTCCTCGCGCAGCGCCTCGTCCGCGCCGAGCAGACGGTACCAGCGCTGGATGCGGTTGCAGCCGTCGGCCTGTACGGCGATGCGCTTGCGCCGTTCCAGCAGGCCATCGCCGTGGGGGCGGCGGTAGTCCAGGCGGTAATCGGAGAAGCTCTCCACCGGGCGCGGCACGAAGGCGTCGAGCACGATCACGCCGCCGGGCTGCAGCAGGGCGCGCAGCCGGGTCAGCAGCTGCGCCGCCACGGCGGGATCGGTGAGATAGGTAATCAGCGAATACGGCAGCAGGATAGTGCGGAAGCGGCCGCGGATGGCGAGCGCGCGCAGGTCCATCTGCAGCAGCGCGGGCGCGGCCAGGCCGCGCAGCGCGGCGTCGGCGCGCAGGCGGCGCAGCATGGGCAGGGAGCGGTCGGCGCCGCAGATATCCAGCCCGGCCGCGGCCAGCTCGATCAGGATGCGGCCGCTGCCGCAGCCCAGCTCCAGCGCCGCGCCGCCCTGGGCGCGGCAGAGTTCGCGGTACCAGCCCACGTCGTCGAAGGGCATGCTCTGGCCCATGTCGGTGGCGTAGACATCGGCGATGGCGTCGTAGGACCAGGTTTTCATGCGGTGGAATCCGTCGGGGCCAGCAGCGCCTGGTAGCAGGCGCGCTGGCGCTGCGCCATGGCGTCCCAGGTGTAATTGTCGAGAATGTCCCAGTTTGCGCGTTCCCGCGCATGGCGCGCGGCGCGGTCGCGCAGCAGCGGTGCGATGGCCGCGGCCAGGCCGGCGATGTCGGTGCAGGCGACCAGGCCGCCCAGGCCGGCACCGGCGAAGCCGCGGGCGCCATCGGCGCTGCTGGCGCAGCAGCGCCCGGCCAGCAGCGATTCGATCAGCTTGATCGAGGAACCGCGAATATCGATTTGAGGATTGATGCTCAGGCTGCACTCGGCCAGGTGCGGCGCGGGATCGACGAAGGCGGAGATCAGTTCCACGCCGGGCTGGCGCAGGCGCGCATCCTCCGCGGCGATGGCGGCGGATTCGACGCCGCCGAGTATGCGCAGGCGCAGATCGGGAAATTCGGCGCGCAGCGCCGGCCAGGCGCTGTCGAGAAACGCCCGTATGCCGGCGAGGTTCTGCGCATAGCGGAATGGCCCCATGAACAGCAGCAGGCCGTCGGGCGAGGGCTGGTAGCCGGCGCGGCGGTCGGCGGCGCCGTTGCCGATCAGGGTGGCCGGCTGCGGCGTGAGCAGGGCCGCATCTTCTTCGGAGCAGACCACGACGGCGTCATAGGCGGCGATGGCCGCGCGTTGCTGCGCATCGTCCGCGGCCGCGCTGGCGCGGCCGTCGAGATAGACGTCGTGCAGGGCCAGCAGCCAGCGCGGCGCAGCCGGCCGTCCGCGCGCGAGCAGGGCCAGTTCCATGAACTCGACCTGGACCAGATCGGGCCGCCAGCGCGTGATCAGCGCGGCGAGTTCGCCGCGCAGGCCCGGCCAGGCATGCCGCTGCAGCCGCGCCGGCAGGTCCAGCGCGGCTTCGCCGGCCTGGTCGCCGCGGCCTTCGACCAGCTGCACGCCGCGGAAATGCTGCAGCCAGGGTTCGGATGCCTCGCCGTAGAGCGAGGCCTCGTCGCCGAGCAGGAAGAAATCCACCTCGTCGGACAGCCGCGTGACCAGCTCGGCGATGCGCCGCGCGCCGCCGTGGGCCGGCGGAAACAGCGCGAACGGACTGGCCAGCAGCACGCGCGGACGGCGGCGCGCATCGCCGCGCTGCGGCGCATACCAGCGGTCGCGGGTGATGCGGTCGAAACGCAGGCCGTTGCGCCGCGCGCGTTCGCTGGCCAGGCGGCTGCGCAGCGCGCGCAGGGCCAGGCCGATGCCGCGCAGTTCGCGCCGCGACTGCGCATCGCTGCGCGCCAGCCGCAGCAGGCTGCGCAGCGGATGGCGCCGGGTCCAGCGGTGGCGCAGGTCGAACAGCAGCTCGTTGCGATTGATGATGCGTTCGACCTCGGCCGCGTCGTAGTAGCGCTTCACCGTGCCGCGATGATGGTGGTGGGCGTGCGAGGCCGGGCAGAACAGCAATTGCCAGCCTTCGCTCCAGGCGCGCGCGCCCCAGTCGGCGTCTTCCCAGTAGAACGGCGAATAGTCGCGCGAATCGGCCACGTAGCGGCGCAGCGGCGCGGTGCGGCACAGCGAGGAACCGCCGCCGGGATAGAGATTGCCGCGCGCCATCCGCGCTGCGCCCGGATCGCGTTCGTAGACCTCGGCGCGCTCGGGGTTTTCGTGGAAGTCGGACCAGCCGGTTTCCTCGCGCCGGCGTGCCGGATCGGCGAAGAAGATCTGCGAGGTCAGCGCGAAGACGTAATCGTGGCGATACGGCAGCAGCTGTTCCAGCGCATCCTCGGCCAGGCGCATGTCGCTGTTGAGCAGATAGGTCCAGTCGTGGCGCACCGCCGCCAGGCCGGCCTGGATCGCGCCGTTGTAGCCCAGCGCGCCGGCATGGAACTGCCACTCGTAGCCCGGCCAGCGCTGCATCAGCGCGGAATAATCAGATTTTTCCGCGCCGTTGACGACGACGACGACCTGCTGCGGCTCGGCCACCCGCGCCAGCGCGCATTCCAGCGCGGCCAGGGTTTCGGCGAGCAGGTCCGGCGTGCCGCGCTCGGGCACGATGACGCTGATGCCGGCGGCGCCGGCCGCGCGCGCGGCGCGGCGCGGGCCGGGAAACAGCCGCGCCCAGGCGTCGGCGGCGCAAATGGCCGCTGCCAGCGGCAGGTGCGGCAGCAGGCGCCAGGCGTCGGCGAGCAGGCGCAGCCGGCTCACACCAGCCATTCCGCCGCGGGCAGGCCGCGCGCGCGGCCGGCGTACCAGCGCAGGGCCTGCTCGGCGAACATGGCGCACCAGACATTGGCCTGCGGCGCGGCGATGTCGACGCGGAACGGCAGGCGGCCCTGGGCATCGACGCGCGCGGCCAGCGCGCTGACCAGCGTATCCGCCTGCGCATCGAGGCTGCCGGTCAGCAGCAGTACGCGCAGCAGCTGGGCGATGATGTCGCTGCGCGGCACGGTCGAATCTTCGGCTTCGGGCAGGTTGCCCCGGGCATCGGCCAGCGCCAGGCAGCGCTTTGCCAGCGTGGCGATCTGCGGCGCGCAGTCGGGTTCGCCCACCAGCATGCCTTCGGCGAAATACAGCGTGGGATGCAGCATCTGCAGCGGCAGGGTTGCGGCGCTGTCGCGGTAGGACCGCGCCAGCGCCCGGCAGGCCTGTTCCAGCGCGGCCGGCAGCGGCTGGTGGCGCGCCGCCAGCAGCACGCGCGAGCTGGCCTTGACCTCGAACGGGCCGCCCAGCGTGGACCAGCGCGGCGGCAGGGCCGCGTCGGCCAGTTCGCTGCGCGCGGCCTGGATGCGGCCGTCGGTGTCGACGAAGCGGGCGAGTTCCTCGATCAGGCGCGCGATCGCGGCCTGCGGGTAGGCGATCAGGTCGGCTTCGTAGGCGGCGCAGAGCCCGCGCAGCAGCATGGCCAGGTCGAAGAAGAACACGGCGCGGTTGCGCCAGTCGGGCTCGGCTCCGGTGCCGAGATAGGCCCGGGTTGCCGGCACCTTGCCATCGGCCAGCACGCGCGCGGCCCAGTCCGCAGCGGCCTGGGCGCGGCGCACCACGACGGGATGGTCGGTGTCGTGCGGACTGCCGATATCGGCCAGCCAGTGCAGGTAGTAGCCGGTGATTTCCGGATAGACGTAGCGTGCGGCGCCGCCGTCGTCGAAGGCGCCGTAGATGCCGCCGGCGTGTTCGCCGTCGCGCTGCTGCACGGCGCCGCCGAGCAGCCAGGCGCGCAGGCGCGCGGCGGTGGCGTCGGCGAGCTGGTTCAGATCATTCGTAGGCATGGACCGTCCATGGCAGGCGGGAAAGTGAGGGACGCGCAACACCGCGCCAGCGACGCAGCCGGTGCGCGGCGCGCCTGTTCTAGGGGTTTTGCAGGAAGCGCGCAATCGTCGCGGCGATGCGCTCGCCGCTGCGGCCGTCGCCGTAGGGCGATTCCGGCGCGAAGGCCAGCCGCGCCGGCGGCGCGGCGCGCAGCAGGCGGTCGGCCTCGGCCACGATGCGCTCGGGCTTGAGCGGTACCAGGGTGGCCGCGCCCAGGGCCACGCTTTCCGGGCGTTCGGTGTTCTCGCGCACGACCAGCACCGGCGTGCCCAGGTAGGGCGCTTCTTCCTGGATGCCGCCGGAATCGGTGATGGCCAGGCGGGCGCGGGCGAGCAGGGCGATGAACAGGCGGTAGTCCAGCGGCTCGACCAGGGCGATGCGCGCATGCCCGGCCAGGTGGCGGCGGATGCGGCTGCCCACGGCCGGATTCGGATGCACCGGGCAGACCAGGCCCAGCTCCGCATGCTGCTGCAATAGCTCCAGCACCGCGGCACAGACCAGGTCCAGGCCGCGGCCGTAGTTCTCGCGCCGGTGCAGGGTCAGGGCGATGTGTTCGCGGGTTGCGGGCAGGAACGGCAGCGGCGTGGGCTCGCGGCGCTCGACTTCCTCGCGCAGCAGGTCGATCACGCTGTTGCCGACCCGGTGAATGCGTTCGTCCGCCACCCCTTCGCCGCGCAGGTTGGCTGCGGCCTGCTGCGTGGGCGCGAAATGCAGCCGCGCGATCGGCGCGATGCGGCGGCGGAACAGTTCTTCCGGAAACGGCCGGTAGGGATGGCTGGTGCGCAGCCCGGCCTCGACATGGGCCAGCGGCAGGCCCAGGTCGCGCGCGGCCAGCGCGGCGGCGTAGGCGGTGGAGGTATCGCCCTGGGAGACGACGAGATCGGCACCGTGCGCTTTGGCCGCCTGGCGGATCTGGGCGCGCAGCGCCGACAGCGCATGCGACAGCGAGGCCGCGCTGATCTGCCCCGGCGCGAGATCGCAGGCCAGCCCCAGCTGGGCAAAAGTGCGCTCGACCATGGCCTGGTGCTGGCCGCTGTTGAGCAGGAGGGTCTGCAGGCCCTCCTGCGCACGCAGGGCGCGCACTACGCTGGCCAGTTTCAGGCATTCGGGACGGGTGCCGGCGGCGATCAGGACGCGGTGAGGCATGGGGCTGGTTCGGGATTGGGGATTCGGGAGGGGGGATTCGCGAAAACGGATACGGGGCGGTCCGAGTGCCGGCGAATGGCGATCACGCACCACGCCCGGCTAGGGCCAATCCCGGATCCCCACTCCCGGCTCCCGGCTCAAGCGCCGCGCAGCGCGCCGCCAGCCAGTCCGCCTCGGCCGGCTCCAGCAGCGGCGCGAGTTCGGCCTCGACCAGGGCGTGGTACCAGTCCAGCCAGTCGCGCTCGCTTTCGCTGAGCAGTTCGTGCAGCAGCGGGCGGGTGTCGATGGGGCACAGGGTGAGGGTATCGAAGGCGAGGAACTCGCCGAATTCGCCGGCGCCCGCAGGCACGGTGGCAAGCAGGTTCTCGATGCGCACGCCGTGCTTGCCGGGCCGGTAGATGCCGGGCTCGTTGGACGTGACCATGCCTTCGGCCAGGGCTTCGGCGGTTTCGCCGGCGCCGCCCGGGCGTATCGCCTGCGGGCCTTCGTGCACATTCAGGAAATAGCCCACGCCATGGCCGGTGCCGTGGCCGTAGTTGATGCCTTCGGCCCACAGCGGCGCGCGCGCCAGCGCATCCAGCTGCTGTCCGGTGGTGCCGCGCGGGAAGCGCGCCCGCGACAGGGCGATCATGCCCTTGAGCACCAGGGTGTAGTCGCGCCGCTGTTCCTGGGTGAGCGGGCCCACGGCGACGGTGCGGGTGACATCGGTGGTGCCGCCTTCGTACTGGCCGCCGGAATCCACCAGCAGCAGGCCTTCGGGGCGGATCACGGCATGGCTGTCAGCGCTGGCACGGTAATGCGGCAGGGCGCCGTTGGCCTGGTAGCCGGCAATGGTGGCGAAACTCTCGCCGACGAAGTGCGGCTGGGCCGAGCGCAGTTCCAGCAGTTTGGCGGCGATATCCAGCTCGGTCAGCGGCTGTGCCTGGGCCAGGGCCTGTTCCAGCCAGATCAGGAAGCGCACCAGGGCGGCACCGTCCTGGCGCATGGTCTGGCGGATATGGCGCAGCTCGGCCGTGGTCTTGAGCGCCTTGAAGCGCTGGCTGGGATTGGCCGCGCGGACCACGCGCACGCCTTCGCCCACGCTTGCGGCCAGGGCCTGTACGCTGCGGCGCGGATCCAGCAGCAGGCTTTCGCCGTCGGGCACGGCGGCCAGGGCGGTGCGCACGGCGGCGTAGTCGGCCAGCACGATGCCGTCGGCGCCCAGTGCCCGGCCCAGTTCCGGCGCGATCTTGCCCGGCGGTACGAACAGCAGGGCCTGTTCCGGGCCGATCAGCAGATGGGCCAGGAACACCGGGTTGTAGGACACGTCGCTGCCGCGCAGGCCGGTGATCCAGGCCACGTCGTCCAGCGAGGAAACCAGGTGATAACCCGCGCCCAGCGCGCCCATCGCGGCGCGCACCTGGGCCAGGCGCCCGGCCCGGCCGCTGCCGGCGAAGGCGGCCTGGTGCTCGCGCACGGCGGCGGCCGGCAGGGGCGGCCGGTCGGTCCAGATATCGGCGACCAGGTCCAGGTCGGTGCGCAGGCTGATCTGCTTCGGGCGCAGCCTGGCCAGCAGCAGCTCGTGCAGGGCCAGCGACAGCACTTCCCCGGCCACGGCCACGGCGGCGCCGGCGGGCAGCTGTGCGCCCAGCCAGTCCACGTATTCGGCGGCGGAGGCCGAATTCAGCCGCATCAGCGCGATGCCGCTGCCGGCCAGTTCCTGCCCGGCCTGCTCGAAATAGCGCGAATCGGTCCACAGGCCGGCGAAGTCCGCCGTTACCACCAAGGTGCCGGCCGAGCCGCTGAAACCCGACAGCCAGCGCCGGCCCTGCCAGCGTTCGGGCAGGTATTCGGACAGGTGCGGATCGGCCGAAGGGACGATGACCGCGGCCACGGCGTGCTGGTCCAGGGCGGCGCGCAGATCGCGCAGGCGTTCGCGGATGCTCATTTCGACGGAGCCGGATCAGGGGCAGCCGGGCAAGCTAGCAATCCTGCGGTTTCGGCACAAGCCATTGCCGGCAAAGGCATTGCCGCGGCGCCCGCCGGCGCGGCCAGGGTCAATTCCGGCGCCGGGCGGCCGCCTGCGGCTCGCGGTTGCGCGGCGTTGCCGGTAAAATCGGGTTTTCCAGCCATCCCCGCTGCTCATGACCCCTCTGATCTTCGTTACCGGTGGTGTGGTGTCCTCGCTAGGCAAGGGCATCGCCGCCGCCTCTCTCGCGTCCATCCTCGAAGCCCGCGGCCTGCGCGTGACGATGATGAAGCTCGATCCCTACATCAACGTCGACCCGGGCACCATGAGCCCGTTCCAGCACGGCGAGGTCTACGTCACCGACGACGGCGCCGAGACTGACCTGGACCTGGGCCACTACGAACGCTTCGTGCGCACGCGCCTGACCGGGCGCAACTCCATCACCACCGGCAAGATCTACGAGGCCGTGATCCGCAAGGAGCGCCGCGGCGACTACCTCGGCGCCACGGTGCAGGTGATCCCGCACATCACCGACGAGATCAAGCACTGCATCTACGAGGCCACGCGCGGCTACGATGTGGCCCTGGTCGAGATCGGCGGCACTGTCGGCGATATCGAATCGCTGCCCTTCCTCGAAGCCATCCGCCAGATCCGCATCGAGCACGGCCCGGAAAAGTGCATGTTCATGCACCTGACCCTGGTGCCGTACATCAAGGCCGCCGGCGAGATCAAGACCAAGCCCACCCAGCACTCGGTCAAGGAACTGCGCACCATCGGCATACAGCCGGACATCCTGCTGCTGCGCTGCGAGCAGCCGGTGCCGGACAGCGAACGGCGCAAGATTGCACTTTTCACCAATGTGCCCGAGCGCGCCGTGCTCAGCGCGATGGACGTGGGCACGATCTATCAGCTGCCGTCCTGGCTGCATTCGCAGGGCCTGGACCGCCTGGTCATCGACCACCTGCGCCTGGACGCCGGCCCGGCCGACCTGTCCGCCTGGGACCGCGTCGTCGCCGCGGTGGAGAATCCCAAGGACGAAGTCACCATCGCCATCATCGGCAAGTACGTCGAGCACAAGGATGCCTACAAATCCCTGGGCGAGGCGCTGCGCCACGGCGGCATCAAGCAGTCCACCCGGGTCAACCTGCGCTGGCTGGAGTCCGAGCAGGTCGAGGCCGAAGGCGGTGCCGTGCTCGGCGACTGCGACGCGGTGCTGGTGCCCGGCGGCTTCGGCAAGCGCGGCTTCGAAGGCAAGGTGGCCGCGGCGCGCTGGGCGCGCGAGAACGGCGTGCCGTACTTCGGCATCTGCTACGGCATGCATGCGGCGGTGGTGGATTTCGCGCGCAACATCGCCGGGCTGGAAGGCGCCAACTCCAGCGAGAACGAGAAGAACTGCGCCGATCCGGTCATCGCCCTGATTACCGAATGGCGCACCGCCGCGGGCGACATCGAAAAGCGCACCGAGGAATCCGACCTGGGCGGCACCATGCGCCTGGGGGCGCAGGAATGCCGCCTCAAGGCCGGCACCCTGGCGCGCAAGCTGTACGGCCAGGATGTGATCCGCGAGCGCCACCGCCACCGCTACGAGTTCAACAATCTCTACCGCCAGCAGTTCGAGGACCTGGGCCTGGCCATCGCCG
This sequence comes from Tahibacter harae, assembly GCF_024437735.1. GTDB lineage: Bacteria > Pseudomonadota > Gammaproteobacteria > Xanthomonadales > Rhodanobacteraceae > Tahibacter > Tahibacter harae. Next base: position 58,298 of record NZ_JANFQO010000020.1, on the reverse strand, counting down.
GCAAGTCCATGGACGACCTGCTGGTGGAGATGATCGAACTGCCCAATCATCCCTGGTTCCTGGCCTGCCAGTTCCATCCGGAATTCACCTCCACGCCGCGCGACGGCCATCCGCTGTTCACCGGCTTCGTCCAGGCCGCGCGCGAGTACAAGCTGGTCCGCACGGCGCCGCGCCTGGCCCAGGCGGCCGGCGCATGAGCATGGACCTGTGCGGATTCAAGGCCGGCCTGGACCAGCCGCTGTTCCTGATCGCCGGCCCCTGCGTGATCGAATCGCTGCAATTGCAGCTGGATACGGCCGGCACGCTCAAGGAAATCACCGGCCGGCTCGGCATCAATTTCATCTTCAAATCCAGCTTCGACAAGGCCAACCGCACCTCGGGCACCAGCTTCCGCGGCCCGGGCCTGGAAGGCGGGCTCAAGGTGCTGGACGAAGTGAAGCGCCAGTTCGGCGTGCCGGTGCTGACCGATGTGCATGAATACACGCCGATGCACGAAGTCGCCGCCGTCGTCGATGTGCTGCAGACACCGGCCTTCCTCTGCCGCCAGACCGATTTCATCCAGAACGTGGCCCGTGCCGGCAAGCCGGTCAACATCAAGAAAGGCCAGTTCCTCAGTCCCTGGGAAATGAAGCACGTCGCGGCCAAGGCCAAGGCCACCGGCAACGAGCAGATCATGGTCTGCGAACGCGGCGCCAGCTTCGGCTACAACAACCTGGTTTCCGACATGCGCAGCCTCGCGGTGATGCGCGACACGCATTGCCCGGTGGTGTTCGACGCCACCCATTCGGTACAGCTGCCCGGCGGCGCCGACGGCAAATCCGGCGGCCAGCGCGAATTCGTGCCGGTGCTGGCGCGCGCGGCGGTCGCGGTCGGCATCGCCGGCCTGTTCGCGGAAACCCATCCGGACCCGGACAAGGCGCTCAGCGACGGGCCGAACGCCTGGCCGCTGGGCAAGATGGAGGCGCTGCTGGAAACCCTGCTGGAAATCGACGCGGTGACCAAGCGCGCACTGGCCAGGGAAGCGAACGCATGAAAAGGCTGCTGCCAGGCGTCTGGGCCGGTCTGTTGCTGCCGCTGGCGGCAATGGCTGCGGAACAGCCTGCCGGCAAGCCGGCAATTCAGGTCGTGGGCAAGCCGGGGGCGCTGGAGGATCTGGCGAAGCAGCCGGGCAATCCGACCCGGGTGATGACGCAGACCGACAGCATGACTTTCCTGCAGACGGGCAAGCCCAAATGCCGCAAGGGAACACAGCAGGTCAGTTTTGCCGCGGGGCAGTTCCTGTACAACGGCGAATCGCTCAGCACCGAAGACCTGATCGGCTCGCTCAAGCGGCGTTCGCTGGCCAAGCGGGTTTCCTGTCTCGAAGTGGAGGCGGCGGACTACGACCGCGCCGTGTTCATGCAGCTCAGCGATGCGCTGGTAGGCCCGCTGGGCGTCAGCATTTTCTGGAACAAGCCGTCGCTGTAGCCGATTTCTCCTGTTCACTTTTTCCCATTTACGAACGCAGCAGAGCCCCTGAACGATGACCACGATCAGCAAGATCCACGCCCGCGAAATCCTCGATTCCCGCGGCAATCCCACGCTGGAAGCCGAAGTCACCCTGGCCAGCGGCCACACCGGCCGCGCCGCCGTGCCTTCGGGTGCGTCCACCGGCTCGCGTGAAGCCGTGGAGCTGCGCGACGGCGACAAGACGCGCTACCTCGGCAAGGGCGTGACCAAGGCCGTGGCCAATGTCAACACCACCATCGCCGCCGCCCTGGCCGGCTTCGACGCCGCCGACCAGGCCGCGCTGGACCGCAAGCTGATCGCGCTGGACGGCTCGCCCAACAAGAACCACCTTGGCGCCAACGCGCTGCTCGGCGTGTCGCTGGCCAATGCGCACGCGGTCGCCGCGGCACGCGGCCTGCCGCTGTGGAAGCACCTGGCCGGCGCGCGCCCGGCGCGCCTGCCGGTGCCGATGATGAACATTGTCAACGGCGGTGCGCATGCGGACAACAATGTCGACATGCAGGAATTCATGGTGCTGCCGGTGGGCTGCGCCAGCTTCTCCGAGGCGCTGCGCTGCGGCACCGAGATCTTCCACGCGCTGAAATCCGTGCTGAAGAGCCGCGGCCTTTCCACCGCCGTCGGCGACGAAGGCGGTTTCGCGCCGGATCTGAAATCCAACGAGGAAGCCGTCGAGACCATACTCGAAGCCATCGCCAAGGCCGGCTACAAGGCCGGCGAGGACGTGTTCCTGGGCCTGGACGTGGCCAGCTCGGAATTCTTCGAGAACGGCAAGTACAACCTGCACGGCGAAGGCAAGCGCCTGTCCTCGGAGCAATTCGCCGATTTCCTCGCCGACTGGTGCGCGCGCTATCCCATCATCACCATCGAGGACGGCATGGCCGAAGGCGACTGGGACGGCTGGAAGGTGCTGACCGACAAGCTCGGCAAAAAGATCCAGCTGGTCGGCGACGACCTGTTCGTCACCAACACCAGCATCTTCAGGCAGGGCATCGACAAGCACATCGCCAACTCCATCCTCATCAAGGTCAACCAGATCGGCACCCTGACCGAGACCCTGGAAGCGATCGCGATGGCGCACGACGCCGGTTATTCCTCGGTGGTGTCGCACCGTTCGGGCGAAACCGAGGACACCACCATCGCCGACATTTCCGTGGCCACCACGGCGACCCAGATCAAGACCGGCTCGCTCTGCCGCAGCGACCGCGTCGCCAAGTACAACCAGCTGCTGCGCATCGAGGAAGCGCTGGGCAGCGCGGCCACCTACGCCGGCAGGCACGCCTTCCCCAATCTTCCCGAACTGTTCCGCTGAGGACCGCGCGTGCTGCGTCTCGCCGCCCTGATCCTGCTGATCCTGCTGATCGGCCTGCAGGTGAAACTGTGGACCGGATCGGGCGGCGTGCGCGACGTGGAAAGCCTGCGCCAGACCGTGACCGAGACGCGCAAGGCGAACGAGGAACTGCGCGCGCGCAACGAGGCGCTGTCGGCCGAGGTGCAGGACCTGAAGGAAGGCCGCGACGCGATCGAGGAACGGGCGCGCTCGGAGCTGGGCCTGGTCAAGCCCGGCGAGACCTTCTACCAGGTCGTGGAACCGGCCACGCCGGCGGCGCCCGCGCCGCCACAACAAAAATGAGGCCTATGGCATGAGTACATATTGGTGCGTGGTGCCGGCTGCCGGCCGCGGCAGCCGTTTCGGCAGCAAGGTGCCCAAGCAGTATCTGCGCCTGGGCGACAAGCCCATGCTGCTGCACACGCTGGAACGGCTGGCCGCCCATCCGTACGTGGCCGGGCTGATGCTGGTCGTGGCCGCCGACGACACCAGCTGGGCGCAGGGCCTGTTTGAAGTGCTGGGCAAGCCGCTGCTGCGCGCCACCGGCGGCGCCGAGCGCGCCGATTCGGTGCTGGCGGGGCTGCGCGCGCTGCCGGCCTCGGTCGAAGCGGAGGATTTCGTGCTGGTGCATGACGCGGCGCGGCCGTGTCTACGTTCGGCCGATGTTTCGCGCCTGATCGAACAGGCCGCGCCGGCCGGCGGCGGCCTGCTCGCCGCGCCGCTGCGCGACACGCTCAAGCTCGCCGGTGCCGACGGCCGTGTCGCCGCGACCGAGTCGCGCGAGGCGCGCTGGCGCGCGCTGACGCCGCAGCTGTTCCGCCGCGGCGAACTGGAAACCGCGCTGGCCGCGGCCGTAGCCGACGGCGTCAGCGTTTCCGACGAGGCCATGGCGATGGAACGCAGCGGCTTCGCACCGCTGCTGGTGGAAGGCGCCGAGGACAACATCAAGGTGACCACGGCGGCGGATCTGGCCCTGGCCGAATACCTGCTGTCCAAGGGCGTGCTGGTCTAGCGATCCCCCGCGGCGCGGGCGCCGGCCCGTGCCGCCGCTGCCGGCGCACTGCGCGCCGGCCATCCGGCTGCATATCGCAATATTTTTCTTTGTGGAATCTGCATGCGCATAGGACAGGGCTTCGACGTGCACGCCTTCGGGCCCGGCGATCACGTGGTGCTGGGCGGCGTGAATGTGCCGCACAGCCAGGGCGTGGTCGCCCATTCCGACGGCGACGTCGTCATTCATGCGCTGTGCGACGCCGTGCTCGGCGCGCTGGCCCTGGGCGACATAGGCAAGCATTTCCCGCCCAGCGACGAACGCTGGCGCGGCGCCGACAGCCGCGTATTCCTGCGCCACTGCGCGCAGCTGATGGCGCAGGCGGGCTACGCACTGGGCAATGCCGACGTGACCGTGGTCGCCGAGCGGCCCAAGGTCGGCCCGCACGCGCAGGCCATGCGTGAATTGCTGGCGGCGGACCTGGGTGCCTCGCCCGATGACATCAGCGTCAAGGCGACCACCAGCGAACGCCTGGGCTTCACCGGCCGCGGCGAAGGCATTGCCGCGATGGCCGTGGTGCTGCTGCGCAAGGCCGGCGCGTGAGCGCCTGGCCGCTGGCCCTGGGCGGCGCGCCGCTGCAGGCGCGCCTGCGCAGCACGGCGGAGGATTTCCAGGTCGACGAGGTGCTGGGCTTCGAGCCCGACGGCGCCGGCGAGCACGTCTTCCTGCGTGTGGAGAAGCGCGGCGCGAATACCGACTGGGTGGCCAAGGCCATCGCGCGCCATGCCGGCGTTGCGGCGGATGCGGTCAGCTACGCCGGGCTCAAGGATCGCCACGCGGTCACCCGGCAGACGTTTTCCGTGCCGGTTCCCGTGCGCCGCGAAGTGGACTGGAGCAGCCTGCACGGCGACGAATTCCGCGTGCTCGACGCCGTGCGGCACAGTCGCAAGCTCAAGCGCGGCGCCCTGCAGGGCAACCGTTTCCGCATCGTGCTGCGCGAAATCGACGGCGATCGTGCCGCGGCCGGGCAGGTGCTGCAGGCGATAGCGCAGCGCGGCGTGCCCAACTATTTCGGCGAGCAGCGTTTCGGCCGCGACGGCGACAACGCGGCGCGCGCGCTGGCCATGTTCCAGGGCCGCCGTGTCGCGCGGCACGAGCGCAGCCTGCTGCTGTCCGCGGCGCGCTCGCAGATCTTCAACGACCTGCTCGCCGCGCGCGTGGCACAGGCGAACTGGGACGGCGCACTGGACGGCGAGGTCTGGATGCTGGCCGGCAGTCACAGCATCTTCGGGCCCGAGCCGCTGACCGCGGAACTGCAGGCCCGTCTGACCGAAGGCGACATCCATCCCACCGGCCCGCTGTGGGGCCAGGGCGATCTGCGCAGCAGCGGCGCCGTGGCGGCGCTGGAGCAGGACATTGCGCAGCAGCAGGCCGGACTCGCCGCCGGCCTGGCCGCGGCCGGCCTGAACCAGGAACGGCGCAGCCTGCGCCTGTTCGCGCAGGCGCTGCGCTGGCAGTGGGAGCAGGACAGCCTGTGCGTCGAGTTCGCCCTGCCGGCCGGCTGCTATGCCACCACCGTGCTGCGCGAGCTGGCGCGCTGGGACGAGCGCACCGCCGCTGCTGCGATGCAGGAATAGGCGCCAGCCGCGCCGGCTGTAGCGGAAATCGCGAGTTGGCGGCGGCTTTGTTTCGCCGCCAAAGGTGCTTCCTATACTGGATTCACGGGCGCCGCAGACGGTCGGCGCGGCAAGTCAATCCAGCGAGGAGGTCGCCATGAAACGGGTGTTCTGGGGGGTAGCGGTAGCGGTGGCTGGTCTGGTGCTCGGCGGTTGCGCCACGACGGGCGGCAGTTCGTACGCGAGCGAGTCGCGCATGCAGCGCGGCGACAGGGACAACATCGACCAGGAAAAAATCGTCTCGGTGAACAAGTGGGCGAATGACCGCGGCTATGGCGTCACCTGGGTCAATCTGCCGCGCAAGCCGCGCGACAAGGCGGAAGACTGAGGCCGGCATCGACGGCGGCGTTCCCGCCGCCGGCTCGTTGAAGGCCCTGCGCCGCCGGATGAGGTTGCCGCGGCGCGGCGCGGCGGATTCCGCCGCCTGACGCCGCCGGCGCGCCAGTACGCACTTTCCACGTTCAGTGTTTGTGCCGCAGCAGCACGACGGCGGCCCCCGTGCCGCCTTGTTCCGACCGCGCCGAGGCGAACGCGACCACGTCGTCGCGCTGGCGCAGCATCTTGTCCACCAGACGCTTGATCACCGGGCCGCCGGCTTTGGAACGCAGGCCCTTGCCGTGGATCAGCTTGACGCAATGCAGGCCGCGGCGGTGCGCCTCGGCCAGAAATTCCACCACCACGCTGCGGGCGACCTCGGCTGTCATCTGGTGCAGGTCGATCTCGTCCTGCACGCTGAAACTGCCGCGCTTGAGCCGCTTGAGCAGTTCCGGGCGGAAGCCGTCGCGCAGGTAGCTCAGTTCCTCGCCGATCTCGATTTCGGCCGGATCGATGCTCATGGTCAGCAGCTCGTCCAGCACGCGCGCCTCGTCCAGCTCGAACTGGCGCGGCTCCGGCGCCGGGCGCGGACGTTCCTGCTCCGGCTCGGCCGGTTCCAGCCGGCGCACCGGGCCTATGGCCTGTTCGAACAGTTCGCGGTCGGCATCGCTGACCTGGGGGCTGAGGCGTGGACGCTTGCGCATGCGGCTTCCGGCGGGGCAGGGGAGCGGTTCCGCGGAACCGGCGCGGCAATGGTGGGCCAAGCGCCGGTGCGGCGGCAATGCAGGTGAGGGCCGGCCGAATCCGTTAAACTTTCGGCTTGTCCGTCGCCGGTGGCTGTGCATGCGAGTTCTGGTTTCCAATGACGATGGCGTGGATGCGCCGGGCATACGGGTGCTGGCCGAGCGCCTGGCCGTGGTCGGCAGCGTGACCGTGGTGGCGCCCGACCGCGACCGCTCCGGCGCCAGCAACTCCCTGACCCTGGACCAGCCCATCCGCGTCAGCCGACTGGACGACGGCCGCTACCGCGTCGCCGGCACGCCCACCGACTGCGTCCACCTGGCCCTGGCCGGACTGTTGGATTTCCAGCCCGACATCGTCGTGTCCGGCATCAACAACGCGCCCAATCTGGGCGACGACGTGATCTATTCCGGTACCGTGTCCGCCGCGATGGAAGGCCGCTTCCTCGGCCTGCCGGCGATCGCCGTATCGCTGGCCTGCCACAACCACCAGGCCGAGCACTACGAGACCGCGGCCCAGGCCGCCCTGGTGCTGATGCAGCGCCTGCTGGTCGATCCGCTGCCGGCCGACACCATTCTCAACGTCAACGTGCCGGACCGGCCGTGGAACGAGATCCGCGGCTTTGCCGTGACCCGCCTGGGCCGGCGCCACCGTTCCGCGCCGTGCATACGCGAACGCGATCCGCGCGGCCGGCCGATCTACTGGATAGGCCCGGCCGGCGAGGCCGAGGACGATGGTCCCGGCACCGATTTCCACGCCATCCGCGAAGGTTCGATCTCGATTACGCCGATCCAGGTCGACCTGACCCGCTACCAGGCGCTGGAAAAGGTCGCCGGCTGGGTCGGCAGCCTGCCGCGGCCGGAAGCCGCCACCGCATGAGCGCCTACGCATGAGCGCGTACTCGCGCCTGACGCCGGAAGTGCGCGGCCTGGGCATGACCTCGCAGCGCGCGCGCGACCGCCTGGTCGAGCGCCTCCAGGGCGACGGCATCCGCGACAGCCGCGTGCTCGACGTGATGCGCCAGCTGCCGCGCCATCTGTTCGTGGAAGAGGCGCTGGCCACCCGCGCCTACGAGGACACCGCCCTGCCCATAGGCCAGGGCCAGACGATTTCCCAGCCCTGGGTAGTCGCACGCATGAGCGAGGCCCTGCTGGAATTCGGCACGCCGCGGCGGGTGCTGGAGATCGGCACGGGCTCGGGCTACCAGGCCGCCGTGCTGGCCGGGCTGGTGGAACAGGTGCATACGGTGGAGCGCATCGAGGAACTGCTGCGCAATGCGCGGCGCCGCTTCCGCAAGCTGGGCATCGCCAATATCCGCTCCAAGCACGACGACGGCCGCCTGGGCTGGCCCGAGGAGGCGCCGTTCGACGGCATCGTGCTGACCGCCGCCGGCGCGCAGCTGGAAAACGCACTGCTGGACCAGCTCGCGCCCGAAGGCGTGCTGGTCGCGCCGGTGGGCCCGGCCGGACGCCAGCAGCTGGTGCGCATACGCCCGCATGACGGCGCGCGCCTGCGCGAGGTGCTGTGCCCGGTGAGTTTCGTGCCGCTGCTCAGCGGCGTGCTGTGAAGGGCCCGCGCACGGGCTGGAATCCAGGGACGGTAGTCGCATGAAATTGTTCAAGCCGCTGTACGAGAAAGCCCTGGTCTGGGCCGCCCATCCCCAGGCCGAGCGCCTGCTGGCGGGCCTGAGCTTCATCGAGGCCATCATCTTCCCGGTGATGCCCGAGGTGATGCTGGCGCCCATGACCCTGGCGCGGCCGCGGCATTGGTTCCGCTATGCCACCATCAGCCTGCTGTTCTCGCTGATCGGCGCCGTGGTCGGCTATGTGCTGGGGCATTTCGCCTTCGAGGCGCTGCGTCCCCTGTTTGAAATGCTGGGCTGGCTGCCGCGCATCGACGCGATGGTGGCCACGCTGCGCACCGAGGTCGCCGGCAGCGCCTGGGCCGCCTTCGTGATGCTGGTGCTGGCGGGCTTCATTCCGGTGCCGTTAAAGATTTTCACCTGGGCTTCGGGCATCGTCGGCGTGCCGATGATCGCGTTCATTCCCGGCATGATCATCGGCCGCGGCAAGCGGGTCTATCTGCTGACCGGCGCGATCCGTCTCGGCGGTCCCAAGGCCGAGGCACTTTTGCACAAATACGTCGAATGGCTGGGCTGGCTGGTGGTGGTGCTGATCGTGGCTCTGCTCGTCTGGCTCAAGCTGCGCTGATGGGGACTGCTGTGGAACGTGTGAACCGGCACATGGCGATGAACGCAAAGACGCTGGCGGGCTGCGCACTGGCCCTGCTGTTGACGGCCTGCGCTTCGAACCCGCCGGCGCCGGTCGAGGACATCGCCCTGGACGACCGCGGCGCCCGGCGCGAAGCACCGCCGCCGCGTCCGGGCCGTCCCGCCGCCGTGGCCACGCACAAGGTCGTCGCCGGCGACACCTTGTATTCCATCGCCTTCAAGAACGGACTGGACTACCGCGAGATCGCGCGCTGGAACCGCATCGAAAGCCCGTATCGCATCTACGTGGGCCAGGAACTGCGCCTGGCCGACGACATTCCTGCCGGCAGCGCAGCCGTGGCTGCGGTGCCGGCTTCGCCGGGCGCCGCCACGGTGACGCCGCTGGATGAAGCGCCGCGGCGGCCGGCTGCGGCGGATACGCGCAGCCGGCCGGGCATGTTCACGCCGGTTCCGCCGGCTTCGGCCGGTGCCTCCGGAACCCCAACGGCCGGCGCTGCGACGCCGGGTTCGGCTGGCACAGCGTCTTCGTCCGTGGCCGGGACGCAGTCGACGGCGTCCCCGCCCGGCGCGCCCGCTGCGGCCGCGCCAGGCAGCACGCCCGCGACCGTCAAACCTGCCACCACTTCCGTCGCCGCCGCCACGGTGCCGCCGCCGGCCATAGCGCCGGTGCCCGCGCCGCCGCCGGCCGCGGCCGCCGCCAAGGTGCCGCCGGCCGACCCGGTCGCCGTGCCGGCCAAGGGGGGCGCACTGGCGCCCGGCGCCAATACCACCGCCGTCGCGACCCCGGGCCCGGCGACGCCGGTGCTCAACAGCGGCGGCGTGAGCTGGCGCTGGCCCGCCAGCGGCAAGGTGGTCGGCACCTTCGTCGCCGGCGACCAGACCCGCCAGGGCGTGGACATCGCCGGCAGCGACGGCGCCAGCGTGGTCGCCGCCGCCGATGGCTCCGTGGTCTACAGCGGCAACGGCCTGCTCGGCTATGGCGAGCTGATCATCGTCAAGCATTCGACCTCGTTCCTCTCCGCCTACGGCCACAACCGCAAGCGGCTGGTCAAGGAAGGCGATACGGTCAAGGCCGGCCAGGCGATTGCGGAGATGGGCGGTTCCAATCGGCAGATGCTGCATTTCGAGATCCGGCGGAATGGCAAGCCGGTGAATCCGCTGGAGTATTTGCCGGCGAAGTGAGGCCGGGGATGGGATTCTGGAGGCGGGCGTCGGCTTAGGCGGCAGTTGGCTGCGGGGTGTTCTCGAATCACCCGAGTTCATTCGGATTCGTGGGTGTCCTCAAGTTGCCGAAACCGGAGGGCCGGGCTTGCAATTCCCGGGTGTCCCGAATTGGATCTTCCCGAATCGGATCTTGAGGTGTTCTGAAACGCCGGGGTGTACTCACGTTGTCCTGAGACCGGGATGGGCGGTGCGGTGCCTGGTTGTCCTGAAGTTGGCGCTTGGTCGGTGGGCGTTCTGAAGCAGGCGCCCAAGCCGAATCCATGGGTGTCCTGAAGTTGGCGTAGAAGTTGGACGGATCGAATCCATTGGGGGCCTGAAGCTGGATGCGAGTGCATGGAGCTGGCGATTGCCGGATGCTCTCAAACGAATCCGGAGCCGCTGAAGAAGCGGGTGCCCGACCCGCAGCAATCGCGCCGCCGCCGCAACCGCAACCGCTGCGATTTGCAGCCCGATGGCACGGCGCTGTGAATCGCTGTATCCAATTTTTTCTTTTCCGCCGTCCGGATCTTCGCCTCTGGCCCGTTCGCTTGAGCTGATGTACGGCGTTTTTCCGATATATGTCCTGCTGCGATCCGGGGGCATTGCAGGCACAGCAAGACGTACCAGCGGCGATGCAATTTCTGGCGATCCGGCAACGGCAGGCGGCCGCATTTCCGCCGGCATCCGGGCTGCGTGCGCTTGCGGAGCCCGCGTCCCCAATCCCCAATCCCGGTCTTGAGAGTATGCTGGCGCAATGAGTTCACCGCTGCGCGAAGAACCGTCGCTGGATACCGATGACATGCTGGCGCTGCTCGATGTGATCGAGCCGCCGCAGGGCGACGAGACGCGCAATTCCACCAGCGCCTATCTGAATGAAATCGGCCTGATCCCGCTGCTCGATGCCGGCGGCGAACGCGCCCTGGGCGAGCGGGTCGCGCACGGCGATGTCGAGGCGCGGCGGCAGATGATCGAGGCCAACCTGCGGCTGGTCGTCGCCGTCGCGCGCAGCTACGTGGGCCGCGGCGTGCCGCTGCTGGACCTGATCGCCGAGGGCAACCTGGGCCTGATCCGCGCGGTGGAGAAATTCGATCCGGCCCGCGGCCTGCGCTTCTCCACCTACGCCACCTGGTGGATACGCGAATCAGTGCAGCGCGCGCTGATGCAGCAGGGCCGCACCGTGCGCGTGCCGGTGCACGTGCTGCGCGAATTGGCCCAGGCCCTGCGCGCGCGGCGCGAACTGCTGCTGAGCCTGGGCCGCCAGCCCACCCAGGACGAACTGGCCCAGGCGCTGAACAAATCCTGCAGCGAAGTGGCGGCGCTGTTCTGCGTCACCGAGGAAATCCGCTCGCTGGACGCGCCCATGTCCGAGGCCGACGACCGCGCCCTGGTCGAACAGATCGCGGCTGAATCCAGTGCCGGCGGCGCCGAACTGACCGACCTGGCCGGAGGCCGCCTGGCCGAATGGCTGGCCCGGCTCAATCCGCGCCAGCGCCTGGTGCTGGAGCGCCGCTACGGCCTGGCCGGCAATGTCGCCCAGACCCTGGCCGAGATCGCCGCCGAACTCGGCCTTACCCGCGAGCGGGTGAGGCAGATCCAGGTGGAGGCGCTGGCACGGCTGCGACGGATCGGCCGGGATTCGGGATATGGGGTCGGGGACTCGTAGGGCAGATTCGTTGTTCCGGGGTTCGTGAGAGCGGATCGGAATGAGCGCAGCGAGGCGGGTTGCCGGAAAGCCCGGCCTGGACAAGACCCGGCCAGCTAATTCCCGCTCCCGCTTTTGCGGATCCCGGATAACGAATCCCTACTGCCGGCCCCCAAGCACAAACGCCCCGACCACCTTGCGCCCCTCGCTCGCCAGCACATTGAAGGTGCGCGCCGCGGCGGCGTTGTCCATCACTTCTATGCCTATGCCGCGCTTGAGGAATTCGGCCAGCACGGCCTGCGGCGGGAAGACGGTGCGCGGGCCGCTGCCGAGGATCACCACCGCCGGCTTGAGTTCCAGGATGGGAGCGACGGCGACCGCGTCCAGGGTTTTCACGTCGGTCACGGGCCAGTCTTCGATGGCCCGGTCGGGCGCCAGCACGAAGCTGCGCTCCAGGTCGCGGTCGACCACGGTGATCGCCGCGGCGCCGACGCGGCGGATAAACAGGTATTCGCCCGGCCGATTAAGGGACAGCTGCATGGCTCAGCGGGGCAGGGCTATGACCGGCTTTTCCGCGTTGCGGCGGAAATAAACCACTGTCCGGCCAATGGTTTGCACGGTCTCTGCCTTGGTCGCCTCGGCCAGCTGGGCGGCCTGGGCGGCGAAGTCCTCGCGGTCTTCGGCGGGAATGCGCACCTTGACCAGTTCGTGATGGTCCAGGGCCAGGCTGCATTCCTGCACCAGGGCGTCGGTGATGCCCTTGGCGCCGACCAGGATGACGGGCTTGAGATCGTGGGCGAGGCCGCGCAGGTAGCGGCGCTGGCTATTGCTCAGTGGCATGGATGGGGAAAACCTTTGGCTGAGTGGGAATTCGGTGGTTGCGGCGCCGCGGCAGGATGCAGGCCTGGCGCCACGGCACGGCGGGGCCGCGCGGACCGGCGGCCCGGGTTCAGCTCCTGGCCGGACCGACGCGGCGCTGCACCGCAGGCAGGGCGACAGGGTATCATGCGCGGCCCGCATCCCCGCTGCGTCCGCGCAGCCACCCCGAAGCCTTCCCATGTCACGCAGCAAGAGCAGCCAGCGCTGGCTGCAGGAACATTTCAAGGATCCCTTCGTCAAGAAGGCCCAGGCCGAGGGCTACCGCTCGCGCGCCGTCTTCAAGCTGGACGAACTGCTGGAGCGCGACGACCTGCTCAAGCCGGGCATGACCGTGGTCGACCTGGGTGCCGCGCCCGGCGGCTGGTCGCAGCTGGTCAACGAAAGACTCAAGGGCTGCGGCCGTATTGTTGCGCTCGACATCCTGCCGATGCAGGGCATTTCCGGCGTGGATTTCATCTGCGGCGATTTCCGCGAGGACAGCGTGCTGGCCGAGCTGGAGGCGCGACTGCAGGGCGCCCCCGTGGATCTTGTACTGTCGGACATGGCCCCCAATATGAGCGGCGTGGACCTGGTTGATCAGGCACGCGCCATGCATCTGTCCGAGCTGGCGCTGGATTTCGCCAGCCGCTGGCTCAAGCCCGGCGGCGATTTCCTGATCAAGCTGTTCCAAGGTGTCGGTTTCGACGAGTACGTTAGAAACTTGCGGACGGCGTTCACCCGCGTCAGCATCCGTAAACCCAAGGCTTCGCGGGCGCGTTCCAACGAAGTCTATGCACTGGCCCGGGGCCGGCGCGCGTAAGGAGTGTTTTGATGAATGACATGGCCAAGAACCTGCTGCTCTGGCTGATCATCGCGGTCGTGCTGCTGACCGTGTTCCAGAGCTTCAACCCGCGCGGATCGGGCACGCAGGATCTCGCCTATTCCGATTTCATGGACAAGGTCGAGCACAACGGCGTGGCCGAGGTGCTGGTGCACAACGACCGTCCGGCGACGATCGAGGCCAAGCTCAAGGACGGCAGCTCCGTGCGCACCACGGCGCTGCTGACCGAAGCCAATCTGGCCGACATCGAGAAGAAAGTCGACAAGATGCGTGTCGAGCCCTCCGACAGCGGTTTCTCGCTGCTGGGCATCCTGGTGAACTGGGCGCCGTTCCTGGTCTTCATCGGCTTCCTCATCTATGTCATGCGCCAGATGCAGTCCGGCGGCGGCGGCCGCGGCGCGATGAGCTTCGGCCGTTCGCGCGCACGCCTGCAGGGCGAGGATCAGGTCAAGGTCACCTTCGCCGATGTCGCCGGCTGCGACGAAGCCAAGGACGACGTGAAGGAGCTGGTCGACTTCCTGCGCGACCCGGGCAAGTTCCAGAAGCTCGGCGGCAAGATTCCGCGCGGCGTGCTGATGGTCGGCTCGCCCGGCACCGGCAAGACCCTGCTCGCCAAGGCCATCGCCGGCGAGGCCAAGGTGCCGTTCTTCACCATTTCCGGTTCCGACTTCGTCGAGATGTTCGTCGGCGTCGGCGCGGCGCGCGTGCGCGACATGTTCGAGCAGGCCAAGAAGCACGCGCCCTGCATCATCTTCATCGACGAGATCGACGCCGTCGGCCGCCACCGCGGCGCCGGCCTGGGCGGCGGTCACGACGAGCGCGAGCAGACCCTGAACCAGCTGCTGGTCGAGATGGACGGCTTTGAAGGCAATGAAGGCATCATCGTCATTGCCGCCACCAACCGCCCGGACGTGCTTGACCCGGCCCTGCTGCGTCCGGGCCGTTTCGACCGCCAGGTGGTGGTACCGCTGCCCGACGTGCGCGGCCGCGAGCAGATCCTCAAGGTGCACATGCGCAAGGTGCCGGTGTCCTCCGACGTCGAGCCCATGGTCATCGCCCGCGGCACGCCGGGCTTCTCCGGCGCCGACCTGGCCAACCTGGTGAACGAGGCGGCCCTGTTCGCCGCGCGCGAGAACTCGCGCGAAGTGGTGATGAGCCACTTCGACCGGGCCAAGGACAAGATCATGATGGGCGCCGAGCGCCGCTCCATGGCCATGAGCGAGGACGAGAAGCGCAACACGGCCTACCACGAGGCCGGCCACGCCATCGTCGGCCGCCTGATGCCCGAGCACGACCCGGTGCACAAGGTCACCATCATCCCGCGCGGCCGTGCCCTGGGCGTGACCATGTTCCTGCCCGAAGGCGACCGCTACAGCTACAACCGCACCTACATCCACAGCAACCTGTGCTCGCTCTACGGCGGCCGCGTCGCGGAGGAACTGATCTTCGGCGCGGACAAGGTGACCACCGGCGCCTCCAACGACATCAAGCGCGCGACCGAAATGGCGCGCAACATGGTGACGAAGTGGGGCCTGTCCGACGAACTCGGCCCCATCGCCTACGGCGAGCAGGAGGACGAGGTGTTCCTGGGCCGTTCGGTCACCCAGCACAAGAACGTGTCGGACGAGACGGCGCGCAAGATCGACGAGGTGGTGCGCTCCATCCTGGACAAGGCCTATGCCCAGGCCACCCAGATCCTCACCGACAACATGGACAAGCTGCACGTCATGGCCAAGGCCCTGCTGCAGTACGAAACCATCGACGCATCGCAGATCGACGCCATCATGCAGGGCCAGGAGCCGCCGCCGCCCAAGGACTGGACGCCGAGCAAGCCCAGCGGCGGCAGCGCCGCCAGCGGCCCGCGCGGCGAAAGCCCCATCGGCGGCGCGGCGGTGACGCGCGATCAGGTCGACGCGGAGTAAGAACCGCGCCATCGGGAGCCCGGCCTTCCTGCCGTCCGCGTCTTGGGGCGGAGCTGAAGGCGGGACGCCATGAACCCGCCGCGCCAGCGGCAGACGCACCCTCTCCCCCAAGCTTGCTTGGGGGAGAGGGCAGGGTAAGGGGCAACGCTGAAATCAGCTTCGCCGCCGGGTTTTCGTCCTTTCGATGCGCAGGCGAAAAACCGTCTGCCGGCGAACGGAAACGTTGCCCCCTCACCCAATCCTCTCCCCCGACGCTGTCGGAGGAGTGGGAGCTGAAAACCCGCTCGCCGTCTCTTGCGGCGGAAGCAGAGGCCGCAATTGCGGCCTTTTGCATTGATGGACAATGTGCAGCCTTGGCGCAGGAGAAAGACATGATCCACCCCACGCTGGACTGCGCCGGCCGCGAGCTGGTGCTTGATCGCCCCTTGGTCTGCGGCATCGTCAATGTCACGCCGGATTCGTTCTCCGACGGCGGCGCGCATTTCGATGCCAGTGCAGCCATCGCCCACGGCCTGCGTCTGATCGAGGAAGGCGCGGACCTGCTCGACGTCGGCGGTGAATCCACCCGCCCCGGCGCCGCGGCGGTGACTGCCGAGGAAGAACTGCGCCGTGTCGTGCCGGTGATCCGTGCGCTGGCCCAGGACGGCCGCGTGCCGATTTCCGTCGATACCTCCAAGCCCGCGGTGATGCGTGCGGCCGTGGAAGCCGGCGCCGGCCTGATCAACGACGTCTACGCCCTGCGCCAGGACGGCGCGCTGGAGGCCGCGGCCGAGCTGCAGGTGCCGGTCTGCCTGATGCACATGCAGGGACAGCCGCGCGACATGCAGGCCGACCCGCAGTACGACGAAGTGGTCGCCGACATCAAGCGCTTCCTCGCCGACCGCCTCTTCACCTGCGAGCTGTCCGGCATTCCGCGCAAGCGCCTGCTGGTCGATCCGGGCTTCGGCTTCGGCAAGACCCTGGAACACAACCTCAGCCTGCTGCGCGAGCTGCAGCAGTTCAGCAACCTGGGCGTGCCGCTGCTGGCCGGCCTGTCGCGCAAGTCCTTCCTCGGCACGCTCAGCGGCCGCAGCGACCCGGCCGAACGCATACACGCCTCGGTCGCCGCCGCCCTGATCGCGGTGCAGCGCGGCGCCGCCATCGTGCGCGTGCACGACGTGGCGGCGACCGTGGATGCGCTGCGTGTATGGGCGCCGGTGGCCAATCCGGCGGTGCTGCGCAAGCCGGCGCCCCGGGCACCGCGCTGGGGTGACGACGAGTAGACGCAGGATTGCCGCTTTGCCGCGAACGGGAGCGGGCAACGGCGATTCGCTGTTCCTGCGCCCCGGGTGGCAGGCGGCCGGCATCCCAAGCCATGCGGCGCCTGCGCCCAGGTATCCGCCGGCGCGCGATGGCATCGGCCCCGGCGCAAGCCCCCGCGCCACGGGCTGCCCGCCTGCAAACAACCGTTTCCGCAGCCGTTCCGGCGCACCCCGTTCCGCACCCGGGAGGCGCCGCCGCTCGCCCCGCGTTATGCTTGCCGACCATTTCCCGCGGAACCCCGGCATGAGCAAGCGCAAGTATTTCGGCACCGACGGCATCCGCGGCCACGTGGGCGAATGGCCTATCACGGCCGAATTCATGCTCAAGCTGGGCCGCGCCGCCGGGCGCGTGCTGACCGGTCCGGACGGCGTCGCCACCGTGGTGATCGGCAAGGACACGCGCATCTCCGGCTACATGTTCGAATCCGCCCTGGAGGCCGGCCTGGTCGCCGCCGGCGCCAACGTGCGCCTGCTCGGCCCCATGCCCACGCCGGCGGTGGCCTACCTGACCCGCAGCCTGCGCGCCAGCGCCGGCATCGTCATCAGCGCCTCGCACAACCCGCACCAGGACAACGGCATCAAGTTCTTTTCCGGCGCGGGCGAGAAGCTCGCCGACGAAGTCGAGGCGGCGATCGAGGAGGAACTCGACGCCCCCTTCGTCACCGTGCCCTCCGAGCGCATCGGCAAGGCCGCGCGGGTCAACGACGCCGCCACGCGCTACGCCGAATTCTGCAACTCCACCTTTCCCCAGGACCTGAGCCTGCGCGGCCTCAAGCTGGTGATCGACTGCGCCCACGGCGCCACCTACCAGATCGCGCCCAAGCTGTTCGAGGAACTGGGCGCCCGCGTCAGCACCATCGGCACCCAGCCCGACGGCTTGAACATCAACCGCGACTGCGGCTCCACCCACCCGGCGGCCCTGCAGCGCGCCGTGGTGGAGCAGGGCGCCGACCTGGGCATCGCCTTCGATGGCGACGGCGACCGGGTGCAGTTCGTCGATCACCAGGGCCGTCTGGTCGACGGCGACGACATCCTCTACGTGCTGGCGGTGGACTGGCAGAACAGCGGCCGCCTGCGCGGCCCTGTCGTCGGCACGCTGATGACCAACTACGGCCTGGAGCGCGCCTTCGCCGCAGCCGGCATCGGCTTCCTGCGCGCCAAGGTTGGCGACCGCTATGTGACGCAGACGCTGAAGGAAACCGCCGGCGTGCTCGGCGGCGAAGCGTCGGGCCATATCCTCTGCCTGGACCGCGCCTCCACCGGCGACGGCCTGGTCAGCGCGCTGCAGGTGCTGGAAGTGCTGGTGCGCCGCGGCCAGAGCCTGGCCGCCTGCTGCGCCGGCTGGGAGCGCCTGCCGCAGATCACCCGCAACGTGCGCGTCGCCGACGGCGGCCGTCTGCTGCAGCATGCCCGCGTGCTGGCCGAACGCGCCGCCGTGGAACAGGAACTGGAAGGCCGCGGCCGCCTGGTGCTGCGCGCCTCCGGCACCGAGCCCCTGGTGCGCGTGACCATAGAAGCAGCCGACGCCGCCCTGGTGGACGCGCTGGCCGGCCGGCTCGCGCGCGCCGTAGAATCCGCGGCCACGGAACCCGCCTGAATCTGGCCTGCGCCGCCGCGGCGGCGGCGCTCCCGCAGCGGCGCCCTGGCGCCGTCGTTGTCCTCCTGTTTCGGAACGCCAACCATGTCAGCCATCCCAACTCTGGACATCCGCCGCTACGACAGCGACCGCGATGCTTTCGTCGCCGAACTCGGTGCGGCCTATCGCGAATGGGGCTTTGCCGGTATCCGCGGCCACGGCATCAGCGCGGAACTCATCGACGGCGCCTACGACCGCTTCCGCGCCTTCTTCGCCCTGCCGGCCGAAACCAAGATGAAGTACCACATCAAGGGCAGCGGCGGCGCGCGCGGCTATACCCCGTTCGGTGTGGAAACTGCGAAAGATTCCAAATATCCCGACCTGAAAGAGTTCTGGCACATTGGCCGCGAGATCCCGCGCGATTCGCGCTTCGCCGACGTGATGCCGCCCAACCTGTGGCCCGAGGAGATCGCCGGCTTCCGCGACTACGGCTACGGCCTTTATACCGCGCTGGACCAGCTCGGTACGCGCGTGCTGCGCGCGCTGGCCCTGCATATCGGCCTGCCGGAGAATTTCTTCGAGAACAAGACGGATTCGGGCAATTCCATCCTGCGCCCCATCCACTATCCGCCGATCACCGCGGATGACATCCCCAACGTGCGCGCCGGCGCGCACGAGGACATCAATTTCATCACCCTGCTGGTCGGCGCCAGCGCGGCCGGCCTGGAAGTGAAGTCGCGCACCGGCGAATGGGTGCCGTTCACCTCGGCCGAGGACACCATCGTGGTGAACATCGGCGACATGCTGCAGCGGCTGACCAACCATGTGTATCCGTCGACTACGCACCGGGTGGTGAATCCGCCGGGGGAGCTGGCGCGCAAGCCGCGGTATTCGGTGCCGTTCTTCCTGCATCCGAATCCGGACGTGGTGCTCGATCCGTTGGATTGCTGTGTTTCGGAGGGGAATCCCCGGCGGTATTCGACGTCGATCACCTCGCATGAGTATCTGATGGAGCGGTTGAGGGAGATCAAGCTGGCGTGAATTGCGCGCCTGCGGGTGGGCTGCCGGGGCTGGGAATCTTTGCCGTTAGCCCTCTCCCCCAGACTTGTTTGGGGGAGAGGGGTTGGGTGAGGGGCGGCGCTTCAGCCGGCGATGGAGTTCGGTTTTCGCGGTTCTTCGTCTATTGAATTTTTCGGCGAAAATCCAGCGGTGAGGCGCGTTGATCGTCGCCCCCTCACCCCAGCCCTCTCCCCCAAGTGAGCTTGGGGGAGAGGGAGTTTTTCGCTTCTTCTCGAAGAAATCCGGCAAATTTCGCTTGCCGGAAACCTTGGATTCCGCCGCACACTCGCTGCGAATCCCGAATCCCGAATCCCGAATCCCGAATCCCGAATCCCGAATCCCGCTGCGGCGGATATGCGCCGCGCGCTATTCGGAATCGGAACCTACGCGCTGCTCGATATGGTTGAGCCGCTGCTGCAGGGCGTCGACCAGGGCTTCCAGCTGTTCTATGCGCGATTCCAGTGCCTGCGCGCTGCTGCCGGCATTGTCGCCGCCGCTCGCGGCGGCCAGCGTGTCCAGGTTCACCTCGCCGCACAGCAGGTGCATGTAGCGGTCTTCGCGCTGGCCGCCGCTGCGCGGTAGGCGCACGGTCATGGGCGGTTCGCGCTGGGCCAGGCGTTCCAGAGTGGCGCGCACTTCGTCCAGGCCGGGGAAATCGGCGAGGCGTTCGCTGCGGGTCAGCAGCTCCGGCGCCGTCTGCGGGCCGCGCAGCATCAGCAGGGCGAGCAGGGCGCGCTGGCGCGGGGTGATATTGAGCACCTGGTCCATGCGGTGCTCGTAGCGCGAGGCCCGCGCCGACAGCGAGCCCACCACCAGGCGCTTGCCTTCGAGCTGGCGCAGCGCGTGGCCGACGGCGCCGGGTTCCAGTTCCAGCACCGGGTCGCGGTTGGATTTCTGGTTGCAGGCCGAGACCACCGCATTGAGCGTGAGCGGATAGACCTCGGGCGTGGTGGCGGCTTTCTCCACCAGGCAGCCCAGTACGCGGGCTTCGATGGGTTCCAGCAAGGCGCTGCGGTTTTCCTGCGTTTCGTCCTGGGTCACGGCGGGCTCCGGCGGCGAGAGGGCTGCATGGTAGACGCAAAACGGCTGCGCCGATGTGGCGATCCGCCGTTGTCGCGCCATCAGCCGGCGATTTGCGCCATCCGGACCAGCTCGGCCACTTTGCCGGCGTCGACGCGCCCGGCGCTCAGCACCGAGCCGTAGGCGTGCAGCGATACCGCCCCGGTGTGCGGCAGCTGTTCAAGCAATGCCGCAAGCGTCGCCGCGGCGATGCCGCCGCCAAGCACGACCTCCACGCGCCCGTCCGCCTGTGCAATCAGCGCGGCCAGCCGCTGCGCGCCGGCCACGGCGCCGCCGCTGCTGCCCCAGCGCGTGCCGCTGCTCATGATGCGGTCGGCGCCGAGGCCGATGAGTGTTTCCAGCCCGGCGGCTGCATCGTCCAGCGCATCGAAGGCGCGGTGGAAGGTGCTGCGCAGGCCGCGCATGCGTGCCGCGGCGAAAAGGCGGGCGAGGGCGGCGGTATCGAGTGCGCCGCCGCGCAGTGCGCCGAACACCACGCCGTCCGCGCCCTGGCCGGCGGCCTGGGCGATCTGTTCGAGCATCAGCGCGATCTCGGCGCCGGAGTAATCGAAATCGCCGCGGCGCGGCCGGATCATGGGATACAGGCCGGCGCGCGGAAACTGCGCCCGCGCCGCGGCCAGATCGGCGGCGCCGGGCGTGAGACCCTGCGCGGCCATGTCGCGGCAGAGTTCGATGCTGTGCGCGCCGCCCGCGGCGGCCGCGGCGCAGTCGGCGGCCAGGTGCGGGCCGCAGTCCAGGCAGATCTCCACGGGAAGCGCGCGCACGGTCATGGGCAGGGCGGGAGCGGAAAGGATCGCGCGACCTTACACGGTTTCGGCAGCCGGGTTGACCAGCCGGCCTTGTCCGGGTCAGGTACGACGCCCCCATCGGACGCGGCGCCGCGATTTGCCGGCGCGGCCGCCCGGTGCGCCTGCATTGCTGCGGTACTGTCCCGTAGCCATCGCGCCGCATCACCGCAGCGTGGCCGTCAGCCCGTGCTGTTTCCGGGGCCTTGCTTTAGGCTTGGCAGGCGCGCGGCGGACCGCGGCACGTACAGGAGCAAGCCCACGCATGTCGCCAGCCAGCCCCACGCCCGCTGCGATGCCGATGAACGATCCCGGCCCCACGCCGGCGGAACGCGCCGCCGTACTGCAGGCCATTGCCGACTGCCGCGCACTGCCCGGGCCGCTGCTGCCCCTGCTGCACGCGGTGCAGGACCGATTGGGCTATGTGCCGCCGGCGGCCGTGCCGCTGATCGCGCACGGGCTCAACCTTTCCCGTGCCGACGTGCACGGCGTAATCAGCTTCTACCACCATTTCCGCGGCACTCCGCCAGGTCGTCATGTGCTGCAGCTGTGCCGCGCCGAAAGCTGCCAGGCCATGGGCGCCGCGGCGCTGGAAGCGCAGGCGAAACAGCAGCTCGGCATCGACTATCACCAGACCAGCGCCAGCGGCGCGGTCACGCTGGAGCCGGCTTATTGCCTGGGCAATTGCGCACTGTCGCCGGCGCTGCTGATCGACGGCGAACTGCGCGGCCGCGTGACGCCGGCGCGGCTGCGCGAGCTGCTGGACGGCCTGGAGGCGCCGGCATGAGCGTTACCGTCTACGTACCCGCCGATTCGGCCGCGCTGTCGGTCGGTGCCCAGGCCGTGGCCGAGGCCGCCGCGGCGCAGGCGCGCCAGCGCGGCCTGGACATCCGCCTGGTGCGCAACGGCTCGCGCGGCCTGTTCTGGCTGGAGCCGCTGGTGGAAGTGGCCACGCCCGCGGGCCGCATCGCCTATGGCCCGGTAGCGGCGGAAGATGTGCCCAGCCTGTTCGAGGCGGATTTCCTGCATGGCGGCGCGCACGCGCTGCGCCTGGGCCCGACCGAGGAAATCCCGTTCCTCAAGCAGCAGGAACGCCTGACCTATCGCCGCATCGGCATCACCGACCCGCTGAGCCTGGAGGACTACGCCGCGCACGAAGGCTGGCAGGGCCTGGCCCGCGCACTGGCGCTGGCGCCCGCCGCCATCGTGCAGGAAGTGACCGACTCCGGCCTGCGCGGCCGCGGCGGCGCGGCGTTTCCGGCCGGCATCAAATGGCAGACCTGCGCCCAGGCGCAGTCGGCGCAGAAGTACATCGTCTGCAATGCGGACGAAGGCGATTCGGGCACCTACGCCGACCGGCTCACGCTGGAAGGCGATCCGTATTCGCTGATCGAAGGCATGCTGATTGCCGCCCTCGCGGTCGGCGCGAGCGAAGGCTATGTCTACATCCGCAGCGAATACCCGCGCGCGTTCCAGGTGTTCTCGCGCGCCATCGCGCTGGCCACCGCCGCGGGCTATCTCGGCGCCGACGCGGGCGGCAGCGGCCGGCCCTTCCATCTGCACGCGCGGCTGGGCGCCGGCGCCTATATCTGCGGCGAGGAAACCGCGCTGCTGGAATCGCTGGAAGGCAAGCGCGGCCAGGTGCGCTTCAAGCCGCCGCTGCCGGCCATCGCCGGCCTGTTCGGCCAGCCCACGGTAATCAACAACGTAGTCACCCTGGCCAGTGTGCCGCTGATCCTCGCCCGCGGCGCCGCGTTCTACCGCGACTACGGCAGCGGCCGTTCGCGCGGCAGCATTCCGCTGCAACTGGCCGGCAATCTGCGCCGCGCCGGCCTGGTGGAAAAAGCCTTCGGCCTGACCCTGCGCGAGCTGCTCTACGATTTCGGCGGCGGCAGCGCCAGCGGCCGGCCGCTACGTGCGGTGCAGGTCGGCGGCCCGCTGGGCGCCTATCTGCCGGAAAGCCGCTTCGACACCGTGATCGACTACGAAGCCTTCGCCGCCGCCGGCGGCATGCTCGGCCATGGCGGCGTGGTCGCTTTCGACGACAGCGTCGACATGGCCGCGCAGGCGCGCTTCGCCATGGAATTCTGCGCGGTCGAATCTTGCGGCAAATGCACGCCGTGCCGCATCGGCTCCACCCGCGGCGTGGAAGTGATAGACCGCATCCGCGCCGGGCGTGAGCCGCAGCGCAACGAACACCTGCTGCGCGACCTGTGCGAGACCATGCTGCAAGGTTCGCTGTGCGCGCTGGGCGGCATGGCGCCGTTCCCGGTGCTGAGCGCGCTGGATCATTTTCCGCAGGATTTCGGGCTGCCGCGGCCGTGACTGCGCCGCTGCCGCCATTGATTGCTTTGCCCGCCGCCGCGGCAGGCTGAACCGCCGCGCAGGAGAACCGCATGCGTTCCTTCGTCGAAACCGATCTGGGCACACCGGCCGTCAATGCCGGCGAAACAGTCGCGCTGGAAATCGACGGCCAGCACGTCCGCGTGCCCGCCGGCACATCGCTGCTGCGCGCCGCGGCGCTGGCCGGCACGGCCATACCCAGGCTCTGCGCCACCGATACGCTGGAGGCCTTCGGCTCCTGCCGCCTGTGCCTGGTCGAGATCGAAGGGCGCAAAGGCTATCCGGCGTCCTGTACCACGCCGGCCGCGGCCGGCATGAAGGTGCGGACGCAGAGCCCGAAGCTGGCCCAGCTGCGCCGCGGCGTAATGGAACTGTATATTTCCGATCACCCGCTGGATTGCCTCACCTGTCCCACCAACGGCCACTGCGAGCTGCAGGACATGGCCGGCGCGGTGGGGTTGCGCGAGGTGCGCTACGGCTACGACGGCGCCAGCCATCGGCAGGCGCAGAAGGACGAGAGCAATCCGTATTTCACCTTCGATCCGTCCAAGTGCATCGTCTGCTCGCGCTGCGTGCGCGCCTGCGACGAGGTGCAGGGCACCTTCGCCCTGACCATCCAGGGCCGCGGTTTCGATTCCAAGGTATCCGCCGGCCAGGATGAAGCTTTCCTGGGTTCCGAATGCGTCAGCTGCGGCGCCTGCGTGCAGGCCTGTCCCACCGCGACCCTGAGCGAGAAATCGCTGATCGCGCTGGGCCAGCCCGAACGCAGCGTGGTGACGACCTGCGCCTACTGCGGCGTGGGCTGTTCCTTCCGCGCCGAGATGAAGGGCGAGGAACTGGTGCGCATGGTGCCGGACCAGAACGGCCAGGCCAACCACGGCCATTCCTGCGTCAAGGGCCGTTTCGCTCTGGGCTATGCCACGCACCGCGACCGCATCACCACGCCCATGCTGCGCAAGCGCATCAGCGATCCCTGGCAGGCGGTGAGCTGGGAGGTCGCCATCGCCCATGTCGCGGCCGAGTTCCGCCGCCTGCAGCAGGCCTACGGCCGGCACTCCATCGGCGGTATCACGTCCTCGCGCTGTACCAACGAGGAAACCTACCTGGTGCAGAAACTGGTGCGCGCCGCCTTCGGCACCAACAATGTCGACACCTGCGCCCGCGTCTGCCATTCGCCCACCGGCTACGGCCTCAAGCAGACCCTGGGCGAATCCGCCGGCACGCAGAATTTCGATTCGGTGGAGCAGGCCGACGTGGTGCTGGTGATCGGCGCCAATCCCACCGACGGCCACCCGGTATTCGCCTCGCGCCTGAAACAGCGCCTGCGCCAGGGCGCGAAGCTGATCGTGATTGATCCGCGCCGCATCGACCTGGTGCGCACGCCGCATATCCAGGCGCAGCACCATCTCAAGCTCAGGCCCGGCACCAATGTGGCGGTGCTCAATGCGCTGGCCCATGTGATCGTCACCGAACACCTGGTCGACGAGGCTTTCGTCGCCGCGCGCTGCGAAGGCCCGGCCTTCGCCAAATGGCGCGATTTCGTCGCGCAGGAACGCAACGCGCCCGAGGCGCTGCAGGCCGAGACCGGCGTTCCCGCCGACGAGGTGCGCGCCGCGGCGCGGCTGTATGCGACCGGCGGCAATGCGGCGATCTACTACGGCCTGGGCGTGACCGAGCATTCGCAGGGTTCCACCGCGGTCATGGCCATCGCCAACCTGGCCATGGCCACGGGCAATATCGGCCGCGTCGGCGTGGGCGTGAACCCGCTGCGCGGGCAGAACAATGTGCAGGGCTCCTGCGACATGGGCTCGTTCCCGCACGAGTTTCCCGGCTATCGGCATGTGTCCGACAGCGCCGTGCGGCAGAGCTTCGAGGCCGCCTGGGGCGTGCCGCTGCATGACGAACCCGGCCTGCGCATTCCCAACATGTTCGAAGCCGCGCTGGACGGCAGTTTCCGCGGCATCTACATCGAGGGCGAGGACATTGCCCAGAGCGATCCCGACACCCAGCACGTCACGGCGGCGCTGAGCGCCATGGAATGCGTGGTGGTGCAGGACCTGTTCCTCAACGAGACCGCCAAGTTCGCCCACGTCTTTCTGCCCGGCAGTTCCTTCCTGGAAAAGGACGGCACCTTCACCAACGCCGAGCGGCGCATTTCGCGCGTGCGCAAGGTGATGCAGCCCAAGGCTGGCTATGCGGACTGGGAGATCACCCAGCTCATCGCCCAGGCCCTGGGCTATCCGATGAACTACACGCATCCGTCGCAGATCATGGACGAGATCGCCGCGCTCACGCCGACCTTCGCCGGCGTCAGCTTCGCCCGCCTGGACGAACTGGGCTCGATCCAGTGGCCGTGCAACGACGAACATCCCCTGGGCACGCCGACCATGCACGTCGACGAATTCGTGCGCGGCAAGGGCCGCTTCATGCTGACCGAATACGTGCCCACCGAGGAAAAGGTCAACGCGCGCTTCCCGCTGCTGCTGACCACCGGCCGCATCCTGTCGCAGTACAACGTCGGGGCACAGACCCGGCGCACGCCCAATGTGCTGTGGCACGACGAGGACGTGCTGGAACTGCATCCCTTCGACGCCGAGCAGCGCGGCATCGCCGACGGCGACTGGGTCGGCGTGGAAAGCCGCGCCGGCGACACCGTGCTGCGCGCGCGCCTCTCCGACCGCATGCAGCCCGGCGTGGTCTATACCACTTTCCATTTCCCCGAATCCGGCGCCAACGTGGTGACCACGGAGAACTCGGACTGGGCCACCAATTGTCCCGAATACAAGGTCACCGCGGTGCAGGCCACGCGCGTGTCGCAGCCCTCGGACTGGCAGCGCCGCCACCAGGCCTTCACCGAGCACCAGCTGGAGCTGTTGCGGCATGTCCGCTCCACCGCCGGCTGAGGCGCCGCCCGGCGCCGTGACGCGCCCGGTCGCGCGCTGGCGCGAAGGCCGGCTGCAGCAATATGGCGACCAGATCGCCGAGGAAGTTCCCGTTGCCATTTCGTGCAATGGTGAACATTTTGCCGTGATGATGGCCACGCCCGTGCAACTGGAGGATTTCGCCCTGGGCTTCGCCCTCAGCGAAGGACTGATCGCCGCGCCGCAGGAACTGCTGGACCTGCAGATACAGCCGCGGCTGGAAGGCGTGGAATTGCAGTTGCAGATTCCGTCGGACCGGGCCCAGGCGCTGGCCGCGCGCGGGCGCCGCCTGGAAGGCCGCAGCGGCTGCGGCCTCTGCGGCAGCCGGCAGCTGGACGAGGTGCTGCGCACGCCGGCGCCCGTGGGCGCCGGCATCGTGGTCACGGCCGCTGCGCTGGATGCGGCGCTGGCCCAGCTCGCCGCGGGCCAGTCGCTGGCCGCCGCCACCGGCGCCACCCATGCGGCGGCCTGGGCCGGCGCCGACGGCCGCATCCACCTGCTGCGCGAGGACGTGGGCCGGCACAATGCGCTGGACAAGCTGATCGGTGCGCTGCAGCGCAGCCGCATCGCCGCCGACGCGGGCTTCGCCGTGGTCACCAGCCGCGCCAGCTACGAGATGGCGCTGAAGGCCGCGGCGGCCGGCATCAGCGTGCTTGCGGCGATCTCGGCGCCGACCGCGCTGGCCATCGCCCTGGCCGAAAACTGCGGCCTGACCCTGATCGGATTTGCGCGGCCCGACGGCTGCGCCGTATACAGCCACGCCGGCCGCTACGCCGGCAACCGCGGAGGTGCAGCCTGAACGTGGAACGCCTGGTCGGCATGGCCAACGACATCGCGCGCTATTTCGCCTCGGAACCGGATCACGACGAAGCCGTCGCCGGTATCGCCACGCACCTGCGTCGCTTCTGGGAGCCGCGCATGCGTGCCGCACTGCTGGCGCACTGGCGCGAGACCGGCGGCGCCGGACTGCATGAACTGGCGCGCGAAGCGGTGGCGCGCCTGGCGCAGGCCTGAGCGCTTCGCCAACGCGGTCACGGAATGCGCGCGTGAAGCCCGGGTTTACCTTTGCGTCACCGCGTTTTCACGCTGCCCGGCGGCTACTATCGGCCGCGAGGTGACCGACCCATGCGACGCTTGCTGCTGCTGATCCTGCTGTGCACTTTCGCCCCGGCCGCGCCGGCGGTGTTTCTCGACTGCGTGATGAACGACGGTTTCCAGAGCGACATAGGCCTGGCGCCGGCGAACTGGAAAACGCATCTGGCGCTGAACAACTGCGCGCGCAAGACAGTGATTCCCGCGGCCAGTCCGCCCCTGGCCAACCTCACCTGGAGCGCCGCACTGGCGACCCAGGCGCAGAACTACGCCAACAACTGCAACTACGCCCACAGCGGCATGGCCGGCGTGGGCGAGAACATTTATGCCGGCGCGGTGTCGTCGGGATTTCCCAGCAATGTGGAAACGGCGGCGGCCAACAGCTGGCTGAGCGAGCAGTCCGGCTACAACTATGCGGCCAATACCTGCAGTATCTCCCAGTGCGGCCACTACACCCAGATGGTCTGGCGCACGACGGCCAGCGTCGGCTGCGGCATCCGCCAGTGCACGACGAATTCGCCGTTCCAGCCGCCGTTCACCAACTGGACCTTCGTCGTCTGCCAGTACAGCCCGCCGGGCAATTCCGGCGCCCGGCCGTACTGAGCCTCAGCTGCGGCTGCGCCGCTGCCACAGATAGAACGGCAATCCGGCCAGCAGCAGCGCGGCGCCCCAGCGCAGCGCCTGCGCGCCGGTGCCGGCCAGGGCATAGGCCGCGTACAGCGCCGCCAGCACGCCGACTACACCGAGTGCCGGCCGGCCGCGTTCCAGCTTGAGCAAGGCCAGTGCACAGATCAGGAACGGCAGCAGCGAAGCCGCCGTCGACAGCAGCACCGCCCAGGTGAACAGGCTGACCAGGCTGGCGTGGTAGTTGGCCAGCACCAGCAGACTGGACAGGGTGGCGCCGATCAGCAGGCCCAGCCGCGGCGTGCCATGGGCATCCACCTGGCCGAACACGGCCGGAAACAGGCCGTCGCGGGCGACCGCCAGCGGCAGCTGGCCCAGCATCAGCACCCAGCCGTTGAGGGCGCCCAGGCAGGTGACGGCGGCGACCACGGCGACCAGCTTGCCGGCGCCGTCGCCCAGCAGCAGGCGCACGGCCTCGGCGAACGGCGCCGGTGAGTTGGCCAGCGTCTGCGCCGGCACCAGGCGCAGCACGGCGCTGCAGGCGGCGATGGTGACGATGATGGCGACGGCGGTGCCCAGCAGGGTCGCCCGCGGCACGGTGCGCTCGGCATCGCGTACGGCGCCGGCGGGTACGGTCGCGCTTTCCAGGCCGAGGAAGGCCCACAGGGTCAGCGCCGACGTCGCGAACGCAACCTGGGCCAGGCTCTGGCCCGAAGGATTGAACGGTGCCGGTGCGGCCGCCGCGGGCGTGTCGAACCAGAGCAGGCCGGCCAGGGCGAACACGACCAGGGCCGCCACTTTCAGCAGGGTGGTGAGTAGCTGCACGCCGCCGGCGGTGCGCAGGCCGGCGATATTAAAAAAGGTACAGATCCACAATATGACGATGGAGCAGGCCGCCGAACGCGCCGGCGTCGCCGTCGCCGCAGGCAGCAGGCTGCCGGCATAGCCGGTCAGCGCGATGGCGATGGCCGGCACCGCGCTCCATATCGAGATCCAGTAGCACCAGGCCACGATGAAGCCGACGCCGTCGCCGAAGGCCGCTTGGGCGAAGGCGTAGGGCC
Source organism: Tahibacter harae (assembly GCF_024437735.1). Taxonomy (GTDB): domain Bacteria; phylum Pseudomonadota; class Gammaproteobacteria; order Xanthomonadales; family Rhodanobacteraceae; genus Tahibacter; species Tahibacter harae. Next base: position 29,201 of record NZ_JANFQO010000020.1, on the reverse strand, counting down.
CGCCCGAGGCCGCCGGGCGCAGTTGCCCCAGGCGCGCGAACACTGCCGCCAGCAGCAGTGCGCCGACGGCGCTGATGCTCCAGCCCAGCGCGCTGGCCGCGCCGAACGGTGCGAGGGAACTGGGCAGCAGGAACAGGCCCGAGCCGATCATGTTGCCGACCACCAGGGCCGTGGCCGTCCACAGGCCTATGCTGCGCGCCGTGCCGTTCATGCGTCCGCCCCGGATTCGCGCCAGGCGCGGCGCAGCAGTTCGTGGAAATGGTGTACGCCGCTTTCGCGCTTGGGGCACAGGCGCCCGGCCAGGTACGAACCCGAGCCCAGGCGCTGCTGCACGGCGAGGCAGATCGCCACGTCTTCCTGCTGTACCTCGTCGCTGAAGTCCTGGTCCTGGCGGCGGCGCTGCTGTTCGGCGGCATCGGCCGCGGGCGGGTAGTAGTAGTCGAATTCGACGCGGCAGCGGTCCGGCGCCAGCGGCACTACGCGATTGGTCTGCAGCCGGCCCGGCAGGATGTTGAGCATGATGTTGGGCCAGATGAAGTAATACAGCGCGTCGCCCTGGCCGTAGAAATTGCCCTCGTTCTCCAGCGGGCTCCATTGCAGCGAATACCAGTCGGCCACTTCGGTGCGGTAGCTGCGGTAGTCCAGCAGCCGGTTCAGCGCCGGATGAATATGCGGGACGTGGTAGCCCTCCAGGTAGTTGTCGACGTAGACCTTCCAGTTGCAGGCGATCTCGTAGCTGGTGCGGTGGCTGAACACGTAGCCGGCCAGGTCATGGCCGCGCAGGCGTTCGTCGATGCCGGCCAGCACCTGCGCCAGCGGCACGGCCGGCTCCAGCGCGGCGAAGACCAGCCCCTGCCAGCTCGCCACGGCAATTTCCGGCAGGCGCACGCCGGCGATATCGAAGTCCGCGGCCGAATCCATCTCCGGCGCGCTGCGCAGCTGGCCGGCCAGGGTATAGGTCCAGCCGTGATAGCGGCAGCGCAGGGCCTTGGCGCCGCGGCCGTTGCACAGCGCCAGCGGCCCGGCGCGGTGGCGGCAGACATTGTGGAAACCGCGCAGGCTGCCGTCCTCGCCGCGCACCAGCAGCACCGGCACGCCGCCGATTTCCTCGACCACGTGATCGCCGGCGGCGGCGAGCTGGCCGGCATGGGCGAGCAGCTGCCAGCTGCGGCCGAACACGCGGCGGCGTTCCTGCCGCGCGGCGTCGGCGTCGATGTAGAACGGCGCGGGCAGGGCGCTGGCGCGGTCCAGCGGCTGCGCGCGCAGCCAATCGGATTCAGGTTGGAAGTGCATGGACAGGAGTCTGGCGGCGTTCCCGGCGACTCTACCGTTTTCCGCCGCACCCGGCAGGGGCCGCTTGTGACGCGGCGTTCCTTTTCTTCCTGCGCGACACGCGGCACACTCGGGCAGGATCGACAGGCGAGGCTCCCAGCTGCGTCACGTCAGGAGCCTCTCGGCGCAAACAGTGCGGCGAGGAGGGTGAAGGTGCGTCCCACCGATATCCGTGTTCCCGATTACTTCCACAAGGTTGTCGATTGCCAGTGGGCCTGTCCGGCCCATACACCGGTACCGGAATACATCCGCCTGATCGCGGCGGGGCGCTATGCCGACGCCTATCTGGTCAACTGGAAATCCAATGTCTTTCCCGGCGTGCTCGGCCGCACCTGCGACCGGCCCTGCGAGCCCGCCTGCCGCCGCGGCCGGGTCGAGGAAAACAACGGCGAATCGCCGGAGCCCGTCGCCATCTGCCGCCTCAAGCGCGTCGCCGCCGACAACAAGGGCGATGTGCGCGCGCGCCTGCCGCGCGCCGGCAAGCCCAACGGCCGCCGCGTCGCCTGCGTCGGCGCCGGGCCGGCTTCGCTCACCGTGGCGCGCGATCTGGCGCCGCTGGGCTACCAGGTCACCGTGTTCGACGGCGAGGCCAAGGCCGGCGGCTTCATCCGCAGCCAGATCCCGCGCTTCCGCCTGCCCGAGTCGGTGATCGACGAGGAGACCGGCTACATCCTCGACCTGGGCGTGGAGTTCCGTGCCGGCGAACGCATCGATTCGCTCAAGGCGCTGCTCGGCCAGGGCTACGACGCCATCTTCGTCGGCAGCGGCGCGCCGCGCGGGCGCGACCTGGATCTGCCCGGGCGGCAGGAATGCGCGGCCAACATCCATATCGGCATCGACTGGCTGGCTTCGGTGTCCTTCGGCCATATCGAAAGCATAGGCCGCCGCGTCATCGTGCTCGGCGGCGGCAATACCGCGATGGACTGCTGCCGCTCGGCGCGGCGTCTGGGCGGCGCCGACGTGAAGGTGCTGGTGCGCTCGGGTTTCGACGAGATGAAGGCCTCGCCCTGGGAAAAGGAGGACGCCCAGCACGAAGGCATACCCATACTCGACTACCACGTGCCCAAGGCCTTCCTGCATGAGAACGGCCGCCTGGCCGCGATGCAGTTCGAGCGCGTGCGCGCCGAGCGCGACGCCCGCGGCAGGCGCCAGCTGGTGCCCACGGGCGAGCCCGACGTAGTGGTGGAGTGCGACGATGTGCTTATCGCCGTAGGCCAGGAAAACGCCTTCCCGTGGATAGAGCGCGACGCCGGCATCGCCTTCGATGAATGGGGCATGCCCGTCGTCGACAAGCAGACCTTCCAGTCCACGCTGCCCCAGGTGTTCTTCGGCGGCGATGCGGCCTTCGGGCCCAAGAACATCATCTGGGCCGTGGCCCACGGCCACGAGGCCGCGGTGTCCATCGACAAACTGCTCAACGGCGAGGACGTGCACGAACGCCCGCCGCCGCAGGTGACCCTGCTGTCGCAGAAGATGGGCATACACGAATGGAGCTATGACAACGAGGTCTCGCCGGAAGACCGCCACAAGGTGCCCTGGGCGCCCAGCGAGCAGACCCTGGGCAATATCAAGGTCGAGGTCGAACTCGGCTTTGACGCACAGACCGCGCTCAAGGAAACCCAGCGCTGCCTCAACTGCGACGTGCAGACGGTGTTCACCGACAAGGTCTGCATCGAATGCGATGCCTGCGTCGATATCTGCCCCATGGACTGCATCAGCTTCACCGCCAACGGCGAGGAAGCCGAACTGCGCCAGCGCCTGACCGCGCCGGCGCTGAACACGGAGCAGGCGCTGTATGTCTCGGGCGAACTCAAGACCCACCGCGTCATGGTCAAGGACGAAGACGTCTGCCTGCACTGCGGCCTCTGCGCCGAACGCTGCCCCACCGGCGCCTGGGACATGCACAAATACCTGATCGAGATGACCCACGCCGGGCCGGGCTGCCGCAGCAAGGGCGCATGCCGGGAGGCGGCGTGATGGTGTCTGTACCGGTAGTAGCACCTGTGGTCGCGCCGCTCTCCGCCTGCAACGACTTTGTCATCAAGTTCGCCAACGTCAACGGTTCGGGCTCGGCCTCGGCCAACGAGCTGTTTGCGAAATCCATCCTGCGCATGGGCGTGCCTGTCAGTCCGCGCAATATCTTTCCGTCGAACATCCAGGGCCTGCCCACCTGGTACGAAGTGCGCGTGAACGAGCAGGGCTGGCTGGGCCGGCGCGGCGGCGTGGACCTGATGGTGGCGATGAACCCGCAGACCTGGGACGCCGACCTCAAGGAGATCGAACCCGGCGGCTACCTGTTGTACGACTCGACCAAGCCGCTGCCGCGCTCGAAATTCCGCGACGACATCCAGCTGCTGGGCGTGCCGCTGACCGACATCTGCGCGCAGAACTACACCGTCGCGCGCGAGCGCCAGCTGTTCAAGAACATCATGTACATCGGCGCGCTGTCGGTGCTGCTGGAAATCGAGCCCGGCGTGATCGAGACCCTGCTGGGCGAACAATACCGCGGCAAGGAAAAGCTGCTCGATGCCAACCGCAAGGCCTTCCACCTGGGCCGCGACCACGTGCTGCAGCACATGGCCCATCCGCTGGGCCTGCGCGTGCAGCGTGCAGACAACGTGGGCGAGAAGATTTTCCTCGACGGCAATACGGCGGCGGCGCTGGGCTGCGTGTACGGCGGCGCGACGGTCTGCGCCTGGTATCCGATCACGCCGTCCTCGTCCCTGGCCGAGGCGTTCCAGAAATACTGCATGAAATACCGCGTCGATCCGGCCAGCGGCGCGAACCGGTTCGCCATCGTCCAGGCCGAGGACGAGATCGCCTCGATAGGCATGGTGGTCGGCGCCGGCTGGAACGGCGCGCGCGCCTTCACCACTACCTCGGGCCCGGGCATCTCGCTGATGAACGAGTTCATCGGCCTGGCCTATTTCGCCGAGATCCCGGTCACCATCATCGACGTGCAGCGCGGCGGCCCGTCCACCGGCATGCCTACGCGCACGCAGCAGTCCGACGTGCTGGCCTGCGCCTATGCCTCCCATGGCGACACCAAGCATGTGCTGCTGCTGCCGCAGGATCCGACCGAGTGCTTTGAATTCAGCGCCGCGGCGCTGGACCTGGCCGATCGCCTGCAGACGCCGGTGTTCGTGCTCACCGATCTGGACATCGGCATGAACCAGCGCCTGTGCGAGCCGCTGCAGTGGGACGATGCCCGCGTCTACGACCGCGGCAAGGTGATGACGGCCGAGGAACTGGAAGCCGGCCGCGATTTCGGCCGCTACAAGGATGTGGACGGCGACGGCATTCCGTACCGCACCTATCCCGGCACGCATCCGAGCAAGGGCGCCTACTTCACCCGCGGCACCTCGCGCGATCCGTACGCGCGCTATTCCGAGCGCGGCCCGGATTACGTCTACAACATGCAGCGCCTGCTGCACAAGTTCGATACCGCGCGCAGCCTGGTGCCGGCGCCGGTGCTGCGCGCGGCCGCACGGCCCACGCGCCATGGCGCGATCTTCTACGGTTCCACCAGTCCGGCCATGGCCGAGGCCATGACGCTGCTGGAACGCGACGGCCTGCTGCTGGACACCCTGCGCCTGCGCGCATTCCCGTTCCCGGATTCGGTGCGCGAGTTCATCGCGGCGCATGATGTCGTCTACGTGGTCGAACAGAACCGCGACGGCCAGCTGCGCAGCCTGCTGATCAACGAATTCGACCTGGACCCGGCGCGCGTGCCCGCCGTGCTGCACTACGACGGCACGCCCATCACCGCGCGCTTCATCGCCGGCGCCATCGCCGAACGGGTCGGCGCGGCCGGCAGCGGACGCTGAACGGATGAACGCCGTTCCGGCCCATGGACTACAGTCCGACCACCGCATGCCTACCGCCGGAGCCACGCACTGATGGAAACCTCCATCATGTACCTGTTGTCCTTCCTCGCCGCGCCGCTGCTGATCGCCGCGTTCGCGGTGCTGTTCGTCAAGACGCATTCGCCCTGGCTGCTGGCCGCCGCGATACTGGAAACCCTGTCGCTGCTGTTCCGCATCGCCCTGATGGTGCACACGCCGCTGGCCGGCATGGCCGTGTTCATGGGCGCCTGGCAGCTGGCGGGGCTGCTGGTCACGGTGTGCGTGCTCGGCTTTGCCGTGACCTGGAGGCCGGCGCAGTGAGGGCGGGATTCGATAGTCGGGATCGGAGATGCGCGGGGCGCGCTGCAATGCCCGCCTGCGTCTGCACATCTTCCGTCCTGCATCCTCCCCGCCGAAGCCTCGGCGTTGCCTGCACATCCCCCATCCCGGATCCCCACTCCCGGCGCGGCAACCACCGCGCCAAGGCCCAGCCATGACCTTCATCGCCAAGCCCAAGCTGCACCATCCCACCCTGCCGCAGAACGCGCTGTGCTTCACCCGGCGCGACTACGAAGGCAAGATCAGCACGCTCTGCGCCGGCTGCGGCCACGATTCCATCTCCGCAGCCATCATCCAGGCCTGCTGGGAACTCAATGTGGAACCGCACCGGCTGGCCAAGCTGTCCGGCATAGGCTGCAGTTCCAAGACGCCGGATTATTTCCTCGGCCAGTCGCACGGCTTCAATACGGTGCACGGGCGCATGCCCTCGGTGCTGACCGGGGCCAACCTGGCCAATCGCGAGCTGCTGTACCTGGGCGTGTCCGGCGACGGCGACTCCGCCTCCATCGGCATAGGCCAGTTCGTGCACGCGATACGCCGCGGCGTGAACATGACCTACATCGTCGAGAACAACGGCGTCTACGGCCTGACCAAGGGCCAGTTCTCCGCCACCGCCGACCAGGGCAGCACCTCCAAGCGCGGCGTGGTGAATGCCGACAGCCCCATCGACCTGATCGGCCTGGCCCTGCAACTGGGCGCGACCTATGTCGGGCGCGGCTTCAGCGGCGACAAGGCCCAGCTGGTGCCGCTGATCAAGGGCGCCATCGCCCATCGCGGCGCCGCCTTCCTCGACGTGATAAGCCCCTGCGTCGCATTCAACAACCACGCCGGCAGCACCAAGAGCTACGAATACGTGCGCGCGCACAACGAGGCGGTCAACCGCCTGGACGTGATTCCGGAGCGCGAGGAAATCGCCGTCGACTATCCGGCCGGCAGCACCATCGAGGTCGAGCAGCACGACGGCTCGCGCCTGCGCCTGCACAAGCTCGCCGCCGACTACGACCCGCGCGACCGCATCGCCGCGATGAACCATGTGCAGCAGCGCCAGGCCAGGGGCGAGGTCGTCACCGGCCTGCTCTATGTCGATGCGCAGGCCGAGGATCTGCACACCCACCTCAACACCGTGGCCACGCCGTTCAATCGCCTGGGCGCGGCCGAGCTTTCGCCCGGCTCGGCGGTGCTGGCGAAGATCAATGCGGGGTTCCGCTGAAACCGGAATTGCGCACGGCGGCGGCACGCCGCATTTCCAGGGGCGGCGTGCGGGGATCGGCAGTCCGCCGCAGGCCCGCGCTGGCGATGTAGCCAGCGGCCGCTGGCGCGGCATGCATCGCGGCTGTTGCCTCCGGCTGCGGCGGCCGTGTCCGCGCGCTGGCCGTTGCGCCGCCAGCGTGCGGCTGCGCGCAACTCGCTGTCCGTTCCCGATGCAGGCACGGCGGTTGATCCTGCACTGAACGATTTGCCGTTATCGTTCCAAGGAGGGAATCGGTTTGCCGCCCGATTCCGATACGCTTCGTCACCAGGGTCAAACAGGGGTTTTTGCCATGAAGTCAGCAGGCTCAGGCTGGGCTGGACGTTTTCTGTTGCGCACTATTCTCGGCGCCGCGCTGGCGGCCACGCTGGCATCGCCCGCGGCGCTGGCCAACCGGGCCGACTTCGATCTCTCGTTCGGTACCGATGGCGTGGTGCGTCTTCCGCTGCTGGAGCAGAGCAGCCTGGTCGATCTGGCCGTGCAGCCGGACGGCCGCATCGTCGCGGTGGGCTATGCCGAACAGGGCGGCGTCCGGCAGTGGGCCGTGGTGCGCTTCAATAGCGACGGCAGCCTGGATTCGAGCTTCGGAACCAACGGGGTAACCTTGCTCGCCGCGCCGCAGGCCGGCTCGGCGCTGGCGGCCGTTCCGCGCAATGTCGCCGTCAATTCGACCGGCCACATCCTTGTCGCCGGGCAGACCGCGCTGATGCGTCTGACGCCGCAGGGCCAGCTCGACCTCAGCTACGGCACGGGCGGCACCTATGTGCCGCCGCTGGCTCCCGATCAGGGCGGCCCGCTGTTGCTGGATCTGGTGCCGTCCGGCGACGGCGGCTTCTACCTCGGCGGTGCGCTGTCGATGGTCTGGGTGCCGCTGCCGACGTACGCCACGCGCAATGTCATGGTCATCAAGCTGACGGATGCCGGCCTGATCGACACTTCGTTCGCCACCAATGGCGTGGCTTATGTGCCTCCCGTGCTGACCCGTTTCTTTGCCGAGGCCAGCGCGGTGCTGCCGGTCGGCGGCGCCATCTATCTGGGAGGCGCGGAGCAGAACAGGCAGAACCAGGATGCGGCGGGTACAGCCTACAAACTGGGCTCCGACGGCACGTTCGACCCCAGTTTCGGCAGCGCCGCCTTGAGCGGTTCGCTCCGGCTGTTCTCCGAATATTGGTTCAATTCGAGCTACGTATCTGCGCTGGCACGTCAGTCCAGCGGCGCGTTGCTGGCGGCAGGCAAGATCGGCGGGTTCATGGGCAACTATTTCGGCATCCGCCGGATTCTTGCGGACGGCACGACGGACGCGGCTTTCACTCCCGTGAGAATTGAAACCACCGTTGCGATCGATTACGCGATCCGTCCTGCGCCGCAGCTGCTGGTCGATACGGACGACCATATCGTCGCCAGCGGATTCGGTGCGGATGCGGCCAGCCTGCTGGGACTGCTGCCCGACGGGGCAATCGATCCGGATTTCGGCAGCAACGGTCTTGCCGCCATGCCCTTCGGCGGTAGCCAGACACGGCAGCTGGCGCGCCAGGCCGATGGCAAATACCTCGTCATCGGCGGCGGCGAATCGGGCGGCGCCGGCGGCGCCATGTACATCGCGCGCCTGCGCGGTACTGCGCTGATTCCGCCGGAACTGGTCGCCACGCCGGCTGCCGGCGGCAGTTTCTCGGTCACCGGCGGCACGCCCGGCCAGAGCCAGCTGCTGGGAACGATAGACTTCGCCAATCGTGGCGGCGATCCGCTCGTGGTCGCCAGCTGTACGGCTTCGGCCGGCTTCAGCGTCGGCGGCACGTTCCCGCTGACGATTGCGACCGGCGCGAGCCAGTCCGTGCCGGTGTCCTGCACCATGCCGGTGACGCCGCTGACGGCGCAGACCGGCACGCTGACCTGCTCGGGCATCAACGACACGGACGAGCCCAGCATCAGCTACAGCCTCTCCTGCACGTCAGGTGCCGCCGCGGTGACGACGCCGGTGCCCGCCGCCGGCCGCGGCGCGCTGGCCCTGCTCGCCGCAGCGCTGGCGCTGCTGGGACTGGGCGCTTTCCGGCGGCGCCGTCCGCTGGCCTAGGCGCCGGGCGCGCCGGGCCGGCTGCCGGCGCCGGCGCACGTTGCTGTTTCTGACTGTCGCCGCGGCGGAAACGCTGCAGCGAGCGGCAACGGGCGGTCCAAGGTGCGTCGATGCTGCTGAATTTTCTGGAATAGTTTCAACGATAGCCGCGCATCCGCATGCTGCCCGTCGCGGCGCTGTGCGGCGGCAGCGCAGGCGGCGGAGTCCCGGTGTTTCCGCCGCGGCCGAGGTGCGCCGGCGCAACGGCCGGCCGGCAGGCGCCGCGGCGACCGCGAAAAACCGCGCGGCCCGGCAGCAACTCGCCGGCTGAAAGAAGCACGCAATCTTCAGCCTGCACAATGCGCCGACGACTTCGGAGATGCGCATGAAACGCCTGTTGCTGCCAATCCTGATCGCCGCCGCCGGCGCGGCCAACGCGGACAGCGTACTGCTGGGAAAAACCCTGATCGGCAAGGGCGCCAGCAGTGAACAGGCGCGCACGGCCGGCGGCGAGCCGGCCCGGCTGGACCGCATCGACGGCGACGAATCCTCGCCGGCCATGGAGATCTGGACCTATCGCCTGGAAGGCCGCAGCGTCACCCTGTGGCTGGTGGCGGACAAGGTGGTCAAGGCCAGCGAGGAACGCGGCGGCGCGGCGCGGGTGGATGCGTCGTCCGGCACGACGCGGGTGACCGGCGCGAACTGAGCCCCACGCAAGCGGCGGGCCGCGCCCGCACGGCAGGGTAATTTTCTTCAATCGCGGCACCGGCGCGGCCGCTAGCCTGGATCCGGCTTTTTTCCTGCAGATCCAGGTGCTCTATGACTGTCCTGCTTTCCATGGCTGCCTTCGCCCTGGCGGCCTCCATCACGCCAGGTCCGGTGAATCTGGTCGTGCTCAGCTCCGCCGCCCAGCACGGCCTGGGCGTCAGCCTGCGCTTCGTCACCGGCGCGACGCTGGGCTTCACCTTGCTGCTGCTGCTCACCGGCCTGGGCCTGCACGAGCTGCTGCGCCGCCTGCCGTATCTGGTCGCGGCGATTCAGTGGGGCGGCGTGGCTTTCCTGCTCTACATGGCTTTCCGGCTGGCCGCGGATGACGGCCGCCTGGGCGAGCAAGGCCGCGGCCAGGCGCCGACCCTGCTGCAGGGCGCGGTGCTGCAATGGCTCAACCCCAAGGCCTGGCTGGCCGCGCTGGCCGGCATGGGCGCGTTTGCGGCCGGCGGCGAGACGGCGCGGGTGTGGATATTTACCGCAATCTATTTTGTGATCTGCTATGCCTCGCTGGCGTGCTGGTCCTATGCCGGCGCCTTCCTGCGCCGCTACCTGCACCAGCCGCGGCGCATACGCTGGTTCAACCGGCTGATGGCGCTGCTGCTGGCGCTCAGTGCGCTGTACCTGCTGCTGGGCTGAGCCGGCGGTTTTCGCCGCGCAGGCCGCCGTGCCGCTGCCGAGGCCCCATCGTTGCGGCGGCTCAGGACTGGTACTGCCCCGGCGTTGCCGCGAGAAAGCGCTTGAAGGTGCGCTGGAAATGCGCCTGGTCGGCGAAGCCGGCCTCCAGCGCCACCTCGACGATGGGGCGGCCGCGGCGCAATTGGGCCTGGCCGTATTGCAGGCGGCGGTTGACCAGATAGGCATGCGGTGTCATGCCGTAGCGCTGCTGGAAGGCGCGGATCAGATAAGACGGCGACAGCCCGGCAGCCGCGCAGATTTCCTCCAGGCCCAGCGGCCGGGTCAGGTTGTCGCTGATGAACTCGGCCGCCCGCCGGAGCTTGTGCGCGGCCTCCTGCGCGGGCCGCGCCGCGGGATCCAGCCGCTGCTGCAATTGACTGAAGAAGGCGACGCTCTGCACCTGCTTGTGCAGGCGGCTGGCTGCCGCATCCGCCAGCAGCGCGGCCAGCTGGTTCAGGCCGGCGTAGAGCAGGGGATCGGTGCTCGCCGTTGTTGAAAATGCGTGGAAATCTTCGTTGGGATCCAGGCCCAGCTCGTGCTGCAGCCCGGCCAGCCAGGCCCGGTCCACGTACAGCATGTGGTAGGACCAGGGTTCATCGGCGATGGGATTGCAGGCGTGCACGTCCTCCGGGTTCATCACCGCGACGGCGCCGGCGCCGACGGTCTCGCGCGTGCGGCCGTTGTGGTAGCTGCTGCGGCCGGCGGTGATCGCGCCTATCGAAAAGGTCTCGTGCGCATGCCGCGCATAGCAGACCTTGCGCCCGTCCTGGACGTAGCGTGCCTCGATGAAGGGCAGGGCGGGGTCGCGCCAGAAGACAGGGTCGGTTTGTTCCGGCATGCGCGGCGCTGACTCGGGTAGGCGGCGGATCAGGAACATGGGGGTGTGCCGCGGCGGCGCAAGGCCGCGTGGGGTAGAGTAGCCGGCTGCCGGCGACAGTCTGCCGGCGCCGGTACGGCGAGGAAATACCGCATGAAAGCTTGTGCAAGCATGCTGCTGTGCCTGCTGGCCGCCACGGCCGCCAGCGCGCAGCAGAAACCCGCGACGGACTACGACCGCGCCATCGCCGCGGGCTACAAGGCGCTGACCTTGTGCAGCGGACTTTTCAACGCCGGGCGCAGCGAAGCGCAGCTGGCCGCGCTGGAACTCAAGGGCATCTATCCCGAATACGATGCCATCGTGCCGCAGCTGGCGGCGGTCATCGACAGGGAACGCAAGCAGGTCGCGGTCGCCTTCGACGCCGCGCGGCCGCCGCGTATTGCGGCCTGGCGGGCGAACCTGGGTTGTACCCAGCTGCCCATCGGTGCCGCGCCGGCGGCCGTGGCGGCGTTGCCGCGCTTCGCTGCGCCCGCGCCTGCGCTGGAACGCAAGCCCTGGCCGCTGGGCGACCGGCAGGCCACCGGCCGCGTCGACGGCGACAAGCGCGCGCTGGCGCGCGGCGTCGATCGCGCCTTCGACGGCACGTATTTCGGCGAAGGCAGCCAGACCACCGGCATCGTCGTCGTGCAGCGCGGGCGCATCGTCGCCGAGAAATACCGCAAGGGTTTCGGTCCGCAGGTGTCGCAGCGCACCTGGTCGGTGGCCAAGAGCCTGGCCGGAACCCTGGTCGGCGTTGCCCAGCAGCAGGGCGTGCTCGATCCGGCCCAGCCGGCGGCGATAGGCCAATGGCAGCAGCCCGGCGATCCGCGCGGCGCCATCACTACCGACAACCTGCTGCGCATGGCCAGCGGCCTGCACAGCAGCACCGCGGGCAACCGCACCGATGCGTTGTACTTCGGCGGCGCGGCGGTGGATCAGGAAGCCGGCACCTTGCCGCTGCTGAAGCAGCCGGGTTCAACCTTCCGCTACGCCAACAACGACACCGTGCTCGCCCTGCGCGGCCTGCGCGAGCGGCTGGGCGACGAGCAGCAGGCGCTCGCATTTCCGTTCACCCAGCTGCTGTGGAAGATCGGCATGACCCGCACCGTGCCGGAGACGGACTGGCGCGGCAATTACGTGATGTCCAGCCAGGTGTGGACCACGGCGCGGGACCTGGCCCGCCTGGGCCTGCTGTACCAGAACGACGGCGTGTTCCAGGGCCAGCGCCTGTTGCCCGAAGGCTGGGTGCGCTATGTCAGCAGCGCCAGCGGTCCGCAGCCGCCCAGCGGCTTCGGCTACGGCGCGACGTTCTGGCTGTTCAAGGATGTGCCCGGCGTGCCGGCCGATACCTACGCGGCCATCGGCAACCGCGGCCAGTACCTGGTGGTGGTGCCGGCGCGGCAGGTGGTGATCGTGCGCCGCGGCGAGGATCCGGCCGGCGTACGCTTCGATATCGCGCGTTTCACCGCGGAGCTGCTGGCAGCGTTGAAATAGCATCGGGGAATCCAAACGCCGGCGCTGTTGCGACGGAGGCTGCCGCTGGCGGCGGAGCTGGCGCCGGCCGCTGCGTGCGGCGGCCGTCTCAGTCCTGGTACAGCGCTTGCCGCTCGGCCGGCTGCAGCACCCGCGGCGCGACCACGGGCTGCGCCGTGGCCGTGTCGAAGAACGGGTTGTGCCGGTATTTGCCGCTCAGGCGCGAGAGCAGGATGTTGCGCCCTATGCGCAGCCCGGCGAGGAACATGGAGCCCGCCGGTTTCACTGCGCCGCGCGCCGAGGCCGTGTTCAGCGCGATGCTGCAGGGGCCGAACGCCCGGGTCAGCTCCGCTTCCGGTGCGGACAGGCAGCCGACGACAATGCCGAGATAGGAAATCCGCGGATCGCGCGGCGTATTGCCGATGGCCGTATCGCAGCAGGCGGCATACCAGCGCAGCAGGCCGGTCTCGCTCAGCGACACGCAGGCCAGCTGGTCCGTGCCGGCGGTGAAGCGCAGGCGGCGCGGCAGGGTGGCGATGATCTCGGTGCCGCCGTGGCGGTCGAGCATGTCTTCGTGGCGGCCGAGAAAGCGCGCGTACGCCTGGCAGTCCTTGCAGTAGCAGACGGCGCGGCCGGCCGCCGAGGCGGTATCCAGGCGGCCTTGCAGATGGCCGCAGTGGCAGCGCAGCGCAGTATCCATGTTCAGAAGGCTAACCTCGCGGGCCAGGGGAAACTGTCCAGCAGTCTACGGAATGGCGGCGAGGCGCTGCCTCTGAACGCTGCGGCGCAGGCCATGCCGCAGGTCTGCCGCGCGGCAAGTCCGCCATCGCCGCTCAGCGTTCAAATCCCGCCGCGAAGATCCCCACCGCAATGCTGTGCGTGGCGCTGTTCGTGCCCGGTTGCAGCTCGGTCTGGCCTGCGCCGCCGAGCACGCTGGCGTTGAGCATCACCGGCATCTCGGGCACGGCGACTACGGTGGCGGTGATCGCGTAGTGCAGGGTGACGTCCAGCGGCACATCCACGTTCTGCGCGATCGGGCCGCTGCCGCTGGCGACGGCGCAGGGTTGCGCATCGCTGCGCGTACAGGTCCAGGCGAAGCCGGAGAGATTGGCCGGCTGCTGCACCGACAGCGCGGCCTGCAGCGCAGGATCCGGACCGGAATTGCTCACCCTGACGCGGTGCGTGGATGTGCTGCCGTTGCGCAGGAAGGTGTCGTCGCTGCTGATGACTACGGCCAGGTCCACGCCCGAGGCGACGCTGAGGGTGAAGGTCTGCGCGGCCGAGGTGTCGTTGCCGCCGTCGTCCGTGCCGCCGCTGTCCTGGGCGGCCACGCGGATCGCGGCGCTGCCGCCGCGGCCGCTGAGCACGTAGCCGAGGCGGCCGTCCAGGCCCAGCGTAACGGCGTCGACGATGTCATTGGGATCGCTCTCCACCGTGAGCGGCAGCGCGAGCAAGGTTTGTTCTGCCTCGTTGGCCGGGCCCGGACTGAACTGGCCGAGAAAGCCCGCCACGCTTTGCGCGCCGCTGCTGCCGGCGGGATGGCTGGGGCTGCTGCCCAGGCTGAAGCTCGGCGCATCGTTGACCGCGCGCACCGTGATATGCGCCGTGCCGCTGCTGCTGTCGACGCCGTCGCCGGCGCTGTAGCCGAAGCTCGCCGTGCCATAGGCGTCGGCCGGCGGCGTGTAGTCGAACCCGCCGTCCGCGCGCAGCACGACCTGGCCGCCGATGCCGCCGGCCTCGAACGCGGCGGGGACCACCTGCAGCGCGTCGCCATCGGCGTCGCTGTCGTTGCCGAGCACGCCGGCGGCCGCGGCGACGGCGAGGCTGCCGTCTTCGGCCAGCGCGTAGCTGTCGTCGGCCGCGACGGGGGCGCGGTTCACGCGGTGCGCGGCGCTGGCGCCGGCGGGAAGGAAATTCGCATCGCCGGCATAGCTGGCGCCCAGCGTGCGCGGGCCGGGCGTGCTCAGGACCAGCGAGCAGCTGACGGCGGGCGGCGCGATGGTGCAGCTGTCCACGTCGTCGCCGACCTGGATGCTGCCGCCGGGCGTGCCTGCTCCCGGCGCCGTGACACTCAATGTCGCCGCGACGCTGATGCTGTCGCCGGGATGGCTCCAGGCCGGCGCGCTCAGGCTGAGCTGGGTTTGCGCTTTGTCCACACTGTGGCTGGCGCTGCCGCTGGTGTCGGCGAACAGCCCGGGTGCGGCGGAAGTGAATGCGGCGGCCAGCGACACCGGACCGGCCTGGGTATTGCCGAACTCGCAGCTGCCGTTGCCGTCCACCAGGGTGATGCTGCAATTCTGCCCGTCGCTGCTGCTCAGCTGTACCGCGCCCGCCGGGCGGCCGACCTTGCCGCGCACCGCGACCTGTACCTGGTACGGCTGGCCGGTGACGCTGGGCGTGGTGCTGATCTGCGGCGATGTCTGCTGCACACCCTCGGCGATGAACAGCGTGGTGGCGCGATCCGTGTCGCCGCTGCCCTGGGTGAAGGCTTCGGTGCCGGCGACCACAGCGATGCCGTCGTCGCGCACGCGCACGCTGCCGGCCTGGTCGTTGAGCGTGCCCGGCGGGCCGTTGAACAGCTGCGACCATTGCTGGTTGCCGGCGGCATCGAACTTCACCACGCCGTAGTCGAAGCCGCCAAAGCCGATGGCGCTGCCCGCCGCGATCACGCCGCCGTCGGGATGCAGGGCCAGCGAACGGACCACATTGGAACCGGAGATGCCGGCATACGGCTGGTAGCCGCGCTGCCACAGGCGCTGGCCGCCGCTGCTGTACTTGACCACCAGGAAACGGTTGTCCGGGTCCCACACCGAGCCGCCCACATACAGATTGCCGGCGCTGTCGCGCACGATCGCCGTGCCGCTGTTGTGGTTGGGATTGATGGTCTGCGCCACCCATTGCTGCGCGCCGCTGGCGGCATCGTAGGCCACCGTCACCGCGTCGTAGAACGTGCCGACCTTGGAGGTGCCGGTGACCACGATGCTGTCGCCGTTGACGACGATGCCATTGGCCTGGTCCAGGCTGCCGCTGCCGTAGCGCGCGGCCCATTGCTGCACGCCGGCGGCGTCGAACTTGACCGTGGCGTAGTCGCTGCGGCTGGCCGAATCGCGCGAGGATCCGGTCAGGTAGACATTGCCTGCGGCGTCCACGGCCATGTCCTGGAATTCCTCGTTCAGGCCGGCCGGGCCGTTGTAGCGCGCGCTCCACAACTCGTTGCCGTTGCTGTCGTACTTCACCAGACCGTAGTCGAAATGATCGAAGCCGATGCCGCCGGTCTGGGAGCGGCCGGCCACGTAGATGTTGCCGGCGGCGTCGACTTTCAGCGCGCGCGGCTGCTGATACAGGCCGCCGCTCACCTGATAGCGCCGCTCCCACAGCTGGTTGCCGTCACGGTCGTACTTGAGGGTGATGAACTGGATGTAGTTGCTGCCGCTGACATAGACATTGCCGGCCGCATCCGTGCCCACGCCGTAGGGCAGCTCGCCGGGGTTGGCGGCCGGTGCCTGCGCTGCCGCCCAGGCCAGGCTGCCGTCGGGCAGATATTTGCTGGTCAGATAGCGCCAGTTGCCGGCTACGCGCTGCGAGGCGGCGACGTAGGTATTGCCCTGTGCATCGACGCTGAGCGCGTGCCTGGCGCGGTCCACGACGCCGTCGGCCAGGCGTACCGGCGCACCGGATGCGCCGCTGCGCGCGGTCACCACGATGGCCGGCGCGGCCAGTGCGGCGGCGCTGGAAAAGACAAGGGCGATACAGCCGGCGAGTGCGCGGAGCTTCATGGACAACCTGTGCGATCAGCGAGGACAGGAATGGCCCGGGCAGGTTGCCGGGGGCATGAAGATCACTAGCGGGAGGAAAGGACGGCGGCTATCGCGGCGCGCCCGCGCTCACTGCGGCGGCGCTGCCGCGGCCTGTGCCGCCGCGGCCTGCGCGGCGCAGGCCTGCTGCCAGCGCGCGAAATCGTCTGCCGTGCTGCTGCGCTGCGCCACGCTCTGTGCTTCTGCGCCGCGCAGCAGTACGGCCAGTTCGTCCGCGGCACCGGCCTGGCCGGTGCGGCAGCGCGCAAAGGCCAGCGCGACACGCTCGTAGGCGGTGCTGCGGCGGTCGCGTTGCGGCGCGCGGGCGCGCTCGGCCAGCACCGCGGCGAGTTCGTCCGCGGCCTCGCCATGGCGTTCCTGGGCGATCAGCCAGCGCGCCCGCGCGGCGCGCACGCCGGTCAGGCGGCGGCCGCCGCCGTTGCGTCTGGCTACGGCCAGTGCCTCGTCGAAGGCCGGGCCGGCTTCGTCGAGGCGGCCGGCATCGGTCAGCAGCAGGCCGTGGTCGTTGGCGAAGAGCAGCAGGTCCGGATGATTCTCGCCCATCCGGGCGCGGGCTTCGTCGCGCGCCTCGCGCAGCAGCGGCAGGGCCTGGTCGTAGCGGCCGCGCGCGCCGAGGACCTTGGCCTGCAGCCGGCGCAGGAACAGGTCGGTGCGGTAGTGCAGCGTATAGCCGGGATCCAGATGTTCGCGCGCACGGGCGATGCGCTGCTCGGCCTGGTCCACGCGGCCCAGCTGCAGATCCAGGCTGGCCGCATTGCCCAGGGTGGTGGAGAGTTCGTTGCCGCTCTGCGGCAGCTGGTTTTCCAGCGAGGCGATGGCGCGTGCGTAGTAGTCGCTGGCGCGGTCCACCTGGTCCAGCGAGGAGGCGTAGACCGCTGCTGCGCGGATCAGGCCGGCGTAGATGTCGCTGCCGGTGTCGCCCAGGCGCGCACGCCGGGCCAGCGCCCGCTCTATCCATTGCAGCGCCTCTTCGGCGCGGTCCTGGCCGTACAGCGCCATGGCGAGATAGCGCTGGTGCAGGGCGATATCGTCCTCGGGCAGCGGGGTGGCGGTCTCGAACAATGCGAGGGCACGCTCGAACTGGCGCGCGGCGCGGTCGCGCACGCCGATCTCGTAGTACACATGGCCTAGCGAGGCGACCACGGCGGCGCGGGTGGCGGGACTCTGGTCGGCTTCGGCTGTGGGATCTTCCAGGCGTGCGGCGGCGCGGTCGAGCAGACCCAGCGCGCTGACTTTTTCCGCGCGGATTTCCGCCGGCGAGGCCGACTGGTACACCGTGATGGTGAAATCGGCCAGTTCCGCCGCGCGGTCGCGTTCGCGCGCGACCGCGGCCAGCTGGCGGTTGATGCTGACCAGGTGATAGCTGACCAGGGCCAGCAGCGACGCCGCCGCCGCCAGCCAGGGCCAGCGCCGCCGCAGCCAGCGCCGCGCCGCGTAGCCGCGTTCGCCGCGGCGCGCCTGCACCGGCTCGCCGGCGAGGGCGCGGCCCAGGTCGGCGTTCCAGTCGTCCACGCTCAGGTAGCGTTCCTGCGGCCGCTTGCGCAGCGCGCGCAGGCAGATCGCATCCAGGTCGCGCGAAGGAATCGCGCGGCCCAGGCGTCTTGCGGCGACCGAAGGCGCCGGCGGCATCTCGTGCACGATGGCGTGCATCAGCGCCGCGGCGCCGGCGTCCGCGTGCGGCGGCTCGCCGGCGATCAGTTCGTACATCAGGCAGCCCAGCGCGTGGATGTCGCAGGCGATGGCCGAGCGTTCGCCCAGGATCTGCTCGGGCGCGGCATAGCGCAGGGTCAGCGGCGCTGGGCTGCCGGCCGTTGTCGCGGTGCTGTCGCCGTCCAGCACGGCGGCGATGCCGAAATCCAGCAGGCGCGGCTCGCCCTGGCCGTCCACAAGAATATTTGCCGGCTTGATGTCGCGGTGCACGACCAGCTGGCGGTGCGCATGCGCCACCGCGTCGCCGAGCTTGCGCAGCAGCACCAGGCGCGCGCGCAGGTCCAGCGCGTGGGTTTCGCAGTAGCGCGTGATGGGTTGGCCGTCGACGAACCAGGTGGCCAGGAAGGGACGGCCGTGTTCGTCGTGGCCGCCGTCGATCAGGCGGGCGATATGCGGATGATCCAGCGAGGCGAGGATCTGCCGCTCGCGCAGGAAGCGGCGCTCGTCGGCGGCGTTCCAGCTCTCGCGGTAGATCTGCTTGATCGCGACCTGGCCGCGGAAACCGCCGTCGTCGCGCTCGCCCAGCCAGACCCGGCCCATGCCGCCGCGGCCGATCTCGCGGATCACCCGGTAGCGCGGAAAGCGCGGCACGGCTTCGGCCGGCGCCGCGTCCAGGCTGGCCAGGTTGTGCCCCGATGCCTGGAACAGGCGGCGCAGTTCCCGGGCGAGTTCGGGATCGGTCTGGGTGATGGCCTCCAGGGCTGCCTCCCGGTCGGCGCCGGCCAGCTCGCTGAGCCGTTCGAACTCGGCCTTGGCGCGG
The DNA here is from genome assembly GCF_024437735.1 of Tahibacter harae. Lineage (GTDB taxonomy): Bacteria > Pseudomonadota > Gammaproteobacteria > Xanthomonadales > Rhodanobacteraceae > Tahibacter > Tahibacter harae. The sequence goes on along the minus strand of NZ_JANFQO010000020.1, from coordinate 10,326 downwards.
GCGTAGTGCGCGCGCTCAGTCATGCCCCATACCTGTTCCTCGCAGCGGCCGCCGGGCCGGCATTTGCCAAGGCCGGCATGGTAGCCCGGCCGGCCGCCGCGGTGCCTTACTGCGGGTAGCTCACCAGCTGCTTGCCGGCGATGTTCCACGCGCCCTGTTCGTCGCGGCTCAGGAACACGGCGCCGCGGGCGGTCCAGTCCACGCCGTCCCTGGCGTTGACCAGCAGAATGGCTTCCTGGCCGCGCAGCCAGCCGCCTTCGACCTTCACATCGTGCAGGAAGCGTGCGGACTGGGTGCGCAGCTTGGCCTGGCGTTCGGCCCGGGGCACCGGCTTGCCTTCGTAATCCTTGTCCGCCAGCACCATCGCGGCAAAGCCGTCGCCGGACTTCACCGCGGCATCCGGATCGTTTGCCAGCACGGCCGCATGCAGTGCCGCACTGCTGCGCACCAGGTGCTGGCCGGGCTCGCCGCCATCGGCGGGCAGGGCGGTGGCGGAATCCTTCCAGTCGGTGCGGCGTTCGCCGGCGGCGGAATCGTAGATGCCGGCGGCGAGCATCTGCTCCAGCAGCTGCTGGTTGGTGGTGGCGCGCAGCTCGGTCAGCTTGGCCGCGGTATAGCGCTGTGCGACCAGGCGGTACTTGCCGTCGACTTTCGCGTAGGGCATCTGCATCTTGCCGCTGCTCTTGCCGTCGGCCTCCCGGGATTGCAGCAGGATCAGGCCCTCGGCCGTATACGGACTTTCCAGTCCCTGGTCGGCCAGGCGCGCCAGGCTCTGCTTGAAATCCTCGTCCAGCGGCGTGACGCTGGCCGTGCAGACCGTGCCCTCCGCGGCGCATTCGCGCACCTGGTCCAGGAAGAAGAAACGCAGGTCGGCGGGCATCTGCTCGAAATGGGCCAGCTTCAGCGCACCCTCCATGTCCCCCTCCTCGAAGGTGGACTGCACTTCCTTGGCCAGGGTTTCGGGACTGCCGCCGCAGGCATGCAGCAGCGGAAGGCAGGCGAGCAGCAGGGCGAGGCGATGGCGCGGCATGGGAGTGCTCCGTGGGTTGGATGACAGCTGTCTCCACGCAGGAACGAAGCGGGGTGGGTCAGGCGTACATGAGCCGCCGGCCGCTAGGCTGTGCGCCGGAGCCGGGGGCAGAAACGCCCTGTGGCCAAGTCATGCGAATCTTGAACGCCTGCTCGCCGACGAGCGCGTCGATCTGCCGGAAGCGGTGGTGGTGGATGTAGGCCGTATCCAGGGCCGCGGCTGGGCCTGCGTTGAATTGAACGCGGCCTGGGGCGCGGGGCTGTTTGCCTTGCAGTGGGGGTCGCGGCCAGGTCATGACGATCCGCGGCAGGTTGCTTGGGCGATTCGTACGATTGCCGCGGCCATGCCGCGCAAGCACCACTGCCGCGCCGGCTTTGTGGCAGGCTAGGCCACTTTCCGCGGGAAGCCTGCCGTGACCGAACCGCCCAAGCCGCCAGCGCAGGGACTGACCACGACGCAGCGCCTGCGCTCCATCTTCAGCGGTTCGGTGGGCAATCTGGTCGAGTGGTACGACTGGTACGTGTATACCGCCTTCGCGCTGTATTTCGCGCCGGTATTCTTTCCGTCCGGCGACCAGACGGCGCAGTTGCTCAATACCGCGGCGGTGTTCGCCGTGGGATTCCTGATGCGGCCGCTGGGCGGCCTGCTGCTGGGCCAGTACGCCGACCGGCATGGGCGCAAGGCCGCGCTGGTGCTGTCGGTGCTGCTGATGTGCGGCGGTTCGCTGCTGATCGCGCTGACCCCGGGCTATGCCCAGATCGGCGTGGCCGCGCCGGTGCTGCTGCTGTTCGCACGGCTGCTGCAGGGCTTGAGCGTGGGCGGCGAATACGGCGCCTCGGCCACATATCTCAGCGAGATGGCCAGCCGCGAGCACCGCGGCTTCTGGTCCAGTTTCCAGTACGTCACCCTCATCATGGGCCAGCTGCTTGCGCTGGCGGTGCTGATCCTGCTCCAGCGCGTGCTGCTGACGCCGCAACAGCTGCATGACTGGGGCTGGCGCATCCCGTTCGGGATCGGCGCGCTGGCCGCGCTGGTGTCGCTGTACCTGCGCCGCAGCATGCGCGAGACCGAATCGTTCCAGGGCCAGTCCGCGGCGCGCCGTTCGCGCCGCCAGATCCAGGAACTGCTGCGCCATCCGCGCGAGCTGCTGACCGTGGTCGGGCTGACCCTGGGCGGTACGCTGGCCTTCTACACTTTCACCACCTACATGCAGAAATACCTGGTGGTCAGCGCCGGCATGAGCAAGGACGACGCGACCGCGGTCTCGGCTGCGGCGCTGTTCGTATTCATGCTGCTGCAGCCGCTGGTGGGCGCGCTGTCGGACCGGATCGGCCGGCGCCCGCTGCTGATCGGCTTCGGCGTGCTGGGTACCCTGGGCACGGTGCCGCTGTTCGCCGCGCTGGAGGCCGGCGTCACGCCGCTGCAGGCGTTCGGCCTGATCGTGCTCGCGCTGGCCGCGGTCAGCGGCTATACGGCGATCAACGCCGTGGTCAAGGCCGAGCTGTTCCCGGTCGAGGTGCGCGCGCTGGGCGTGGGCCTGCCTTATGCGCTGACCGTGTCGCTGTTCGGCGGCACGGCGGAATACCTGGCGCTGTGGTTCAGGAGCCAGGGCCTGGAAGCGGGTTTCTACTGGTACGTGACCGCCTGCATCGGCGTGTCGCTGCTGGTCTATGTGTTCACGGCGGACACGCGCCGCACCTCGCGCATAGACCGCGACCCGGCCGGGGGGCCGGGTTGAGGCCGGCAGCCCTGCGCTAGGCCGTCGCGCAGCCCGGCGGTACCCGCCGTGGAGACGTGACGGCTGCCGCAGTGTTCGGGCGGCATAAGCTTAGACGTTCATTCGCCATCACGGTAAGCTAACGAAGTTTGAACAAATCGGAGGAGTGGGGTCATGGGGAAATCACGTTTGTGGACTGCGCTGTGGGCCGCCGGGGCCTTTGGCTGCGTGACGGCACTGGTGCCGGCGCAGCTGCTGGCGGCTGAAACGGCGGAAGCCGAAGCCGCGCAGGACGGTGCCGCCAAGAGCGACACGCAGGAGCTGGAAACCATCTCGGTAGTCGGTTCGCGCCGCTACGGCCGTTCCTCGGAAGTGGAGACGCCGGTCGCGGTCGACATCATTCCCATGGACAAGATCGCCGAGCAGGGCGCCCAGTTCGACCTGGCGCAGTCGCTGCAGTACATCGCGCCTTCGTTCAATTCCACCCGCCAGACCGGCGCGGACAATGCCGACCTGGTCGATTCGGCCATGCTGCGCGGCCTGGGTTCGGACCAGACCCTGGTCCTGCTCAACGGCAAGCGCCAGCACCAGGCCGCCATCGTCAACATTTTCGGTGCGCGCAACCGCGGCAATACCGGCACCGATTTCAACACCATCCCGCTGCTGGCGATCGAGCGCGTGGAAGTGCTGCGCGACGGCGCGGCGGCGCAGTACGGTTCGGACGCCATCGCCGGCGTTATCAACGTCGCGCTGAAGAAGACGCCGGGCTGCGAGAGCGTGCTGGGCTTCGGCCAGTATTCCCGCGGCGACGGCGAGAACACGCTGGCCTCGGCCTATTGCGGCTTCGAGCTGGCCAACGGCGGCGCCATCGCGCTGACCGGCGAATGGCTCAAGCGCGGCCGTTCCGACCGTTCCGTCGGCCCGCGCACCATCGGCGACACCAAGACCGACAACCGCACGATTTTCCTCAACGGCGAGATCCCGCTCGGCGACGCCGCGCATTTCTACTTCAGCGGCGGCTACCAGGACCGCTACGCCTCCTCCGGCGCCTTCGCCCGCGGCGGCATCGGCAGCGACGACATCCCTTCGCGCAACTCTGCGGCAATGTATCCGAATGGATTCGTTCCCTACATCAACGGCGACCTGGAAGACCGCACCCTGATCGCCGGCGTGTGGGCCGAACTCGGCGGCTGGCGCGCCGACATCTCGCAGACCTACGGCTACAACGAGCTGCTGAACAACATCAGCAATACGATCAACGCCTCGCAGGCCAACCAGGATCTGCTCAACGGCGGCCCGGGCCGCGGCGCGAGCAAGTTCGACGCCGGCGGCTACGCCTTCACCCAGTACACCACCAACCTGGATTTCTCGCGCTATCTGGACAATGTGCTGGCCGGCACCAACGTCGCGTTCGGCCTGGAGCGCCGCCGCGAGAACTACGAGATCTTCGCCGGCGAACGCGGCTCCTGGGACGACTATGACGGCCCCGGCGGCGGCAATGCCGGCAGCCAGGGCTATCCCGGCTTCCAGCCCAACGACGAGACGGATTCCAGCCGCACCAGCTGGGCCGCCTACGCTGACTTTGAACTCAACTGGACCGACCGCTTCATGACCGGCGCGGCGCTGCGCTTCGAGGACTACAGCGACTTCGGCCAGACCACGACCGGCAAGCTGACCTCCTCGTTCAAGGCTACCGACACCTTCCTGCTGCGCGGCTCGGCCAGCACCGGCTTCCGCGCACCCTCGCTGCAGCAGCGCGATTTCCAGTCCACCTATACGGAATTCGTCGGCGGCGATCCGCTGGACATCCTGCTCGCGCGCAACGACAGCGTCTATGCCCGCACCGCCGGCATCGAATCGCTGCGCGAGGAAGAGGCGACCAGCTTCACCCTGGGCTTTGCCTGGAATCCGCTAGAAAACCTCACCGTCACGCTGGACGGCTACCGCATCGACATCGACGACCGCGTCGTGCTGTCGGGCCAGTTCGCCGCGGACAGCGAGGCGATCAGCGACGAGCTGCGCGAGCTGCTGGTCCAGCGCGGCGTGGGCGCGGCGGCGTTCTTCGTGAACGCCGTGGATACGCGCACCACCGGCATCGATCTCACCATTTCCCACAGCACCGAAGTGGGCGACGGCGAACTGAGCACGTATTTCGCGCTCAACCACGGCAAGACCGAGATCACCCAGGTCAACGTGCCGGGACCGCTGTCCGGCCCGGGCGGTCCGGAGACCTTCCTGTCCGACCGCGAACGCCGCTTCATCGAAGACGGCGCACCCAGCACCAAGGCGACGCTGGCCTTCGACTACTCGTTCGGCAAGTGGGACACGATGTTCAAGATCATCCACTTCGGCTCGCAGACGCTGGGTTCGTTCTCCGGTCCGCCGGTGTTCCTGAACTACGGCGCCAAGACCTCGGCCGACGCCAGCGTGAGCTACGCCTTCAACGACAACGTCAAGCTCACCGTCGGCGCGGCGAATATCTTCGACCAGTTCCCGGACAAGCAGAATCCGGACGAGACCGATAACGGCCACCTGTTCGACAGCGTGCAGTTCGGCCTGAACGGCACTTCGTACTTCGCACGTCTCGCGATGAAGTTCTGACCGGCTGCGGCCGCGGCTTTGCAACCGACCCGCGCCGGTTCCGGCGCGGGTTTTCTTTTGCCGAAAAACCACGGCGTCGTGTGGCGAATGCACGCGACGCGCATGCCGCGGACGGGAATTCTGCGTTGCGTTCACACAGGAACCGCAGCTGCCGGCCGCAGTGCGGCGCTGCGCCGGCCGCCTGGCGGCCGGTCGGAACCGGCGCGGACGCTCGAGAAATCTTCCGTCGGCGCGGCCGTTGCCTGGGCGGAACGCTTGCGTGCCTATAATCCAGACTCACCACGGCGGAGAAAAGTGATGGCCAGTACGTCCGAGACTCGCTGCAACCCCGCACTGCGCCGCGGCGCGGGCATTGCCGCCGCCGTGCTGCTGGCGCTGCTGGCCGGCCAGGCCGGTGCCGATACGCCGCCGCGCAAAGGCAGGACCATGGCCGAGGTGCTGGCCGCGAGCAAGCCGTCGGACTGGCGCCGGCTGGATCCGGACAACAGCGTGTACCTGGATTTCGCCGCCGGCCGCGTCATCATCGAACTGGCGCCGCAGTACGCGCCGCAGCACGTGGCCAACATCCGCACCCTGCTGCGCCAGCACTATTTCGACGGCCTGGCCATACTGCGCGTGCACGACAACTACGTGGTGCAGTGGGGCGATCCCGAATCCGGCGACAAGGACAAAGCCAAGCCCTTCGGCGAAGCCAGGCGCTCATTGCCCGGCGAGTTCTCCCAGGCCATCGCCAAACAGCCCTTCGTGGCGCTGCCCGACGGCGATGTCTACGCGCCCCAGGTGGGTTGGAGCGGCGGCTTCCCGGCCGCGCGCGACGAAAAGGCCGGCCGCACCTGGCTGGCGCACTGCTATGGCATGGTCGGCGCAGGCCGCGACAACGCCGCCGACAGCGGCAACGGCAGCGAGCTGTACGTGGTGCTGGGCCATTCGCCGCGCCATCTGGACCGCAACGTGACCCTGGTCGGCCGCGTGGTGCAGGGCATGGAACTGCTGTCCGCACTGCCGCGCGGCGGCGGCGCGCTGGGCTTCTACGACAAGCCCGAACAGCGCATCCCGCTCAAGACCGTACGCCTGGGCAGCGAACTGCCGCCCGACGAGCGCAGCAAGCTGGAACTGCTGCGCACCGATACCGACACCTTCACCGCCCTGGTCGAGACCCGCCGCAACCGCACCGACGACTGGTATCTGCAGCCGGCCGGCAAAGTGGAAGTGTGCAATGTGCCGCTGCCGGTGAGGCTGCCCTGAGATTGCAGGCCGGCGCAGGGCCTTGCTGCCTGCGCCGCCTGGCTGCCGGCGACGCGCTGGGCTGATACGGCGCGACGCCGGTTGCAGCTGGTCCGCGCCGCAGCCGGCCGTATCCGAACCTTTTCCCGGTCAGAACACCAGATCGAACTCCACCCGCCGGTTCCTGGCGCGCTGTTCCTCGGTGTCGTTGGCGTCGATCGGCCGGTCCGCGCCGGCGCCGGTCACAGCGACGAAAAGGGCCGGGCTTGCACCTTTTGCCACCAGCCAGTCGCGTACTGCCTGGGCGCGGCGCAGGGAAAGCGCGGCGCAGTCGCTGCCGCTGCATTCCTCGGTGTCGGTGTGTCCGGATATTGTGTATTTGTAATCTTTGTATTTTGCGGTGGCGTCCAGCAGGGCCGTCAGTGCCTGCAGCTGCTCGGCGTCGGCGATGGCGGATTCCAGCGGCTGCTTTTCCGCCGGTGCACGGCGCTTGAAGGCGACGCCACGGATGTCGATGCTGAACCCGGGTGCGCAGCCGTCGTCTTCCCGCCGCGTTTCCTGTGCCGCGGGAAATGCCATCAATAGCAGCAGAAGCGATGTGGTCACGATTTCCTTCATTGCGTGTTCCCGGTGAACTCAGGCCACCGCCGCACTAGATCCATGCTTCTCGCGATCCATGTTTGCGGCATCGCCGCCCAGCAGTCTACCCAGTTCGCGCAGCGGCATGGGCTTGCGCACCCACTGGATGTTCCACTCCGGCGGCGTGCGGTCGTGCGGGCCGTCCGGCGGCGAGGCGCTGTGGATCAGGCAGCGCGGCGGTGCGGCCGGAGCGCATTCGGCGCGCAGGCGGCGGATCAGGTCGACGCCGTTCTCGCGGTCCAGGTGCAGGTCGACCAGCAAAGTCTCCGGGTGGAACTCGCGCCAGATCGCCAGGGCCTCGTCTATGCCGGCGGCGACGCGGTGTTCCAGGCTCAGCGCGTCCAGCTGGGCGCTGAGCAGTTCGCGGATGGCGGGGTCGTCGTCCACCAGCAGCACGCGGCCGCGGCGCGCGGCGATCACCGGCGCGGCCGGCCGCGGCGCGGCGGCCAGGTGCAGGTTGAAGGCGAAGCGGCTGCCTATGCCGGGCTCGGTCTCGATCTGCAGCTGGCCGCCCATGACCTGGATCAGCTGGTTGGCAATGGACAGGCCCAGCCCGGTGCCGCGGCGGGTGCGGCCGTCGCCGCGTTCAAACGGCTGCAGCAGGCGTTCCACCTCGTGCGCGGCGATGCCGGGGCCGGAGTCGCTGATGCGGAAGCGCACCCATTCGCCGGCCAGGGCGACGGCTTCCAGACGCACTTCGCCCTGGCTGGTGAACTTGACCGCGTTGCCGAGCAGGTTGACCAGCACCTGCTGCAGACGCGCAGCATCGCCGCAGACCAGGCGCGGCAGCTCCGGATCGGCCTGCAGCACCAGGCGCAGCGGACGCCCGGCCAGCTCGGCGTGGAACAGGCCGGCGACCTGGGCCAGCAGGGCGGGCAGGTCGAAGGCTTCCTGGCGCAGGTTCATGCGGTCCAGCGCGAGCTGGGCGTGGTCGAGATAGTCCTCGGCCGTGCGCACCAGCTCGATCGAGGTGGCGCGGGCGGTTTCCAGCAGGCCGCGCGCACGGCGGTCGTTGATGCGGTGCAGGGCCATGTCGATCAGGCCGCTGATTGCGGCCATGGGGTTGCGCACCTCGTGCGCGGCCATGGCGAGCATGTCGGCGCGGGTGCGGTTGACCTGCTCCAGTGCGGCGTTGAGGCGGGCCAGCCAGCGCAGCCGCAACGCAATCAGCGCGGCCAGCAGCACGCCCACGCAGAGCGCGGCGACCAGGGCCAGGGCGTAGAAGCGGGCGCGGGTGCGTTCGCCGGCCTTGTCCGCCTCGGCCGCGCGCAGCAGCGCGGTCTGCAGTTCGGCGGCCTGGCGCAGGGCGCGGATCTCGCTTTCGCGCGCCTGGGCGCCGTAGTGGGCATCCAGCTCGGCCACGGCGCGCTCGACTTCGCGGCTGGACAGGCGCGCATTGAGTTCGATCAGCTCGCGCGTGGCGGCCAGCGCCAGCGCCAGGCGGCCGCTGTGCTCGGCGATCTGCGCCTGGCTGGCGAGCAGCTGCGCCTGCAGGCGGCCCAGTTCCAGCCGGCGCGCGGTGGCCAGGGCGGTGTCGATCTCCTTGAGCGCCTCGCGCGGCTGGCCCAGCGCAGCCAGCGCCTTGGCCACGTTCTGGCGCGAGGAAACGGAGTGCTGGATCTTGCCGTTGGCCAGCTCATAGGCCAGCGCGCTGCGCGAGGCGGCCAGCGCCAGCGCCGGCTTGCCCAGGGCCAACTGCAGCCCGGCGATGTTGTCGTCCATCATGGCGATGCCGCCGCGGCTGCCCAGGGCGACGTAGCGTGCGCGCGCGGATTCGGCGAAGGGCAGCGCGCGCGCGGCCGCGCCGGTGGCGTACAGCGCCCATTGCATCAGGTTGTCGGTCTTGGCGCGCTCGTATTCGTCCAGCACGCCCGCTGCGGCGTGGGCGCGCTCGCAGTAGCGCAGCGCGGTGCCGCTGCGGCTGGCGCTGAGCAGGGCGTGGCAGCTTTCCAGGTCGGCCAGCGCGCTCCAGTACGGCTGGTCGAGATTGCGCAGCGTCGCGGTGGCGGAATTGGCCAGGGCCAAACCGGCCTCAACGTCGTTGCTTTCCAGGCGCAGTCCCGCGCGCAGCAGGTCGGCCAGCGCGGCCGCGGCCGGACGCTGGCCTTCGCGCCCCAGCGCATCCAGCTCGGCCGCAATGCGCTGTGCCTGCTCCGGCGCGACCAGCACCGCCGCCGTGGCCATGTCGCGCAGCAATTGCTCGCGCGCGGCCGGGCTCAGGTTCCCCTGCGCCAGCAGCGCGTCGCCGCGCTGCAGCGCCTCGCGCGGCGCATCCAGCATGGCCGGGCGCAGGCTGACGGCCGGGCCGGCGCTCAGTCCGGCGGACAGCAGCAGGCAGCACAGGCCGGCTAGCACCGGCGAGCCTGTAGCGGCGGCAGTGGAGCGGTCATGGCAGTTGCATCCGCAGCGGATGGGACAAGGCGATTTTGCACACAGGGCGGGGCGGGGGACAAACGGGAGAAGCGAGGGTTGCGGATTTGCGATTCGGGATCGGGTTCAGAAGCTGGGTATGGGGCTTGGAGGCTGGGGATGAACTCGGAGGGCTGGAGGCGGGGTTTGGTGTGCGGATGCCGAGCCGGGTCAGGGATTCGGTTTCAAGTCACGCCCTCGGGCCGGCTTTCGTCCCAGGCCGGATGAGGCTGGTGCGGGGCGAATCGGCGTGTGGGTGGGAATGACTGTTGAGGACGGATGAGGGGGCTGTCGCCCCCGGGTAGCGATGTGCTTGGACGGCGGTTTGGCGGTTGCGGCCGTCGGAAAGCGTGCTGGCAGGAGCGTGAAGCAGTGCGCTGGCGGTGTTGCCGGTCATGTGGCGCAAGGTCAGGTGCGAGGCGTGTGAAGATCAGGCCTGGCACTCGATGTGTGCGGGGAGAGGGTTGGGTGAGGGGGCGGCGCTTCAGTCGCGAGAGATTCCGGTTTTTGCCGGTTCTTCACCTGTTGAGGACTTTCGCGAAAATTCGATGGCGAGGCGCGTTGGTCGTTGCCCCCTCACCCCAGCCCTTATGTCTCGCCGCCCCCGTACTCTAGGCGTCGAGAGCCGGCATGCGCGCCCGTAAAGCCCCTGGTGAGCAACCGAGGGAGAGCCTGGAGCCGCATGCCGGAACTCACGAAGCGCCCG